>NZ_AFEJ02000002.1:642500-1285000 GCF_000238775.2 Acaryochloris sp. CCMEE 5410 | reverse complement strand
GTACACACCGCCCGTCACACCATGGAAGCTGGCCACGCCCGAAGTCGTTACCCCAACCCTTGTGGAGGGGGACGCCGAAGGTAGGGCTGGTGACTGGGGTGAAGTCGTAACAAGGTAGCCGTACCGGAAGGTGTGGCTGGATCACCTCCTTTTAGGGAGACCTACTTGGTAACAGCCGAACTCACGTATATAGGCGTTAGACAAGTCATCCCAAGGTCGGTCGAGGAGTCTTAGCTTTCAAACTATTCTAGGTTTGGTGAAAACTCTAGGATCAGATTCAGGAGTCTTGCACTTTTGAATCTGTTTTAGAGTTAAACACCACGGGCTATTAGCTCAGGTGGTTAGAGCGCACCCCTGATAAGGGTGAGGTCCCTGGTTCGAGTCCAGGATGGCCCACTCATTATTTATTTGGGGGTATAGCTCAGTTGGTAGAGCGCCTGCTTTGCAAGCAGGATGTCAGCGGTTCGAGTCCGCTTACCTCCACCAAATAAATTTTCTAATTTTTCTAACTCGATACGGATCATTGCCTCTTGCAAGCTGTTTTGTCTAATTTTTTATTGACATGACATCCTGCTGGATGCAAGTCCAGCCAGAACCTTGAAAACTGCATAGCATTATAAATTCTGTCAGGTAGGTCAGTTGATTGCCTTGTGCAATGGACTGACATTTACAGACACCAATGAAAACTTTTTGTGGTCAAGCTACAAAGGGCTAACGGTGGATACCTAGGCACACAGAGGCGATGAAGGACGTGGTTACCGACGATACGCTTCGGGGAGCTGGAAACAAGCATTGATCCGGAGGTTTCCGAATGGGGCAACCCTTAAAACGGCTGACTGAATCCATAGGTCAGCACGAGCGAACCCAGTGAACTGAAACATCTTAGTAACTGGAGGAAGAGAAAGCAAACGCGATTCCCTTAGTAGCGGCGAGCGAAGCGGGAACAGCCTAAACCAAGGGTTTTACTCTTGGGGTTGTGGGACAGCGACATGGACTCTAGCGGTTAGACGAAGCAGCTGAATACTGCACCAGAGAAGGTGAAAGTCCTGTAGTCAAAAACTTAAAGATACTAGCTGTATCCCGAGTAGCATGGGGCACGTGAAATCCCGTGTGAATCTGCGAAGACCACTTCGTAAGGCTAAATACTCCTGTGTGACCGATAGTGAACCAGTACCGCGAGGGAAAGGTGAAAAGAACCCGGGAGGGGAGTGAAATAGAATATGAAACCGTTAGCTTACAAGCAATGGGAGGCCGATTTAACGGCTGACCGTGTGCCTGTTGAAGAATGAGCCGGCGACTTATAAGTACTGGCAGGTTAAGACGGAAATGTCGAAGCCAAAGGGAAACCGAGTCTGATAAGGGCGTTAGTCAGTATTTATAGACCCGAACCTGGGTGATCTAACCATGGCCAGGATGAAGCTTGGGTAACACCAAGTGGAGGTCCGAACCGACTTCTGTTGAAAAAGGAGCGGATGAGCTGTGGTTAGGGGTGAAATGCCAATCGAACCCAGAGCTAGCTGGTTCTCCCCGAAATGTGTTTAGGCGCAGCGGTTGAGATTATAGCGGGGGGTAGAGCACTGAATCGGTGCGGGCTGCGAGAGCGGTACCAAATCGAATCAAACTCCGAATACCCCGTGTACACTCAACTAGTAAGACGGTGGGGATAAGCTTCATCGTCGAAAGGGAAACAGCCCAGATCACCAGCTAAGGCCCCTAAATTGTTACTAAGTGGCAAAGGAGGTGGGAGTGCAGAGACAACCAGGAGGTTTGCCTAGAAGCAGCCATCCTTGAAAGAGTGCGTAATAGCTCACTGGTCAAGCGCTCCTGCGCCGAAATGAACGGGACTAAGTAACATGCCGAAGCTGTGAACTTGATTTATCAAGTGGTAGGGGAGCGTTCTACGTTAGGTTGAAGCATTAGCGTGAGCAGGTGTGGACGAAGTAGAAGTGAGAATGTCGGCTTGAGTAGCGAAAACATTGGTGAGAATCCAATGCCCCGAAACCCTAAGGGTTCCTCCGGAAGGCTCGTCCGCGGAGGGTTAGTCAGGACCTAAGGCGAGGCTGAAAAGCGTAGTCGATGGACAACGGGTTAATATTCCCGTACTGATTTTGGATTGTGCAGAGGGACGGAGTAGGCTAAGCCAGCCGGAAGTTGGTTACCGGTTGAAGCGTTCAAGGTGTTGAGGGACGGCGAAAACGTCCTGAGCTGAGGCGCGAGTACGAGGAGATACGTCTCCGAAGTGGCTGATGTCAAGCTTCCAAGAAAAGCTCTAAACACGTTAATCCAAGATTACCTGTACCCGAAACCGACACAGGTAGGGAGGTAGAGAATACCAAGGGGCGCGAGGTAACTCTCTCTAAGGAACTCGGCAAAATTGCCCCGTAACTTCGGGAGAAGGGGTGCCACCGCGAGGTGGTCGCAGTGAATAGATCCAGGCGACTGTTTACCAAAAACACAGGTCTCCGCTAAGTCGCAAGACGATGTATGGGGGCTGACGCCTGCCCAGTGCCGGAAGGTTAAGGAAGTTGGTTAGCTTCGGCGAAGCTAGCGACCGAAGCCCCGGTGAACGGCGGCCGTAACTATAACGGTCCTAAGGTAGCGAAATTCCTTGTCGGGTAAGTTCCGACCCGCACGAAAGGCGTAACGATCTGGATACTGTCTCGGAGAGAGGCTCGGCGAAATAGGATTGTCTGTGAAGATACGGACTACCTGCACCCGGACAGAAAGACCCTATGAAGCTTTACTATAGCTTGGAATTGGGTTCGGGCTTTGATTGCGCAGGATAGGTGGGAGATGTTGAGACAGTGCTTGTGGGCATTGTGGAGTCACTGGTGAGATACCACTCTATCAAGGCTAGAATTCTAACCTTTACCCGTTATCCGGGAGAGGAACAGTTTCAGGTGGGTAGTTTGACTGGGGCGGTCGCCTCCTAAACGGTAACGGAGGCGCGCAAAGGTTCCCTCAGGCTGGACGGAAATCAGCCGCAGAGTGTAAAGGTATAAGGGAGCTTGACTGCAAGACCTACAAGTCGAGCAGGGACGAAAGTCGGCCTTAGTGATCCGACGGCACAGCGTGGAATGGCCGTCGCTCAACGGATAAAAGTTACTCTAGGGATAACAGGCTGATCTCCCCCAAGAGTTCACATCGACGGGGAGGTTTGGCACCTCGATGTCGGCTCATCGCAACCTGGGGCGGTAGTACGTCCCAAGGGTTGGGCTGTTCGCCCATTAAAGCGGTACGTGAGCTGGGTTCAGAACGTCGTGAGACAGTTCGGTCCATATCCGGTGTAGGCGCAAGAGCATTGAGAGGATTCCTCCTTAGTACGAGAGGACCGGGAGGAACGCACCGCTGGTGTACCTGTTATCGTGCCAACGGTAAACGCAGGGTAGCCAAGTGCGGAGTGGATAACCGCTGAAAGCATCTAAGTGGGAAGCCCACCTCAAGATGAGTGCTCTCATGGTGTAAGCCAGTAAGGTCACGGGAAGACGACCCGTTAATAGGCGGTAGATGGAAGCGTGGTAACATGTGCAGTCGAGCCGTACTAATAGACCGAGGGCTTGACCTCATTTAACTGGTGTTGATGACAGAATTTAGCTATGCAGTCTTGAGGGTTTTGACCCTAACAGTCTTCCTGGTGCTTATTGCACGGTGGACCCACTCCGACCCATCCCGAACTCGGTTGTGAAACGCTGTAGCGGCGAAGATACTTGGGGGGTAGCTCCCTGGAAAAATAGCTCGGTGCCAGGTTAATATTTCAAGCAGACCTTCTCCAATGAGAGGGTCTTCTTTTTTGTTGAAAGATCTTAGTCAGATTCTGATGCTAACGCTCGAATTTGGTGGCTTAGTTGAGAATACAGATTGTGGATGAGCAATTTTCCTGGCAGATCGCCCAAGAAACGTAGATTATCGTCTGAGAGTGAGTTAGAGCTAGATGTCTGCAAGAGCTTTCTACTCGTGACGCTTTGACAGGGGATTTCATAAAATGGTACGCCAGTAATAAGCGTAAATATTACCCGTAAAAAAGGAAGGGTATTATGACTGCACATAACTGGCTATTCCCATCTTTACTCTTGGCGATAGTGGTCATCCTGTTTTTACTGCGACGCATTGTCCTGACTGAGCGTCTTGAAAGACAAGTCTTAGGTGATGCCAAAAGCAAGATTAAATCTCTAACGGCACAACAAGAGGAATGGTTAGAGAATATCCAAAAAACTCAAGAAAAATTGGTCATGATGTTTCTGGCTTTGGAGGAAACCAAAAAAGAAGCAGGGCTACAATCTCTGGCGGATGGAGGGCTAGCAGACAAGCTTAAGCTTCAATTGGGGGCGTCCTCTGCGGATAAATTGCTGAAGAATACCTAAATCGAATAAAGCCTAATTCTGTTTATCTTTGCTCTGATCGCAATTCTTTAGCTAATAAATGACAATCGGCTGATGTAGAGCCTTAGAATTTTGTGGCTGAAGAGATGCGACTCTTCCAATAATTACACTCTGCTCATATCCTATTGTCTTCAAGTTCTCTAGACATTTCTCCGCGTGATTTTGGGGGACTGCAGCTAGCAAGCCGCCAGACGTTTGGGGGTCAAATAGTAGGGGCCATAGGGCGTGTGTTTGGGCCTGAGATCGATTAGCAACCCACTTCCCAGCTTTTAAGTTTTGGGGATAGAGGGAGCTATAAATATTTTGGGTGAGGATGTCGGTTACCCCAGCCATGACCGGCAGGTCAGCAAAGTCTAAGTGGATTTGGATGGAGGAATGTCTCAGCATCTCAGATAGGTGGCCGATCAGTCCAAACCCGGTGATATCGGTGCAGGCGGTCGCTTGATGTTCTAGAAAACATTGGGCAGCTGCTTGGTTGGATTTCAGCATGGACTGTACGGCGGCATCAATCCAAACATCACGAGCTTGCTGACGCATGGCTGCTGCGAAGATCAGCCCTGTTCCTAGGGGCTTTGTTAGAATAAGGACTTGATCGGGTTGAATGCTCTGCTTAGATAGGATGAGATCGCGCTTCGCTAACCCATTACAAGCTAGGCCAAAGGCGAGTTCTGCTCCTTCAGTGGTATGTCCCCCGACTAATTCTGCTCCAGCCTGTTGCAGGACTTTTGTTGCCCCTGCAAGCAGGTGATAGAGGGTTTCGGTCAGGACTGGATCGGAGCCATAGGGCAATGTTGCCATGGCTAAGGCGGACTGGGGGGTTGCCCCCATGGCAAACAAATCGCTCAGGCTATGGTGCGCAGCAATTTGACCAAAGATAAATGGGTCATTGATCAGGCTGCGAAAGTAATCGAGGGTATGGACCATCACTTGATCGGGAGGAACCTCGACCACAGCGGCATCATCAGCTCCCCCTAGCCCTACCAAAATATCGTGACGACGGGGAGGATAGTCTTGGCGTAAGCGAGATAAAGTTTGCTCAAGCACTGAGCTACCGACCTTGGACCCGCAGCCTGCACAGGGCATGGGCGTCGTGTCTGGAGATAGGTCAACGTTGGTCCCCATTGCGGGCAACTTGCGAAATTGATCCATAAACTTGCGATCGATAGCATCTTTCCAGCGCCAGAGCCAGGCAGACTCATTGCCAAGGGGCAAGGCCCCCCAGGACATAATGGCTTTGCGATCGCCCGTGCTAATCAGACTCAAAAATTTGGATTGGGGTTTGTAGGTTTGGAGTGCGTCACCTTGCAATAACCGGCGTAGATTTTCGGCTAACGGCTTACCTTGACGGACTGCAAATACCCCAGCTTTAGGGCGTGGCGACGCCACCATGGCTGCAATATCCCCTGCTGCAAAAATGTGAGGATGGGAGACGGACTGTAGGGTGGGTCCCACCTGAATAAACCCGCGTTCGTCAGTGGCGATACCAGATTGTCGAGGCCAAGTAGGTGCAGAGGCTCGGGTGACCCAAAAAATGATATCGCACTCAACCTGAAACCCAGACTCACAGAAGACTTTGCCTTTTTGCACCTGCGATACCGTTTCTTTTAGGTGTAAATTAATCCCTTGCTGACTCAGGATCTGCTGAAAGCGCTGGCGAATCCGGGCATTATGGCCGGTCATCACCTGGGCTCCACGATGAAACAGATGTAGGGTTAGAGTGGACAAGGGCTGCCCCGCCGATTGGAGAATCCGCTGCAATTTGTGCTGAATCGTCAGGACCAGCTCCACACCTCCAGCACCGCCGCCCACCACCCCAATGCTGATCGGCTGATCGGGATGTCGGGTGACACACTCTATTACTTGCTGCCACTGCTGCAGGAAAAATCGCCAGGGTTTAACTGGCACACTGTAGTCCAAAATGCCAGGCACATCTGGTAGTTCTGGGGTGCTGCCAATATCAATGGACAAAATATCAAAGCGAACGGGGGGATGTCCCGCGCAGATAACCCGATTTTGAGCTAAGTCGAGATCGATGGCCCGATCGACATAGAGTTGGGCTTGGGCTGCAGTGGCTAGGTGTCGTAGATCAATATGGCACTCTTCGTAGGTGTAATGTCCGGCTACATGCCCTGGCAACATACCTGAGTAAGGGGTATTGGATTGCTCACTGATTAGGATGATGCGAACGCCGGGTAAAGGATTCATGGCAAAGTTACGGAGTGCGATCGCATGACTATGTCCTCCGCCAATCAGCACTAACTCTTTTTCAAGTGGTTGTTGATTTTTCACAGAATCTCAGACCCCAGAATGGCTGAGTTGATGGTACTCTCTGAAACCGCAACTTGCCTGAGATGGATCTAAAAAATCTACTCATATTGCTAAAACCTGGTTAAAAAGGTATTTTCAGTAATTTTCCTCAGGTCAGAAGAAAATTTCATGCCGAAAATAGTAAATACCCCTAAGGAATCTTGCTACCTTGGCCCCCGATAGCCAAATTCCCTCACCACTTATTTCAGCTTCAACCCTAAATTGAGACCAGGATGAATTCGTACGGAACAGCCACTGACTCAGCTCATTTATCTCCAAATGTTGATGTCCTCGATACAGAGACATTAGAAAACCCGATGAGTGATTGGGGCATTGCTATCATTTCTGCCAGTGGACATTTTCAGCAAGCTAACCCCACATTCTGTGAGATTGTGAATGGCTCACTCGATCAATTAGCGGGTTCCCACTATCGAGATATTCCTCAGCTAGTACAGTTGACAGAGTTAGAGTCCCAGTTACAGAAACTCTTACGGGGGGAACTAGAGGTCTTTCATTTTGAAACCGTGCATCAAAATGCTAAGGCACAGGAGTTGCCCTGTCTGTACACCGCCACCGCTGTCCATGGTAGTAAACCAGAAGACAGCAGCCTCTGTCTCAGGCTTCAATACATCCATCCCGACCAGGATTTGCAAAAGGCAACCTTGTATTTAAGGGCCTTAGCGGCAGAAACTGCCAATGATGGCATCATCATTTCTGACGCTACAGTTCCGGGTTTCCCCATCATTTTTGCGAGTTCTAATTTCTACGAGTTCACGGGATATACCCCCGACGAAGTGATCGGCCATAACTGTCGCTTTTTGCAAGGGCCTAAGACAGATGCCAATACAGTCGATGAGATTCGCCTAGCCCTAAAGAACTATCAGCCATTTGAAGGAGAAATTCTCAACTACTGTAAAACGGGTCAACCGTTCTGGAATTTATTGCGGATCAAACCTCTAAGAAATGCCCAAGGTGAAGTGCATTTCTTAGTTGGGATTCAAACGGATATCACCCAACAAAAAGACACGGAAGAGCGCCTTCGCCAATATGAAACCATTTTTAACTCTGCTAGTAGCTATATGGCTTTGGTGGATCAGGATTATTCTTATATAGCGGCTAACCCCATATACACCGAGAAATTTAATAAATCAACCACAAATATATCGGGTCAACATGTTGCAGATATTCATGGCCAGCATTTCTTTCAAGAAATTATTAAACCCGATCTAGATCGATGTTTTGTGGGAGAAAAAGTTCGCAGGCAGCATTGGGTTCCATCTCTGGATGAAACACGATATTTCGATATCGAATATGTTCCGTTTAGGAACCAACAAGAGCAAATTATCGGTGCAGCAATTTCTGCCCGTGACATCACCGTTCTCAAAGATACAGAAGAAGCCCTGCGGGAGAGCCAACAGCGGTTTCATGAGTTTGCTGCGATAGGAGCAGACTTATTTTGGGAAACAGATGCAGAATTGAGATTTACCTACTTATCAGAGCAGCATTGCTCTTTGACCGGGTCCCCCATTGAAGCATGGATCGGGAAATCTTGCTTGGATTTCTATGCTGTGTTCAAACCCACGGCTTGGGATCATTTGAACCAAACCCTAGATACATTAGAACCCTTCGATATTGAAATAGAATGTCAGCATCTGGATGGGAATGCTCGAGTTCTGAGAAGTATTGGCAAACCAGTCTTTAGCCCCCAAGGTGTTTTCTGCGGTTATCGAGGGATTGGCCGGGATATTACTGAAGCCCATTCATTATCACAACAGTTAACGCACCAGGCGACCCATGATTCCCTTACAGGATTGGTGAATCGTCGAGAGTTTGAGCATCAGCTCGGTCAAATCATCGAGGAAAAACAGTCTAATCCAATTCAGCATGCCCTCTGTTTTCTTGACTTAGATCAGTTCAAGATTGTCAATGATACCGTGGGCCACCTAGCAGGGGATGCTCTCTTAAAACAGGTCGCGGATTTGTTGCAGGCTCATATTCGTCAGACTGATATTCTCAGCCGTTTGGGGGGAGATGAGTTTGGTTTATTGCTGAAGAACTGCTCTTTAGAAAAAGCTCGAATTGTTACAGAAAATCTGATCTCTGAACTCTCTCAATTTCGCTTTATCTGGGAAGGCCAACTCTTTAAGATCGGTGCCAGTATTGGGATTGTGCCGATTACTGCAGATGCCGACAACCTAACCCTGCTATTTGCAAAAGCGGATGTTGCTTGTTACTCAGCAAAAGATCGGGGTCGTAATCGGGTTCATCTTTACCATGCTCAGGCTCAAGGGGTTACAGAACAACACAGCGAATTGATGCAGGTAGCGACGATTCGCAAAGCCTTAGAAGAAAGCCGATTTCGCCTCTACTATCAGCCCATTGTTCCTCTCGATACAGAGACTAAAATTCCAGTTTGTTACGAAATTTTGCTCCGTTTGCAAGATCCAGATGGCAAAATTCTTTCACCTAATAGTTTCCTCCCTGCTGCTGAACGATATGGGTTGATGCTAGAGATTGATAAATGGGTAATCGAAAATGTTTTGATCAAGTATGGTGCTTACTTTCAGAGCCAGGAGAACACTCGCATTTCTATCAATCTATCGGGTAGCTCCCTGAATGATGATGCCTTGCTAGATTTTATCCAAACCCAACTGAATAAAACTCAGTTGGAGCCTCATAAGATTTGCTTTGAAATCACAGAAACAGTGGCGATTAGCAACTTTAAGCAAGCGATTCAATGTATCGAAAAAATTAAAGAGTTTGGCTGTCATTTTGCTCTAGATGATTTTGGCAGTGGATTCTCATCTTTTTCCTATCTCAAGCGTTTCCCGATTGACTACTTAAAAATTGATGGCAGCTTAGTGAGAGATATGGTGGAAGATGCAACCCATCAAGTGATGGTCTCAGCCATTAATCAGATTTGCCGGGCGATGCACATCAAGACCATCGCTGAGTTTGTAGAGAATGGAGACACTATTGTTGCGCTTGAGCAAATTGGTGTGGACTATCTACAAGGGTATGCCATGGGTAAACCTCAGCCCCTATTGGCAAAATAAGCTTTGTGAGCAGTTAGGCAATGTGCTATCAGGAAGGATGGCAGCCATTCCATGGGCGTTTTAGAACCATTGGAATAAAGTTTTGATAAAACCTGTGTGGTGATCTTAAATTTTTCTGTAGTTCGTAGTTATTGAGGAAAAGGTGGCCTCTGTGCTGGGCATGCTATTCGACAAATTGGAATAGCCTCTAAAGCCGTTTTTAGAGCTGCCTAGGATTCAGTGAGTCCGGGAGTAACTCAAGATGAATTTGGCCCAATTTATACCTTTAACTTCAATGATTAAGAGCAACGAAGAATGTCTAATTTTCCTATGAGTGCCCATCCCACTCCTATTAGAAAGAACGCCCATCTAGAACAGCAACCTTGGGGCACCCTGACCATTCTGGATACAGGCCCTAGTTATAAAATTAAGCGATTGGAAGTTAATCCAGGGCAAAGCCTGGGGCGACAACTCTATCAGCACCTCAATATTCATTGGATTGTGGTGGCAGGGCTCGCTAAGGTCACGGACAACACGAAAAAGATGCTGCTAGGAGCCGATCAGTCTTGGTATGTGCCTCGCCAGACTTGCCATTGCTTAGAAAATCCTGGACGTTTTCCCCTGACATTGATGGCGGTAGAGCATTGTGTGTTCTTAGGGGAAGGGGATAGCCTCCACTGCCCTGGAGGCTATCTCTGTTCTGCTTAGGGCATGATCTGGATTTGGCGTGACTTAAAGAAAATGAGGATTTTGGGATGTTTCAGTATCGATGTATCGAAACATACAGTTTAGGCCCATCAAGTTACCAGTAAGATACCCTCAAGCTTTTTAGCGTCTGTGGGGTGGCTGTGCGATTTGATACCTATGACCCTGAAAATTTCTATGATGAGCTGTTCCAGAGTGAGCAAACCCCCCGTCCCCAAGGACAAGTTCTGGTAGACAAAATTCATGGTTTGCCGGATGGGGAACTCTTGCAACGTCAACGGGCGGCTCAGGAAGCGTTGTGCAAGCTAGGCGCAACCTTCAACGTTTATGGTGAAACGGAAGGGACTGAACGAATTTTCCCCTTTGATGTGATTCCGAGAGTTATTTCTGCTCAGGATTGGAGTTTCCTAGAGCAGGGCCTTAAGCAGCGGATCCATGCGCTCAATTTATTTATTGATGATATCTACAATGACCAGAAAATTCTGAAGGACAAGGTGATTCCCGAGGAGTTAATCCTGTCCGCTAAGGGATATTTGACACCTTGTATTGGTTTAAAGCCGGCAAAGGGTGTGTGGTGCCATATCACGGGTACAGACTTGGTGCGAGACATTGATGGCCAATGGTATGTGCTAGAAGATAATTTGCGCTGTCCATCCGGTATTTCCTATGTGCTGGAAAATCGGCAGGTGATGAAAAGTACCTTCCCTCAGATCTTTAAAGAAATTCCAATTCAGCCGGTGGATGAGTATCCGAGCCGATTGTTGGCCGCTTTGATTCACTTGTCGCCGAACACCATCAGTAGTCCGACTGTCGTCGTCCTCACCCCTGGTATTTATAATTCTGCTTACTTTGAACATTCCTATCTCGCCCAACAGATGGGGATTGAGCTGGTGGAAGGGCGTGATTTGGTAGTGGTGGATGGCTATCTGCAAATGCAGACGACCAAGGGGTTACAGCAGGTAGACGTGATTTATCGTCGCCTGGATGATGATTTTATGGACCCTACGGCCTTTCGGTCTGATTCTCAGTTGGGGATACCGGGATTGATGGAGGTGTATCGGGCGGGACGAGTTGCGATCGCAAATGCCCCCGGAACGGGTATCGCGGACGATAAAGTCATTTATGCTTATGTCCCGGATATGATCCAATACTATTTGGGTGAAGATCCAATTTTGGCTAACGTTCCCACCTATCTATGTTGGGAAGACCAACAGCTTCACCATGTTCTCGCCAACCTCGATCAGCTAGTCGTCAAATCTGCCAATGAATCGGGCGGGTATGGCATGCTGATTGGCACCCAATCCACCGAGGCAGAGCGCCAGGAATTTGCTCAACGGATTCGCGCTAATCCCCGCAACTACATCGCTCAACCGACCCTTTGTTTATCCAGAGTCCCTACAATATTGGGGGAGGAGTTTTCTGGGTGCCATGTTGATTTGCGCCCCTATATCCTCTACGGTCAAGACATTTATGTCCATCCTGGAGGATTAACACGGGTGGCTCTAAAGAAAGGATCTTTAGTGGTCAATTCGTCTCAAGGCGGGGGGAGTAAAGATACATGGGTGTTGTGCCAGGAATAAAATGCTGAGTCGTGTTGCGGATTCTATCTATTGGCTCAATCGTTATATTGAACGAGCCGAAAATGTCGCTCGCTTTCTAGAGGTTAATCTCAACTTAATTTTGGACTTGCCGACTCGTGTTCAGCAACAGTGGCAGCCATTGGTCGCCACCACCGGAGATAAGGATTTCTTTGATCAACATTATGGAGAAGCCAATGCTGAAAACGTCATCCGGTTCCTCACGTTTGATCATGAATATCCCAATTCTTTGATTTCTTGCTTACAGAAAGCGAGGGAGAATGCTCGATCAGTACGAGAAGTGATCTCTACCGAAATGTGGCAGCACGTCAATGCTTTTTATTTGCTGGTTGCCAATACAGCAGAAGATCTGGCTTTGGCCGATCTTAACCAATTTTTGGAAGATGTGAGGCAGGCCAGCCACCTGTTTGCCGGGATTATGGACGCAACGATTTCCCATAATGAAGGCTGGCATTTTGGCCAAATGGGCCGCTTATTAGAACGGGCCGATAAAACCTCTCGCATTCTTGATGTTAAATACTTTATGCTCCTGCCTTCGTTGCAACATGTGGGGACCCCAATTGATGAATTAGGCTGGATTGCTCTATTAAAATCTACCAGTGCCTATGAAATGTATCGCAAACGCAGCAATCGGCATTTAATTACGCCAGCTGAGGTGGCCGATTTTCTGATCCTGGATCCAGATTTTCCCCGATCGATTCGATTTTGCGCGGTTCAGGTAGAACGGTCCTTACATTTAATCTCGGGGAGTCCTTTAGGATCTTGGTGTAACCCTGCCGAACGGTCCATTGGCCGTTTGCGTTCAGAATTAGAGTTTCTAACGGTGGAAGAAATTATTGAAGGGGGAATGCATCAATTTTTGGATCGATTGCAACAGCAGATGAATCAAGTGGATCAGGAAATTTTCAAAACCTTTTTGGATCGTCGTCCTGTCCATAATCATCTACAAATCCAATCTCAGTCTTAAACTTGTGCGTTTCACAATTGTTCATGCCACGACCTATACCTATCCTCAGGCTGTCGAATTGGGGCCGCACCTGTTTCGGCTTTGTCCCCGAAGTATGGGGGAACAGCAGGCTTCCAAGTTTGAGCTTCAGGTAGTGCCAGAGCCGATAGGTTTAAACCAGACCTTAGATGCAGAAGGAAATGTAGTGATGCGCTGTTGGTGGTCAGAAACCCCAATGACCAAACTGCAAGTGACCGCCACATCCGAGGTGAGAACAACGTGTACCAACCCCTTTAACTATTTGTTGGACCTCTGGGCAACACACTTTCCCATTGACTATCCCAGTTCTCTTAAGGCCATTCTGTACCCCTATCTCTATTCAGATTTGGATGCGGTTGCCACACAGCTGGCTCAGGAGATTGCCTTGGCGGTGAACAGCAATGTGATTCAGTTCCTGACCCAACTCAATCTCCAAATTAATCAATCTTGCCACTACCAAACCCGGCCCACGGGGCAACCCCAGCCTCCTTGGCTAACCTGGCAAAAAAAACAGGGAACGTGCCGTGACTTTGTTTGGCTATTTATGGCGGCCTGTCGCGGTATGGGGTTAGCAACCCGCTTTGTCAGCGGTTATGAGGCGGGGGATCCGAGTCAAGAGCAGATGCTTCATGCCTGGGCTGAGGTCTATCTGCCAGGGGCTGGCTGGCGTGGGTACGATCCCACCATGGGATTAGTGGTTTGTGATCGCCATGTTGCCATTGCGGCAAGCGCCTGGCCCCAACAAACCCAACCCATTTCAGGTAGCTTGCGAGGCGGGAGCAGTAGCCCGATCCCCACCTATACTGTCTCGGTCCATAGCCAATAATGTGATTGGGGAGAGCATGGGCGTTCGTGATCTCCTCCACTAACAAAATCTGTATTAATCACTGGCATCTGTCAGGATGCTGGTCAAACTGGTCATACTGAATAACGACGAGCTTGTGCTCAAAACTTTGGGAGATTTTTGATACATGAGAAATAAGGGAACGTCTTTCGCTGCCTTCTCCATCTTGGGTGGAATGACTGCATTGACGATTAGTGCTTGCAGTTCTACTGCAACCTGGAAAGACTATTCTTCCGCACCCGGGAAATATTCGGTTTCCATGCCAGGTACTCCCAAAGAAGAAACGAAAGCGATTCCTGCCCCTGGTGGTGACAAGCTCAATATGGAAATTGCTCAGCTTGATTTAGGGAAAGAGGCTTTTGTGGTGGCCTTTATGGAATTTCCAGGTGAGTCTAAGCCTCCTATCCCGATCCAACAGTTGATGTCTACCGCCATTAAAGGGGCTGTTGCATCCAGCATTAATGGCAAAGTCAGTAATGAGAAAGAAACCGAGGTCAATGGTGTTCCTTGCCGGGACTTTCAGGCAACGGGCAAATATAAGTCTAAAGATGCTTCTATGGCTGGGAAATTTTGCTTCACCGGAAATCGCCTCTATCAAGTTCTCGCCATGGGCGAAAATACCGGTAAGGCGTTTGACGATAAGGCGACGAAGTTTCTCGCTTCCTTCAAAATTACTGATAAATCCTAGGGATTAAGCAGTAGGACTCCTAAGGCAAGATATCTGTCATCACGAGATGATTATCTTGGTCTTGGTCTTCATTGTCATGCCAAGCTAAATTCGGTAGCTTCTTGAATGCTTGGCGGAGAGAGGTTTCCCAAGATTTGCGTAAGCGCAATAAATAGGGGTCCCCGCGCTCCAATTTGAGCCGATATCCGACTTTCAGGGTATCGGCTTCATACATGGCCATATTGATGGGGGGACCCACCGAAATATTGGATTTCATTGTGGAATCTAGGGAGAGCAGGGCACATTTGGCGGCGGCATCCAGGGATGTCTCGTCATAATTGATGATGCGATCGAGAATGGGTTTCCCATACTTGATTTCACCAATTTGCAAAAAGGGAGAGTTGCGGGTGGCCCGCAGAAAGTTGCCTTGGCTATAGACCATATAGAGTTCTGGCAGTTCGCCTTTAATCTGTCCACCCACCAAAAAACTACAGCTGGCGCTGATATTGTCTTTTTGCAGCCAGTCTTGATGTTGATCGAGGACTTGGCGAGTCTTTTCGCCAAAGTAATGGGCTACGTCATACATGGTGGTGAGTTCGTTAATATTGCCCGGAATTTCTGCTTTGCGATCGCGCCGAATTAACGTCAGTACACTTTGGGTCATGGATAAATTGCCCGCAGTACAGACGAGTATCACTCGCTCTCCAGGAAGAGAAAGATCAAATAATTTTTGGGCAGTCGAAACATAGTCAACTCCTGCATTGGTGCGGGAATCGGCTGCCATAATCAACCCATATCGGGTGATGACGCCCAAACAGTAGGTCATGCTGTGCTCGCCTTTATGTGAGGAAGAGTATGCCTTCAGTCTAGGTCTGATTCTCCAGGTTGGACAGGCATGATTTTAATTTGCCCCTGACAAAGAATGGCTGCTTCTGTAATTTGCAGGACGGTGAGTTGGACATCGGTCCCTAAATCAAATCCAAAGTCATGGAGCTGGGTCAACGGAACGGGCTGATTGGCAGGTGGATAGAATCCCTGGGGTGAATCAAGACGCAATTCATGGGGATTAACGAGCAATAGACCCGTCTCTAAGACGATAGCTTGCAGGGATTGGGTTACAGGATGTTGAACTTGGGCATAGATCTGGAGGCGGTCGCAACTCAGTTCCATCCGCAAGTCTGATAATTGAATCTCGGGTGTAGCCCCAGGCTGCCAGTCAGGGAAAGGCCAGTCGGATACTCCACTGAGCTGCTGCTCAATCAAAGGTACCAATCCCAACTTCATGGCTGTTTGAAAGAGTTCCGAGTCCGTCGATGCGGCTAGATCGGTAGCAGTTAAGGCGGCATCCAGTTGAATGGGCAAGGGTTCTAAGAGTCGAATCGCTTTGCCCCGGAGGACCTGGCGAAGATTGGTGCTGATATTTTCGGCAATGACTTGGGCCCGACTCAGGTGAATGCCTTGATAGACCGCTTGGGCTGCGGATAGAAACACCTTCGGTATGGAGCCTGACAGGAGTTCTCGATTACCGCTGTCGATCTGAAGCTGAAGATCGTCGATGTGATCGAGTTGCGATCGCAACCACAATTTAATCGCTGGGGTGAGAACCCGCGAAATCAGGCGACCCTTCCGTTGGGGGGCAAGTTGTTCTTCTGTTTCCACTCCAATCTCCAGTCTTAGACCTGCTGCCAATAGTTCAGGGCGGCATTGGCCATCGTCATTACCCCTGTGACAATAGCAGATTCTTGGGCTTCAAACTGGGGGTGATGGAGGGGAGGATTGATCTGATCGACCTTCCCCACCCCCAAACGAAACATGGCGCCAGGGGCATGTTCTAAATAGAGGGAGAAATCTTCTGCGCCTAACGATGGCTCCGTAAGGACGCGTACATTTTCGCTACCACAAACACCTTGGGCGGCAGTTTCGATTAACTGGGTCAAGCTGGCCGTATTGTGTACCGAAGGCACCCCCGCCTGATAATCGACGTGATAGCGGGCACCATAGGGGCGGCAAACGCTGGCCACAATCTCTTCAATCCATTGGGGGAGTTGAGCGCGTGTTTCTGGATGTAGGGATCGAACGGTCCCCTGCATTTGGACCTGATCTGCAATCACATTCGGAGCTCGTCCTCCCTTCATTTGGCCAATGGTCAACACCACCGGCCGTAAAGGATTTTGGGTACGGCTAATAGCTTGCTGTAGGGTGGTGATCACTTGGGCCGCAATCCAAATTGCATCCACCGCTTCATGGGGGCGTGCACCGTGACCCGCTTCTCCCATAATCGTAATTTCTAAATTGTCGGCGGCTGCGGTTAGGGCCCCATAGCGCACCGCCACTGACCCCGCAGGAATACTGGGAAACACATGCACGGACAAAATCGCATCGACTTCATCCATGGCACCATCTGCCACCATCCAGCCCGCCCCTTGGGCAATTTCCTCAGCGGGTTGGAACAGGAAGCGAAGTTTGCCCGGAATTTCATCCTGCATGGCCGAGAGCACCATGGCGGTGCCTAAACCGATCGTGGTGTGAATATCATGGCCGCAGGCATGCATCACCCCCTGTTTACGAGAAGCGAACTCTAGCTGAGTCATTTCTTGGATAGGCAGAGCATCCATGTCTGTGCGAATCGCGAGCTGACGAGCATCGTCTCCTTCTCCCTTTAATTCACCGATCACCCCTGTTTTTCCCACTCCCTCCCGTACATGTAACCCATAGGAAGACAGAATGCCAGCAACATAAGCAGACGTTTGATATTCTTGACCACTTAACTCGGGGTAACTGTGCAGATGACGCCGAATCTCAATCAGTCGAGGAGAGAGTGTTTCAGCAAGCTGTTTGATTCGAGTCGACATGCAAACCCTTTGATTTCGCTATCCATACTTTATGCTAGCGGTTGATACTTATTCCTGTAGATTATGTTCAATGTGGGTCTCAATCTCTCAACCGTTTTGCCTTCATTTTTCTGTTCTCAAAAGTGCCGAATTTGGGCAATCTAAGGAAAGCAGGTACCTCGAATTCCCAAGGCTATTTTTAGCTCCAAAGCCGTCCTCCAAACCTATTGACTTTTAGCTTACCCTCAGTATTGTTATGACTTCGAACCAAAATCCAGAAGAAGATTTACGACGTCGGGAACAAGAACTCAAAGAACGAGAATTGAGTGTCCGGTTGCGAGAACTGGAATCAGAAGTCTATGGCAGGTCTGAAGGATCTTCTTCAGCAGCCCAAGAAGTAGAAGTGGTGACGGATGTTCCCCCTACCAAGTCATCCTTCAAGCGCACCCTCCGCAAAATTGTCAATGTCGGTAAATTCCTAGCGGTTGTGGTCGCCGTTGTGGTTGCAGTAAAAATTGCGATGTGGCTGGCGATGGCCATTATGATCGGCTCGATTGCCTATATCTCATATGAGCTATTTCTCAAGAACGATCGCCCTTCTTCCTGAGGTATTGGAGCACTGTAGTCTGTAAGACACCTTGCCTCCTCCTGGGATTATTCTCACTTGGTAGAATTAAACTATAGGGATTCCGAACGACTCGCGATATTCTAAGGGAACCTCATGGTCTAAAGTCAAAAACTACATTCACCCAGTTAGCCCTTAACCTAGATTGAAATTATATTGATATTGAACACGAGAATTCTTTTTCTTCACTGATCTTTCTTGACAGCAACCTAGGCCCTCAAGTGACTGATTTTTTAAGGAGAATCCGCAAGATATTGCCCAACAACTCACCTCCTGCTGGCAGTAACCCAGTAGATGAAGGGGGTGCTTTGGCTAAAGTGTATGGCGAGAATCTCCATAATCCCGATGCTCTAATTAATCGAGCCAATAAGCGAGCCACGAACGGGGATCTGGATGGGGCATTGGGAGACTTTGACGAAGCGATAGCCCTCAACCCAGCTAAGGCCACGGCCTATTTTAATCGAGGTTTTCTGTTCAATTCCCTGGGGAAGTTTGAAGCTGCTATCCACGACTTTTCTGAGGCGATTGAGCTACTCCCAGATTATGATGAAGCCTATTTTCAACGGGGTAATAGTTATCGTCAACGCGGTGAGTTTCAGCGAGCAATTCAGGATTATAGTCAAGCAATTCGCATTAATCCCTATTGCATCAAAGCCTACTATAAACGGGCTGATAGTCGAGCTGAGTTAGGGGATCATCCTGGTGCTCTGACGGATTTCAGTCAGGTTATTCTGCGGTTACCCAAGGATGCGAATGCCTATTGTCAGCGGGGAATGTTTCTCAGTCAGAGCGGTGAGTTGGAGAAGGCGATTGAAGACTTTACATCGGCCATTGAACATAACCCTCGATTAGCAGATGCATACTTTCATCGGGGCTATTGCCTCGCCCAAATGGGAGAAGCTGAGAAGGCCTCTAAGGATTTTAGTGAAGCTTTGCTGCATGATCCGAACCATCAGGCTGCTTATACACGGGCTTATGCATTGGGGATGTTAAAAGAAGCTCCCGTTGATGTCTCTTCTCCCAGCTCAACGGCAACGGATTACCCCCTGTCTCTACTGGAAGAAAGCGTTCCTGTTTCCGTGGAGCCGGTGGAAGATTCTGACGATGAGCAAGAACCTCATCCCGCAACAGTGCCCCTTGAACCCACGTCCATGGAAGGGTTCTTCGAACGGGCGAATAATCGTATCCAGCGCGGTGACTTGGATGGAGCGATTTCAGATTACTCCAAGATCATTGATAATGATCCAGAAAATAGTCAAGCCTACTATCAGCGGGGACAAAGCCTTGGGGCCTTGGGTGAATCCCAAGCAGCTATGGAAGATCTGAATCAGGCGATTCATTGGGCACGGGTACATTCTTTGGGGCTGATACGGGATTTTAGTGGCGAATTGTCGACGACTCTAGAGACGTTGAAGCAGGATCTGAAAGAGCTGTCTTATCAGAGTCCGTTTGCCAAAACTCACCCATTACCACCCGGGACTGCTACTGATCAGCTTCAATCAGCCGATCCGCCTGCTAATGATGTGATTGATAGTTCTAGCGAGCAGCCAGACGCAAGCGGGAAATTAAAAACAGTTGAGCATTCTAATGCTGAGAAGACTAATTCATCAAATACACCACCGACTTCTGCAAAAGAGTCTGTGGTTACGGATATTGTCATAGATCCGCATTTTTCTGAACTAGAGCCATCCTCCTCAGTTGCGCAGGGAGAACCACCAGTTCCGCCACCCCCCGCTTCTCCTCAGCCATCACCCCCAGCCCCTGAGATAACGGCCCCGACTCTGGAACGGGCGATTGCCCAACATACTCGTGCCATTGAACAGAACCCTTTGGATGCAGAGGCCTTTTTTAATCGAGGTCAGAGTCGAGCCTTAGGCGGAGATTTGCAAGGTGCCATTGAAGATTATTCTCGTACGATTCGCCTCGATCCGAATAACCGAGAAGCTTATGTTAAACGAGCGCGTTGCCTGTCGGCCCTGGGGGATGAGGCGGCGGCTCAGGCTGACTTAAACCATGTGATTCGCCAATCCCCTAAGCGTCCTCAGCCTCAACCCTTAAACACTGCATCAGCTCCCTCAACTGAGTTTTCTTACCCCCAAGCAGCGCCGTCTCCTGCTGCCTCAACGCGGCCCTCTCCGCCTCAGGTAGATGACGCGACCCATTCGATGGCGTCCCTGTTTCAACAAGAAAATGAAATCCTTCAGGCTACGCAAACTTCACAGAAGTCCTGTACCCATGAGGGAAATAGCCCAGGCAACCAGTTCTGTATTCATTGTGGTGCATCCCTAAGTCCCCTAGATCGCTATAGCAGTAACTTCTCCGCATCGCCGCCAGATTTTCCTCCAGGAGAGAAGGTGAAGCCCGTCGCTAGTAATCGAAAACAACGATTACAAGAAGCTGAACAATATTATGACCAAGGTGTTGCTTTATTTAGAGATGGCGACCGCCAGGGCAGCTTACAGTCTTTATCAGCAGGGCTCAAGATCTTTCTGGAGCAGCGAGAGATGCAGCGGTATCAACAAACCCTCAACTTTATGCAAGATGTGGCCCATGCCCTCAACGATACCGGAGAAGATGAGGCCGACCCCGATGATAGTCTCCTCCTGTAGACCATCTAGGCTAAAATCCAGAAGCTGATCTGTTTTCGGCGTTGTGTCATCTATGCTGCAATCATGGTTACCTTGATTTTGTACAGTAAACCAGGATGTCACCTGTGCGAGGGTTTACAAGAGAAACTAGAGCAAATCCATGATCCCCCTATTGAACTCGAAATTCGCAATATTACGAGTCGTGAGGATTGGTTTCAAGCCTATCAGTATGAAATTCCCGTATTGATAAAGCGAGAGAATGGGGCTGTGGATCAAGGGACTGAAATACCCCTTCCGCGTCCGTCTCCTCGCTTATCAGTTGAGCAATTGCAGCGATTTCTGCAAAAGTATCTTTAGTGTTTTTATCGACATCAACGGATTGGGCATGGTCAAATTACGTACGTTACTCGCTGAATTGTCTACCCACCTGTGGGAGACGCCCCCCACTGACCATCCAGCCCTAGACGCAGAGATTACGGGGTTAACGACCAATTCCTGGGCAGTCCAGCCAGGATATTTATTTATCGGTATGCCGGGTACCCGCGTGGATGGTGGTAGTTTTTGGAAAAGTGCAATTGAGGCGGGTGCTGCTGCTGCCTTGGTTTCTGATCAAGTGGATCGGGCGGATGTGGGTACCCACTGTGTGTTGGCCCTGAAGGATATGCCTCGGGCTTGTGCTGAGGTGGCAGCCACCTTTTATGGTCAGCCAAGCCAGAAATTAAAGCTGGTGGGCATGACCGGTACAAATGGAAAAACCACCACCACCCATCTGATTGAATATTTATTGACGACGGCCCAAGCCCCCACTGCCTTATTTGGCACCCTGTATGCTCGCTGGCCTGGGCATCAGGTGACGTCTACCCATACGACGCCTTTTGCGGTGGATTTACAGCAGCAATTGTCTGATGCGGTGGCAGCCCAGTGTCAGTTTGGGGTGATGGAAGTCAGCTCCCATGCTCTAGCCCAACAGCGGGTGCTGGGCTGTCAGTTTACGGTGGCTGTGTTTTCGAATTTGACCCAAGATCATCTGGATTATCACCAGGATATGGAAGACTACTTTGCCGCCAAGGCGCTATTGTTTTCCCCGGACTATTTACAAGGGCGAGCCATTATCAATATTGACGATGTCTACGGTCAGCGCCTAGTAGACCAGATCGGTCCGAATCAATGCTGGACTTACAGTATTGAGGGACCGGCGGATTTATATACCAGTGGTCTGTCCTATGAAACCGCTGGGGTTAAAGGACAACTGCATACCCCGAAAGGCACGGTGGAGTTCTTTTCGCCTTTGGTAGGGCAGTTTAATGTCTCTAATCTATTGGCGGCTGTGGGGGCTGCCCTGGAATTAGGACTGACCTTAACGCAAATCACCCCAGCCTTAGCTCAATTCCCTGGGGTGCCCGGTCGAATGCAGCAAATTACTTATTCTGCAGACCAGGATATTAGCGTGATTGTTGATTACGCCCATACCCCCGATAGCCTAGAGAATTTGTTGAAGGCTGCTCGTCCGTTTGTCAAAGGTCAGATGGCCTGTGTCTTCGGTTGTGGGGGCGATCGCGATCGGACTAAAAGACCCTTGATGGGAGAAATTGCCGCGCGTCTTTCGGATCGGGCTATTGTCACGTCCGATAATCCCCGCACTGAGGATCCTCAGCAGATTTTGCAGGATGTGTTGGCGGGTATTCCGACGAAGGTGAAGCCCATAGTGGAGGTGGATCGGCGGGTGGCGATTCAGGCTGCGATCGCACAAGCAAAACCCGGCGATACCATCCTGATTGCAGGCAAGGGACACGAAGATTACCAAATCCTAGGTACAGAGAAAATCCATTTTGATGATCGAGAAGAAGCTCAAGCCGCTTTAGCACAGCGCTATGGTTAAGACTTTGCCTGTTTGAAACGTTTAAGAGACAGGCAGAGGCGGACGGGGGAGCCATTCAGGAAGATTGGAGTCAGAGAATTCAGCCAAGGCGCCTAGGGCAACACTAAAGAGCTTCTCTGGCTTCAAATCGCCTTTAATTAAGTTCCACAGTCGTTCGACTTCTTCAGTATGGAGCCGATCATCCTCGATCAAGGCCAAGACCACCTGACGCCGTAAATAATCTCCCTCATCAGACATCAAGAACTGCATGCCTAAGCGGGCGGTGGGGATGAGATCAAAACTCTGATCCGTTTGTGCGATCGCAATCAGGTTTTCCAGACGCTGCCATTGGAATTTACCATCCTTAAACAGCACTTCCAAGAGACGACGCTGGAAGTCAGGCGTCTCTCCTGCCAACAGACGCTGAGCGACGTAAGGATAACTCACTTCCAGAATCTTGAAGTCAGGATTAAGGCATAGGGCGACCCCTTCTTGAGTCACCAAAGACCGAATGATCAGCGCAAACTTTGCCGGTACTCGAAAGGGATAGTCATACATCAACTCCGAGAACCGATCGGTAATGGTTTTGAAGTTGAAATCACCCACCTTAGCGCCAATGATGTCATCGAATACATCTTCCAGCGCTGGAATAATAGGGCGGATATCTGTTTCAGGGGTGAGAAAGCCCAGCTTGACAAAATCAGTTGCCAGCAACTCATAGTCTTTATTAACGAGGTGAACGACCGCATCCACTAAGGTATTCTTTGTGGTTTGATCGAGCTGGTCCATCATGCCAAAGTCCACATAGGCCATGCTGCCTTCGGAGGTGGCAAACAGATTGCCAGGATGGGGATCGGCATGGAAAAAACCAAACTCTAGCAGCTGACGCAAGCTAGAAATTACGCCAATCTGTACCAGACGATCCGGGTCCATATTGGCATCAACCGCACATTGGCTATCAGTCAGCTTAAACCCATTAATCCACTGAAGGGTCAGAACCCTCTTGCTACTGTAAGCCCAGTGAATCCGGGGCACTTCGACCGCAGGATACTCTTTGAAGTTCTCTGCAAACCGCTCGGCATTCTGACCTTCATTGATATAGTCAATCTCTTCAAATAGCTTGGTCCCAAACTCATCCACAATCAGGGTTAAGTCATGACCTAAATTGAGGGGGAGAAATCGTCCAAACCGAGCCGCCATCCATCGCATTAGATATAGATCTAAGGTCAGCTTCGGTCTTAGATTGGGGCGCTGAACCTTAATGGCGACTTCTTCACCCGTAAACAATCGGCCTCGATAAACTTGGCCTAAGCTAGCAGCCGCAACGGGCTGAGCTGAAATCTCTTGATAAATCTCCCGGACGGGCTGGCGTAACTCAGCTTCAATTTGCGCAAATGCTTGCTCATTGGGGAATGGAGGCAGCTGATCCTGGAGCAACATCAGCTCTGTCAGGAAGTCCTTGGGAATCAGATCAGGGCGAGTCGATAAAGCTTGTCCCACCTTAATAAAAGTTGGCCCTAATTGGGTCAGAATTTTCCGAATCTGAATGGCGCGTTGAGGAGAATGGGCTGTGCTGGTATGGGTCCATCGATCCCACAACAGCCCCCAAATAAATCCACTGAAAAGACTGATAATGTAGATAAGACGCCAGAGCGCTTTCCAAGGACGCCAGCGGTAGTAAGCAGCGATCTTACGGGCGTCATATCGCTGCAGTGCGCTGTTAGCAGGCGGGGGGGATGACATGAGCTGTTGCTGCATCACGTTGCGTTGTCCTCACAACTCCAAAACTGCGTTCTCAATACCCTTAAACCATTGCAAATCTAGCTTTTTATTGAAGTTTTTAGCACTTCCCAAATCACAAATTTGCAGGCTAAAACTGATTGCTTGGCAACTATGCTCAAGACCATCTTTTCTTAACTTAAATATAGTATAAGAAAGTACAAATTAAATCCTGTTTAGGTAAAGATACATAAAGTTTAAAGACTTGCCTCTTGCCAAAGAGATTGATAGTGTTTGGCTGAAGTACCTTATGGTGTAAAGGTTACAAGCGCGATGGCGCTTCAATCCTTCCCTCAGGTAATGGAAAAACGAATGTTAATGACCTGGCTCGAAAGTGAAAGCCGTTATCTCCAGGATTCCCTCATTTCAGGATTCAACTCCAATATCTCTACAGTTGTAGCAAAAACAAAGATTTATCAGCCATAAACGGTACGAAGCGTGGTAAAAACAAGCCAAGTGCAAGACCGTGACCCATTGCCCAAGGAAGATCTGACGAGTGCTGAAGAAGCTAAGTATTCAATCCAAATTGACCCTGATGTTCCTAGGGGTCAGCGTAAGCTCAATCTTAGTGATTGCTTTTATTGGTTACAACAGTGGTAAAGCTGCGTTGACTCGCCGCATTTTCAATCAGCTCACTAGCTTGCGTACGTCTAAAAGCTACGAGGTGCGTTCGTTCTTTGATCAACTGAATCACCAAATGCGCTTTCTCAGTGATGATCCCACCACTAAAGAGGCCATGAAAGCCTTTAAGCAAGCCCACCAGGAACTCAAGTCCCAAAAAATCCCCAGTCAGTGGCAGCAAGCGATTCAGGCTTACTATCAAAAGGAGTTTATCCAGCCTTTAGACGCCAATATAGACGGAGAGCCTCAGGTACAAACCTATTTGCCCCTGGGGAATAGCGATGTTTACCTGCAATATCACTACACGATCAAAACACCGGATTTTGATGAAAAAGTCAAAATTGATAATCCTGGGGACGGGAGCAAATATACTCAAGTCCATCAGCGATACCATCCAACATTCCGCTCTTTGGTCTCAGAGTTTACCTATGAAGATTTATTCCTGATTGACCCTAAGTCAGGGAAAGTTGTTTATAGCGCCTATAAGGGGGTTGATTTCAGTACAGATTTGGAGTCAGGACCCTATTCTCAAAGTGTCTTAGCTCAAGCCTTCCGAGAGGTGGTGCGTAAAGGAGAACCCAAGTTTGTAACCTTCACCGACTTTGAACCCTATCGTCCCTCTCACAATAGTCCTGCTGCCATTATTGCGAGCCCATTATTCGAGGGAGGAGAACTCATTGGCGTCATGGCCCTCCAGGTCAATATCAACAAGATTGACGAAGTTATGACCAATGGTCAACGGTGGCAAGACATGGGTCTAGGTAAAAGTGGAGAAACCTACTTAGTGGGGCCCGATTTCCTGTTGCGCTCTAACTCGCGCTTTTTATTGGAGAACTCTCCCAGCTATTTCCAAACCCTGTCTAAAAGTGGTGTGGAGTCGTCACAAATTGAGCGGATGCGGCGGCAGAAAAACTCAATCTTGGAGCAAGAAGTCAAAACAGTTGCAGCCCAGCGAGCGCTGTTGGGTAATTCTGGCATCGACATTGTCAATGACTATCGTGGCATTCCAGTGCTCAGTTCCTACAGTACGCTGCAAGTCAAAGGCTTGGACTGGGCTATCTTAGCGGAAATGGATGCCGATGAAGCGTTTGCCCCCATTACTGAATTTCAGAAGCAAGTCCTGATTTCCACCGCAATTTTGATCTTAGTGATCACCATTCTGGCGCTGTTACTGTCTCGCTTGTTTGTAAAACCGATCCAAACGTTGATTACCGGCTTTCGGCAACTGAGCGAAGGTAATACCGATGTCACCGTTTCCATGAATTCTCAAGATGAATTCCACGATCTGGCGGTTTCGTTCAATCAAATGGTGGAAAGTCTATCCCATAAAACCCAAGCCCTCGAACATCAAAGCCAGGAAAATGAGCAATTACTCTCCTGCATTTTGCCGGAACCCGTTGCTCAACGCTTGAAAAGTGGTGAGGAGCAAATTGCGGATAGCTATGCCAATGTCACTGTATTATTTGCAGACTTAATAGGATTTACGGATCTGGCTGAAATACTTTCTGCTAGTGAGATTGTGGCTTTGCTAAATGAGTTAGTTCGGGCTTTTGATGAAGCAGCCGAACGCTTCGGTGTCGAAAAGATCAAAACCATTGGCAGTGGCTATATGGCTGTGTGTGGCCTGTCTGTCCCTCGGTTGGACCATACCAAACGGATTATGGACTTCGGCATTGAGATTACCCGGATTGTGCAGCGGTTCAACCAAACTCATCAAACGGCGTTGAAAGCTCGCGTCGGCATTAATTCTGGCGCGGTGGTGGCAGGCATTGTTGGTCGCAGTAAGTTTATTTATGACTTGTGGGGAGATACGGTCAATATTGCTCATCGCATGCAAACGGCGGGTGAAGGTGATACGGTTCAGGTCAGTCAAGCGGTTCATAACCAGCTGGGTGATATTTATGAGTTTGAAAATGGCCGTGAAGTAGAAATTAGCGGTGATAATAAGCTCCCTGCTTGGTTGCTCAAGATTTAGCACTCTTTTTTCCCATCTCCCCTGACATCTTTTTCGTGCAAGTATGACTTCTTCTCTTCTTCAGCAATCCTGGTTCCTCTGGAGTTGCGGCTTGATGGTTGGGTTCCCCTGCCTGATGTTGGTTTTAAATGAATCCATTGTCTATTCCCAGAAACAGGGGAAACCACTTGTCCAGACTCTGAGAATCTTGCGAAATTTGGTGTTACCAATTTTTGTGGGGTTTATTGTCTTGACTAAAATTGTCGGCTTAGATCCTGAACAAACGGCCATTCGCTTGATTCAGACATCTTTGTGGGTGTCCTTAATCCATGCGGCATTGTCCTTTGTAAATGTTTTGCTGTTTGTGGAGGCAGGGGGCCATACTTGGCAAGCTCAGGTGCCTAAACTCTTGAGAGATTTAACTCGATTTTTCTTGATATTAATCGGGACGGCTTTTGTTCTTTCTTTGGTCTGGAAAACGGATTTAGGGGGCCTCCTCACGGCCTTAGGGGTTAGCTCTATTGTCATTGGTTTGGCCCTACAAGATACCCTTGGCAACTTGTTTTCAGGGATTGCCCTGTTGTTTGGTCGCCCCTTTGTGATTGGCGATTGGCTCAAGTTTGGGGACACAGTCGGCAAGGTGATTGAGATTAACTGGCGGGCTGTCCATTTGATTACCCGCAATAAAGAAATGCTGATTGTGCCCAACTCTGTGTTGGCCAAGGAAGTGTTCTATAACTATCGACGCCCCCAATCGTTGCATGGAGAACCGATGGAATTGGGGTTTTCCTACGATGACCCCCCCAATAAGGTTAAGCAGGTGATCCGGCAAGCGGCTCTAGAAACACCAGGGGTTTTATCGGATCCAGAACCGATTATCCAAACCAGTGCCTATGGGGATTCATCCATTAATTACTATGTCCGTTTATATTTACGAGAATATGATCGGGTACCCGAGATCCGCGATGCATTTATGACTCGGGTTTGGTATGCTGCCCAACGCCATGGCTTAACGATTCCATTTCCCATCCGCACTCTGATTCATGAACGCCCCCCCAAGCCTGATTTAAATGGCGGTACGAATCGGATTATTACGGAGTTGCGATCGCTACCCTGTTTCATCACGACCCATGCAGAAGTCTTGGAGCAACTGGTGACCAATGCAGATTTTAAATCCTTTGGCAAAGGCGAACGTATTATCTATCAAGGACAGGAAGAGGTAAATCTGCACTTTCTGTTGACCGGGCAGGTCCAGATGAACGTCCTGAGCCAAACCAACCATGACCAAGAAGTGCTGAGATTATCCAAAGGAGATTTTTTTGGGGCCACAGCTTTGCTCTCCAGAGAACCGAGTTCTAACTCCGTTGTTGCCCTAAGCGATGTGGATGTCATGATTTTAGAAATCGAAGCCATGCAGGTTTTGATTGAACGCACCCCCCAACTGGCAAGAGAGATGGATGAAATCATCGAAGCCCGACGCAAAGCGATTCAAATTGCCCACCAGACCTATGCTTAACCGATGACATCAGGGTTTGATTAAGAATCGGGGTTAGGTCAAAGTTGAAGATTTTGTTAAACTGGTTACTGCGAAAGTGCTCAAGTTTTTAAATTTGCCTCTTTAAGCAGTCGTCATCACCGGATCTTTTACCATGACTCTATCTTCTTCACCCAAATCGACCGTCATCTCTCCGTCTATCTTATCTGCGGATTTTAGCCGCTTAGGTGAGGAAGTTCGAGCCGTCGATCAAGCAGGGGCAGACTGGATTCATGTGGATGTGATGGATGGTCGTTTTGTTCCGAATATCACTATTGGTCCCTTGATTGTGGATGCCCTCCGGCCCGTTACTGAGAAGCCTTTGGATGTTCACTTGATGATTGTGGAGCCAGAGCGATATGTTGCCGATTTTGCGAAAGCAGGGGCAGACATTATTTCCGTTCATGCCGAAGCTAGTGCCACAACCCACCTTCATCGCGCCTTAGGCCAAATTAAAGAGCTAGGTAAAATGGCAGGAGTGGTTTTGAATCCCGGCACGTCTCTAGAACAGATTGATTACGTTTTAGAACTCTGCGATCTGGTTTTGATTATGAGTGTTAACCCCGGCTTTGGGGGACAAAGTTTTATCCCAGGAGTCCTACCCAAAATCCGTCAGCTTCGCCAAATGTGTGATGAGCGCGGTCTAGATCCTTGGATTGAAGTGGATGGTGGTCTCAAAGCGAACAATACTTGGCAAGTACTTGAAGCCGGAGCAAATGCTATTGTGGCTGGTTCAGCGGTGTTCAAAGCAGATGACTATGCTGAAACTATCAAAGCCATTCGTAACAGCAAACGTCCTGAACCCGAATTAGTCACAGCCTAATTCCAAATATTTTTATATTCCATAAAAGTACCCCTCATCTTGCTTCAAGATGAGGGGTACTTTTATGATTCTTAGTGCGAACTAGGGATTCAGAAGCTTTTGGGATTCTTCACCGGGTGTATAGCGATAACCATAAGTGGTTTGATCCGAATCATCCACAATCTGCGGAGTCACTAGCACCACTAATTCACTTCTCTGTCTAGTTTTATTCTCACGTCGGAAGAGCCGACCCAATAATGGGATATCCCCTAAGATAGGCACTTTGCTAACATCAACTCTATCTTGATCTTGAATGATTCCAGTTAATACTATTGTTTGACCATCTCGCAAACGGACTTTTCCTGTTTCAACTCGGCGTTGTTGTAAGAGGAAAGCGGTATCTCCAGATAGAGCATCAACAAAAGTTCTCCCTGATAGAGAGCTGACTTCTGGTGATAGATTCAACGTTACAAACCCATTGTCATCAATGTGATCTACTACAACGTTTAGAATAACTCCTGCATTTTGAATGTTGGGTTCAGTACTAGTTGAATCAGTAGTGGCACCTGCTGTACTTCCTGAACTTGAAACTCTTTGTACAAAGCCTGTGAAAACTTGCTCAGTTAGATTGACCTGAGCTGAACTACCTTCTTGTACTAATAAAGTTGGGTTCGTTAGGATTTTGGCATCATTATTTTGTATTGATACAAACAAATTACCTAAGAAGGTTTCAGTTAAGGTGAATAAGCCGCTACCTACGATAGGAACAGTGCCTGATCCAAAGATTGAAGTTAAGCCACCTCTTCCATTAGCATCTGGCCTAAAACCAATTCCTAAGGAGTCATTAGCTCTAAACTGTAGATCTGCGTTGGAAAGTTTACCTTTCAGCAAATTGACATCAATAAATTTGACATTAATAGCTACCTGACGCTGACGCACATCCATTCTTGTCAGCAGGGCTGTTGCTGTTTCCACTTTTCGGGGAGTCCCGATTAGGGTGATGGTATTAGTCCGGGCATCAGCAACGACTTCCAAGCCTTCCAATAAGCTAGCGCTACTTCCTTCTGCGCTGCCACCATTGGCACCATAATTCTCAAGGAGTTCTTTTGCTCCTAGTGATTCAATCTCTTCCTTAACAGAATTTTCTCGTTTTATACCTGTTTGGGGAGTAGAAGCATCATTATCGGCACCAGAAGGTGTGATATTGGCTCCAGTTTCTGCTTCATTGGTGAATGAACTTGATCTTGTGATCTTCGCTGTTGCCTTAAGTTGATTCAGACGAATTGTTCTCACAACCCGGTTTTGGGCATCACCTGGTAGCGTTTTGCCGACAAAGACCGTTTGACCGACCCGGTTAGCTTGCATCCCAGATAAGCGTAAGACGTAGTTAAAGACATCATCAACAGATTCATTCTCGATGTCTAAGGTGATGGTAGATGAGGCGGAAGCTCCTTCTTCTCCGTCTCCTCCATCTTCCGCGAATGCGACGTTCACATTAGCGGCACGGCCCAAGAGTGTTAATACCTCACGAACAGGGGCCTCACGAAGCAATAGCTTAGGAATGATTTGATCGCTGCCAAGATCGATGCGTTCAGGCTCAACATTCAATGGGGCAATTGCCATATCTCCAACAGGTGGAGCCTTTGCCCGACTTCTAAAGGGAGGGACAGCACTAGCTCGAGAGCGAAGATTAGAGGGCTGAGAAGATGTTGTGACTGAATCCGTACTACCAGGCGCACCATCAAATTTAATGGCTAAAACACCATCCCGATTGTCGTTGCGAATCGTTTCGGCAATGGGAGCAGAATGGACTCCTTCTACTGTAATCCTGACCGTATCAGGATCTAATTGTCGAACTTCAACGAATTTAATGCCAGGAGCCGGATCTTTCTGTTGAAATGGGCCTGCCTCTGGTAGCCTTAAGAGAGAATTGCTGACGTCTGAAACGGATGTATTGCCTCGATTGACCGTAAAAATGGGAGGGCGGTTATCACCTTGAGTTCCGAGTACGAGTTCAAATCCCTTTGAGGTGGGATTGAGTTGAACATTGGTGACTTCAGTTTCAGCAGCCCATACCGGCTGAATCATTGCGCCTAATGCAGCTGCAGTGCAGCCTATAATAATTCCGGGTTTTCCTTGATACGAGTTCACCCTACACTCCTCTATTTAATAATTATTGATGACTGTTCGTTGTAGATTTGGCTGCAAGTTGCAGCATAGGCAATAGCGATTGAATGAAATATATTCATCTAATTCGTCTTTGCTTCCGGCTCGGCTTTTGCCGCAGCAGCCTGAGCAGCAGCAGCTTCTTCTTCGCTCAAGGGCACATAAGCATGCAAATTAAAGGTTGACTTCACAAGATTGCGAGGGCCAAATTCGGTCGGCTTTTGTAGCTCCATCGATAAGTCACGAACGACCAAAACAGTTTGCAGACGATCAATGGCTTGCATAATTTGCAAAGTTTGGTTGAACGTTCCTTGAAAAGAGACTGAAGTGACTTGCCGTTTGATCTTCCTGTCTAACGGTAAGCCCAAAGAACCATCGTTTACGATGCCAGAAGAACTATGATCGGGCTTAAAAGTTTGTAATTCAGCATTGCTAGAAACGATGACGCGATTTAAATCTAATAGCAATGTATCCAATGCTTGCTGATCAGAGAAAAGAGTGCGAACCTCTTTATTCTCTCGCTTCGCACGATTAAGTCGCTCTATGATCTCATCTACTCGTTGGGTAGTGGCTTCTTTTTGTTCTAAATCATTTGTTTTTTGTGTAACAGATTCTTGAAGCTCTTGGTATTCAGCATATTTAGGTGAGACAAGCTGAGTCCCGACATATGCTGCTAGGCCTACACCAACAACAGCTGCCAAAATTCCTGATACCGTGGGGGTAAAAGTAATCCCAAATAAAGTGGGATAAGAAGGTCCCAAGAGTTCGTCTTCTCTTGCAAATCCGCCAGTGGCCGTCATGGATTCATTACTCCTTTTTGCTTCAGCGCCCCAATTCGGGCAGCTAATCCAGATGCACCTTTTGCGTTCAGAATTTGTAGTAATTCAGACGCTGGAACATCATTAATTGTGGTTTCCAATTGATGTTGAACTAATGAAACCTGAGTTTTCTGATCCGTTTTGCGTTCAGATGACATCAGCTGTGTTTGCGCTACGGTCAGAAACGGTGATTTTCTCAAGGTCAAAACCAGGTCATTCACATCACTAAAGGAAAGCGCTTGACCCGTAATCGTCAACTGCGTCGGTGCAGATAGAGCTGCGACTGGAGCGGCTTTATCCTGAGGTTGTCCAGCTGACTGGGCAGGGGGTGTTGCAGCCTTTTGCTGAATCTTGGTGATTTGTAAGGTGGGGGGAATGCGATCGCGAATATCTTGCAAGGTTGCTGACCAAGGCTTGATTTGGTTAAAAATCGTTGCTAATGCTTTGGTCTCCTCTTTCACTTGCCGTTCTTGCAATTTAAGATCGTCGACCTCAGCTAACTTTGGTGCTAACTGTGCCAGCTCACTATCTAGATTCTCTTCTTCAGCTACTAACTGCTGATTTAAGAAGGACATGACGCCAAAGCCAATGAGAACTAACCCTAAGGCTGCTCCACCCACACCCAAGCCGATAAACAATGGTGTTTTATCATCACTGTCATAGTTGGCAGAAGAGACAACTTGTTGACCATATTCTGGGCGATCATTTAATAGGTTGATATCAATTGAATACATGCACTTATACCTCCCGCATCCCAAGACCCATAACAACACTTAAGGCAGGACGCTGAGCCATCGGAATACTGTCTGAATTTTGAATGCCGAGCGAGCTGATTGGATCGACTAATGTTGTTGTCAGTCCTAAACGCTGGGTTAAAAACTCATCAATTTGTCCTAAACTGGCACCTGGTCCTGATACAAAGACTTGCGTAATATCTAAATTTTCACCCTGGTTTAAGTAGAAGTCGATGGAACGGCGAAGTTCATCCGATAAATCGCTTAACATTCTCAGGATGGCAGCAGAGCTGGGATTATTGGCGGTGTTGTCCGTTACATCTAAAGGAACGGTCATCCCTTGCAATAAATCTGCCCCCATTGCGCCAGGCAGGTTCATCGCCCGACTCAAAGCATTTTGAAGATGATGAGTGCCAATGGGGACCTTACGATTAAATTGAGGAATACCATCCATGACGATACTAATTTCAGTACCATCAAAATCAATATTCACCAGTGCCACTGCTTCTCCTTCCATAAATTGGAGGAGTTGATTTCGCAGCGTTCTGATTAAGGAAAAACTACTGACTTCTAGAACTTTTAGATCTAGACCTGCTTGTTGGAAAACATTGAGGTAATTTTCAGTAATATCTTTTGGCGTGGCAACGAGAAGTACTTCGACTCTTTCAATACCATCCTCATCGATGTCTGTTCCTAACCGTTGAAAGTCAACATCTGCTTCTTCTCTCGGAAAGGGCAGATATATGGCTGCTTCTTGATTAAGAACCATATCCCGCAGCTCCATTTCGTCCAGTTCGGCCGGTAAACGAATCAACCGAATGACAGCTTCACCAATGGGAACGGCGCATATGGCAGCTTTGGCTTTGATTTTATGTTCTGTAATTCCTTGACGAAGGGCATCGGCGATGGCGTCCGGATCTGTAATCCGTCCATCTTGAAAAGCACCTTCCGGAATCGGAATTGCCGCAAAAGTATTGAGGTTTGTCCCCTGCTTTTGTTGCTTAAGTTGAACGATATTCACGCTGTCCGGGGTTAACTCTACGCCTACCCCCTGATTCGAATTCGAAAACAGACTTTTTAATGAAGTCACCACAGGTATGTCCGCTACAGGCTGAATAACAATATGGAAATAATTAAACCTAATGTTTGAGGCTTTGTTCTGTTGGGAGGATACCCACTTTTTTGGGCACAATCAACATCTTCCGGTTCGAACCATTACAGCTTCAATAACACCATTAGATTATGAAGGATGATGCAAAAAACTGAACGTGTAAGTTGCCTGAACTCACCCTCTCAGTCAGGATACCCACGTTAACGTATGGTTGTACCATACTCTAAAATTTGCTGACATTTCTCGAAAAAAGGCCGAACTACGCATGTCTCAACTATCTCAGCGTAACGATAAAGTGCGGATTGAAACCGATAGTATGGGCAGCGTTGAGGTGCCGAGTCATTGTTATTGGGGCGCACAAACTCAACGGTCCCTAAAATATTTTGCGATTGGTGATGACAAAATGCCGAGGGCGATGATTCGTGGGTTGGGTCTTGTTAAGCAAGCGGCGGCAATGGTGAATTTGACTTTGGGTCGCCTGTCCCCAGAGGTTGCAAACCTGATTGTTGAGGCTGCTACCGAAGTGGTGAATGGTCGATGGGACGATCAGTTCCCATTACGTGTGTGGCAGACCGGCAGTGGCACTCAATCCAATATGAATGCCAATGAGGTAATTGCCAATCTCGCCATTGAGCTAGCGGGTGGTCAGTTGGGGAGTAAAGATCCTTGCCATCCCAATGATCATGTCAATCTGTCTCAATCCTCAAATGATGTGTTCCCAACCGCTATGCATATAGCAGCTTTGGAACAACTGGTCCATCAATTGATTCCTCAGCTGATTGACCTTCGCGATTCCTTAGGGGCCAAGGCCAGTGAATTTGATGGAATTGTCAAAATTGGTCGGACCCATTTGATGGATGCGGTGCCGTTAACGTTGGGACAAGAATTCTCGGGATATGTGACGCAACTGGAGCAGAATCTAGAGCGACTCCAGCATACATTGCCACATTTACATGAATTGGTATTGGGGGGAACAGCTGTGGGGACTGGATTGAATACTCACCCTGAGTTCGCAGAGCGAGTTGCTGACCAAATTGCAGAGTTGACGGGGTTGCCCTTTGTGACTGCCCCTAATAAGTTTGCAGGACTGGCTGCCCATGATGCTTTAGTGATGACGAGTGGTGCGCTAAAAACTTTGGCTTGTAGTCTAGTCAAGATTGCCAATGACTTGCGCTGGATGGCGTCGGGACCTCGCTGTGGATTGGGGGAGTTAAGCTTGCCAGCCAATGAACCAGGGTCGTCCATTATGCCTGGAAAGGTGAATCCAACTCAGTGTGAAGCGTTAACGATGGTTTGCGCTCAGGTGATTGGTAATGACACGGCGATTAGTTTTGCAGGGAGTCAGGGTAACCTAGAGCTGAATGTCTTTAAGCCAGTGATTATTCACAATCTTTTGCACTCTATTCGCATTCTTTCGGATGCCTGTAGTGCGTTCAAAGCCTATCTGGTTGTTGGTGTTCAACCCAATTTGTCGCAAATAGAAACCTATCTAAATCAGTCATTGATGTTGGTGACCGCGCTAACGCCTCAAATTGGTTACGACCGGGCAGCACAAGTTGCGAAACAAGCGTATCAAACGGGCCAAACCTTAAGAGAAACTTGCGTCGCCCTTGGCTTTCTGACGGCTGAAGAATTCGATCAATCTGTGCAGCCGATGCAAATGACTCACCCTTAAGACTCAAATATTTGACTTTTTTACTAGACGTTCAGAACTGTCCTGATTCCTTAGTTTTTGGTTGATACTATGACTCAATTTCGGATGTTACCGACTGCGATCGCAGGTCTGATCGCTCTAACCCCAACGCTTCTTCCTCTCGCCAGTCTCGCGGAGGAAACGCCCTCAGCAACTACCCAGGCTAAATCACAACCCAAGCGTCTCACCCATTTTGCCAATGGTCTGATTTTTGAAACCCCTAGAGGGTTTTCCGAGGTTAAATCCCTAGGCAACGATACCGTCGGCGTGGTGGCGCAAAAAGGAAACCGCAAACTCAAAATCCGCATGGCCGCTTTAGCTGCAGACTGGCTAGAACTGCTAAATATGGAAGATGAGGAGTTGTTGGGATACCTCAAAACAACCTATTTGGGGATTAATGCCCCAGCGCGAGAATATCATCAGCGGCGTTTCCTGGGACAAACATTGTCTGGAGAGCTGCAGTATAAACGCACAAATCGAGGCTACAACATCGTAGAAATTTATCTGGTGCCTTTAAGTGATGGCAGTAAGGTGATGTTGGCTCTAGAAGCCGATACTTATTTGCCCCTCCCCCAAGTTGAGCATGCCTTTCAGACTGTTTCTCGGACCATGCGAGAAGATCCTGAATTTCTCAAAAAGCTAAAGAAGAAAAAGAAACGTTAATCCTCGACTTATGGTGAAGCATGAAGAGGCAATTGTCAGCTAGGCCCTAGAGCAATTCAGGGCCTAGCTGACAATTGGACTTCCATGATGATGGACTAAATACCAGTCTTGACCCATGCGCTCAAAGATATTAGTGGCCATGGATTCAGCTTTTTGTTGGCGGCGTTGAGCCACCTGCAACACCTTCTCGATCAGCACAACATAAGCTAAATCCCCGCTGCGGTTGACCGTAATGATTTTGGTGTCAATTTCTAGATAGGCGGTATTTTTAAAGATTTTTTGCCAAGATGACTCAATGGCGTCCCACCCCTTTAATTCCCCTCGACCGGGGTGAACACAGATACTAGCAATGCCGTGGGACCATACTTTTTGCATGGCTGCTAGATCTTTTTTCTCAAAAGCGCGATAAAAAGCGGCGTTGGCGTCAAGAATAACCTGCTCATCTTGCATGGGGAAAGATGTCCTATGCTGTGAAACAAAAGGGGCTTATTTTTCTTCTTTCTTTGTAGACCCTCCTTCTCTGATTCTCGGCCTAGGTTAACAACTTGTTATCTGTGCAGCCCTCAGAGAGTAGACTGATTGACGAATTCTTGATGCTTTTAATCATGATCAAACCCAAACTGATTTCTGTTGCCGTGGGTGCGATCGCATTCGCCCTCACTCAGCCTGTCGCTCAAGCTCAAAAACCCTTGAGTTTGCCAGGACAACTGCAGGTCCCCTCGAAAAAACTCGCAATTACTGCACCTAGCGTAGTTGTTCGTTCGCAACCTCCACTGATTGCCCAAGCACCTCCAGCGAATCCTCTCTCCTCGTTGAATCTCAGTGCTGCTCAAGAGGCCCAGATCCGAAGAATTGATGCTTTAATTCAAGCCCAGGTTAAAAATGTCCTGACGCCAGCCCAATGGTCTGAACTGCAGTCTCTACAATCTTCAGGGGCCTCCAAAGGGGCTGCCTTGGCGAAGCTCAACCTAGCCCCGGACCAAATCACCCAGCTAAAAGAGATTGAAGCCATTGCTCAGCAGCGACTGCTTTCTATTTTGAATGCGGAACAGAAAAAACAGCTGCAAAAGGGCCCCTTGCCTTCTCCAGCAACTGCGCCTGCTCCTTCTCCCTCGTCAACGGGAACGGCCCCCGCGACGCCGCCCTCTTCACCGCCCTCAGCTTTAGCGGCATTGAATCTGACGACGGAGCAACAGGCACAAGTGCAGCAGGTTCAGGCCTTAGCCCAAGCCCAAATCCAAACTATTCTTAGCCCAGATCAACAAAAGCAATTACAAACTCTGCAATCGGCAAATCTTTCCCAATCTGCTGCACTGCAACAGCTCAATCTCACAGGTAATCAAAAATCCCAGTTACAAGAAGTTGAGTCCCTAGCCCAACAGCGTATCCTGTCTATTTTGACCGCTGAGCAAAAGAAGAAACTGCTGACACCTTAGAAGATGTGGGGCTTTAGCTCACTGAGACTGTGTCAGCGCCGCGAACCGATGCTGCCAAGGTGGTTAGCATTTTGGTGGTCGTTTCGAAGTTGACACAGGCATCCGTGATGCTTTGTCCATAGGTTAGCTGGCTCAAATCTTCTGAAATGGGTTGGTTCCCAGCCACTAAATGACTTTCAATCATTACCCCTAACAGCCGTTGGGAGCTATTGTTGAGTTGCCGTGCAACGTTTTCTAGGACCTCGACTTGCCGGTTATGGTCTTTGTTGGCGTTGGCATGGCTACAGTCCACCATGACTCTGGGATTCAGATTGTGTTTGGCGAGTTCTTTGGTGGCCTGTTCCACATTCTCAGCGGCATAGTTGGGGCCTTGTTTGCCGCCTCGAAGGACCAAATGAGTGTCAGGGTTGCCTGTGGTTTTGACAATACTGGCGAGGCCATGGTGGTTGATGCCTAGAAAACGATGGGGTTGGTTCGCTGCTAGCATGGCATTGCTGGCGGCTTGCAAACTCCCGTCGGTGTTATTTTTGAAGCCAATGGGCATGGATAGGCCCGAAGCCATCTCCCGATGGGTTTGGCTTTCCGTGGTGCGGGCACCAATGGCAGTCCAGGCAATTAAGTCGGCAATGTATTGAGGTGTGATCGGGTCGAGAAGTTCGGTGGCGGCGGGTAAACCTAGGTTTGCTAAGTCCAGCAGGAGTTGACGGGCTAAGCGCAAGCCGGTGTTGATGTCATAGCTGCCATCTAGGTGTGGATCATTAATCAGCCCTTTCCAGCCAATGCTGGTCCGAGGTTTTTCAAAATACACCCGCATCACAATTTCAAGCTGATCGGAAAGCTGTTCGCGGAGCACCGCTAGTTTTTTGCCATATTCCAAGGCAGCATCAACATCATGGACCGAGCAAGGACCAACAATCACTAAGAGACGCTGGTCTTCGTTGCGGAGAATATTACGGATGCGATCGCGGGTTTCTGCAACCAAAGCAGCCGCTGTATCCGTCAACGGAACTTCATGGTGGAGCAAAGCAGGACTAATCAAGGGACGGGTTTCAACGACATGTAGGTCGGCGGTCTGATACATGGTGTCTCAAAAACTCCAGGAACTGGCCTTGCTCACGGAAAGTTGGCCAGGGGCGTATTTACGTATTTACAGTTTACGGCAAAATTACGGGGTCCTGCCTAGGGATATCTGCGGAAGCGGGGTGGAAAAATTGAGCGATGGCTGCGGTAAAGCCTGTAAATGAACTAAAATCCTGGGACACGATATCAACGGATAACCCTAAGTCTTTTGCGTTCCCAGCGGTATAGGGACCAAAACAGGCGATCACACAATGTTTCATTAGGGTTTCGGCATCCACCATCTGCAGCAAGGCCGAGATTTCAGCAGTACTGCTAAATGCGATCGCATCCACCTTACCCTGGCGAATCTGTTCCACCTCGACGGCATAGGCCGTGGCCTCCAGCCGACGTGTGACATAAGCGGGCACCGATACAACGGTTAATCCCAATTGCTGCAGATCAGCCAGAAAGTTGGGCACGATATCTGGCTCCGGTATCCGCTCCACCTGGGGAATCGGCACTAAAATGCGCTGGGTGTCTATGTCAGGGATTTGGGCCAGTTCTGCCACAAGGCCAGCGGGACTCGATTCCTTGGGAATGAGATCAACCCGAACGCCTAGCGCTTGCAGTTGGTCTGCATCTTGGCCAATGGCGCAAATATGGCATTGATTGAGAAGGAATAAGGGGATATCGAGCTGTTGTAACCGCAGCATAACGGCTTGAATGCCTGTGCGACTGGTGAAAGCAACCCACGAAAAATCCCTGAGCTGTTGCAAGGCGTGATCCAAATCGGGAGCAGGGTCTAATGCATAGGTCTCTATTGTGGGCATGACAATGGGCAACCCCCCTTGCTGGATGATTGCCGTCGCCAGACGTCCGGCATAGGGTCGAGGAGCTGTAATGACAATCCGTTTATTGCCCAGAGGCAGGCGTGCTGTCGATAGCAGTAGATCCGTCATTCTATCCATCGAAGACTACGACCTATTCTGCCAGACGTTGATAGCCAGTCTCAAAAGTGAATATTCGTCCAAGTGAAGCGGAGATAAATCAGATTAAGGTGAGGTTAGATCAGGACTTGGTCCAACCTCGTTTGTCATTTTCCAGAGAAGTTTATGACGTCTTCAATTCCGGAACGCTTGCTATTTGTCCAGCATGGCTGGGCCGATACCAATGGAGCCATGGCTCGCTTGGGGAGAAGGGTTGCCCCAGCCAATACTAAAATCATTGCCCCTAATTTAGGCTGGTGGCGGACTTGGCTGCGCATTGAACCTTTGGTTCAAGACGTAGAAACCATTGCCACTCAGGCGATCTCGACACATCCCCAACTTCCCATTCGCGTTGTGGGTCATTCAATGGGGGGCTTGATTTGGCTAGAAGTCTTGCATCGCCATCCAGAATGGTGGCCTCAGATAGAATCCCTGATTTTAGTTGGATCACCCGTGAGCGGATCGGATGTTTGTCGAATGATGGATCCCCTAGAAGTAGGGCTAGGGATTGCCCGAGATTTAGGTAAGAATCGACGAAGTATTGCCAGTGCGATCGCAGCTCAAGTCCCCACCCTTTCCATTGCCAGCAATACCGATGGCGGTAGCGATGGCTTAATCATGCTGGGAGCCACCCAATTTGATCATGCTCACCACGTCGTCTTGCCTGATATTGTCCATAGTGCTCAGCGATATGACGAAGCTATCGATCAAGCCATACGAGAGTTTTGGCAATCGCCTCGTCAACCCCTTCTCGTCCAGCCTTCCCCCGAGCTAGAGATTATTCAACGGTTACAGGCCGTCCCTGGGATGACGGATGCCCACCGACGGGATTTTGAGAAGTCAAAAGTAGCCCTGAGCTTTGACTCGGGCTTAACCCTACGGTTATGGAAGAATCCTGCCCGAGTGGATCATGTCTTCCTCGCCTGCCCTCAAGGCCAGTGCCTATACAGTGGTTTTGTGGGCTGGATCCATGCTGGAGCATTGCGTCAAACCCTACGGGAAATTCAATCTGAGTTTGCAGGGAAAACGACAGGCATGGCTTGAGACAGGAAAACGCTATGCCATTCATCACAAGTTCTAATCAAAGCCCAGGGGGATGTTACGCTAGAATTGCAATATATCTTAACAATCTGCAATAGCATAGGAGGTGGCTGATGGTAGCACTAGGCGATCGCAACATACAATCCGAAAACCGATTAACCACTCAGACCCTGGAAATTGGGGACGATACCACCGTGATGCGCTCCTTAGATTGGGATCGCGATCGCTTTGATATCGAGTTCGGGTTACAAAACGGCACCACCTACAACTCCTACCTGGTTCGGGGCGATAAAGTCGCCCTGATCGACACTTCCCATGAAAAATTTCGGGAATTGTACCTCAGCCTCCTCCAAGGTGAAATCGATCCAGCTGAAATTGATTACCTAATTGTTAGCCATACCGAACCAGACCATAGCGGCCTGGTTAAAGATGTTTTAGCCCTCGCCCCCCAGGCTGTGGTGGTGGGTGCCAAAATCGCCATCAGTTTTCTGGAAGAGTTTGTCAATGAATCCATCAACAGCAAAATTGTTAAGAATGGCGACCAGATAGATATAGGTCAAGGCCACGTATTGGAATTTCTCAATGCTCCGAATTTGCACTGGCCTGACACCATCTTTACCTACGATCACAAGACCCAAATCCTCTATACCTGTGACGCCTTTGGCTCTCACTTCTGTACCGATGACACCTTTGATAAAGATTTAGAAGCCCTCTCCCCCGACTATCGGTTTTACTATGAATGTCTGATGGGACCTAACGCTCGCTCCGTCTTGGGTGCGATGAAGCGGATGGATAAGCTAGAAGGTATCAACACCATTGCCACGGGACATGGTCCTTTACTCCGTCACAATGTCCAAGAATTAACGGAACGATATCGCACGTGGAGTCAGGAGAAATCCAAAGCTGAGCAAACGGCTGCAGTCTTTTATTTGTCCGATTACGGCTACAGCGATCGCCTCTCCCAAGCCATTGCCCGGGGCATTTCCAAGACCGGGGTTGCCGTCGAGATGATGGATCTCAAAGTTGCCGATGTGCAGGAAGTCCAGGAATTGATCAACTACGTCTCCGCTTTTGTGGTGACGACGCCCCCTAACTCAGGAGCTTATGCCACAGTAGCCCAAACGGCGATTAGCCAGATGTTAGCCGCTGCCAAGAATAAGCAGATCTTTGGGGCCTTCGAGTCCTATGGTGGTGATGATCAGCCTATTGACCCCTTACTGACTCGGTTTAAGGATATCGGTTTAAAGGAAGCTTTTGGGGCTATTCGGGTCAAGGATAAGCCGACAGAAACGATCTACCAAGCCTGTGAAGAATCAGGGACTGACTTGGGGCAAAAGTTGACGCAGAAGGACAATATCAAAAAGATTAAGGAGATTGATGGTGACCTGGAAAAAGCTCTAGGGCGCTTGAGCAGTGGCTTGTATATCCTTACCGCTCAAAAAGGCGATCTAAAGGGGGCGATGCTCGCCTCCTGGGTGGCTCAGGCTAGCTTCGAACCCCTTGGGTTCACGGTGGCTGTGGCAAAAGACCGTGCTATTGAATCCCTAATGCAAGTGAACGATACCTTTGTTCTGAATGTTTTAGAGGCCGATAACTACGCGACCTTAATGACCCATTTCCTCAAGCGATTTCCACCGGGAGCTGACCGATTTGCAGGGGTCAAAACCCGGACCGCCGAAAATGGCTCTCCCATCTTGGCCGATGCCCTCTCCTATATGGAATGCAAAGTAGCGAGCCGGATGGAATGCAGTGACCATTGGTTGGTCTATAGCGAAGTGACCGTCGGTAAAGTCTCGAAACCCGATAGTCTGACAGCGGTTCACCACCGTCAGGTGGGAACCTATTATTAAGGTCTATTCCCCAGTAGTTGCGATGCATCTTGAGGCTTAGCCCGCGTAAAAGGTTGCCATTATCGGAGGCTGTGGAGCAAGAAAACTCCAGCCCCCTCAAGCTGTGCAGCAGTTTTTAGCTCAATTTCAATCTAGTTCATCCTCGCAGTTAGACGGATAGATTTATGACCCCTTCAACCCTCACTCCTCCCTCTCAGGCCGCACCTGGTAAAGCTAGAGATGTCCAGGTCGTACCGATTGCACCTGGGACATTGGCGTTGCGATCGCGCAGTTGGAATCGCCTCCGATTTGAAATTGAATATGCCCTGGAACGGGGAACTACCGCCAATACCTACATCATCAAAGGCGATAAAACAGCCCTGATTGACCCCCCGGGAGGATCTTTTACAGAAATCTTTTTTCAACAGCTACAAGCCATCTCAGCCCAGTCTAGTACTGCCTTTAAACCGATTTTTGGTCGGCTGTGGGATCAGCTCCGGTGGGTTACCCAGCAGTCTGTTGATTTGGATAATTTTGACTTTGATTTACAAACGCTGGATTATTTGGTGCTGGGTCATGTCAACGCCAACCGGGCTGAAACTCTGAAAGTACTTCTTGATAAAGTGCCTAATGTCACTATCGTTTGTTCAAATCCCGGTGCAGCCGCCCTTAAAACGGCATTGCCGGACTACGAACTGAACCTCAAGATTGTTAGAAGTAGCGCCAGCGATAAAACGTTGGACTTAGGGCAAGGACACCGACTGCAATTTGTCCGGGCCACTACCCCTCGCTATCCCGATAGCCTTCTAACCTACGATTCGGCTACCCGCACCCTCTTTTCCGACAAGTTCTTTGGCATTCATCTTTGTAGTGAGGATGCCTTTGACCATAACACCACCCAACTGAGAGAAGATCGGCGCTATTACTTTGATTGTTTGAAAGCCCCCTATGCTCGCCAAGTGGAGGTGGTGCTTGATAAGCTAGCCCCGTTGGCGATTAGCACCTATGCTCCCAACCATGGCCCCATCGTCCGGTACGGTGTTCAGGAGCTGACTCGGACCTACCGACAGTGGAGTGAAGAACAGCAAAAGAAAACGAGCTCAGTGGCGATTCTCTATGCATCCGCCTATGGCAATACTGCCACTATTGGTCAAGCCATTGCCCGCGGGATTACCAAAGCAGGGGTGGCGGTGCAGGTTATCAACTGTGAAACCGCTAGCCCTAAAGATATTCAGGCTGTTGCCGATAATTGTGAGGGCTTTATTATTGGTTCGCCTACTCTAGGAGGCCATGCCCCAACTCAAATTCAAACGGCTCTAGGTATCCTGTTGTCTACAGTCCCCAAAAGTAAGCCTACAGGTGTCTTCGGGTCTTTTGGCTGGAGTGGAGAAGCGATTGACCTACTAGAGGGCAAGCTGAGAGATGCAGGCTATAGCTTTGGTTTTGACTCGATTAAGGTGAAATTCAAGCCCACCGATGTCACCCTTAAAACCTGTGAAGAAGCGGGGACGGACTTTGCCCAAAAAATTAAGAAAGCGGTGAAAGCTAAGACCCGCAAGCAAGGCTCTGCTCAAGTGGTCACTCAGACCACTGCGACTGAACAGGCGGTCGGACGAATTGTCGGTTCCCTCTGTATCCTGACAGCTAAGCAAGGGGATGTTGAGAGTGGGATGTTGGCTTCATGGGTCTCTCAGGCCACCTTTAACCCACCGGGTTTCACGGTTGCCGTAGCTAAGGAGCGAGCAGTAGAGTCATTACTCCATACCGAAAGTACCTTTGTCCTCAATATTCTCGGAGAAGATAACTATCAGCGGACGATGAAGCATTTCCTCAAGCCCTTTGGTCCTGGCGAAGATCGGTTTCAAGGCATTGAGACGGATACTGCTAGCAATGGTAGTCCAATTCTCAAAGATTCCATCTCTTATCTGGAGTGTGAAGTCGCCAATCGGATGGAATGTGGAGATCACTGGGTGATTTATGCCACCGTTAAAAATGGTGAGGTTTTACGATCTAACGTCAAAACTGCGGTTCACCATCGTAAAGCTGGAACTCGCTACTAACATTAGCGGAACACAAGTCTTGCCATGGATAAAGTAGGCGAGCTATAGCTTTTACAACTTGAAAGAAGCTAAATCATCATTAGCTTGGCTTCTTTTTCCATTTTTAGAGGCGGTTTTGGGGCTGGCTCCGCCATTGGCATCGGTACCAATATTGACCTTAGTGATTAGATCTTTCCAAGAGACTTGGGTATTTTGCTCTAGCACCGCTAACAAATCGACAAAAGCCTTAATGGTATTGCGAGGGGTGCGGAAGTACGCTTCACCAATATAGTCCGAGCAATGGGCCATAAATGCCTGGATGCCCTGATCTGGAAGGCGAGACTTCTTCATATTGCCTTCGGCAAAGACCAGGCGAATTTTGCCCAGCAGCACGTATAGGTCTTCGGGACTCAGGTTTGCTAACCGTAAAACGGGTCCACTGTAATCCACAAGACCATTCCCCGCAAAACTATTCTCGGCCAATCTCGTCTGCAGGGCAGGATAGCTGTACAGTCCGCGGCGTGTATCCATCAAGAAATCAGGGGTACCACCAAACATAAATCCTAAATGACCGGCAGTGCCCTGCAGACAATCATTGAGAATGCGCAGAATTTGTTCATAGTTACTTTTGCGGGCCTGGGTGTTCGAGAGCTTGTAGAGATTTACCAGCTCATCCAAGCAAATCATAAAGCCGTCGTACCCTGCTAGCTTCACGAGTTGGGCAAAGAGCTTGAGCTGATCGTAGACGTTGGTGTCATCGACGATGGTTCTGACCCCTAAGGCCGATCGAGCTTCGGTCTTGGTCGAAAATTCTCCCCGGAGCCAGCGGACTGCATTGGCTTTAAGGGCATCATCCCCACTATCATGGCCGCGCCAGTAGGCGGCAATCACTTCGGCAAAGTCGTACCCACCCACGAATTCGGAGAGATGGGCTAATCGCTCTCGGATAATGTCTTCGGGATTGACTTTGCGATCGCGCCCCTCTGTCATCGCCGATGTCACAAAGCGTTCGACCACGCTGGGCAAGGCTCCGCCATCTGGTTTGGTGCGGGTAGACAGATTGGCCATTAGCTCCGAATATAAAGACTGAGCTTGACCACTAGAGGCATGCAAACGTCGATCTGGCGTTAGGTCCGCATGGGCTGTCACCAGCTTTTTTTCTAAGGCAATGGTGCGGGTCAAATTGATGAAAAAGGTTTTGCCTGAGCCGTACTCACCAATAATGAAACGGATGGCGGCCCCTCCTTCGGCAATGCGTTCGACATCTCGCAGAATGGCTTTAATCTCTTCAGCCCGTCCGACTTGGATTAAATGTTGTCCTTTGCGGGGAACCACGCCCGCTTGCAGGGCCTGAATCACGGCATCCCGGTCTTTGGGTTTAATTTTGATGGCAGTGGCCATGCCCATCACTCCTGCAAACAGTTTGTACGAACGTCGCTGGCTACCTCCCCCATTGCTCAAGACATAGCGCCAGCTTGGCAACAGTTTAGACTGAGGACCCCAGAATGCCAATGGTTGTCTTTGATTTGGCATGAATCAAGGGTAATTTCTCGTGTGATCGAGCTTGCTGGAATAGCTTAGGTGGTGGCTTCCCCCACCTGCATCACCGATACCGACTCTCCAGCCTCCACCGCTGGATGATCAACAGGAATAACGACTAAACCGTTGGTTTGGGATAGATTCATCAAATTTCCAGAGCTATGGCTGCCACCAGCGAGGGTAAATTCATATTGGCCGTCGTCCAGGCTCAACTGCCCCCAGAGATAAATCTCTCTCCGTCCTCCCGCAGGTAAAGGGTGTAAGGTTCTTGCTTCTACAAAACGAGGTCGCCAACTGCCTGACTGGCCAGACACTTTACGGAGGGCTGGCTGAACAAATCGCCAAAAACTGACCAACGCGGAAACTGGATTCCCTGGTAGACCAAAATAGAGAACAGGCTGGCTTCCATCTGCAGTGGGAAAAGTGGCAAAGGTTAAGGGCTTACCAGGCTTAACCGCTACTGACCGAATATGGATATCAGCGTTTAACTCCGCTAACACTTGATCCACATAATCGTAATCTCCTACAGAGACTCCCCCAGAGGAAATCACCACATCGGCCTGGGGAATTGTAGATGCGATCGCAGCTTTCAAATCCTCCACTGTGTCCCCCACCAAATCGATCAGCTGAACTTCGGCTCCCGTTGCCTGTACTAAAGCCGCCAAAGCATAACGATTGGAGTCAACAATTTGTCCGGCCTGCAATGGCTGATCCGGCGCAACCAGCTCATTACCCGTCGATAAAATCGCAACCACGGGCCGACGATAAACAGGAATTTCTGTGCACTGAACCGTTGCCAAAATGGCGATATCTGGGGGCGTTAAAGTCATGCCTTGCTTTAAAATCGGCACTCCTGCTTGGTAATAGGCACCTCGCTTTCTGACAAAGGCTTGGGGTTGAGGGCATTGAAGGATATGAACCTGGTCACCTTGCCGAAGGGTATTCTCCTGCATCACCACCGTATCTGCCCCCTGGGGCACCATGGCTCCCGTAAAGATTCGGGCCGCCTGTCCAGGGGCTAGGGAGAGATTGGGACACGTCCCGGCGGGTATTTCCGTCACCACATCGAGGATAGCTGGAGTATCAGGCCCACAAGCTTGGACATCTGCATAGCGAACAGCATACCCATCCATCGCCGAATTATCCCAATAGGGAAAATCCAATGTACTGGAAATATCAGTGGCCAGAATGCGCTGTTGCGCGTTGAGGAGAGTAGTGATTTCTTGATCTGTAAGGGATTGAGCCGTTTTGAGGATAAGAGACTCTGCTTGGTCAACTGAGAGCATGAGATACCTTTTGGCGCAATGACGATAGGGGAGCGGTTTCTGGGGTTGCCCCTACAAGTTAGGCTGACCCACCTTCATTTTGCAAAAAATAATCGTATTTTCTGTTACATCCCTCTAAGCTCTCATCAGTTGATTGGGGCTTGCTTTGGCTGGTTTTGTAGCCTTGCACTAACCGTAAGATCCTATGATTGCCCCATCAGCAACGGTCCATCTTGTGCAAAGATTAATAGAGATTGTTCTGCACTCTCTCTAGAGATTTGCAAGCAGTTGATGCCCCTGTTTAGAGTAATCGGCTAAGTTATGCAAATAGGCGATCAAGTCCGCGTCAAAGAATCAGTCATTATTTACCATCATCCTGAACATCGAAATAACCCTTTCGATATTAAGGGGACTGAAGGTGAGCTGATTCAAGTCATTAAGGACTGGCAAGGGCGAGAAGTGAGCGCCAACTATCCCTATCTCGTTAAGTTCAGCAAGAAGCTCCGCATTCATTTGGGCGAGCATGAAATAGAGTCTGTCTAGCGTTTCGCCCAATCTATTCCTGAACGCCAAACAATTTCCCGAAGAGAATGGTGAATGCTGCTAGCCTACCAGTGCTTGTAAGGTGGCTAAGAGATTGGATTCATCGTAAGGTTTTGTCAGATAAGCATTAGCGCCCAAGGTCGTCGCTAATTGCCGGTGCTGGTCACTATTGCAAGTGCTTAGCATCACCACTGGCAGGTTCATTATGGCTGGCTGACGGCACCGATATTCTAGAAACTCAAACCCATTCATATTGGGCATTTCTACGTCACAAATAATCAGCTGAATATCTGCCCGCTCTACCTGTTCGATGGCCAATTGACCATCAGCCGCCTCAAGGACGTCGTAGCCGGCTGATTGCAGCGCCGTGCTAACCATCATGCGCACCATTTTGGAATCGTCAACTACGAGTATTGTGGTTTGCGATCGCGTTTTCTTCGAAATTTTGGGAGGGCGTTTGGGCTTTAGACTGACAGATACTGCTGGACTCGATAGCCTTACTGCCTTGGGCATTGGCAGGGGACTTAAATGCAACATTTCATTGAGCAGGGCGGCAATATCAACCACTCCGTACTGCTCCGACTCCAAGGCCGTCTCGCCAGAAAAATAAGGACAATGGATCTGTCCTTCCGGAATTTGCAGAACCAGCTCTGACTCCGTCACTAAGCGGGTGATTTCAACTTCTAAGGCCAGGGTTTGGCCCCCTTGATGAATAATGATCAAGGGAGAACTGCCAAATACCGTCGCACTATTTGCTCCACGTCCAGGCAAGACCGCAGCAGTGAGTCGGGGCCAATGAGACTCCCCTCGATTGAGCAGATGCCCCAATGGATGAATCGGGATAAACTGCTGCTGCCAACTTAAACAACGCTGATGCTCATTGCCCATTAACTGTTCAGCTCTGGGAATGAGGATTTCTGCCACCGCCTCTGACGGAATCGTAAAGAGCAGCCTTTCTTGCTGCCAGACAAATAACTGAGTGGCATTTAAAATCACCTCATCTGACGCTGATAATGACTCAGCAGTGGGAATTTCGGCAGCCATGGGAGACATGGCCGTGGGACTCGATGGAAGATCCAGCTTCTTCGAGCTTTGTGGGTGATGGTCAGCATTTTGCGAACCTGAGTCAGCCTGCAATGCTTGTAAAGCCGTTTTATGGGCGGCTCGAAAGCCAGCCAAAGATAATTGGCCAATCGAAATCGCAGATTGGGGATTGCTATCCAACATGTCTAAGGTCGATTGAGCAATCGTGGTCAGTTCATTGAGCTCTAAGACTTCTCCCCAACCCAATAATGCTTCTGTCAAGGCTTTTAACTCGGCTGCCAGGTCAAATACCTGGGGATTAACCAAGACCTGCTGCAGCTGATCCAAAATTTCCGCGACATCAGAGATCAAGATTAAAGAGGTAACATCACTCCCCCCTGCGGGCAGCATTAAATTACCATTGGTGGCTAACTCATCTTCTGCGACGTCTAAAGCAATGGACCCATGGGAAGAAGACTCTCGTTCTGAAGAAACATCGAGGTTTGAAGACATATCTAAGACAGGTGGACCAGAGATATAAGCCTCTAAAGCGGTTTGCATCTCTTTAAAAGCTTGCCTCAACTGATATGCATCCTCTGGAGTCGTTCCTAAGGGATCTTGCTGTAAGTTCAGCATTAAGCTCGAAAAGATTTGGACCTGATGGGCTAACTGAGTGAGATTGAGGGATTGGGCTCCCTCATATAGGATTTGCGCCATCTCCAGTAAAAAATCGATGGATGTTTTACTCGGAATTTGCAGCACCTCTTGTAAGGTCGTATCAATCTGCAGTAAAAGTTCTAATGCTTCTTGAAAAAACAGTTGATAAGCAGGATCGCGCAGCGGCGTCTCATTAGCCATGTCTGGCTTCCTTGTATAGGTCATGAACTGATTGGCAGATTAGAGGGGAGAGTCCCAACACAAATAAGATGGGACTGAAGACAAGACAAAGCAAAGGATGGAACGTTATCAGAGTCATGAACTAGGCCTAAAAGGAATCTTCCGAGTTGAGGTCGTTATTGACCGTAGCCATGAGCTGATGAACCGCTTCTGCAATTTGGGAAGATTGCGTTGTTGCACTGAGGGTAGTGTTGGCAAGATGATCCAATGTTTTGTGACCTAACACCGATAATTCCACTTGATTTGTAGTGACTTCAGCAATTTGCTGCACGAGATCTAAGACCCGTTGATTTAAGCTATTTAATTCAGCCAACTTGATTTGGGTGCTGCCTAAGGTTTGGGTGTCTACCGCAATCGCGTTTTTCCCACTAGCCATCTCCTGACCCACAGATTGAGTGGTGGTTTGAATATGGCTGACTAAGGGTTTGATATCCGTCAGGGTTGCATCTAATTGCCGAGATAAGCCATGGACCTTTTCGGCGATCTCAGCAAAAGATTGACCTGCAGCACCCGATCGAGCCGCTTCTAGGGCTGCATTCATTGCCTGCAGCTGGACTTGAGACACCACATGCCCCATTAAATCGATCAGCTCACCTAGTTGTTGGGTGGGTTGCTGTAAGGGATGGACCGACTGGTCAACGGTTTCTACCAATTTGGATAGAGACTGTAAATGGTCCACGGTATGGGTCATCCCAGTTTGACTTTCTTGTGTGGCAATCTGCACTTGTTCCTGGGTTTGGGTAATCTCATTGAGGATGACGTGAATTTGATCAGCCGCTTCAGCAATCTCATGCATCTGATCTTGGGTATTAGTGATCGCCATGTTGGCATCTGTGCCAAATAATTCCACCACGCTATTGCTTTCTAAGGAAAGCTGTGAAATTCTCTGCTGTAGCATTTCATAGTCTTGAGCTGCCTGCTGAGTGTGGGCCATCGCGTTGTTATTGGCTTGATCGACTTGAACGAGAAGTCGGGCATGGTCAAGGGCGAACCCAACTTGGGAGGCGACTTGAGCAAAGAAGTTGATTTCTGACTCTTGCCATACTCGGGGTTGGGTACATTGATGGGCAATCAATAAACCAAATAACTTCTCCTCTCGCAGAATTGGCACTACTAAGTTGGCTTTGACTTGAAAGGGTTCTAGTTGAGCCAGATGGCATTTCGTTAAACCTGCCTCGTGGACGTTATTAATGGCTTGAATCCGCCCTGCGCGATACTTCTCCACATAGTTTTCGGCAAAACAGGGGTCTTTAATTTCTGCCCATAATGCTTTAGCAATGCCTGGGATAACGGATTCAGCAATCACCGTGCCATACCAATCTTCATCAAATCCATAGACGATGACCCGATCGGCCTTGATGATTTTGCGAGCTTCTTCCACGGTGGTGTTGAGAACATCATCTTCATTGAGAGAGGCGCGAATTTTGTTGGTGATGTACTTGAGCATCTGTAACTGCTCAATTTCTGAATCTTGCTGGGCCAGTAAGGCCGGGATATAACCTTCGATACTGCGAATATTATGTTCTAGCTGGCTTAAAATATCTGTCTCAGCTGTCTCTGGTTTCACCATACCCGGCCGAATTTGCTGGAGCATTTCATCAGAGACTTGAACTGCTTTCAGTATGGGAGTCGTAGCTCGATGGGCTAACCAAGCTGCGATCGCACCGGCAAGAATAGCTGTAATGCCCGTTCCTATTAATAGGGAAGGGAGTTGCTGCTGAATAGAGCGTTCGGTTGCCTGGAGATCTGGATTGCCAGCTTGCCGCTCCTGAGTCATTTGTTGCTGAACTAATTGCCCACTAAAGTAGGTGACGGTTCCGACTGCAAGAACGGGCAACATACTGACAGCCAAGGCCAGAGACATGGCTTTAGCTTTAAACGGAACCTCTTTATTCTTCTCAGGGCCGGGGGATACAGCCCAGCTAGAAGATTGGGTTGACGTTGTTGAAGTTGAATGTTCGGACTGTGAACTTTGAGCCGTTACCCCACTGGTGACCTCTTCCACACCCTCATCAACGGTAGTCTCTGTTTGCGTATTCCACGGGTCAGCTGTAGGCTCTGCAGCGTCTAAGTCCTGCATGGGAGGGATAGAGACAGCCGATGGTGATGAATCTTGATTGCCAGAAAGATCATCCTGACCAGCCCTATCGATGTCTAAAGGAGTAGAAGAATGTGTCATCACAAAATAGCCTCATTCATATGTAAGCCAAGAATTAACCGTTAGAGGAAGCGTCCCAAAATTTGGATTTCAAGGGTTTATTTAATTCATAAGGTAGAAACAGTTTATAAAACAAAGAGTCAGATGTGTTGTGGAATTTTACCTTGTAGTGATTTTCCAATGTTCAGAGATAATATGCAACGAAGAGATACCCATTGTAAAAATGCCACCCTTGAACCAACCCCAAGTTGGACTATCTTTCATCGGTAAATAACAGTTCTAAGAAGCGAGTAATCGATCCTTGAATGAATCAATTTTTATGTCAGAGAGGTAATCGCTCAAGGTATTTAGGGTCTAGATTCTGCAGAATTCATTCATCAACTGATGATGCCAGACGATGCAGAAGGGTTACAAATCCTAAGCGCCACCATCCACAAACCCCCCGGTCAACCCCTTGACGATTAAGGGGATCAGCAAAACAAGCCGGCAGGTGACCGATCGGTGCACTGAGGGTAAATTTTAAGTTGGCATAGTCCTGCCATTGCTCCTCACTAAACCAACCGACTTGCTTCCCAAAGGTTTGCCAAACGGCATAATCTAACGTTAGAGAACCACCGAGTCGTTGGTAGATTTGTCTTTGAGCTGAAAATCCAAAGTGCCCGCCACTATACTCTGTCCACAAAGAATCTAAAGTTTTTAGATCCTGGAGAGGAAAATTCTGAACCACCTGAATATTGAGGGTCTCTTGTGTGGTCATACCCGCAATTTTTAGCATCAGATTCCAAGTTTCTTGGTCAGCAGCCGCGAAATTTTGCTGGGTTAATAAGTCTTTTAAATGGGTGTAATTTGCCCCTACATCGCTTTTTAGGTCAGGGATTGATGCCGAGGTCGTCATTTTGGGTTGAAGGGGAGACGACAGGGTCTGAAGACTAGGGGAAGGGGTAGATGAAAGGTTGGCGTTGGGACTGAGGGCTTGCCATACTTCGGTGGCTGACTGATACCGTTGTTGAATGTCTGGATGGAGAAGATTATCAAAGATTTGCGTTAATTCAGGGCTAACATTGACCTTGAGGCGATGCCAGACTTGGTGCCGTTGCTGCGCATTGGCGAAAGGGTCTGAGTCTTCTTGGGCCAGATAGCCTGTCAGGAGGCGTATAGCGGTGACCGCCAAGCTATGTAAGTCGCTAGCTGCCTCGACTTGGCCTTTGAGCTGTTCTGGGGATGCATAGCCAGGTGTTCCAGTGACAGGGCGAAACGAGCCTTCCAATTGTAAGGACCCCCCAAAGTCAATTAATACAAGGGATCCGTTCTCTTGACGAAGAATATTGCCAGGTTTGATATCTCGGTGGACGACTTGTCGTTCATGAATAAATTGCAAGATCGGCAGCAATTCTGTAAACAGTTGTTGGATCTGTTGTTCGCTAAAGGGGCCTTTTTCGATGGCTTCTTGAAAGAGATCTTGCCCTTCAATAAATTCTTGGATGAGATATAGCTGTCCGTCCTGTTCTAGGAATGCCAATAACGAAGGGATTTGAGGATGATTGCCCAGTTCTTTTAATATCGATGCTTCTTGGCGAAAAAGAGCGATTGATTTTTCGACCCGGCTTGGATCAAGTTGAGGAGGAATGAACTGCTTGATCACGCATGGGGACTGCAAACGGTGCTCATCTACTGCCGAAAAGGTATTTGAAAACCCCCCTGTTCCCAGGGAGTGAAGAGCACGATAGTGCCCGCCTAGGAGTAGAGACCAACCACATTGTTGACAGGTTGTACTATCACTGGCATTAGAGTGCAAGCACTCAGGATTAAGACACTGAGACATTTCCCAAGGAATAACAGTATGTTTTTCAAACGGCCCATCACAGGAGCTTTGGAGAAGACAACAGTGATGGTACCAGGTCACAGGACAGGGAAACTGGCCTCAAGTCTAAGGGGGGAGACAAGATAATATTCGTATCTCGTGGGGTTTCGCTATCAATCGACGGCACAGAATAGTCTGGTAAAGCTGTTCAGTCCTGATCGAGGGAGTCTCGCAGAGCTGAGGTGGAAAGCTTAAATAAATCTTAATGCTTCCTGGCCATTTACTTCTGTTTATTCTGGCAGTTGTAGTATTTTATCCCTTATTGATAATAAAAATAGGGATAGTGAGAGTGCCTGATGTTCCTTTGGCTTTCCCCTATCCCTGATATCGAATATTCGGATAATGCTAGCGTGGCCAACTTCCAGGCATGTTGTGTTGGGCAATCGCGATTGAAGTTGACCACACGACATTTAGACCTCAGCTTTGAGACCACTATGGCGTAGCAACGCTTCTGTGCTGGGTTCTCGCCCTCGAAAGGATTTAAAGACCTCCATGGGATGTTGACTTCCGCCTAATGCTAAAACGGTGTCGCGAAAGCGGCGGCCCGTCTCTCGAATGGCGGCGTCATTTTCGAGGCCAGCTTCTTCAAAGGCAGAAAAGGCGTCGGCACTGAGCACTTCGGCCCATTTGTAGCTGTAATATCCTGCGGAATATCCTCCGGCAAAAATGTGACCAAAGGAACAGAGGAAAGAATCTTCGGGTAGAGGGGGTAGGACAGTGGTGGTTTTGGCGATGCGATCGCGCACCTGTTTCACTTGCTCAGAACCACCAGGCTCATAGTTATGATGCAATTCCATATCCACCATGCCAAAGTGGAGCTGCCGCAGCATCGCGCTGCCGCTCATATAGGTGCGAGCCGCCAATAGCTTCTGGTAATACTCTTCTGGCAATGACTCCCCTGTCTCATAATGCTTGGCCATCCCCATCAGGGTTTGGCGGTCGTAGCACCAATTTTCCATAAATTGGCTGGGCAGTTCGACGGCATCCCATTCCACATTGTTGATGCCTGCTGCCCCGGCATAATCCACCTGGGTGAGCATATGCTGCAACCCATGGCCGAACTCATGGAAGAGGGTTTCCACCTCTCGGAAGGTCATTAAACTGGGTTTACCATCTACCGGGGGGGTCTGATTGCAAATCAGGTAGGCGACGGGTAAGCGAGTCTTAACCGTATCGCCCCGACGGAACTGGGCACGACCCAAACATTCATCCATCCAGGCCCCGCCCCGCTTCTCTGCAGGTCGAGAGTAGGGATCCAAGTAGAAATGGGCAATGGGTTCTCCCTGTTCATTGGCCACTTGAAAATAGCGCACATCTTCCTGCCAAACCGGTGCTTGGCCATCGGCGGCGGTCACCGTCACCCCAAATAGACGATTGATTAGATTAAATAAGCCATCTAAGACCTGGGGCAAGGGGAAATAGGGGCGCAGTTGCTCATCGGTAATATCAAACTTGGCTTCCCGCTGGCGTTCGGCCCAGAAACTGATATCCCAATGTTTTAGATCGCTGTCTTCCTCAGATCCCTGTTCCTGGGCAAAGGTTTTCAGGGTGTCGAGTTCTGCAGTGGCTTGATCGAAACTGGCTTGTCGAAGCTGCTCCTGTAAGGTTTCAACGGCAGACACCGTGGGGGCCATTTTGCTGGCGAGACTCGCTTCCGCATAGGTCTCGAAGCCGAGCAGCTTGGCTTCTTCTTTCCGCAGCTCCAGAATCCGGTCAATAATGTCGGTGTTATCAAATTCCCCTGCAGAGGCCCGACTAATATAGGCGCGATAGAGCTTTTCTCGTAAGTCACGGCGCTGGCTATGTTGCATAAAAGGGCCAAAACAGGGAATATCGAGGGTCATCAACCAGGGACCATGTTCGGGTGTTGAGTCTTTCTCCCCTACGGCTCGGGCTGCCTGAGCTGCCAGACTTAATAAACTCGGCGGCAAGCCTGCGACTTCCTTGGGATTGGTCAATAAGATATTGAAGGCCTTGGTGGCATCTAAGACATGGTTGGAGAACTGAGTCGAGAGATTCGCTAGTTCTAGCTGAATTTGATTGAACCGCTCTTTTGCTTCTCCAGTGAGACCCACTCCTGACAGCTCTGCATCCCGAATGGCACTCTCCACGATGCGCTGCTGGGCGGGATCAAGCTGAGACCAGTCTGGACTCTGTTGAAGCTGCTTATAGGCATTGTAAATGGGACGACTCTGACTCAAGCGGTTAATAAATTCCACTACCTTGGGTTGGCCTGCTTCATAGGCTTCCCGTAACTCTGGAGAATTCTTGACTCCCATCAAATGCCCGATAATACCCCAGCTCCAGCTCAATCGGTCTCCGAGCTGTTCTAAAGGCTCCACCAATCCCGTCCAAGTGGGTTGGACCTCTGCTTCCAGGGTTTGTAAGTCTTGCTCTAGCTCAGCTAATAACTGGGTGATGGCAGGTAGCACGTGCTCCGCCTCAATTTGGTCAAAAGGGGGTAAGCCTTCACAGAGGAGGAGGGGATTATCCTGGGCGGCGATGGGGGTGTCGTTGCTCATAATGTTCTGTATGTTTGATCAAAGATTCTAGGTCAATCCCATAGTTACTCATGAGAAATGGAGCTACATCGATGGAGCAGTCCATTTCTACATTGTAGGGAACTGGGTTAAGTCTGCGGGGTGGGATTACCGTCTATGGTTTGGTCCAATAAATCTAGACCTTCTTCGACGCTATTGATCCGGCAGAGGCGATCTCGTAATTCAGCCGCACCAACAAACCCCTTCACATACCAAGTCATATGCTTACGGGCTTGATGAATCCCTTTGATGCCTTTGTACTCCCATAACCCTTGCAAATGCTCCCGTGCACATTGCAATCGCTCAATAATGGTGGGCGGGTCTTTTTGCTGTCCAGTTTTTAAGAAATAATCAATTTCTCCCACCAAATAGGGATACCCCAAGGTCCCGCGCGAACACATGACCCCATCTGCCCCAGTCATTTCCAAACAGGCCATCGCCGACTCAACAGAGACAATATCGCCGTTGGCAATCACTGGAATCGACAACTTCTCTTTGACCTGTTTAATCCACTGCCACTGAGCGGGGCCATTGTATCCCTGGGCTCGGGTGCGCCCATGCACCGTAATCATTTTTGCCCCTGCATCCTGCATCCGTTGAGCAAACTCCAGGATATTGATTTCGTCATCTTTCCAGCCAATGCGGGTCTTGACTGTCACAGGCACATCAACCGCTGCCACCACTGCTCGAACAATGGCTTCAGCCGTTTCTGGAGCCCGCAACAGCGAAGATCCACCGCCTTTCTTGGTGATCTTATTGACGGGGCAACCCATATTTAAATCAATGGTGTCTGCACCTTCCTGGACTGCCATTTGGGCGGCTTCTGCTAGAAAATGAGGACGGCAATCAAACAGCTGTACGCTGATCGGCTGCTCATCCAAATCCACATCCATGACTTTGGAGAGTTCACGGGCATGGCAGACCTGGCTAGCGTGGACCATTTCCGTATAGAGCATTGATTCGGGGGCATATCGTCGCACCAACCGTCGAAAGACCAAATCCGTAACCCCCGATAAGGGCGATTGCAACACCCGACTATTTACAGCAAAGGGACCGATCTGAAGGGGGGTAGAGAGGTCAGCTCTTAGGTTGTCTGCTCTTAGGTGGGGAATGGCTTGATCAATTGGTGGCGCAACTATCATAAAAACAAAAAACAGCTAAATTTGATCGGGGTCAATCCCCAATGCTCGTAGTTGTTCTGCCAACCGGGCAGCCTTGGTCTCGGCTTGTTCTAGCTGCTGTTCTGTTTGACCGAGCTGCTGCTGAGCTTGCTCTAGGGGAGTCGGAATCCATTGGTGATCTGTATCCAGCCAGCGCAACCATTCCCAATAAATGCCATCATAATCTCCCTGCCACAGCCCCAGACTTAAGCTCAACTGGGGCAGATGTATGCACTTGTTTTGAATGTCTAGGGACTGATAGTGACCCTCAAGCCATTGATATCCCTGTAATTTGCCACTGTAGCGGTCATAAATTATGTAGTAAGGAATTTTCAAGATCTGTTCATACACCTGCCATTTCGTGGGCGGTTGACCCTCGGCAGCTGTGGTTTGTCCAAGATCTTCCTTTTCCGTTCCTGGAGACAACAACTCCACCACCACCGCAGGCGCGACGCCCTCGTCCCAGACCACATAGCTTAAGCGCAGTTCCGTTTGATTGTAAAAGCGGGGAACGCCCACTGCGGCAAACCAGTCCGGTCGCTTATGCCAGAGGGGATGTTGCAAGTCATAGTAAACATTGAGATCTGTACCGGTAAAAATCTGATCCCGCGCTACATCCGACAGCCGGAAGGTAGCACTCAGAAGCTGAGGCTGTAAATCATGAAATTCGTCCGGCAAACCCAGCTCCTCGGGATACTCACTCGGCAGATCGTACATGGTGGGCCAAGGGGGAGCCGAGGGATGATCTGGATCTAATGGTTTCAAGGAGGGATGCGATCGCACTCCAGTATCCTCATAGAAAAGACATCCGCTACCTAGATTCTAGCCGTCCCACCCTCAATCTAGGATCAAGCCCGAGAAGCCATACCTAAAATTGACGCAAGAAACGCAAATCACTGGTATATAACCGTCGAATATCATCAATCTGGTGAAGGACCATCGCAAATCGCTCCACCCCGAAGCCTGCAGCAAACCCAGTATAGACCTCTGGATCATAGCCCACGTTTTTGAGGACATTGGGATCGACCATGCCGCAACCCAAGACCTCAAGCCATCGGCCCTTCCACTGCACATCCACCTCAGCAGAGGGTTCAGTAAAAGGAAAATAGCTCGCTCGAAACCGGATGGGCACCTCACCAAACATTTGCTCAATAAAAACTTTGATCGTGCCTTTGAGATCCGTAAAGGTCAGCCCCTTATCCACTGCTAAAATCTCAATCTGGTGGAATACAGCAGCGTGGGTGGCATCTTCAGTATCCCGACGGTAACAGCGCCCAGGGGCTGCAATCCGAATGGGTGGTTCGTGGTCTTCCATGTAATGAATCTGAACCGCAGAAGTATGGGTGCGGAGCAGATTACCATCCGGGAGATAAAACGTATCTTGCATATCCCGTGCTGGGTGATCAGGCGGGGTATTTAGGGCTTCAAAGTTGTAGTAGTCCGTTTCCATCTCAGGCCCTTGGGCAATGGTATACCCCAAGCCCACAAAGATATCTAAGGCTTTATCGATGGTGCTATTCAGGGGGTGAATATGCCCTTGAGGAACGTAGGTCCCAGGCATAGTCACATCCAGAGTCTCTGCAGTCAGTTGAGCAGCAATAGCAGCCTGATTGAGATCCGATTTTTTTTGTTCTAACCCCTGTTGCAGCGCTTCCTTGACCTGGTTAGCTAATCCCCCAATCTTGGGACGCTCCGACGCATCCAGCTTGCCCATTCCCTTAAGGATCTGAGACAGCTGGCCTTTTTTACCCAAATAGCTCACCCGCAGTGTTTCTAAGGCATCTAGGGTATCCGCAGTGGTTATAGCTGCAGCAGCCTCTGTTTGAAGCTGTTGCAACTGAGTTTCCAGATCACTGGTCATGACGTTTCGTTGAAATAGAATTGCTGATCCGCATTGGGATCAGCATGGATGGAAGATTCAGAAAAGCACTACCCACAAGGAGGAAGTAATTAGGCTTCTTCCTTCTCAGCTTCAGCCACCAATGCAGGTGTCATATCTTCACCCACACCCGCACCTAAAGCAGCCGCAGGAGATTTACGCGCAGCAGCCTCCAGATAGACACCCGTGTGAATGGGGGGGACCACTTTCATCTGATGGGTTGTGCTGTAATAGCGATGGGTCTGCATTAAATTGCCCCGCTCACGCACATCCTCATTGGCGATCTTTTTGCGCAACTTAACAATGGCATCCATCACTGCTTCAGGACGAGGCGGGCAGCCAGGCAAATAGACATCAACAGGAATCAGCTTGTCAACCCCGCGTACTGCAGTTGTAGAGTCACTGCTGAACATACCGCCTGTGATGGTGCAGGCACCCATCGCAATCACATATTTCGGATCGGGCATTTGCTCGTAGAGGCGAACAAGAGCAGGGGCCATTTTCATGGTTACGGTTCCGGCCGTAATGATTAAGTCCGCCTGACGTGGGCTAGAACGAGGAACCAGGCCAAAGCGATCAAAATCAAATCGGGAGCCGATCATGGCTGCAATTTCAATAAAGCAGCAAGCAGTTCCATACATTAAGGGCCAAAGGCTAGAGAGTCTTGCCCAATCGTAGAGATCACTCACGGAAGACAAAATCACATTCTCAGACAGCTCTTGAGGGATCTGAGATTGAGAAATTGGATTAATTATCTGTTGGTCCTGCATTGCAGAAAGGGCCCTCAATGTTTGCTAGTTTAATGAACTGAAATGCTTGCAGCTAATTACTGAACAGCATCTGGGAGGATATCAAATAGTGCGAAGAATAATTCTTTTGCAGACTTCCCCGTCTATTAATGTAACAACAGTTTTGCGTTAGTTTCTACAAATTTCATGGAGAACCTGACTGCTACCGTGGTTATCAACCATGGTAGATGAAGAAATCCCCCGAACTCATTTAGCACTCAGGGATGACAGGGCTAGACAAGGTATAAAAATATTTAGCGGCTCCTTGATATCAGAGAGCCGCTAAATATTTTTATGAATACCCCCAAGGGAATTCGAATCCCTGTCGCCTCCGTGAAAGGGAGGTGTCCTAGGCCTCTAGACGATGGGGGCCTGTACGCTTTTTTGACGATTTCTAACCTAGCGAAACTCTGAGCTTCTGTCAACGTTTAGTCTGACAGTTGTGTTTTTCTAAAGTCAACTTGAAACAGAGAGCTAGTGTAGAGTGCCACAGCGCGAGTCGCATTTTTCAAGCACTGCCTGACAAATCAGTCATAAAATCACTACTTCAACTATTCGTTAACGAAGTAACGAAATACCTTTAACTTAATATTACTTTACACTTTGGCTCTACGGTTCTAGAGTCATCGCTTCGAAAAGTGTGGAACCTCTGAGAATAGGTGAAAATCGCCTATCCCTTGAGTGACGAAACTCTAAAGCGGAAATTGATCGGTCAGAAAACGGACGAAAAACTGGAAACCACAGACAGCAAGAGGCGAGGTCTGATAGTATTTTTGATATTAAGTTTGATAATAAAGTTACGGTGGCACCGATAACAGAGGAGGAAATTATTTAACAATGCAAACTTATGGACAAACCGACGTTGAGTACGGCTGGTGGTCTGCGAACTCCCGCTTTACCGACTACAGCGGCCAATTCTTAGCTGCCCATAACGGCCAAATTGCCTCCATGTGCTTTTGGGCCGGTTCTTTTACCTTATTTGAAGTATCCCGTTTTAACCCCGACTTACCCGTTTATCAACAAAATTTAGTTTGTATTCCCCAGCTAGCTCGTGCCGGATGGGGGGTTGCAGCTGGTGGTGCTGTTGTTGATACCTACCCCTACTTTGCGATCGCAATGATTCACCTTGTTGCTGCTGCAATTTTAGGTGCTGGTGCTCTCTATGGCGTTACCAAAGGCCCTAAGGTCCTAGCTGATAGCGAATTTTCTGGCGCTCAAAGATTTCATTTCGAGTGGGATGATTTTGAGACTCAAGGTCGTATCCTTGGGCATCACCTTCTGTTCTTAGGTGCTGCTTGCTTGTTATTTGCAACTTGGGCTTGTACTCATGGCGTTTACGATCCAGTAGCTGGTGAAGTCCGGGCCATCTCTCCCAGTCTGAACTTAGTTAGATTTTTCAAATACGGCTGGGCTACTCCTGGATTCAATCCTTACTTTGTCAACAATCTAGAAGATGTAATTGGTGGACATTTCTTTGTTTCCTCCCTTTACATCGCTGGTGGTATTTGGCATATTCTTGTAAAGCCTTGGCCTTACACAGATAAGCTTTATGTGAAGTCTGGTGAAGCTCTACTAGCTTATGCTCTTGCTGGACTGGCTTTCGCAGGGTTTAATGCAGCCTATTTCTGCTCCGTAAACGACGTTGTATTTCCCGTTGAGCTTTTTGGTCCAGTATTGGAAGCCAAGCTAAACGTTACCCCCTATTTTGCAGAAACCTTAGATGCATCTGATGGTGGTCACACTACACGTTTTTGGATCTCTAACTTCCATTACTATTGGGCTTTCTATTGTCTTCAGGGGCATCTCTTCCATGCGTTGCGTGCTTATGGATTTGACTTCCGTCGTATCCCCCGTGCCCTAGCTAGCCTAACTCCTCAGGCAAACTAAGTTGATCTGCTAGTAGGCGTTAACTTTTTGTTCGTCTCGGCTTTAGGGTGACAGCTCATGGACTGAGATGATAGTCCAATCTGCTGTCACCCTAAATGTTTCAGCTATTTCTGAGCTTAGAATCCGTCTAACACAAGCTTTAGATCGTTTAGTTCTTGCTACAACTGCTTACTACACATATCTGTTGTATCCACGGGCAATCCTAACTGTCCTGGAGAACACCTAAACTAATTCTTAAACCTTTAACTAAGACAAGAGGAAAACAGTTGTGACCGCATCTGTACGAGGAAGAAGAGGCGGCAAGGTAGCCGTCCAAACTGAATTACCGACATCCGTATTAAGCAACTTTGAGAACGAATGGTGGGCCGGCAACGTTCGGATGACCGACCTATCCGGTATGCTTTTGGGTGCTCACCTATGCCATGCCGCCTTAATGAGCGTCGTTCCAGGCGCCTTCATCGTTCAAGAAGTAGCCCGTTATCAGCCGGGAGTCTCCCTGCCAGATCAAGGGATGATCTTCATGCCCCACCTAGCCGCTCTTGGTGTTGGCATTGGAGCAGGTGGCGAAGTCGTTGACACCTACCCGTTCTTCGTCATTGGAGTCCTGCACTTTTTCATAGCAGCCGTATGTTGCGCAGCCGGGTTATTCCACACCTTCCGAGGAGAAGCAGACCTGAACGATGCTCCTGACGAGAGCTATGCAGCTGCCTTCCGGTATGAGTGGGACAACTTTGAGAGCCTCTCTACCATCATTGGTCATCACCTCGTCTTCATCAGCGTGGCCTGTCTAATATTTGCCGTCAACGCTGCCTATGGCACCGGCATGTATGACATCAACACAGACACCGTGCACCAAATCAGTCCTAACTTAAATCCTGTAACCCTTTTGGGCTACCTTTTCGGATTTACCCCCAACGGTTGGAGCGGTGCTGGAATGGCAGCAGTCGACAACATGGAAGACGTGATTGGCGGCCACTTCTTGATTGGTGTGATTGACCTATTGGGTGCAGCCTTCCATATTCTTTATCGCAAGCCTACCCCCATCTTCAACAAGCGTCCTGTTTACTCTCCCGCCAATGGAGGCTGGACCATTTCTGAAGGGATTCTGAACGGTGAAATCATTCTGTCATGGAGTGTTGCAGCCGTAGGTTTCATGGGCATTAGCTCCTCCCTATTCATCCGCTACTGTGATGTGGCCTATCCCCCCATCTTCCATGGCGTAGATCGGACAGGTGCTGCCACCCTTCAGCTCATCCTGGGTCTAGTTTGGATGTTAGGTGGCGGCCTTTGGCATGGACTGCGCGGTGAAAGACTCCACGCTCTGACCAAATAAAGCCCCCTGACGCACTGGTCAAAGTACCAACAGACCATAAAGTCAGTCATCAAGGGCAAGCAGGACATCCTGCTTGCCCTTTGGTATGAAGAGGCTTTGTAGAAAGGAAAAAACCGTGCAGAAGTGGCAACAAAGCCCCATAAAATAGAACTCGATAGAAAATAACGATATAGGTCATCTTTATCCCGTGAAATTATTCGTTTACCATACCCCTGAAGAGATTCCCAATAATCGTCTCCCCGGCTGTGCCGTCGTTATCGACGTATTGCGCGCCAGCAGCACCATCGCAGCGGCCATCAACGCAGGCGCATCAGCCGTCCAAGTTTTTAGTGATATTGAACCATTATTAGAAGCCAGCGAAACAGTAGAGGAAGACAAACGGATTCGGGCAGGTGAACGAGGCGGCCGGAAAGTCAAAGCCTGTGAATTTGGGAACTCCCCCTTAGCCTTTACCCCCGAGAACACCGAAGGCCGTCGATTATTTTTAAGTACAACCAACGGGACCCGCTGTTCCGAGAGCGTCCGGAACGCCTCCAAAGTGATCATGGCCTCCTTGACCAACCGTCAAGCCGTCGTGAACTATCTCGCCACCAAGCGTCCTGGGACCGTTTGGCTCGTGGGTTCTGGTTGGGAAGGCAGCTATTCCCTAGAAGATACCGTCTGTGCCGGTGCGATTATTGATGGCATCTTAGCCGTAGGCAAGACCCCCCTCAGTAAACTAGCCGGGAATGACGAAGCCATCGCCGCCGTTTCCTTATTTCGTCAATGGCAAGACCAGTTGCCCGAATTATTGACCAGTGCCAGTCATGGTCAGCGGTTATTAAAGATGCGGGGTAAAGCCGACGTTGCTTATTGCTCCCAGCTAGACGTATTGGATACCTTACCAATTCAAAAGGATTAGGCATCTTTGTTCAACGCAAGCCAGGCGTGATTGAGAAGACCTGTGAGTTCTTAGGTCGCCTCATGGGTCGCAAGCCCGTCAACATCCCAGCCGTCGCTAATCCAGACGTAGAAGCCCCTGCACCGGAAGCAAAAGCAGAAGCGAAGAAGCCAACGAAATCGAAGAAAGCAGCAGCCAAAGTAGACGAGAAAGTTGAGACACCAAAAGCAGAGGTCAAAGCCAAAGGCAAAGATAAGCCAGCTCCCAAAGCCGAGGCGAAGCCGAAAGCCAAAGGACCTGCCGCGAAGTCTCTAACCGCTGGGGCTCCCAAAGTAGCTGCCCCCCCTAAGGCGAAGACAGAGGTGAAGCCCAAGGTAGAAGCCAAGCCTCAAGCGAAATCAGAGAGCAAACCTTCTGCTCAGGCCGCTGAGTCCAAAGTGAAGCCAGAGTCAGGGTCTAAAGGAACGTCCACCCCCGCTCCTAAAGCTGCGTCCACAGCGCCATCGACACCATCGAAGGTAGAGGTGAAGGATGTAGGGGAGAAATCGACTTCTGCTGTGAAGGTGGAGCCGAAGGGAAGTGAAGATCAGCCGAAGGAGTCAGCATCTGCGTCTAAAGGCGATGCACCGGTAGCGTCTGAGTCCAAGGTAGAGAAGTCGAAGACAGACAGCCCTAAGGCGGAATCATCAGCACCTAAGACGCCCAAGGTTGACTCTAAGGAAGTCGCGGAGAAGGGAGAAGCGATGCTTAATGATGTTAAGGGGTTATGGGCCAAAATGACGAAGCCGAAGCCTGGCTATGAGCGTGTCCCCGGGAAAAAAGAAAAGTAAGAGAATATCGCCAATTGTCTGGCAACCTAACTTAAGTTGGTTTTATTAATAGAGAACCTGCTAGAACTTTCAAAGCTCTAGTAGGTGTGTTTGGATATTTTCATCCAGCACTATCTTGCTCTGCAATGCTACAAGTACTTTAGAGGGCAGTTTTAAGCTATGGTGCTTTGGCGGGTTAATACGTTTGCTGTTGGAGGAATTTGAATCATGTTTTTTGGCGATGGTATTCGTCCAAGCTGGCGTCGTATCGGTCAGCAGTGTGTCTGTGTTCTAGTCTTGGTTTTTTGCCTGGTCGGATTTGGGATGGGACTGTCTCAAGATGCGATCGCAGGGATTAACGACGATGAATTCGATGGCAATATCTTTATCCTCTATGCCAGTAATGCTGCATTGGTTCCCCCGAAGGTGAACCTAGCAGCGGCAATGAAGAAGGAAATGCCGACCCTAATCATGTTTTATTCAGACGACAGTCAAGAGTGCAAACAAAATGCCTTGGTCTTGACTCAGCTACAGGCTGAATACAGGCGAGACCTCAACTTTATGCCCATGATGGTCGATGCCATTAATGGCCGACGAGACTACGAACCTAACGAGGCACAGTACTATTACAACGGTCAGTTTGTTCCCCAATTTGTTTTGGTTGATGCCTCTGGCCAAACCATCTTGAACCAAAATGGCAAGATGACGTTTGAAGAATTAGATAATCCCATTCGGGATTTGTTGGGATTAGACCCTAGAACGGAGCCGCTTGTGTTGGATCGTCCGCTATTTTCGCCTTCGCCTTCTGCGGATCAAACCTTCTTTGGCGAGGCCTTAAGAGGATTGCAGGACGCAGTGCCCGAACAATAATGAAAGGAGATATCTCAACGACCTAACTTTTGGTAGAGGCATGGCCTCCTAAATACAGTGCACCTACTTTTGGATCATCTAGTAGTTGTGGACCTGGCCCCTCAAACCGATCTCGGCCCGAATCCAGCACATATCCTCGGTCAGACATGGCTAGGGCTTTGCGGGCATTCTGCTCAACCAAAATAATCGAGGTTCCCTCAGCATTAATCTCGCGGATCTTGGCTAGGATATCATCTACCAAAATGGGTGAAAGGGCGGCTGAGGGCTCGTCTAGGATTAACAAACCGGGTTCTAGCATCATGGCTCTGCCCATGGCCAACATCTGCCGCTCTCCCCCGGAGAGAGTGCCGGCTTGTTGGCGGCGACGGTCTGCTAATTTCGGAAAAGTTGCATAAATTTTGGATTTTAGTTCCCCTAAGGGGACATCTCGAATAAAAGCCCCCATCTCTAGGTTCTCTTCTACCGTGAGAGAGCGAAAGACATTAGCCAATTGCGGAACGTAGCAGACCCCTTGGGTGACAATTTCATTGGGTTTACGTCCGCTAATATTGGTCCCTCGCCAAACAATAGAACCGGTATGAGGAGACAACAAACCGCAAATTGCCTTGGCTAATGTGGATTTGCCCGCACCGTTGGGGCCAATAATGGCGATGATTTCTCCGGCAAACAATTTGAGATTGATCCCCTGCAAAATATCTAGGCCAGGGACATACCCTGCAAAAACATTCTCAACTTGCAACAGCAACGCTTGATTTGAAGCTGGCGTCACAGAATCCATCATTGTGTTCAAACCTTAAGAAGGGGTTTTTTGCAAATCAGACCGTTCCTCGGCCAGGATAGCGCCATCCACGGGGCATACTTGCTGACAGATTCCACAATCAATACAGGTGGAAAAATCGATCCAATACCAATCCGTACCAATTACGTTTTTCCCTGGGCCTTCGTGGATACATGCCACAGGACAGGCATCAACGCAATCCGCAATGCCTTCGCAAACGTCAGTAACAATAGTATGAGCCACGTTCGTTGATCTCCCTCTATAAAATACTTGCCAAAGTAAATGTGTTATCAGGGTAACAGGAATTCTGAAGGAACACACCCTGCAGCTCCAGGCACTGACAGCTTTTCTTCTCAACCTGGTCGCTAGATTTCTGCTTTCAGAAACAGCTTGCTAAAATCACGGTTAATTCCCTTCCCAACAGTAGAACGGCTTCTTTATGACTGACCCCATCCTTGAAATTCGGAACCTCCAGGTCCAATTCCAGACCGAAGGACAAACGGTCAATGCGGTGAATAATGTCTCTCTGACGGTGCATCGAGGCCAAACCCTAGGAATTGTTGGAGAATCGGGTTCCGGTAAGTCAGTCACTTCCTTATCCGTGATGCGGTTAGTTCCGACGCCGCCAGGAAAGATTGCCCAGGGTGAAATTTTGTTCCATGGCTCGTCCCCTTCTGAGACAGGTGCAGTGAATACTGATCAATCTGTGGATTTGCTGCAACTACCCATGGGCGCGATGCAGGCCTATCGGGGCAGTCAAATTGCCATGATTTTCCAGGAACCGATGAGTTCGTTAAATCCGGTATATACCTGCGGATTTCAAATTGTAGAAGCATTACGTTTGCATGAAGAGTTGTCTGTATCTGCCGCGCGGCGACAGGCGATTGCTTTGCTTCAAGAGGTGAAGTTGATTCCGTCTGATCAAGAATTGCAGCAAATCGTGTTGGATGCAGCTAGCCAAGAGGGTTCGTCTCCCGACGATACCGAGATTCAAAAGCGGATCAATCGCCAAAAGCGATCTTATTTGGATCGATATCCCCATCAATTGTCGGGTGGACAAATTCAGCGGGTGATGATTGCTATGGCGATTGCGTCTAACCCGGCGATTCTGATTGCGGATGAACCGACAACGGCCTTGGATGTAACAGTACAAGCCACAATTTTGGATTTGCTGCGAGAACTTCGCGATCGTAGACAGATGTCGATTATTTTTGTTACCCATGATTTAGGCATTGTGGCTGAGCTGGCTGATACGGTAGCCGTCATGTACCAAGGTGAAGTGGTGGAAACAGGCTCTGCCCAGGAGATCTTTGAAAATCCCCAGCATCCTTATACCCGAGGACTCCTCGCTTGTCGTCCTCGTCCAGATCAACGTTTAAAGCGTTTGCCGACCGTCGCTGATTTTGTGGCGGGTGAAGCCTCAGAGGTTGTAAGTTCTCTACCAATCGATCAAATGATCGAAGACGTACCGGTTTCTTCTGCTGATCCTGCCTCAGAATTTTCTGCAGCGGAGATGCAGACACGCCTAGAAACATTGACGCAACAGAAACCCTTACTAAGTGTCAAGAATCTTCAGGTGTTTTTCCCGGTCAAGGGGATGTTTGGCAAAACGGCTCGTTATGTCACCGCCGTTAATGATGTTTCTTTTGACGTCTATCCAGGGGAAACCTTGGGATTGGTTGGCGAATCTGGATGTGGCAAGACCACATTAGGCCGTACTCTCGTACGGTTAATTAAGCCCACTAGCGGCAGTATTCAGTTTGCGGATCGAGATATTACCCACCTCAAGGGGCGTAATCTACGGAAACTGCGGCAAAATTTGCAAATTATTTTCCAAGATCCCTATAGCTCTCTTGATCCACGGATGAATGTTGGGGCAGCGATTATGGAGCCTATGCGAATTGCAGGAGGTCTGACAGAGCGAATTTCTGCGCAACAAGGGGGAGATACACCCCGCGATCGCACCGCGTATCTTCTAGAACGGGTTGGCCTTAAATCCAGTGACATGAACCGCTATCCCCATGAATTTTCGGGTGGTCAACGACAGCGTATCTGTATTGCTCGGGCCTTAGCCTTAAACCCTAAATTCGTTATTTGCGATGAATCTGTCTCAGCCTTGGATGTCTCAGTCCAGGCTCAGGTACTTAACCTACTCAAAGAGCTGCAACGAGAGTTGGATCTCACCTATATTTTCATTTCCCATGATTTAAGCGTCGTCAAATTTATGAGCGATCGCATTATGGTAATGAATCGTGGCAAACTCGAAGAAATTGGCGCAGCCGATCAGATTTATCATCACCCCGACGCTGAATATACTCGTAAGCTAATCGCTTCGATCCCCGTCGGCCTTCCAACCCAACAAAAATCTGCCTAAATTTCTTTGTCTATGGCGAGGGGGGTGAACGAAAGATTATGATGACAATAAGCCCGCCGTTCTATGCAAAGTTCAGCAACTCATTTTTATGGATGACCTCGAACTACTACAAGCATTTGTATCAAGTTATCTATCGGGGCAGTCCACATTACTTTCCAACTCAGACCTAAGAGTTGAGCCTATTAGCGATACTTTGCAGCTCCTGGCTAAAACGGAAGGCCTAGTCGCTACAGCCAAATTAGATGGTGAGCAGCGCTTCACATCAATTCGCTACAAATCAAGTTTTTGGTCTCAACTCCATGAGGCTATGATTGCGCAAAAATGTTTGCCCATTCGCCAGTCTAAAATTTCCGGCTTTTATGAATATGAACCTGTTGAAATTCCGGAGCATTATCATGTTCGCTTCACTGATTCTTTAGACTTATTGCAAACATGGTGGAGCTACAAAAAGAGCGATAAGCAACTTGCTTTAATGAGCTTACTCATCCTCCATCGAGGTATCTGGTATCCTATTCGGGACGTTCACTGTGAGCATGGCACCTTAACCATTCAAACCTCTGGTTATCAAACAGAGATTTATCCTCTCGATATGTTGGTTTGGCTGCAAAAAATAGAGCAACCTGCTCCTTCATCTTTTGTGTCACCCAAGAATAAGAGTCGTGTAAGTCATAACTCAGATGAATCTGAGCGATATCACTCTAGTCACCGTCGAGCTGTGGCGACTCATTCTCCAGACAGTAAAAGGATTGGTGGGTATTTAATTGAAGCTGGGTTATTATCCCCAGCTCAAGTCGAAGTTGTATTATCCGATCAAGAATTAACGGGAATGCGGTTTGGGGAAATTCTGGTTTCTCGAGGTTGGCTGAAGTCACAAACCATTGAATTCTTATTTCAAAACGTCATCTTACCCCATCGGACTTTGGCAAAGAAAGCGGTTGAGACCGCTAGAAAAGAAGCCGTTGATCATTTAAAACAAGCCAATTCCACTCACCAATCCAAACCTTTTATTCCAAAACGCAATTTACCACAATCACCTCAGTCAGTAATACCTACAACATCCAAGGTAGAGTTGCAACAATCCATTCCCAATCAGTCTATTTCAGCCCGGGCTGCATCTAAAACCTCTCCCTCAATGTCAAGTAGCCCTCAAAATGATGCTAAGCAGTCTCCATCTAATCGATTGCCGTCCATACATGATCGTGAAACACTGGCGACCCATGACAAACTCAATCTAGACGATTTACCAGATTGGTTAGAGATGGATACTCCAGACTAGCTCTGACATTTACAACACAACAGGCTGCTTATTAGCTCCTTAGCATCCCCGCTCTTTTCTGCCTTGCCTATTGGAGCCGATCAATGGTCCGATATTGAATCGCCTCTGCAACATGAGGGGTTTCTAGACTAGATGAATTTGCTAAGTCAGCAATCGTTCGCGCAACCTTAAGAATGCGATCGGTTGCCCGTGCTGATAGACCTAGGCGACTAATTGCAGTTTCTAGTAATTGCCGTGTTGCATCATTCAGCTGGCACCATTGGCGTAACTGTTGGCTATTCATCTGCGCATTACTATGTAAATTGGATTCAGCCTCAAACCGATACGTAGCCAGTTGATGGGCTGCTTTGACTCGCTCTCGAATTGGAGCCGATTCTTCTCCCTTGCTTTGCTGAGTAATTTCTTCGGGTTTCAGACGATTGACAGCCACTTGTAAATCAATGCGATCCATTAAAGGACCTGATAATTTAGCCCAATAGGTTTCTCGCTGTCGAGGTGAGCAGGTACAAGCTTGTATCGGATCAGCATAGTATCCACACGGACAAGGATTAGTACTGGCTACCAATGTGAACTGAGCCGGGAAGGTAACCGACTGTCTCGCTCTGGAAATGCTGACAAAACCATCCTCCAATGGCTGACGTAAAAATTCCAAGACATCTCTTTTGAATTCCGTTAATTCATCTAAAAACAGAACGCCCCGATGGGCTAAAGAGATTTCTCCTGGTTTGGGAAAACTGCCTCCTCCCACCAATGCGGGGCCAGATGCAGAATGATGGGGAGATCGGAATGGCCTTTGACGCAATAACTGACCTTGATCTCTCAATAAACCTGCCACCGAATGAATTTTAGTAACCTCTAATGCCTCGTTGAATTCTAGAGGAGGAAGAATACCTGGTAGTCGCCGAGCCAGCATTGTTTTACCACTGCCTGGTGGTCCAACGAATATTAAGTTATGCCCGCCCGCAGCTGCAATTTCCAGGGCTCGTCGGGCATGAGCCTGCCCTTTTACATCTCTCAAATCAAGATGATACTGTCTTTGCTTATCATTAGCTTTGTCTTCTTCTCGAAAGGGCTGAACTTCATCAGGATTGTTTAAAAAATTACTCACTTCAGATAAAGACTCAAAGCCATAGACGGCTAGGCCCTTTACAACAGCTGCTTCTTGGGCGTTCTTGTAAGGTACAACTAAACCCACAAATCCCATTTGTTTCGCAGCAGCAGCGATGGGTAACACACCCGTAACCGGTCTGAGGGCACCATCGAGTGAAACCTCCCCTAGAAACAAGAAATCCCCTAAGAGCTGGGGATTAATCTGATCAGACGCAGCTAAGATGCCTATACTAATTGGCAAATCAAAACTGGGACCTTCTTTACGTAAATCGGCAGGGGTTAAGTTAATCACAATTCGGCGCATAGGAAATGCTAAGCCAGAATTCCGTAATGCCGCTTTTACTCTTTCTCTCGATTCTTGGACTGCCGTATCAGGTAAGCCTACAATTACGATTCCAGGCAATCCGCCAGATACGTCTACTTCTACCCCTACCTTGATTGCTTCAATGCCAATTAAAGATGAGCTCCATACTCGAGCCAGCATATGTTGAGTCCCTGTAATCTTGGTATTTTGATAAATTTCAATGTTGTATCTTGAGTCGCCCCAACCATTTCGTATATACACCACTCAAGTTTATACCTCAGCATTTATGGGTCTTATCCCCATGACACAGGTTCACTCTCAAGCGGGCACTGTTCAGTTAAGAAGTGAGGCATTCAAAAGCTCTGACTGCCAACACTTCGCCAATCTTAACGGGCCTTTGGATAAATCCCATCACCATTGCTGGGGTTCGCTGGTATCCATGGCTGTAGTGAGCACGACACCAATTGTGAATCAATCGCTGCACATTCAGCGCTCTTTGTAATCCCTCAACGGTTTGGCATAGTGGTTCTGGCGTCTACGATAACCGCTAGCCCGTCGTCTCAAAGAACTGTGGAGGGCTTCAAGATGATTGGCATGGACATCGCTCTTGGGGCTAATGGCCGTATAAGGATGCTCTCGATTAACCCACATTACCCGAGGTTTCCTTGAGACCCTTTGATCTTCATTGCCACCTCTAAACCCGCTCGCCATACTTTGCGAAAGGATAGGCCTGGGTCGTGGTACTCCTGGGCAAGTAAGTACTCGCTAGCTTCCACAATACCTTGGAGTATCGACGTTCTCCATCTGTGAACCAACGAATCGATGAACTGGGTTTAGCCCAATCCCAAGCAGCTTTGACACTTTTCTCAATAATGATTCATCCTTAAGACCCGCGCGAGCCTCGAACCAATAGCGACTCTCACGGTCGATGAAATGAATGGTCCAACCTTCACTGAGCCAGGGGGGGAAGATTTTCACCTACGCGGGGGTACACTTCATCGCCTTCAATTGTGACCTCTGCTGCTTGGGGAGAAGGAGGGGAGAAGTTTGATAATTGCGCTGATAAACGCTTCTTCCAAAGGATAATACTGTTGGGTGATTTTCCGAGCACTCTCCCCGCAGCTCTAATCCCTAGGCCTTCGGTGCGGGCATTGATGGCCATTGATATCGTCTCTACTGGCGTTCTCAATCTCGCCATCGGCGTCCCACTACGCTCGTTAAAGCGACGACCACAGTCTTTGCACAGAAAGTACTGAACCACTTGAGCTGTTTTCAGCGTCTTAGTTCCGTTCTTAACGACATTTTCGCTTTGACAATGGATGCATTGCATTGCTCTAAAACTGATACTGCAGAATCATCCTAGCAGTCACTTCTTAAATGAACAGTGCCCTCAAGCGAGACTCAGGACTTTTCTGGTAGCTACCAGTTTGAGTGGAGGGTTGAAGGGAAACCGTATTGGAATTAATCAGTCAGAAATTCCGTGTTTTTAGGGAAGTACTTCATTCTCTTAGGAAAATGCATATGAGATATCTCTGTATATACACTGAACTTTGTTAAAACGGTCTCCAACTTGATATGAAAAGTTTTAGGAATGGGTAATGTATATTTGGGAGCGAAAAAGACTTGAATCCAATACCCAAAGAGAGACTTTACAACTATGAAGACTAATCTACAAGCCAAACTCATCCAGCACTTCGCAAATAAGAAAGGCAACAAAGGTTTTACTCTAATTGAACTTTTGGTTGTTGTAATCATCATCGGTATTTTGGCTGCTGTAGCTCTACCTTCCATGCTCAACCAAGCTAATAGAGCAAGACAATCTGCTGCCCAAAGCCAAGTGGGTGCTGTTAACCGTGCCCAGCAAGCTTACCGATTGGAAGCTCCCCAATTTGCTCCTGCATATGCTGACTTGCAAATTGCTGACGCTAGCACTGAAGATTACACCATTGCGATTGCTGTATCAACAGCTATTGCAGGTGAAACTACAGCTGTACCTATTGATACTGGCTCAGGTCTATCTGCCTATCGTGGTTGTGTGTCCGTAGACGCTGCTACAGGTACTACTGATTCTGAGATTGCTGAGAACCCTGGTAATGCCGCTGCTCCTGCCGCAGGCTGCTAATTCTGACCTAGCTCAGCGATAAATTGATTTGGTGATTGTTGAATCAATGCAATAATCCACCCGACTCAGGCTTAGAGTAAGATTTTTAGCTCTAAGTCTGAGTTGCTTTAAATAGAGGATGTATCATTTTGAGAGTGTAAAAAATCGCAGCAAGTTTTGTAGTAAGTAAACTTGCCACTAAAAGTTCTAGACTTTTACCTTTTAGGTTTTATTCCCTATTTTAATCTTCTGGATATATGTTTGGGGAATTAATTTTAAATACATTTTTCATGAAGGGTAGTTCTATCGAATTTATTCTAGATGCTTCTTGTGAATATCTTCTGGATTAAATGACTGGAACTTTATTAAAATTAAATTAATAAAAGCTAGTTTATTAAGTCGCTGAAACTCTCTCTAAAAAAGATCTATGTGAGTGATTAAATTTAATCGAGTGTATAGATGCCTTATTTATTTTTAGGTAAGAGATTTAGGTTTTTTTAGAATACTTTGTAAATCTGCTTTAGAAATATGTTGAATTAGATTTTTTGAAAATCAAAGAATAACCATGCTTGAGATCTCCCTTATATAAGGGTAAAGGATTCTTTTTAATGAATCTTCAGTATCCTTTCTCTGTAATGCACGTTCTATTTATCTAAGATTATCCTTCTTGTTATGACCGTGATTACACTGATTTCATTGATTATAGAAATAAGTTAAATTATAAACATAAGAGGGGAAATAATAGTTATTTACTTGATTCTCCCTGTCATTTTCTTGGCTGTATAAGGATATTTATCCCTGCTATTTGATTGTTCATTCTTAAGGAAAAGGATCTGAACTTTTCCTTTGATAAACTATCCTTATAAAAAGTATTTAAATATTTTTTGCTCTCAGAAATTATTAATCGAAAACTAGCTACTAGATTGCAAGCTCACAACCAATGTCTCACTATCATTCTCGACTCTTGTCAAAATTAATGAAGCATAATAATTCTCAGGGTTTTACTCTGATAGAATTATTAGTCACGATTGTGATTGTTGCTATATTAGCTGGTGTTGCATTGCCTTCTATGCTAGGTCAGGCTAATAAATCACGACAGTCTGCAGCAAAAAGTCAAATTGGTGCAGTTAACCGAGCACAACAGGTTTACCGATTGGAGAGTGCAACTTTTTCAAATAATATGAATTTACTAGGGATCGGCATTCCCTTAACAACTGATGACTATTCATACTCGTTTGGCACTACTAATTCAACGCTAGCTGAGTTTAGAGCAACTCCGACTAACGAAACCTTGACTGCAATCACAGGGTGTACGAATGCAAATGTTGTTTTAGGTAGCCTAGCTACAACTAGTGTTACGCTCGAAGAACAGCCTGCCCCTGGTGGTGGTACTATTGCTACTCCACCGAGTTGTTAACGTTCATAGTAGCTAGTATTTTTTTAACAGCATCCTTCACAATGCTAAGTTCAACCTTGTTAAAGAAATTAATTGCGCCAACACTTACTGCCATTTGTGCGGTAGGTGTTTCATTGCTACAGTTCTCGGCATTAGAAGAAGTTGAGGCTCAAGAAAATAAAGCTCAACCAAAATCCTTTTATATACGCGAAACTAATAAAGAAAAAGCCAACTTGCAATTTCTTAAGCGAATGCCAAAGTTTGGATATGATAATGTGATTGCAGATTGGGCTTTTTTGCGTTTTTTGCAGTATTTTGGCGATCAAAAAGCTCGAAAGCAAGTTGGGTATGCGTTGAGCACTGATTATTTTGAAATATTTGTCGATCGCAACCCGCAATTTACAGAACCCTATAAATTTATGTCTCCCGCTACTTCAATTTTTGCAGGGCGGCCAGATAAATCTGTAAAGCTAATAAATCAGGGATTGCAATCACTCTCCCCTGAAAGCTCACCTAATGCATATACGATCTGGATATCAAAAGCTTCGGATGAGTTACTATTTTTAGGCAATAATCAAGCAGCTAAGAATTCATATTTGCAAGCGGCTAAGTGGGCTAAAAACAATCCTGATCCTGAAGCCCAAAGAATTAGCGCGATTGTAACCCAAACAGCCAAGTTCCTAAGCCAAAATCCAGACAGTAAAAATGTTCGCATAAGTGCATGGATGATGATTTTTCGCAACGCTGTAGACGACGAGACTCGACAACGATCTATAGCCGAGATCGAGAAATTAGGTGCCCAGGTCATCATCACTGAAAATAATGTAGTCAAGATACAATTCCCGAACGAAAATCAGTAATTTAAAACTTAAAGTAATTTAAAACTGAGCGTAGTGACGTTTCATAGCTGGTTTAGGCCAGAATATGAATACATTAATGTTGAAATCGATGCATTCGGTAGTCCATGAGAATTTGATTATGGTCAAAGCAGAGTTGGTCTGGAATCTGCCACAGCTCAAATATCCTTAATGTTTTTGCATCATCAGCAGCAACGGGTTCCCCCATTGCTTTTGCAAGAAATACCACACTTAAAGTGTGTTGACGTGGATCCCGATTAGGAGCTGAATAGACATGAAACTGGTCTAGTAAATCAATCTTTAGACAAGTTTCTTCTTTAGCTTCTCTAATGGCTGCAGCTTCTACTGATTCTCCATAATCGACATAGCCGCCTGGTAGTGCCCAACCATAGGGAGGGTTTTGGCGCTCGATCAAAATAATAGGGCGATGAGGTCTATCCCACATCTCAATGATGATATCAACCGTAGGAATCGGGTTTCTTGGAGGCATTTAAATACTCCTTGCTTGCAACCTGATTGCCATGCATATTGGGGTTGGGTGATGATCTTTGTTGAATCTAAAAAGGACAAGCTGTTCAAATAGGCGTTGCGATCGATTTAGCCTAGCTAGGCTAGTCATCTACAAAGATATAACGATACAGATCTTCGGGTTTAGGATCAGGGCTTTCCTCTGCGAATTGAACGGCTTCTTCAATCAAGGTTTGAATTTTCTTGTCGATGTCAAGTAACTCTTGCTCTTTAGCAAGTTTTTGGTTAACTAAGTAAGACTTAAATTTCGTAATCGGGTCTCGGGCTAACCATTCTTCCTTTTCTGCTGCAGATCTGAGTTCATCTGGATCAGCCAGGGAGTGGCCTCTAAAGCGATAGGTCAATGCTTCGATTAAGGTTGGCCCCTCACCGGCTCTGGCTCTAGCAATGGCCGCTTGGGCGACTTCACGAACAGCTAATACATCCATGCCATCGACTTCCACCCCTTCCATGCCAAAGACTTTGGCTTTCTTGTAAATCTCGGTTTCGGAACTAGCGCGTTCGTGGGCCATACCAATCGCCCATTTGTTATTTTCCACCACGAACAAGATGGGTAATTTCCAAAGAGAGGCCATATTTAAGCATTCGAAGAACTGGCCATTATTACTCGCACCATCCCCAAAGAAGCAGGCTGTGACGTGATCGGAAGCTTCATCGCCCATCGCTTCTCGACGATAGCGGCTTTGAAAGGCAACACCAGTAGCGACAGGGATCCCTTCTGCGACAAATGCAAAGCCACCGATCAAGTTATGTTCTGAGGAGAATAGGTGCATTGATCCTCCCCGGCCTTTGCTGCAACCAGTCTCTTTGCCAAATAGTTCGGCCATAACTTGCCGGGCTGGGACGCCTGCACTCAGGGCATGAACGTGATCTCGATAGGTGCTGCAAATAAAATCGTCTGGACGCATGGCCTTGGCAATGCCTGTAGAAACAGCCTCTTGACCGTTATACAGATGGACAAAGCCGAACATCTTGCCGCGGTAATACATCTCGGCACATTTATCTTCAAAAGCCCGCCCCAAAACCATATCCTCGTATAGGATAAGCCCTTCATCATGAGTAATCTTGATTGTAGGGGTGGGAAATTTGGGTAGAACTCTTTCTTGAACCATTGATGTATAGTGTCCTCAGTTGGGATGATGTTGCCAAGGCTTAATTAATTGAGCCACCTGTCAGGGTCTGGTATTAGGGATTGTTTAGATTTCAATAATCCAACATCATAACTGACAAGGAGTAGCTGATATTTGTCAACCTTCTTGTTAAGCTGCTATGAATGTACGTTACTGAACCTCTATAGAGTATACGTTTACAAGCAGCAGGTTATGATATTTTCAAGTGCTTTGCTGTCTTGTATTTTCGTCACTCATCTGTTGTTCACTTCCGGTAAATGGCTCACAAGGATACTGAATTGTGCGTATTCCTTTAGATTTATATCAAATATTGGGTGTGCCAATTCAAGCGACACCAGAGCAGATTGAACAAGCATTTGCCGATCGTTGTCAGCAGCTCCCCCGTCAAGAGTACTCTAAAACAGCAATTGCAGCTCGCACACAGCTATTACAAGATGCCCATGCTGTGCTATCTGATTCCAACGCACGCACTGCCTATGACCAGTCTATTTTAGCGGAATCTGCCTCTCCGGATATAGGGAGCATGGAACTGCAAGAATCTCAGTTGGTAGGTGCTTTATTGCTTTTGCAGGAGCAAAGTGATTATGAGCGAATCGCTCAATTAGGAGCCGAATATCTAAAGCGTTCCATTGATCTCAATCGTTTGCCGTCTGCGAATAATGGGTCTGATGAAGATGTCATCTTAGCGATGGCTTTAGCGAATTTAGAAGCGGGACGAGAATGTTGGCAGCAAAAACAGTTTGAACAGGCTTCAGACGTTTTGCAGTCTGGTTTGAAGTTGCTAACTCAAGAGCAATTGTTTCCTGCGGTACAACGAGAAATTGAGTTGGATTTATATAAGCTTCGCCCCTATCGTATTTTGGAATTACTGGCTGAGCCTGAAGAGAATATAGCCAAACGTCAGCAAGGTTTTTCTCTTCTCCAAATTATGTTAGATGAACGGGGGGGGATCGACGGGCCGCAAGATGATTTATCGGGATTGAGTGTTGACGATTTTCTGCGATTTATTCAGCAATTACGGTGTCATTTAACGGTACAAGAACAGCAAGATCTCTTTATAAAAGAGAGTGAACGCCCGTCTGCGGTGGCGAGTTACTTATTGGTGTATGCATTGGTTGCTAAAGGCTGTTCCCAGGGGAAACCAGAGTTTATTCAACAGGCAAAATCGGCGTTGACGGAGTTGGCTGATCGGCAGGATATTCAAGTCGAAAAGTCAATGTGCTATTTGTTGTTAGGCCAGCCGGGGGCTGCGATTCAGACACTTCCCTTGAGTCGGGACCAAGAGTCATTAGAGTTTATTCATCAGTATTCTGAAGGGGCTGAAGATTTAGTCCCAGGCTTGTTCCTATATACAGAACGCTGGTTACAGCAGGAAGTGTATCCCTATTTCAGGGATCTTAATGATACCCAAGTGTCTTTGCAGAACTATTTCAATGATGAACATATTCAGGCGTATCTCAATGGATTAGCACCGGAGCCTGTCTCGCCTCGGATGCCAGCTTCAACAACATCTACAGACTTACCTCTGTTGGCCAAACAGGGAAGTGAAACCCTAAGCTCTGCCCGAGAAGGGCGTCTGCCGAAACAGACTGCTCATCGCCAAGGGGCAAAACGACAAAGACCTCCAGGAAAACCGCCAGTATCGACGCAAAAGGTTACGCCTTTAACTCCGGTGAAGGGACTAGATAGTCCTCGAAAACGATCTTCCATGCCAGCCACTACTGCCCCTGCACCTAAGGCTGAGTCTCTGCAGACGGATGATGCTGGCCGAGGAAATCAAGGTGTCTCCAAAACTCGACGTTCGCGATCGCAACTGCAATACCGTCGATGGTTCTTTGCAGCGGGAGCTGTTGCACTGGTTTTATTCGCCTTATTTGGTCTTATCAGTCAGTGCTCTCGCCCAGAAGATCCAGTTCCAGGTGCTGAGAATCCATCTCCGGAACCAGCCAGCCCTGACCCCATTCCTTCTCCTGCAAGCCCCAGTGTTAGCCCGACTGCTAGTCCGCCAGTGGCTAGCCCCACACCTGCTCCTGCGACAGCTACTAGCGAAGAAATCACGACAACGAGTGCTCGGCAAATTATTCAGTCTTGGCAATCGGCAAAAGCTGAGGCAATGGGCAAAGATCATCAAATTGCGTCTCTGGATAAAATTTTGGCGGAGCCCAGCTTGTCTGAATGGAAGGCTGGTGCTCAGTCGGATCAACTGAATCAGATCCACTTGGAATATACCTTTGATGATCTGAAAATTAATGCGATTACGCAGCAAAGCCCTACTGAAGCTACGGTCGAGGCAACGGTGACCGAGACGGCGAAGGTCTTCGAAGGTGGACAACAGACAACAGATGCCTATACGGGAGATACTTATCGTGTCCGCTATCAGCTTGTTCGAGAACAAGATCAGTGGAAGATCAAGCAAATGCAGGTGCTGAACTAACCATTACAAGTCTGCTCGGATAGTAGTAGAGGGGTGACCTCAATGATGAAGTTGAGTGAGCTGATGGAGCGGCTTGCTGTCACGCCTGTCGCCATGAGCTGTCCCCTAACGGATCCCACCCTAGAAGGATGTGCAGCGCTGGATCGGGCTTGCCCTGGAACCCTTAGTTTTGTAGAAGGCTCACAACGGGCTCACCTGATTCAAAACACTCAAGCGAGTGCCTTGATATTGCCCCCTGATGTTGAATTGCAAGCTCTGGCAACGTCTAGGGAGATTGCTTGGTTTGCGATAGAACATCCGCGATATTGGTTTGCCCGGGCCCTGAAATACTTTTACCAACCCTGGCGATTGCCGTCGGACCGTCATCCCACTGCTGTCATTGACACGACGGCTGAAGTGGGAGAAGGCGTTGGGATCGGAGCCTATGTGGTGATCCATGCGAATGTCTATTTAGGGAATGCAGTGCAAATTTTTCCTAATGTGGTGATTTATCCAGGGGTGGTAATTGGCGATCGCACCATTCTCCATGCCAACTGTGTGATTCATGAGCGTACGGCTATTGGGGCTGATTGTGTCATACATAGTGGGGCAGTGATCGGGGCGGAGGGATTTGGGTTTGTCCCTGTCGTGGATCAAGATCGTCGTTGGTATCCAATGCCCCAATCGGGTCAGACGATTCTTGAAGATCAGGTTGTGGTGGGCTGTAATACGACCATTGATCGGCCAGCTGTGGGCGAAACGCGTATCGGTGCGGGAACAAAGATCGATAACCTCGTCCAGATTGGTCACGGTAGCCAGATTGGAGCGGATAGTCTAATTTGTGCCCAGGTGGGCTTGGCGGGGGCCACGACATTAGGGCAGCAGGTAATTTTGGCGGGACAAGTAGGTATTTCAGGGCAGGTCACCTTGGGGGATCGAACGACCGTGGCTGCCCAGAGTGGGGTTCACCAATCTTTAAGTTCAGATTCGAAGGTAGCGGGCTATCCAGCGATTGACCACCGACTGTGGCTACGGGCAATGGCGGTGGTCAAATGGTTACCCCCGCTGCTCCGGCGGGTGAAGGTCTTAGAACAGAAAATTGCCGAACTGCTAGCGTCTGACTAATCTGAAAGTAACTGGAAGGTCAGAGACCTGCTGTTAATTCTGGGGGGAAGGCTACCTGCAAGGTAGAATAAGAGGACGAAATGCATAGGACTTCGTCCTTGAGGCTGTATGCCAGCCTGTTCTAAACCCCTTGGACTTGACTAAATATCCAATTTCTATGGTTGTTAATTTAATCCTCTTATTGGGACTGTTGGGTGGCTATCTACTGGTGATGCCCGCTATTACCTATTTCTATCTCCAAAAGCGCTGGTATGTTGCTAGTTCTTTAGAGCGTGGGTTTATGTACTTTCTGGTGTTCTTTTTCTTCCCCAGCTTGCTCCTGCTTAGCCCTTTTTTGAATTTCCGTCCCCAACCTCGCAAAATTTGAGCCCATGCGCCGAATAGATGCGATCTCAATTGGTCTCGGCGTGTTTTTGGCCGGGGGGCTCATTTATGGGGGCCTGCGATACGCCGGTATCGAACCCCAAAGTGCAGGGGTCTGGAGCCAGGTTATTTTTGCCGCAGGCCTCTTGGGTTGGGTGGCTTCCTACTTTCTACGGGTCGTGACGGGAAATATGACCTATAACCAGCAGCGAGAAGACTATGAAAATGCTGTCCTGGAAAAACGTTTGCAAGAAATGACACCAGAAGAACTTGAAGCTCTACAGGCTTCTATTGATGATGAGACTGATTAGTAATGACTTCTGTTTCTGATTGCTTTGTGCAGCTGCGCGATCGTGGTCAATGCGCACTGATCCCATTTTTAACGGCCGGAGACCCAGATTTAGACACCACGGCCAGTGCTCTACGCCAGCTGGATGCGAGTGGTGCCGATTTAATTGAATTAGGGGTTCCCTATTCTGATCCTTTGGCGGATGGGCCAGTCATCCAGGCAGCCGCGACTCGGGCCTTACAGCGGGGGACTCGTCTAGATCATGTTTTAGGGATGGTGACAGAGCTTTCGCCTGAAATTAAAGCCCCCATTATTTTATTTACCTACTACAATCCCATTTACCATCGGGGCGTTACAAAATATCTTCAGCAGATTGCAAAAGCTGGGGTAAAAGGTTTAGTGGTACCCGATTTGCCGTTAGAAGAATCGGAAAATCTGTTGCAGCAAGCGGCTGATTTGGGCATAGAAGTGACCTTGCTGGTTGCCCCCACTAGCTCAAAAGAACGAATTGAAAAAATTGCGCTGAGATCCCAAGGCTTTATCTACCTAGTGAGTACTACAGGGGTGACGGGGATGCGCACCAAGGTGGAAAACCGCGTTCAAGATTTAATTGCTGATTTGCGACAAGTCACCGATAAACCGATTGGCGTTGGTTTTGGTATTTCTAGAACAGAACATGCTCGCCAAGTTATGGATTGGGGTGCAGATGCGGCGATTGTAGGTAGTGCGTTTGTGAATCGCTTAAGTGAGGGTAGCCCTAGTCAAGGGGTAGCAGCGGTCAGTACCTTCTGTCGATCCCTGAAATCTTCACTACTGATGGAAGTATGATTTTCCCATTGAAGGAATAATTATTGTGATAATGCAAGATACTTGAGATACAGAAGAATAAGACTCTACTTTCGGTATCTTAAAAGTATCCCTTAGCCTATCTTGGGTTGATACATTGCGAAACTGGAATGCCGATATTTACAATATCCCCACATATTCAGTGGTTGATGCAGCTCGGTACTTGCGTATTCCGCTGGTAACTCTACGTTCCTGGATTCAAGGTCGTTCCTATTCCACTAAACAAGGTAAAAAGGATTTTAATCCTCTGATCCAGCGTCCTAAACCAAACCTGCCACAACTGTCTTTTGCTAACCTGATTGAAGCTCATGTTCTGCGGGTGATCCGAGAAATTCATGGGGTCCGATTAGATACAGTTCGGGCAGCGCTAGACTACTTAAGCAACAATTTAGAACAAGAGCATCCTCTCATTCAGAAGACTTTTAAGACAGATGGTATTAGCTTGTTTGTCGATTCGATGGATCAACTTGTTGATGTTGGTCGATCTGGCCAACTGGCAATGCGCGAAACAATTGTCCATCTTCTGACTCGTATAGAGTGGGACGAAAATGGAATCGCCTCTCGCCTATTTCCTTTTATTCAGCCAGAAGGAGATGAGTCTATGGATTTATATATTGATCCCAGAATCTCATTTGGCCGTCCTGTAATTGCGGGCAGAGGTGTTCCTACAATTGCTATATCTGACCTTTATGAGGCAGGCGAAAATATAGACGATCTTGCCAATGAATATGAGTGCACAACTAAACAAATTACGGCAGCTATTCGATTTGAAAGTCTCTTCCGAGCAGCGTGATTAAACGACCTCAGATCGTTATCTTCACAGATCGAGCTATGGGTAAATCTGTTCCTGAAGCCTTGCGGAAAGCAGGAGCTAAAGTGGAAATTCATGATGATCACTTTCCCCCTGCAACCCTTGATATAGAATGGCTACCTGAAGTTAGTGCTAGAGGATGGGTGGTATTAACTAAAGATAAAGCCATTAGCCGTAATTCATTGGAGTTGATCGCAATTGCCAATGCCAAAGCCCGAGTCTTTACTTTAGTTTCTGGTCAACTAAACCGGCAAGAGATGGCTGCTATCTGTATACAGGCTTTAGCTCAGATAGAGAAGTTCTCGACGGGGAATCGTCCACCTTTTGTCGCTAAAATATATAAAAGCAGTCAGGTGAAACTCTGGAAGAACAAAAACCAACTCAACAAGCTGATTAAGTGAGTTTTTTAGCGAGCTACTTCATAAGTGAACTACTTCATTCTTGTATTTCAAAAAATGGCTATTTTCCCATTAAAGCCGATGATGCGATTTGAACGCACGGCCGCTCGATTACGAATCGAGTGCTCTACCACTGAGCTACATCGGCATGAAATTTGAAAATCCAGTATATCAGGTTGTTCAGCGCTAGTAACTGGTTCCTGAGAATTAGGCCCAAGCGGTTTGCGGACGGGCAAAAATCATGCGGCCCGCCGAGGTCTGTAACGCACTAGTCACCACGACTGGTACCTTGTCACCAATATGGTTGCTGGCTTCTTCTACCACCACCATCGTGCCATCTTCTAAATACCCCACCCCTTGGGCAGGCTCTTTACCTGCCTTGATAATTTTGAGATCTAAGCTATCTCCCGGCAAATAAATTGGTCGTAGGGACTTTGCCAAATCATTGACATTGAGAACCTGGATATTTTGGACGCTGGCGACTTTGTTGAGGTTGTAGTCGTTGGTGACCATAGATGCGTTGATATCCTGGGCCAGTCGCACCAGCTTCGCATCCACGGTAGAAACATCCTCATAATCTGCAGGATGTATGGTGATCCGTTCCGGATATTCTGTGCGCAAACGGTTGAGAATATCTAATCCTCGCCGCCCTCGGGCTCGTTTTTGGTCATTGCCTGCATCGGCAAGGGTTTGCAGTTCTTGCAAAATAAAACGAGGGACCAAAATTTGGCCATCCAAGAAACCCGTGAGCAATAGCCCTTCAATCCGGCCATCAATAATGCAGCTGGTATCCAAAACTTTCGTTGGGGACGGTTGTAGCGTTCCTTCTGCCAGCAGCATGGTTTCAATGGAGTTGGGATTGATTAGCCGCAAAATGGTTTGGCCATGAATATCGGCTAAGGTTAACCCCAAAAATGCAAAGATAAGACTGCCCAAAACCGCTGCCGTGGGCTTAATAAATGCAAACTCCTTAGGTAATGGGAATAAAAAGATAGGAGCCAACATCAGATTGGCCACTAAAAGTCCCAGAAATAGACCAGCTGATCGGCTGAGTAAGACATCCGTGGGTAAGGCTTTTATCTTTTTCTCAATTCGACGGCAAGAGACCTGAGCGGCGAACCCGATGCCTAAACTAAGGAGGGCCCCAAAGCCCGTAATTACCCACCGCAGACCGTCAATGTTAACCCCTTCTAATTCGCTGGGGGTCAACAGGTCGGGTAAGATATCGACGCCCCGAAAACCCACTGCTGCACCTACAGCAATGAAGGTCAAGATGATAAATAGGTCTAGCATTGTCCTAGCTTACCGTTTAATAGGAGAGGCATACTTTTTTAGAGATAATAAGGGTGGGTTATCGAACTTCTTATTTTCTCAGAGAAAAATAGCTCTAATCATTATTATAGTGTCCTTATTTCAGGACCTTACGGCGTTTTTTTCCTTGACCAAAAAGATTCCTTTAAAATACGTAAATCTAGATCAACTTTGGTCGTAAATGGTCTGATTTTATCTTGAGGCAATCCAGTTTGTGAAAATAGCTCAACCTGCGCCGATTGCCAGCGCTTGGCCTACTTCCGCTTATATTCATATTCCGTTTTGTCGACGGCGGTGTTTTTATTGTGATTTTCCCATCTCGGTGATTGGGGATCGAAAGCGAGGAGAGACCTCCTTGGCGATTGCCGATTATGTTGATCTTTTATGCGAGGAAATTGAGATCACTGCATCAGGACCGCACCCCCTAAAAACCATCTTTTTCGGTGGTGGAACGCCTTCTCTGTTATCTGCTCTGCAATTAGAGCAAATTTTGCAGTGCTTAGAACAACAATTTGGCTTGGAGCCGGATATAGAAATTTCCATTGAAATGGATCCAGGGACGTTTTCCTGGCCGCTCATGCGGCAGTTTAAGACCTTAGGTATAACCAGAGTTAGTTTAGGGGTTCAAGCTTTTACGGAGGAGTTGTTGCAGGTGTGCGGGCGCTCCCATACGGTGACGGATATCGATGATGCGATCGCAATTCTCCACCAAGCCGGTATCACTAATTTTGGGCTGGATTTGATCTCGGGCTTACCTAACCAAACTCTAGACCAATGGCAGGCCAATTTAGAAGCAGCTTTAGCCTTGGAACCCACTCATCTTTCCACCTATGACTTAGTGATTGAACCCACGACAGTCTTTGGAAAAAAGTATCAGCCAGGAATGCAGCCCCTCCCCTCGGATGAAACCGCAGCTCAGATGTATCGTCTCGCTGCCACTACCCTAACCGCTGCTGGCTATGACCATTACGAAATCTCTAACTATGCCCGTCCAGGGTATACCTGTCGGCATAATCAAGTCTATTGGCGCAACAACCCCTATTATGGCTTCGGCATGGGGGCGACCAGCTATGTTCATGGGCAAAGGGTTAGTCGTCCTCGGACCCGCAAAGCTTATGCCGATTGGGTAAAACGGCTGATTGCGACCCAAGGGCAGATGGACGATGCGGTGAGTTCTGACCTAGACATTTTGCTAGAAACCCTAATGATGGGCCTCAGATTGGCAACGGGGGTCTCCCTCTCCACATTGCAAGATCTGGCCAGCCCTCAGATAGTGGATACCTTGCTACAGTGTCTCGCTCCCTACCAGGAGCAGGGTTGGTTGCAGTTACCTCATCATCCAGAGGAGGCTATTTGTTTAACGGACCCGGACGGTTTTTTGTTCTCCAACACGATTCTGACGACAATTTGGCAGGCTTTAGATCCATAAGCTGTTCTCCAGCCCTTGAGAGTAAAGGTATTGTTCAAGGGCTGGGGAGCTTAGGCGATCTAGGTGGTTAGATCCAAACTCGATTGGATGGTTAACTCCAATGCGGCTGGATCGACGACTATCACGCTGTCTTTGGGGGCAGAGGGGCTGGTGACCACCCCACTTAGCAAGGCACCGGTGAGTAAACTGCCTAAGTTAAACCCACTGCCTAGGACGGAGTTCAGAATGGTTCGACCGGCTGTTGTACTGATAGCACCTCTAATATCATTGGGTTTGACGGATTGCCGAGAAACCGCTACCTGGGGATCAGAGTTGGCCCTGATGTCGTAGTTACGAGCCCCTACTTTGAGGGTTTTAGCTACAAACTGTGTCCCAGGGGTTGTGCCGACATTAACTGGCACTAGCGTTCCTTCGATCAGACTGCCTTTGGGAATAAGCACTGTACCTGCAGCATTGACAATGTCCTCTGCGACTTCTAGCTTAGTGTCTACCGTTTCTCCGGGGGCAACAATCAGATTGACTTTGTTTGGCCCTGGATATCGAACGGGAATCTTGGAGCCAGAGGCAATGATATTGCCTGTATTGATCGGTGTGCTGGGTTTCTCTGGGGAGGCGGTGCCGTCTAGTTTGACAATGTAGTTATTGGCCCGCGCTTTGTCAGGGATCGGATCTAAATCCCCTTGATCGACCAAGGCTTGGTAGACAAAGGCTGCAATTTCGGCCCGAGTGGCTTGCTGATTGGGATTTAAAAAGTTGGCATTGGGATAGTTCACAACTAAACCTGCTTCCGTCGCTGCTGTGACACCTTTGTCGGCATAGCCAGGGATATCTGCTGCATCCCGAAAGGTGGCAAGTACCTCATCCGTGGGGGCATCGGGTTCTAACTCTAGACCACTAGCTAAAGAGACTAGGGCTTGGACTTTGGGGATTCTTTGATTGGGTTGGAATAAATTTCCCGGGTAGCCTGACATAAAGCGAGTGCTGTAAGCCTTATCAATGGCGGGCTGGGCCCAATGATTGGTGGGGACATCCGCAAAACCGCGATACTGGCGGGTGGACTCGCGATCGAAGGCCTGGCGAACAATTGCTGCAAATTGAGCACGGGTGACAGGCTGATCAGGTTTAAAGGTCCCGTCCGGGAAGCCTTTAATGACATTCTCCTCAGCTAGTTTTTCGATAAATGGGCGTGCCCAATATCCAAGACTGACATCAGAAAAATTGGCTTGGGCCGATGCAGGGAGTGCTGAGAAAATGGGCGCAATGGTGCTGAGGGATACTCCCCAGGCCAGGGCAATTCTAGAAAATCGTGGGGAAACACGCAGCATGCGAAAGGACCCTCCAAATAATTTATGGAAATAGAGTTTTCTTCCCTTTGAGTATCGAAGGGATCAGCCCAGAAACCAGAAAGTGCGGGATTTATTTTATTTTATTTACAAAAATAAATCTGTGATGACCGCGATGCCGTCTTTACACCATTTACTTGGAGCTTGAGGGATTTAACAAGCACTGTTGCAGGGCTTGAGCAATCTTGGCAGAGGCACCCGGTAATCCCATGCGATGGCGGCCATTTTTAAGCCAAATTTGTGGCTGTCGGCATTGCTCCTGAATAGCCGATAGCATATGAGGCAACTCTTCCGGTGTTCTGATGTGATAAATAGAGGGGCCTAAGAGCTGAGCCTGGGCTGCTGCAAATTTGGCTGTAAACTGAGGCCCATGGCCCGGCATCGTGATCACAGGTTTACCGAGGCCGACGGCTTGCTCTGTGGCGGTGCCAGCCATCGCCAGGACAATATTGGCAATCGACAAGCAATCTCTAAAACCATTGGGCACCAGCAGTAGGGAATTCTGGTGCTGTTGACAGTAAGGACGGGCTGTGTTGTCCTGAGTAGACCATCCATACTGCACCAGTATCTTTTGGAGTGGCAGTTGATCAATACCGGGTGCGATCGCACCTAAAAACACATACCCCTGTTGAGTCGTGTCTAAGCCTGCAATGGCTGAGATCATCAGCTGCCAATTCCTAAAGACTTCAGGAGCGTGAGACCCCGGTAACAACAGAATTTTACAGCCAGGGGGTAGCTCAGGTAATTCACTTTGAGGCTCCAAATCGTCCATCATCGGATTACCGCAGTCGAAAACGGGGATGGACCAGCGCTGTAGGGTTGTTGCCGTGATGCGATCTCGAGGGAATACGCCCCGACAACGCTTATGGGTCATCAGCCAACGTTCCCAAGGCCAATAAACTGAAGACCTTAAATAAGGTGGATGACTGCCTCTATAAAATTCGGACTTAGCAGTGCCGACGAAAGCATAGGGTAAACCACTCCACCATGCCAGCGTCAAAGACACAATATCTCCTACTGCCAGCACTGCCCCGTCCTTAAGAGACCACTGTCTAACGGCTCTGATTTGTTGCAGAGTGAGGTCAAGGAATCCTTCTTGTAGATCTCGGCCAAATTCACGTCCCCAAAACCCCCCTGACACCAACGCCTTGCCTTTCACTAAGCGAGGGATGGTCTGTTCCCCATAACTCTGACCAATGCCCACAATCGGTAATGCATCAACGCTGAGTTTGGGTATGTCTTGACGCAATACTTGCAGAATACGCATAGCAACCCGATCTTCACCATGCCCATTGCTGATGACTAACAGTTGTTGGATGTTGCCGTGGGGTTGGGCCGCCATACGCTTCAGCAAGTCTCCACTTCCATATCTGAAGAGTTATGGCTTTGCAACGTCATTGGACAACAGGGAGTAGGGCACAGGTCTAGCAGCGAAACTTAGATCGGATTGATTGCTAATTGCTAATGCTTATTAAGAGTGATTACGAGCAGATGCCTGGGAATGATGAAGCAAAGATATCAATCCAGTCATGGAATAGATGGATCCCAGTGATTGAAAGGTTTTCTATAATCTGAAGGCGCTTAACAAAACATTACACGACGTTACTTTCTGTTCGGAATCTTAGTGGTGGAAACGCTAAAAATTAAGTAGTCTGAAGCGTTAACCCGATTCTGTTTTCAACAGCAGCTTGGAGATAAGGGCTGGTTGATCTGGATATTAAATCTAAAACGGAGTATAGATAACGGATTGAATGCATTCTGCAAGGTATACTTGAGCTTCAATTGGCTGGTTAAATAGTGGACATTCCGCGTTTGCTGGTTTCTTACGAGTCGCTTTGATGCTCAAGCACTAATGGATAAATTCCTGAACCGCTTGTTGTACAGTGCGCGGCATCGTAACATTATTTCATCCGCCTGTTTAAGATACTTGCATTTTCCTGTGACATAAATTTTATCAGGCGAAATTTTATAGAGTCGTTTTTCCTCAAAACATTATCCTTTTGGAATAAAGAAAATGGCAACAAAAGTCGATACTGCTCCTGAATATCCCTGGTATTCGGGCAATAGCCGCCTCGAAGATCCTGCGGTTCAAGGCAAATGGTTGGCTGCTCATATTGCTCAGATTGCACTGATTGTTTTCTGGGTTGGGCTCAACACTTTTTCTGAGAACCAAGCCTTTGATACAAGCCTCCCAATGTTTGACCAAGGATTAGTTTTAATCCCTCACTTGGCTGCTTTGGGTTTTGGTGTTGGTTCAGGTGGTGTTGTCACTAATACCTTCGTTTTTACCCAAATCGGTGCCATTCATATGGTGTCCAGCTTCGTTCTGTTTGGAGGTGCATACTTCCATGCGAAAATCGGCCCCGCTGTATTGGCTGATGGTGGACGTGGCAATACTGACCAATTTGCGTTCTCTTGGGATGATCCTAAGAAACTCGGTTATATCCTTGGTCATCACCTCGTGTTGATTGGCACGGGTGCTTTGCTATTCGTTCTGTGGATCAAGTTCCACGGTATCTATGACCCCACGATTGGTGAAGTTCGTACTGTTGCTGCACCTGGATCTACAATCGGCGATGTGGTTCTAAAGTATGGCTGGTTTACACCTGGCTATAACTGCTTCTTTGTCGATAACTTAGAAGACTTAGCTTCTGGACATTTGTTTATTGGTTTAGTCGATATTGCTGGTGGTATTTTCCACATCAATGTTGCTCCTTTGCCTTGGTCCAAGGTCGTCAACAAGTATACTTACTCTCCTGATGGTCTCTTAGGTACTGCCATTGGTGGCCTCGCCCTCATGGGATTCATCTCCGCTTATTTCTGTGCAGTGAATACTCTTGTTTATCCTGTAGAGTTCTTTGGTCCTGCACTGGAAGTGAAGTTTGGTATTGCTCCTTACTTTAAGGACACAGCTGATCTCGCAGATGGTTTCTACACATCCCGTGCTTGGTTGGCAAATATTACTTACTACCTAGCTTTCTATATGTTGCAAGGTCACCTCTATCACACCTTGAAAGCAATGGGCTTCAAGTTTGAAGATATCCCTGCTGTTATTGCTCGTGATACAGGTAATGCTCCCGCATAAACCTTCACCACTTTTCTAAAAATTCATAATCTGCTAGTTCCTAGAACTAGCAGATTTTTTTGTAGGTAACCCTGCTTTTAGAGCTTTAAAGTGGATGCCATTTGATCTAGTTCTTGGCGGGATGGGGTGGGAATATCTTTATCACCGAATTTGACATTTCCATCCTCACAGTAGGCATAGTGTTTATGCATGATGTCTAGCGGACCATATTGGGGAATGAGATGCAGATGAGCATGGGCGACGGTAAAGCCATGCACTAACATGCCTATCCGCAATGGCTTGTAAACCGTCATGATCTTCCGACCCACCTGTTGGGCGACCACAATCACTTTCGCAGCTAAAGGATCTGGGATGTCGGTGAAATGGTCAATATGAGCTTTAGGAATGACCAAACAGGCCCCTGGATAGACCGGATGTAATGGGATAAAGGCCATCACTGCTTCATCTTCGTAGACGGTGCTGACGGGCGCATCACCTTGTGCGATCGCACAAAAAGGACAAGTATCTATCACATTTATCGCTCCAACTTTTCAGGGGATTTGCCTAGGTTTCCCATCCTGTCGACAAACCTGGAGTAGACCACTCAAATCCCAATTCTTGGCTTTCCCAGGATGATGGTAAGAGACGTTTTTTGCCCGAGATAGCATGTAGATGTTAAGTCCTACTAAGACAAGCGGAGCAAACAGCAGATTTGTCCACAATATTAAGGCGTCAATGTCTGTGAATACGGCCCATTAATCATTAATGTCTATTCCATTTGATTCAAGTTCTGCCCAAAAGCGCCTCGAAACATTTTGGAAGCTGTCCGCCAGTTTTGGCATGGAACGGAATGCCTATCACAATTATCTCAATGAAATTGTTAGCGATCGGTATGCCCTGATCAATGGTCTTCAGCTACTCCGAGATGAACTACAGTTTGCGGCAGCTAGCAAAACGGATATCAATGTGTGCGGTGCCGATTTAAGCTTACCGAGTGTGGTCACAACCTTGGCCTATACCAATTGTGGTGATCGGATCCACCAAGGTGAAGCGACAAAGCGATATCGAGATGTTGTCGCCTCTCGCTTTGCAACCCTATCGGAAATTGGAGAGCTGAAACTCGAAGCCTTTTTCCCCGCAGGCGGAGGAACAGATAATGGGGCAACCCTTGCCCATGTCACTGTGGCTCATCAAATTGATGAATCCCTTCGTCGTCGTCTTTATGCCGGTAACCCTGAATCTATGGTGTTGGTCGCCATTGATCTCAAAACCCATGTGGGGCGATTACGTGAAGACGGGCAACGAGTATATGGTAAAACCCGCGAGTCACCCTGGCGGGAACCTCGGGCAGCCTGTGGAGCCATTGCCGATGCCTTAAGTCACTATCATCCCCATAATTTGATACATAGACGCATCCGGGATGATTTAGGAGAAAAAAATTTCCAGTTCCTTTCCACCCAAAAAATCTATACCGAAGAAGGCGTAGATATTACCTTAGCTGTTGCATCTGCAATCGTTGCCATTCGCGGGATTCGCAACACCTCTATGGCCTTGACTCAAGAAATGGACGAGAGAGGGCTGGCACATTTAACAGCCAGTACCACCGTGAATAGACCCTCTAGAGATGATCTCGTGATCTATCTTGCCCGCGCAACGGTCTTTCAAGGGAAAGTCCATATCCAGAGCCTTGGTTCAAAAGCAGAACTTTATGGTGGCAAATTAGTAGATTATGCGGGTGAGCGTCGGCTACAGCTAACTTATGATAACCATGACATCAATAATCTGCCGATAGAGGAGATATCCTACCAAATTCATGCCTCTGGCTTATAGGCTGGAAAGTCTCCTCTTCAAAAGCGTTTGAATCAGCCATCTCTCATCATCATGACAGGTCTATGATGGATGATCATGTGAATTTTGAGAGCAGGCTTCAAGCCATTTCATGTCCGGGCTACAATCCTTCAACTTGGATGATGGCCTCTGGATGGGAAGACAGAGAATTTAGAATGTATTGTTCATCGAGACATAAAGAGAGCTGAATCCGGTTGGAAACATAGGTTATCTCTAGCTCTATCTGATCACCAGAAATGGATTGATATCGAACATCAATGGGCGGTACAACACCTTTCGCAGGACATAAGATCCAGGCAAATGTTGCTGTTGTAGAAATAGGGGATGAATAGATTGCCGTTGGATTCGGTTGTTTATGGTTATATTCTTTGCTCCACCAACCTTGAATCGGCTTCATACTCCCCTTGGCAATATTGATATCCCATGACAGATTATCCGTCGGAATAATTCTTAAATTGCCGCAATTCTCATTAGTAGTGACGATAGAGGAACCTTGAACTTCAAGATTACAATCAGGGTGAAAGTGCCAAAGGGTTTGAATTTGATGGGCAGTGTTGGCAGATACACGATCAATCACAACCCAATATTGATGGCGCAGATAGACTAAGAATCGTGAATGGATGACTTTGTCTGCGACTCCTTGATACCCTTGATCAAATTTGCCATAGGCAAAATCAAACCCTGGTGTCGAATAAAACTGCTGTTCGACGGGGTTCAGTGCTTCACCGATGCCTGCATTTTGGCCCTGACCATCAACAAGGATAGTGTTGTGGCTAGCTGAGTTCCTAAAATAATGCCAAAAGGAATCTCGTTTGTAGTGATAACGTCCGCTATCCACTAATAAATCTCGACCAAATGCGGCAACAGAAAGGTGCAATTTATCATTGTGGGTATGGTAGTTAATGCCGTGGGGACCCACATCAAAAAATGCCCAGTGAGCATCTTTGTCCCAACTGCTTCGCATAATCACTTGGCCTGCCCAAGGAAAGAGAATAGATGGGGAGAGAGGACCACCTCCTTCCTGGCCATTGGATGCAATATACTGCCAATCAGAGCGGTTGTATAGGTTGGCAACACTTTTGATGGTTGTTCGAAGCTCATCTCGATCCGAATCATTATTGAGGGGGGAACTACCATCTGGCCGCATTGCGAATGCCAGATAGTTCCACATCCTCTCCAATGTTTTGCCAAAGGAGATAGACAAATTGTGGCCAGAAAGCTGCATTAATTTGGCAAAATTATCGAAATCTAGCAAGGTCACTCGATGGTAGTGGCTCGTTAGCTCTTTATGGCTGCCATCAGGATAGACTTGCAATTCAATCTCGCGGGACATGTGAAATTGGGCGTAAGTCAACCAAGATTGGGAGAATTTAAACTCAGGCCAGCATATTGCTAGAGTTGCTAGTCCGTTCATCTCGCGAGCAAGCCAGTTCGCGCCCCAGGTGTGGCAATGACGCAGAAAATTACCATGTACGGGCAAAATTGCGAGCATTAGCAGATGATCGACGTCTGAAAAGTTGGGACTCTCAAGCAATCCATAAAAAATGGGAGCCCAGTGCAAAATGCGACAAGCGACTTCCCGACCTCGCCACTGAGCCCAGTAGTGGGTGTTGGGGGCTGCAATGCTAGTTAATATCCAATCTCTGATACTGAGGTAAATATATTGAACATAATCTGAGTTGCCACTTCTTAAATAGGCATGAAAAAGATCGACAACATGGTAATGTCTGTTCAAAAACCATGCCCACTCAGAATCTTCTTTAGTACCTAGATAAGACCAGTTAAAACGATCATTGTCTTGTGGGACGGTGCCACTAATACGTTGGAAGATAAATTCATTGTTTAAAATATGGTCTGCATCTAAATCCTTGTTGAATTTTTGCTCTGGAAGTAAATTCTTCCAGCCTATTTTATCTGGCTTATTTCGAAAATATGTAATTAACGAATGGCTGGCTTGAGTATAGTCACCCTTATTGACATATTCTCTGACTGTCTCTAGGCCAGGATGTTCAATATTGATGTTTTCAAATAGATTCGTTATTAGCTTTGGATGTTTCTGACATAGCTCATCAACTGATTTCAATTGATTTCCATCAGACTTTTTGTTCGATAAAGTTAGGCCAATATAGTGTTTAAAGAAACTAACAAGCGTTAGTTTCTTAACTTTGCTACTTGTAATTGCTACTTTATTGAAAGCCTGTTGAATATACGGCTGCAGAATTAACATCAGTTCTAATTTACTAAATTCAGGCAGGATGCGTTTTTAGAGGGTATCTTTGAGGGTTGAGGGCTGCATAATTAGATCTCTGGATGCCAAGAGAATGAGAATCGATATTTCCATATTACGCTTCAATTGATTTGCAGCAAAATATCTAAAATGATACTTGCAATATTGCTATAGAGAACGAGGATTCGATAATCCATGCTTTGTATTCTATTTGGCAGACAGCAGAAACTACCTTGAATAATCCAGTAGTAGAGGATTAGCGAATGATAAAAGATATCAGGCTTATGTACGCCAGTAAATCATGAGTAGAATCGACGAATTGTACAGATAATAAATAAAAACTACTGATAAAGAATGAATTAAGTAGATGTTGAAGTATGAAAAACGATTGTATTTGACTTAATATCCATGATTAAAAAAACAAATTACTTTCTTTCTTTAAGTAAGAATTAGATCACTGAAAATACAAGCTCTAGTCTTTGCCTCACTAGATATTGACCTAGATAAAGTCTAAATATTATACCAAAAGGCTAATTGAAAACTAATTTCTATTCCCTTTGTGCTCGTTGCCATGGCTTCTGATCTTAACGGCTCCTCAGATTAGTTTGAGGAAATATTCTACACTAAAAATAGTCTGATAATCATGTTTGTCGCTTTTGAAATAGTAAGGAGGCGACCGATTTTTTTTATTTGAGCCAACAAAAAATCAGCATAATCTCAGTTTATAACCCTTAATCCTCTACTCTTAGGAACTCAGAATAGAAGGTTTTCAGGTCTGTTAAGGTCCAAACTGACTAAAATTTTGATAAAAAAGGCTTATATATCTAAATGGAAAGGATATTGATGTGATTTCGCCAATAATCACTGTGTTATCACTACAAGTAGCAATATCTGTGAGTGGGGTAAAGAGACCTTGGTAAAGTGAGTAGATTTTGAATCTAGTTCTGTGGTTTATTAAACCAAACTCATGCCACTATGCTATTCAGAATTGTCTAAAATAAGTTTGCCGCTTTCTTGCTGTGACCTAGTCTAGGGGGCAATATTGTGAATACGGTGAGGAAAACTACGAAAAAATCATCAATACACTCCAGATGATGTCTGGAAAAACATCTATAAAGTTAGATTGAAATAAATGGGGAGCTCAACTTCAGACAGGGTTGTTTTACGTTACTCCTAGAAAAAATAGGATGGTTCTACTGACCAACAGTAGAGAGACCGATGAGCCATCTAATCGATACTTTGAAGCAAGTCCCGGATTTCCGCAGTGCCCATGGCCGTATTCATCCGTTATGGCTGCTGTTGCTATTGATGGTGATGGGCATGCTTGCTGGATATCAAGGGTACCGTCCGTTAGAAACCTTTGTGAGCGATTATCGCCAGCCTTTAAGTGAGCTATTGGGGCTTGAGAGCCTCGAAGTTCCGTCTCACTGTACCTTTCGTCGAGTGATGAAGGGGCTTGACTTCCAAGCGTTGAGCCACCAATTTGAAGCATGGATGCTCTCGAAAGCCCAGACTCACTCTCCCGATAATTATGCAGCCTCCATTGATGGCAAACGGATTCGTCAGGGGCTGACAGATGCCAAGGGGAAGCAGCGTTTTGTGGGCTTGGTGAGTTTATTTGCGGTGGAAGCAGGCATCACCCTCAAGCTCGAAGCCCTCACTCAGGAGGATAATAGCGAAATCAAAGTCGTGCAGGCACTGTTGGAAACCCTTCAACTCGATGGCTTGCTGATTACCATGGATGCCTTACACGCCCAAAAAAACACTTGAGAAGATTGTGGCCTCGGGTAACGACTATCTTGTGGCGGTCAAATCCAATCAGGGAAGACTTTACGACCACCTCCAGACTTACTTTGAGTGTCTTAAACCCATGGCTGAGCACATCCACTCCGCCCAAAGTAGAGGACGAGATGAACATCGGTGTATACAGGTTTATGAGCCTGTCGGCATAGCCCTACAAGAATGGACAGCAATTCGCTCTGTACTTTGTGTCCAACGATGGGGTACTCGCAAAGGAAAGGAGTATCACAATACGGCCTATTACATCAGTTCAGCTGCCACCTCACCCCATCATTGGCAATCTCTGGTCCGAGAACATTGGGGCATTGAAAATCGGTTGCATTGGCCGAAGGATGTTGTTTTTGGCGAAGATGATTATCGACTCGAAGATGAACAAGCACTGCTCAATTGGTCAGTGCTTAGAACTATTGGGATTAATATCCTGCGGCTAAACGACTATCAATCCCTCAAAACCGCGATGACTAAGCTTGCTAATCGGGTCGATATTATTTTTTCGCTGCTAACTTAAAACAGCCCTGCAACTTCAGATTTATCCGACCTATCGGTAGTGCCAGAATTTAGGGAGTTCGGTGTTTCAGCTTCGCTCAATGATTAAACTGCACCAGTCTTGCTCATGATGGGTGTCGCGAACTTGCCAGCCATGAGCATTTAGTGCCTCAATAATCATCGGTTCTTGAGTATCCAAAATGCCGCTAAGGATTCCCCAACCGTTTTGGTCAGTGATATCAGCGAAATGGGGTATTAGGTCAAGAATGATATGGGCCAAAATATTGCAACAAAACCCTTGGACTGGATGCTGAAGCTGCTGTATCACTTGATCAAGACTTCCTTCCTTAACCCATAACTGGTCTGAAGTGAGGCCATTCAGTTCTCGACTAGCTTGGGTTGCACCAATGGCGAGTGGATCTAGATCAACCGCATAGGCTTTTTGAACTCCCAAAAGAAGAGCAGCAATGGAAAGAATACCCGTGCCACAACCAATATCAGCGATACTGAGAGGATTGGATTGTTCTGAAATTTGTTGTTCTAGGGCTCGTAAGCAGAGCTGCGTGGTTGCATGAGCGCCTGTGCCAAAAGCGACTCCGGGATTAAGGCGAATCAAAAGACGTTCACATTGCGCTGGCACCTCTAGCCAAGCCGGATAAATCAGTAACCGATTGCCAACTTCTTGAGGATGCCAATAGTCTCGCCAGTTATGGGCCCAATCTTCTTCTGTGATCAGTTGCCAGCTAATATCTGGGGCAGGATGTCCCACTGACTGGACATCCTGATGTAATCTCTCGGCAATTTTTTGCAGATCGATGGACTGGACCCGATCCAGGGATAAATATCCGCAAACAGTCAACTCTTGATTGACTATTTGGCTGGCCGTGCCTTGGCATCCTTCTTCTTGTAGCCGCCAGAAGAGTAGATCATCTAGCAGTGGCACTCCCACAACTTTAATTTCCCACCATTGGCTAGGGGGTAAAGCTGTAGGAGCGTCCGACGGAGTGTGGATGCCTGGATCGGCCATTATTGTAAATTCACAATATAGGCATCCCGAATGCCTTCTACATTCGTGATTTCAGACAGTACTCCTTCGGGTAAGGGATCATCTAGGCTAAGAACCATCACAGCCGAGCCTCGAACCATCTTGCGGCCTACTTGCATACTGGCGATATTGACGTTAAAGCTACCTAACTGGGAGCCAATTTGGCCAATAATACCGGGCATATCTCGGTGTACTGTCAACAACATGTGCCGGGTAGGGACCACATTGATCGGAAAGTCATCAATATTGGTAATGCGCAGCTCGTCCTCCCCTAGAATGGCACCCGTTACTGAGCGGGTTTCAGTGGGGCCTTTTGCAGAGAGTTGAATCGAACCGGAATAATCCCGAACTGAAGCATCACGAGTCTCCACGACGCGAATCCCGCGATCTTTGGCTTCAATACCGGCATTCACATAGTTCACACGCTCTCGTAATGCTGGGGATAACAGTCCTTTGAGGGCTGCGACAACAATTGGTTGACTATCGTTGGATGCCAGTTCTCCTTGGAGACGGACATCTAGGGATTCTATCCGACCCCCCGCTAATTGACCGACTAGATTGCCCAAGGTCTCGGCTAGGAGCATGTATGGCTTGAGTTTTTCCAATACGTCGGGACGTAAGCCGGGAATGTTTACAGCTGACCGGGCCGGTAGCCCTAAAAGCACATCGCGGATTTGCTCGGCAACGTCGACTGCTACATTGGTTTGGGCTTCCTCCGTTGATGCCCCTAAGTGGGGAGTTAAAATGATGTCTTGCTCTAGGTGACAAAGGGGAGAGTCGCCCAAAGGTTCACTGGCATAAACATCTAAAGCAGCGGCAGCGATTTGCCCAGATTCCAGGGCTTTGCCCAGAGCTTCTTCGTCGATAATGCCACCCCGAGCACAGTTGATAATGCGAGCTGTAGATTTCATCTTGCTGAGGGTGTCAGCATTAACGAGATTTTGAGTTTCAGGGGTTTTAGGCAGGTGCAAGGTGATGTAGTCCGATTCTTGGAAGAGAAAATCTAACTCCACTAGTCTGCAGCCTAGTTGCTCTGCCCGTTCTTGGGATAAGAAAGGGTCGTAGGCTAGCAGCTTCATCCCCATTGCTCGGGCAACGGTGGCCACGTGGGAACCGATTTTGCCCAGTCCAACAACGCCCAGGGTCTTTTTATAGACTTCTACGCCGGTAAACTTTTTGCGCTCCCATTTGCCTGCTTTAACGGACTGATTGGCATCGGGAATATGGCGAGAGAGGGACAGCATTAAAGCTAAGGCATGTTCTGCGGCGGCGATGGTGTTACCCTCTGGAGAGTTAACCACCACAATCCCTTTTTTGGTGGCTGTGGGCACATCCACATTATCGACACCCACACCAGCTCGGCCAATAATTTTGAGCTGGGTGGCGGCTTCAATCACTGCTTCTGTAACTTGAGTGCCCGACCGAATCATCAGGGCATCGTACTCAGGAATAATTTGGATTAATTCTTCAGGAGAAAGCTTGGTCTTCACATCGACCTGGGCAACTTGACCTAAAAGGTCAATACCAGAGGGGTCAATTGGATCTGAGACGAGAACCTTGGGCATAACAGGAAAGGAGAATGAAAGTTCACAGGGATGAGCAGAACGGAATTAATCAGTTTCTGACACCTCAGTTCGCCATTCTACAAGAACCCCGAGGGAAGAACTAGGGTAAAAAATATAAAGCTGGTCTGCTGAAAAAGCTATTCCTTCTCCAGTACGTCAGCAAAGGCCAAATTTTGAGACGCTAGTACAAATAGGGTTGTGGGCAATCCCGTGGTTCGAGTCTGTAAACTCTCGTAATATTCGCTGAATTGTTCGTCTGGACGCGCCATCCCCAGAACGACTAAGTCAGCCCCTTTAGAAGAAGATTTTAAGATCTGGGCAAAGGGGCGTTCATTGGCAATAATCACTTGGGAAACTGCTCGGATGCGAAGTCGTTTAACCACATCGTCGAGGTTGCGCTGAGCCGCTTGGGCCGCAGACTGGTCGGGAACGACGAGCTTGAGCCAAATTTCGGTTTGTCGCCACACCATGCTGGTCCGCAGTAGGTCAGCCAAGATCAGCATCAGACCGCCATTTCCTTTCAGGCCACCCCACCAGACATCAATCCGACGGCAGAAGTTGGGAAAGCGGTTCTGATGATTGTCTTGGTAGCGAAGAATGGCGACGTTTCGTTGGGCCTGATGGAAATGGGCAATCATTTGGCAATAGCGATCGCGGCTCGTCGCGTTTTCCGTATTGCCCAACAAAATGGTGTTGGGAACCAAGGCTCCTAGCCCATAAGCTTCCACTAGCCGTTCTGCGCCGCAAAAGGGATCACTATCCCGCACAAATCGGACTAGGGCTTTCACCCCTTTGCGATCCAAATAGTCTTTCACCATCGATTCCATGGTGGTCTGTTGGGCCACGTCTCTACCCTTCACGGGTAGAACACTAGAGACCGTAATTAGTCCTCGGTTGTGGGTGAGGGCTGAGGCAACTTGGACCAAATGCCATCGGCGCGTGGGAATGCCCGATAACACTAAAATATGAGGCCGCCAGTTTTTGGGGTCAGGGGCATTGCTAATTTGAAACAGTCCCTTGCGGACCACGGTCATCCAGATGCCCCGACGGACATCTCCCCAGGCGCTTTCCAACTGCTGTCGTTCTAGCCATAGGTAGATGGCCAAAACAATCAGGGCTGCGACAATCGTTGCCAACCCGTTAATCAAAAACATGACGGCAATACAACCCAGGGCACCCATCAGAGAAAAAATCCAATGGATGCGGAAGGTGGGACGGAAAGAAGGGCTTTGGAGAAAGCTTTCCACCCCAGCCGCCACGTTAAGGACCATATAGGTGGTCAAGAAAAACATACTGAGAACCGGGGCAATCAAATTGAGATCTCCAATGGAGACCACTGCTAGGGCAATGCCTAAGGTGAATAACGTGCCCAGGCGAGGTTCATCCGTAGGACCGCTGCCAATTCCCAGCCAGCGAAGACTACGAGGCAAGATGCGATCGCGCGCCAATGCCTGTAAGACTCGGGGTGCCCCTAAAATACTGCCAATCGCACTGGAAAGGGTAGCGCCCCAGACTCCCAATAAGATGGCATCCCCCCAAAAGGCAATTTTGCGCATTACAAGGGGATCTTGCATCAGAGTGCCAGGCTCGGCTCGCATAGTGAGCAGGATCGGTAACACCATATAGATCACATAGCCGGTTCCCACTGCAGCTAAGGTGCCTTTTGGAATCGACCGAGCCGGATCTTTGAGATCGCCGGACATGCTGACCCCCGCCATAATGCCGGTGACCGCCGGGAAAAAGACGGCAAAGACTTCCCAAAAACTCTTGGCTTGGGGAATGGCATCTGTCCCGGTTTCCGGTGGCACCGCATGACCAAAACCAAAGGAAATCAGGGAGAGGGCAATGGCTGCCATAATCCCAAATTGGGCTTTAATGGCAATATCAGCAGACTTTAAGGCTAGACCTGCCACTAAGAGGGTGGTGATAGCGGCCACTAAGGTTTGATTGAGGCTGGGAAAAATGCGAACCAGACTTTCGGCAAAGCCAATGGTGTAGAGGGCCACGGAAACCGCCTGGGCAAAAAATAGGGGAATCCCCACGGCCCCGCCCGTTTCAATGCCCAGAGAGCGGCTAATCATGTAGTAGGCTCCCCCAGTGCGAACGACCTGATCGGTTGCGATCGCAGAAATAGACAGAGCCGTTAAAAAGGTGATCGAAGTGGCTAAGGTGACGATGATTAGGGTATTGAAGAGGCCAACATTACCCACAACCCAACCAAAGCGTAGGTACATAATTACGCCCAGGATGGTTAGCAGGGAGGGGGTATAAACGCCTGCAAATGTGCCTAGTCCAGACGTCTCTTCGGTACTGGCCGCTTGGGCCTTAGACCGACGCAAAGGGAATTTGGGCATAGACAAACTTGCACATGAAGGATTGCGGGCCTCAGTTACTATCTCACAAACGTTTGGCGAAAGGATGAATTGCTGAGGTGTGTAGCATTGTACTTTGCTTCTTTCGCCCCTTGCTTGATAAGGGTTATAAACTAGGTTGCCAAGTGCCATGAAACCCCATCGGGACGATGCTAGGCAACCCTAAGCGACAAATCGGGCCTTCTTCCAGACGATGGGCGGCCAAAATCCACACCTCACTGGTATGGGATGCCGCTTGATAGACCACGGTCAGAATCCAGCCCTGTCCAGGGTGATCGGGATCAGGGGCATAGATCGGTTCACTGCAATAGGCTTGATCGCCCATCTGCACACTGTTCAGTTGTTGTGAAATGTGATCGAAGCTGACAATCTCGCGAAAGAGTTCTGTGGTCGCATCTGAGGTCGGGCGAGTGGAGAGAAAGGTATGCCGATGGGCCTGTCCGACCTGATGGGGATCAACCACCGGAAACTCGCCCGTGCGGTCCATCAGTTTATCGGTTTCTAACACTTGGCTCGTCTGGGGATCGAGATGTAGTCGCCAAAGCTGTCCTTCTGCTGGGGTGCGAGGATGGCCACTGGCCACTTCCTTGAGGAACTGGTTGGTGCTGAAGTCGGCATAGCGAATCACATCAATGACGGCATGTCCTCGATCATCCAGATAACCATTGCCAAAATGCCACTGATACCAGGGGTCGGCTTCACCCTGGCTAACCACTTCCAAGGATTCACGATCAATCACTAAAATTTGGGTACCTTGCTGAGGCTTCCACTGCAGACAGTCACTATAGCTTTTGAGCTGGACCAACATAGGCAGTGGATTGAGGAAGACAGGAGAAATACAAAAAATTAAGTACGGCCCCGCCATCACAAAGTCATGAATCATCGGCAAGCCCTGGAGCGGAATTTTGGTTTGGCGCTGAACGGCTCCTGCTGGATTGCAGCGATAAACATGCAGATGACCTTGCTTGCCATAGCTAACGCCAAAGTTATAGATTTCGCCGCTGATCGGATCCCGTTTGGGATGAGCAGAGAAGGACTGATCCGGTGCTAGGAATCCCAAATCGTCTAGCCCTTGGGTCTCCAAAGTGTTTAAGTCCAGGGCATGGGGATGTCCTCCTTCCCATAAGGTCAAAAGCTTGTCGGGAAGCGCCAGCACAGAGGTATTGGCAGCATTCTTAGTCGCTCCCTGCCGCAACCGTCGCCACAGGGATCCGGCGGGCAGCATGCCATAGCCTCCCATCAAGAATTGATCGGCCTGTTCTTCGGCCTGATAGCCTGCGGTTTGGACATAGCGATAGACGCCTGATGCTTGAGCGCTATCGAAATGCACGGCTAATATAGCGCCATCCCCGTCGAACCAATGGCCGACTCGTTGTCCACCTCGTTCTAGACGACCTGGTCCGTTGCGATACAGGGAACCTTTGAGGTCTTCGGGTATAGTCCCGGACAAAATCGGTAACGGGGTGGTCGGAAATTCGGATGCAGCCTGGGCAAACATGCCGTACCAAGGTTGCTGAGATTGTTGAGGACGAGACTGGGTGAGCATGGGTGGGTCTCCTAGGGAACCAGGACGATGTAATATGCAACAAAGTGCATATTCTTACTATATGCAATTATTTGAATATGTCAATCAGTGCATATGAGTCTTTCTTACGCAATTTTGGCAACCTTGGCGGATCAAGCCTGCAGTGGCTATGAGCTGGCGAAGCGATTTGATGGGTCAGTGGGCCATTTCTGGTCTGCGAGTCATCAGCAGATCTATCGAGAACTCAATCGTTTAGAAGAACGGCAGTGGATCACGGGAGAGGTGATTCCCCAAACAGGACGTCCTGATAAAAAGTGCTATCACCTGACTGAAATGGGTAAGGCGGAGATGGCCAAATGGATTGCCCAGCCGAGTAAAAGTAGCCGCACTAAGGAAGAAATTCTAGTGAAGCTGTTTGCTGGGGATTTGGTAGAGCCTGAGGTATTACTGACTGAACTCCAACGTTACCAGCAGGAACATGAGCAGCAGTTGCAGATCTATCAGCAGATTGAGCAGCAGCATTTTGCTGAGCCAGAGCAATTATCTTGGGGAGGCAAGTGTCAGTATTTAACGCTACGTCAAGGTATACGTTATGAGATGGATGTAATTGGCTGGTGTGAGGAAGCCTTGGCTTTATTGAAGTCTTGCAATTAACACACTTTGAGTTTCCCAAAACTCTAGAGACATGCTAGCGGGCAACGCCCACATTTGCGGCTGGTTTGGAGCGCAGCGGAAAACCAGTCCGACAACATGCGTTTGTTCAGTGCTTTCAAGCGTATCAATTTGGATTGTGATCTCTCATTCTCATTGCTCGACTCATATCATATTCGCAAGTCGTCCTTGCGTTGTGAGCACACTCAATCAAGAGTCTCAATTTTTCTGGATCGTTGGCAACCTTACTCCAGTTGGTGACTGATATCTTACTGTCTCGCTTTAGTAGATTATCAATGATACGCGGAGGCAAATGCGGATAACGGCGCTCATATTCCTCCCTGCTGTCTATACTTATCCAATTAGAAACATCTGGATAGAAAGTAGATTTTATCTCATCAAAAGGCGCCGAAAAATATTCAGATTCACAGTTAGGTGCCAGCAAAACCACAACCCCTGACCTTCCGAAATTAGTCCCATTATACATGCTAGAATACAGCTCCCAGTCAACATGTTTTCTATATTTGGTTTCCCTACCAACTATTAACATTAGAACTGTTGACTCACTGAGGTAGTTTCGCCTGATTGTCTGCCTAATTACTTGCGGCTCTAAATCATCGTCTATATCGCCTGTATCGACAGAGCAGTCCACAAAGATTTCATGACTACCATTCAATTGAAGAAGGTGCTCCTTGAGATACTGCTCATTCCTATGGTGATAACTAATAAATACTCTTCTCATTTTACCCCCATTGAAATAGTTCCTATGTTTCTACGCTAGAAATAAGCTCATACATTTTGGTTCGATATCCAATCAAACGCTTGTTAACTAACAACAGATCAGCCTCCAATTTTTCAATATGAGGGTATGCCTTTTGTATTTGTTGTGGCTCTAATTCTACGCTTTCAGATTTGGCCAATTCTGCCTCGTACCATCTACGGTATCTCGCCTGCCATTTTGTCAAATGCGGTCGCAATCCAATATTTAGCACATCGATGGAAAGACGTATTATTTTCTCCGTATCTTTTCTTTGAAATCTTGAAACGGGCACGTCTTTAATCAAATCTCTTGTCACTGAAAAAAAGCTGTACCAAGAGTCATATATATCTGAAATCACATCATCTTCTAGGTCTATTGGTAAGCCGATTTTTCTTGTGCTTAGCTCGACCCAGATACGATAAGCGATCTGCTTGTCTGTATCATTTGGTTTTAGCTTAACCTTATGGTCTCCAATACCAAATTCAGCTTCATCAATTTCGAAGTCTCGCAACTTCCATCCAGACGAAAAGGTTTTATATAGCAGATATATTACCAGCGCAATCCCAAGCGGACCGATAATAAAAGGAGATACTTCTAGAGATAGTTTGAAATTTGAATCCAGCAATATTTTAACTAGGATTCCTGTACTATCTTCTTTCATATGCTTTCCTTATTTAGTTAACTTGAATATGCTTGCTCGGGCACTTAACTATAATTAGAAGGTAAATTTTCTGTTAACATGAAATGGGCGAATAATTTCGCTACCTCTTAAAGCCTTTCTGCCTCTATATTAGCATCTCTAATAAAGACGATATCTTACAGAAATTTGCCTATATGTAAACTTACAGTTGATTGCCTATCAGCTAGACGGGTAAAGAATTTCTAGAGACTTTTCTTGAGCTTTTGAAGAGTATTAATAGGCAAACTACCCGTTTAAATCTCAAAATCAGTTGTTAATACTCATATTGCGCTGTTGATTCAAAATTCAGAATTGCTGTTATAAATTCAGAAGCTAAAGAGTAGATCTGAACATCCTCCTTCACAAAGAAAAGAGACTAATACTGATGAATAACAAGTGGTACGCGGGTCAGCCCCAGATGGAAATCAGTTGACCAGCAAGTTTGAATGGAATAACTCTCCATGATGTGAAGTCCCATCGCATCCGCCAGCGTTAAGGGACTTGCCAAGAAATAAAGTACCTGCGAATCTAAGAAACAAGTCAATACATGATTGACCGATTGTTTTGAGGATATCTGATGCTAGATGCCCCTATAAAAGAGACGTTTCGAGATGCCGCCAAGAAACTGACAGGCCCACACAAGCGAGCATTCATGGCAAAAGTGGCTGAAGACTACCTGGACGGCTCTGCCCGCAAAGCTGAGCGTCATTTAGGTTGGAGACGTACCAGTGTTCAACTGGGCCTTGATGAACGACGGACTGGCATTAGATGCGTTGACAACTATCAAGCCCGAGGTCGTCAGCTTAGCGAAACGAAACTACCCCATTTAGCAACTGACATTCGGGATTTAGTTGATGGTGAAGCCCAAGCTGATCCGAAGTTCAAATCAACGTTGTACTACACCCGTATCAGTGCCAGGGCCGTGCGTGAGGCATTGATTGAGGAGAAAGGCTACAGCGATGAGGCATTACCAACCCGTCAAACCATCGGCAATCTATTGAATCGAATGGGTTATCGCTTAAAAACCCAAAAGTTAAACCCCTGAAAAAACTGCCGCAAACCGATGCGATTTTCGCAAATGTCGCTCAAGCCAATTATGCTGCCGATGCGGCCCCCAACCTATTGCGCATCTCGATTGATAGCAAAGCCAAAGTTAAAATTGGCAACCTCTCTCGTGGCGGCAAAGCTCGTACCCTAGACGCGACAAAAGCCAATGACCATGATGACCATTGGGACGCTATTTTGGTACCCTTCGGGATTCTCGATGTGCTCGCAGGGCAACTGTCAATTTACTTTGGTCAGTCTGCTGAAACTACTGATTTTATTGTTGATTGTTTAGAGGCTTGGTGGCGCGAACATCACGATAACTATCCTCAGATAGAGGGATTAGAAATTAACCTTGATGGCGGCTCTGCAGTGCGCAGTAACCGCACACAATTTATCAAGCGTATGGTTGAGTTTGTCCAAATGACACGATTATCGGTTCATCTGATTTACTATCCGCCCTATCACAGCAAATACAATCCGATTGAGCGATGTTGGGCAGCCTTGGAACAATATTGGAATGGCACTATCCTCAACTCCATTGATACGGCTGTCCAGTGGGCATCGAATATGACCTGGAATGGATTGAAGCCTTTGGTTCATTTGATTGAGGGCACCTATGAAAAGAACATTACTGTGCCCTCAGATGAGCTAGAAGCCTACAAACAACAATGGCTATGTTCTGAAGCGTTACCCAAATGGGATATCAAGATTGTGCCCAATTGATGGGTACCTTATTTATTTGTAGATCCCTAAATCCTGATCTGAAAATTTGCGCAGGAGTTCTACAGCACCCTTTTGCTCCTGAAGACCCACATCGATAATTTGAAGAGGCGACAAAACTTCCACCATTGCCATAAACTGCAAAGCTCGCGTCCGATCATATCGCTTAAGAAACCAACCATGTCCTTCCGCAATCACAAGAGGCGTAGTAATCAGTGGCGGTGGGTCAGCAAACAGCCGTCGAAATAAAGGGTGGTACGTATCGGAACGGTCCAGAAAAGCAATAAACGCGGAAGTATCAACGTATGCCTTAGTCTTTGTGGCCATAGACCAGCTCATCAATAGACTGGCTACTCTGGGGATTCCCTGACTCCACCATTCCAGCGTATTGCATCCAAGGCTTGGATTGATCTACTGGCAGAGCATTACGCAAGGAGCGGCGAAGAAGTTCTGCTAGGGAAATTCCTAACCGTTGTGCTTCTTGCTTGGCAGCCTCATATTCTGCTTCAGATAAGCTGATTTGAGTTCGCAGCATGATAACAGTTTTTTTGATTCTGTTATCAGAGTAGCAGATCTGGAAAGTATAGGTCGATGGCTAAAGAATTAGGTGGTTGCGATCGCTTTAATGGTAAGACTTTAAGCCTAAATCTCAGCTCTTACTTTTGGACGTTCTGGTTGGTCGACCTCAGTTTCCTGAGACAATTTAGCCAGGTAGGATACTTCTCATCTATCACCTATGATTGACAAATAGGTCCGAAAATTCTCTAAAGTCAGCAGTTATGCGTGCATTGATAAAAAGCGTATTTCTATGAAAACTCGCCATCTAACCGCTTTTCTACATAGAGAAGACGATATGTTTATCGCTGAATGCACCGAAGTAGGAACGGTGGATCAAGAGGCAACGATAAAAGAAGCATTTGCAGGCTTAAAAGAGGCTACAAGACTATATTTAGAAGAATTTCCTATGCTGGAAACATCACCTCGATACCTCGATTTGTAACCAGTTTGGCAAGAGGCTTGTGAGCAAATGGCTTCTATGATGAGTGATGGTGCGTTGCTTTGGCCTAACAGACCCTATGAGATTGAAGATCTAGTGTTATCTGTCGAAATTTAATCATGCTGATCTCTGGTGATCGCAACGCCTTGATGCCTTGCCCCTGTGGCAGTCAAAAGTTATTAAACCAGTGCTGCGGGGTTTATCTACAAGGGTCTCGCTCTGCTCCCACTGCTGAAACACTGATGCGATCGCGTTACGCTGCCTATTGCCTCAAAAATATCGATTACCTATTCAATACCGAACATCCCAGTCACCGCCAACCCAATAGCCGACAATTGATCACTGCCACTGCCAATCATCTGACTTGGTTGGGGTTAACGGTACTCGCCACTCAAGCTGGACAACCTGAAGATAAAACTGGGGTGGTGGAGTTCTTCGCGGTGTACCAAGAAGGGAACTCTGCGGCCCAACTCCATGAGAGATCGCGTTTTATCAGAGAAAATGGCAAATGGTTTTATACCGATGGAGATAGGTTATCGCCTTTCCAACCGAAAAAGAATGAACCCTGTTGGTGTGGAAGTGGCAAAAAGTTTAAACAGTGCCACCGCAAAAAAAGCTGATAACTCTAACGAGAGCCAAACAAGGGAGTGAACGATAATTTTATGCCGCAATTTGATTGGAATTTTTAATCTTCTACTAGCGGCGTAAGTTCAAAGTCTCTTGCCTTGTTAATTAGCTTGTGTAATAGAATGTGTGGATAAATGTGTAACTAGAGTCTGACCATGGCTACCAACCTTTCTATCGATGCTGACTTGCTGGAAGAGGCCCTGCGAATTGGAGGATTTTCTACAAAAAAAGAGACCGTTAATCAAGCACTGACTGAGTTTGTGCAACGTCGAAAACAGCATGAAATTATCTCTCTATTTGGCCAGTTACCTCAAGATACCGATTACGACTATAAACAAAGACGATAATGAGCGGCATACTGGTTGACACGTGTGTTTGGTCCATAGCTCTACGAGGTAGTTCTGCAGCCGAAACCTCAATCGTTAAGCAACTCACCCGACTGATTGATGAGAATCAAGTAAAAATCATTGGTGCCATCAGACAAGAATTGTTGTCCGGCTACACAGATAAAAGCCGATATGAAAAACTGCGCCAGAAACTAAAATATTTCCCAAACGAACCATTGGTGGACTCTGATTATGAAGCTGCTGCAGAATATTCAAATTTCTGCCGCTCAAAAGGAATTCAAGGCTCCCACACAGATTTCTTAATTTGTGCTGGTGCCATACGCGCTAAATTCGAAATTTTCACTACCGATAAAGACTTTAGTCACTACGCCAAACATTTACCAATCAAACTCTTCAAGACAAGCTAACGGGAGCGATGAGCGGCGGGATAAAAGAGAACACTTTCATATTCTGCTATTTAGAGCAGTAGAGGTGTGTTGATCACCCATTTACCATGACAACAGGAACACTGAGTAATCCCCAGAAAACAATCCCTTTACTATTTGAGGGGCTAACTTGGCGCGAGTTTAAGGCCGTAGAGCAATTACTAGATCGACCAGGATATCGACTTTCCTTTTTAGACGGTGTATTGGAGATTGTGCCGATACCAAGTGAAGCCCATGAAACGGTAAAAGAGCGCATCGCAGCCCTTTTAGAGCTTTACTTGTTGATGGCGGGGGTTGATTTTACACCCACTGGATCCATGACCCTGGAAAGCGAAACTGGCCAAGTAAAGCGCGAAGCGGATAAATCTTACAAGTTGACAGCAGGGAAATTACGTCCAGATTTAGCCATTGAAGTGGTCTTCTCCAGTGGTGGCATTAACAAATTAGAGGCTTATAGACGGCTGAACATATCAGAAGTCTGGTTTTGGGAAGATGGCGTCCTGGAAATTTACCATTTGCGGAACGATGGTGATCAGCCTGAATATGAGCAGATTGATCAAAGCGAGGCCATCCCAGGCATTGACCTAGCATTGCTATTGCGTTGTATCAGTCTTACCAATCATGTAGATGCTGTGAGAACTTGGCAGCAAAGTATTCAGTGATAAGCCATATGGATCTGCATTTGATAGCAGCACGCTCCGAAGCCAAAATTTTCACTTCGGTTGCGATGGCCTCTGGCCGGTCATTGACCATCGCAACTTGATGCAGAAGTTAAAAACGGAGATTTCGACTTTGAGCGGTGTGTCAATCATCAGTAAACAAGTGAAGCCATCAGGAGTATTGTGGTTGAATGCGTATCATCGTTGCGATGGTCAATGATCGGTCGGAAGCTATCGCATCTCTCCTCTTTCAAAATGATAGAAATCCCTTGTTGATCGACGCACTAGAGAACCCCTATGTCTGAATGGCATCTCTATATCCTTCGTACCCGAGACGGGGCCTTGTATACAGGCGTGACGACAGACGTAGCGCGTCGATTGGAGGAGCATACCCACAGTAAAAAAGGGGCCAAGTTTTTGCGTTCCAAAGGCCCATTGCAGTTGGTCTATCAACAACCCGTCGGCAGTCGCTCCGAAGCTCAGCGATTGGAATACCAAATTAAACAACTGTCGAAGCAACAAAAAGAGACGTTCATCGCCACTCACAGCTCTTGATTACACTGGGGAAAGACCGCTGATATGTATTGTCCCCAGATGATGCCGACTCACTTATGTTGAAGATTACCCAACGTACCTCTATTCCCCTCAACGAGATTGAGTTGAGTTCCATCCGTTCTCAGGGGGCTGGAGGACAAAACGTCAACAAAGTGGCCTCTGCGATCCATCTCCGATTTGATATCAACGCCTCCTCCCTATCTCCTTTGTATAAAGAGCGGCTTCTCAACCTGGGCGATAGACGTATCACCAAAGAAGGCATCATTATTATCAAAGCCCAGCAACATCGCACCCAACAGCAAAACCGGGAAGATGCCTTAAACCGCCTGCAAACGTTGTTGCAAAGCGTGACTACAACCCCCAAAAAGCGGAAACCTACCAAACGTTCCTATGGTGCCAAGCAACGGCGGCTGGATAGCAAAAGCAAACGCGGAAAATTGAAGAAGCTGAGGGGTAATATCAAACCTTCACTGGACGCTTAATCATTAACTCAAACCTAACTGCACAGAGGACATCATGCCAGGACTACTGCCCAATATTGATCCAGACGGACTTTTGGAATATTCAGTGGTCTACACAGACCGCTCCCTCAACCATATGTCAGGGGCCTTCCAAACGGTGATGAAGGATATCTCCCAGGCCCTTAAACAGGTGTACAACGCCAAAGCCGTGGCCATCGTTCCAGGGGGTGGCACCTTTGCTATGGAAGCCGTGGCTCGACAGTTTGCCACCGACCAATCCTGCCTGGTGATTCGCAATGGCTGGTTTAGTTATCGCTGGAGTCAAATTTTAGAGAAGGGGAAGATACCGGCTCAATTAACGGTGCTCAAGGCTCGTCCCGTCGATGACAGTGAACATGCCGCCTATGCCCCGGCCCCCATTGAAGAAGTGGTTGCCAGAATCCAGTCCGAAAAACCGGACCTCGTCTTTGCGCCCCATGTGGAAACCTCCTCGGGCATGATTTTGCCCATGGACTACCTCCAGGCCATTTCCAAAGCCGTCCATGCAGTAGGTGGCTTATTCGTCTTAGATTGCATTGCCTCGGGCACCATCTGGGTGGATATGGACGCCTGTGGTGTAGATGTTTTGATCAGTGCACCTCAAAAAGGCTGGAGTAGTTCCCCCTGTAGTGGATTAGTGATGCTGAGTGCTTTAGGGCGAGAGCGGATCGAATCGACGACAAGTAGCAGCTTTGCCTGTGACCTATTGAAATGGCTGCAGATTATGGAGGTCTATGAGCAAGGTGGACATGCCTACCACGCCACCATGCCCACGGACAGCCTAAGAGTATTCCGGGATGTGATGCAGGAAGCTGCTGGATATGGATTTGATACCGTCTGTGCTCAGCAACAACAGCTCGGTGATCAGGTCAGAGCACTGCTGACCGGCAAAGGTGTTAAAAGTGTTGCAGCTGAAGGGTTTCAGTCCCCTAGCGTGGTGGTGAGCTACACAGACGATCCAGCAATTGGACAGAGATTTAAGGCTCTTGGGATGCAGATTGCGGCGGGTGTTCCGCTGCGATGTGATGAACCTGAGAATTTTCAAACCTTTCGGATTGGCCTCTTTGGCTTGGATAAACTGCAAAATATCGATCGCACCGTTGCTACCCTAGCCGATGTCTTGGAGCAGATGGAATAATCCAAGGCGCTCGCCCATCTCCCTGATTTATAGCGGTCAGGGATAACAGGCTTTCGACATCAGTCCAGTTTCCCTTCAATAGAGCGCATCAATCTTTTAGCTGACAGTCCTCTTCCATTTTCTGAACCATCTCTCCTAGAGACTTTTCTAAGGTTTGAAGTCGCTTACTTTCTTGTTCTACCTGGATTGAATGGGATTCTTTTTGGGCGATAAGGTTATTCAGTTCCCCTTGCCGACTGGCAATATCCTGATTAATCCGCTCAATCACTTCGATTTCATAGGTGTCAAAGCACCGTTGTACGGCTTGATGAATGGGTTGCCATTGCTCTTCGGCAATTTGGGGAAGATATTTGGCAAATTCCTTGCGGGTTGCGTTTAAGAACTCTTGGCGCACATATTCCGCTTGACCCACAAAAACGCCAGTTCCCACCAACAACACTGCAAAGACATTCAAAAAGAGGGATGAAAAGACCAAGCCGATTACCTGTAAGGCAATCACAATCAATACATAGGCTACAGCTGTCTGCATCACACCCTGCCAAAACATATTGAATTGTCCAACCGCCCCATTCATATTGCCAGGTATGGCCTCAAACGCATCCTTGAGGATGTCGGTCCAAATTTCGACTTCTTTGGGGTTATAACGATGCCCTGCTGCATAGAAGCGATTGCCCAAAAGCTTGTCGTTCATTACCTCGACCACTTGTTCATAGGCCACTCGATATTCATCTGCCGCTTCATTGAGTTCAGAAAAGGCCCGGCTAATATCCTGTTTAGCGATAAATTCCCAAGCTGCCAAACGGTCATTCATATAGCGTTCAAAGGCTCGCTTAAAGGAGGTGTAGAACATGGCCCGATTGTTTTTATCTAGAAACTCTAGAAAATCCAAATCCGGTTGGGCTGCGACGAAATCCTCGTCAAAGGTAGTTTCTAGTTTGAGAATATAGGTCTTAAAGGAATCCGCAATGGCTTGAGATTCTTGATCGCGGGTTTGGCGAATTTTCGTTTGAAAGTCATCCCGAATGGACTGCAGTTGCTCAAAATCCGTCTGGACGGAGGCCAACTTTTCTTTGAGTTGATCCAGATCTTCATCCAGTAACGGTAACCGCCGAGAAACGGCTGCCCACACCTGCTTGTGGGTCATCTGGGCTTTTTGGAGAGCATAGTCTAGTTCGGCCTGAATGCGATCGTTGGCCAGAAAGTCGAACAAACTGTCTAGAAAGACGGGCACACCTGAATGGGCGAGGGCTTCCGGGTCGTTTTGGAGTTGCGATCGCAATGCCTTCAAACCCGAGACTTCAAACACTCGATGTTCATATTGATCGGGGCAATAGTCTGTCAAATGGGTGCGAAAGACCTCTCGCAGTCTAACCTCTGCTGCGGTAAGGGCCTCCCGATCATCTGGATTAATCAAATTGCTTTGAACTTTATCCCAGGCATTAATCAAGAAAAAGATGGGGATACCCCGATCCTTCAGGGTGTTTTGCAGGTATCGACGCTCATCTAAGGTGCAGGGCTGGGTCGCATCCATCACAAATAGCACGGCATGGCAGTCCTGCAAAAAATTAAAGACCAGCTGATTTCGGGCTTCCGTATCATTCAATCCTGGGGTATCAATCAGCTCTAGGCCTTGTTGCAACAAGGGAATAGGATATTCAATCTCGGCATGGCTGACATTGGGAAAGGCCGCTTGGTCTTTGGAGGCCAACGCTTTAGCCTCCTCCGGATCAATGGTGTAAATCTGCTTAAAGTCCTCTAAAGCAATTTTTTCAGGGGGCGTTTCGTCAAGATGGTGGATAGTGACTTGCTTTTGGGGACCATATTTGAGCACCGTCAATACAGCCGTACAGGGGTTGACATCACTGGGCAATAATCGCTCGCCCAATAGGGAATTGAGGAGCGTACTTTTCCCCCGCTTCAGATCGCCCAACACCACCAACCGAAAGATCCCTTGCTTCAGGTTGCCTGCCACGCTCCGAAGGGTTTCCACTTGTGTGACTAGGCTGAGTTCTCCCGAAGCGGTAGACCCTTCCTTTTCTGCAGCGGATAGGGTCTCTGCCATGGCTTCCAGGTGATTGGTAGCTTTCTGGCGTGAATGTTGGGCTTGATCTAACTGAGCTAAGGACGCGGCGGACAACTGCGTGAGATCAAGAAAAGTGCTCATAAATGTGGCGGTGAGATATTAAACTTTATCTCCACCATCATAGCTATCGCAAAAAAGACTGGAATGAAATCGATCTGCTGCCGTTTAGGGGTATTGAGTGAGGTTTAATTCAGGAAAATTTCTTGTTTAGATAAAAAATGTTCGAAATATGGATAAAAAATAGCTCTTATGGCCGATTTCTGAGTTTATTCAGGGGGCTTGCTCGCTTCCGTAAACAAGGTTCTGTTGAAGAACGGTGGTATTGGGAAAAGCAAAAGCTGTAACCATATTGGGGCTTTGCCCGGTTTCCATAAGGGTTACACCAATTCTCCGAACATGAAGGATTTTGATGGAGCATGGCGAGTGATGACGATTACATGCTGCCTAAGTCTGTGTGATGATAATAATTATTCCGAGCTTGATCTTGCTAATGGCGATGTTTGGTTTATGAAAAAGCATCTGGTTACTAGACGCTCTAAGAACTACAGTTCAGTCTAAATACGGATTCTGATCCGTATTTCAAAATTTAATATAGAAATAGAAAAATTGTGTTTACCCTAGCCTCATAACAACTTGTCATGCAATGCGAGATTCAATCGTCTATAGCTGTAGGCTTTACAGAGACTTTTAGTCAAGAAAAAATTCCAAAAGATCTCGAAAAAGGGATTGGCTTTTACAAAACAATTATTCGCAACTTGCCTGATCTTGTCTGGTTAAAGGATATCGATGGAGTATATCTAGCCTGCAATAATCGTTTCGAGGATTTTGTTGGATTTCCTGAACAAGAAATCGTAGGTAAAACCGACCACGAATTAGTGGATGCTCGGTTGGCCGATTTGTCTCGGAGGCACGATACGGAGGTCATACTCCAAGGATACCCATCCGTAATCGAGGAATGGACAACTTTTGCTAGTGATGGACACGGTGAACTTCTGGAAGTCAGCAGGGTTCCCATTCAAGATGCTCAGGGAGAACTGATTGGGTTACTCGGCATTGGCCACAATATTACGTCTCATAGAGAGTCAGAAGAGAAATTACAACAGAGTGAGGAACGGTTTTCGTTAGCGATGCGCGGAGCTAATGATGGCCTGTGGGATTGGAATTTGGAAACAGATGAAGTTTATTACTCACCTCGCTGGAAAAGCATGCTGGGTTATGAGAATGATGAACTTGCCCATGATTTAAGCACTTGGGAAAACCTAGTTCACCCAGAGGATAAAAAGAAGGTCCTGGCACTGGTTGAAGATTATCTAGATGGCAAATCTGATGCATTTGATGTAGAAATGCGGATGCAGCACAAAGCGGGCCATGAGATATATGTACTCTCTCGGGCATTCTTGGCTCATCGGGCGACAGATGGTAAGGCTGTTCGTCTAGTGGGGACCCATGTTGACATCACAGCTCGGAAAAAAGCTGAAGCCTTTGACGATAAAAATGCTGAAATTTTGGAGATGATTGCGACAGGAAAACCAGCCGCAAAAATCTATGATGAAATTGCCTTAATGTATGAATCTCGTCATCCTGGCATGCGTTGTTCAATGCTGGAGCTACAAGATGGTCGACTGATGCATGGTGGAGCTCCCAGTCTGCCGAAGGAATACTGTGATGCGGTTCATGGGTTGCAAAACGGCCCTAATGTGGGCTCCTGTGGCACATCCACCTATACCGGCAAGCGGGTGTTGGTTGAGAATATTGAAACGGATCCCAAATGGGCCAAGATCAAACATGTCGCCCTTCCCCATGGCATGCGTTGCTGCTGGTCTGAGCCAATTAAAAATTCGTCAGGTATCGTCTTGGGCGCATTTGGCATGTACTATAACCACCCTGCTTTGCCTAATGAAGCGGAGTCCAATGATCTGAAATCGGCAGCAAGGCTGGCTGGGATTGTGATGGAGCGGGACCAGGCCCAGAAAAGGATTCGAGAATTAGCTTTTATCGATACCTTAACGGGGTTGGCCAGTCGTGCTCACTTTTATCAGAATCTTGAGGTTGCCATTAAGCGCTCTGAGCGCAATGCATCTCGTTTAGGCCTGCTCTATATTGATTTAGATAACTTCAAGGGCGTGAATGACAGTCTGGGGCATGATGCTGGTGACTTGCTGCTCAGAGAAATTGGGCACCGGTTGCAGCGAGTTGCGCGTGATATTGATTTTGTCGCTCGCCTGAGTGGAGATGAATTCTGTATTTTGGTGACAGAGGTTGATGATGACTATGCGGCTTCTAAGGTCGCCCAACGTTGCCTTGAAGAGGTATCCCAGCCCATTGAACTATCGGCGCGGAAGTTTACGCCAGCGTGCAGTATTGGGATTGCCCACTATCCTGATGATGGCCGGGAGCTGTCCACCTTAATTAAAGCGGCTGATACGTCCCTGTATGCGGCAAAAGAGCGCGGAAAAAATCGGTATGCTTTCTATCAACCACAGCTGACTGAGCAAGCAGAATATCGGTTCCGCGTGGAGCAAAATTTAAGGGAGGCGGTCGAAAAACAGCAATTGTCCTTGGTGTACCAACCTCAGGTTGAGCTCTTTTCCGGCAATATTATTGGGGTTGAGGCATTGTCCCGTTGGCATCATTCCCAACTGGGGGAGGTGTTACCGACGGAATTTATTGCCACAGCCGAAAGAATAGGAATGATGAAGCCCCTGACAGAATGGGTGTTGAAAACAGCCTGTAATCAGGCCGTTGCTTGGAAGAAGGCGGGGTTGCCAACGATTCGGATGGCTGTGAATATTTCTCCTGCCCAATTCTTGGATAAGGATTTTGTGTCCTTGATTCAGCATGTTCTAGAGGAAACAGGTATGGTGCCGACGGAATTAAAGCTGGAAGTAACGGAGAGTGTGGTGCAAACCGATCAGCAAAATCTCTCGATCTTCCGAGAATTAAAAAATCTGGGTGTCTTGCTAGCCATCGACGATTTTGGCAAAGGCTATTCTTCGTTTGCTTCTCTTAAACACTTGACGGTGGATTGTCTAAAAATCGATAAATATTTTATTGATGATATGTTGGTTGATCTGAAATCACAGACTTTAATTGCTGCCATGATTGATATGGGCCACAATCTAGATCATGAAATTATTGCCGAAGGTGTGGAGACCGTAGAGCAGTATCAAATGCTGCAACAGTTTGGCTGTGAAACAGCTCAGGGATATTTGCTGAGCAAACCGGTTAGCCCAGATTCCATCTCGAAAATTCTGAAGCTTAATCGTTTGACTCATCTAGCACATTTAGATGCTAACCCTTTGCATTTGAGGTAAATTCAGACTCAGAAATTACCTACAGTATAAGAATGGTGCCCCAAATTACGGCTCACCGAGGCTATTCTCAGTTAGCCCCAGAGAATACGATTCCTGCTTTTGAGCTAGCGATTGAACACCAGGCTGATTTTATTGAACTGGATGTCCAAGAGACTAAAGATCATGGGTTGGTGGTGATTCATGATAGTCATTTGTTGCGTCTTGCAGGGTGCGATCGCAACCTCTGGAACCTAACTACCTCTGAGCTGGCAAACCTAGATGTCGGTCAGTGGTTTGGGGAGGCGTTTAAGCATACTCGAATCCCTTCTCTAGCCTCAGTGATGGATTTAGCTAAGGACCGCGTCAATTTAAACCTGGAGCTAAAAATTCACGGTCATGAACAAAAACTCGTCAGTCAGGTGGTTGAACTGATTCACGAAAAAAATTGGCAGCAAAACTGCGTGGTGTCCTCGCTCGATTTTGATATTTTGCGGCAGGTACGAACGCTAGATCCTGGGTTGACGATTGGCCCAGTCATTCCCCCTGCTCGACCTGAGTATCCTGATTTTGAGGTCGATTTTTATTCACTTCACTTCACCCTCGCTACACCAGAACGAGTCAAACGAGCCCATGCAGAAGGAAAAGCCATTCATGCCTGGACGGTTAATCAGCCTGATGATATGCAGCGCATGATTGAACATGGGGTAGACAATATCATCACCGATCAATCTGCAGTATTTCAGGATCTAAATGCACTGAAATAGGGTTGCTATTAAATTTTCTATCTGAACACCGATCACCTTTTCTCAACTATTGTACAGATAAGATCCGTGATATCTATGCCATTTCCAGTGTTGCAACGCCTATGCTGGGAGGGTGAGCGTTCAGGTGAAGATTATGCAAACTCAGCAGCCTGTTGTCAAAATTCCAAAAACCTTGCCCGCTGAGCAGCGCCTCACCTTAAATAATATTGACTGGAAAACCTATGAGAACATTCTGGCTGCCTTTGGTGAACATCGAGCGGTGCGGCTTCACTATAGTGCTGGAGTTCTAGAGCTTATGGTCCCCCTAGAAGCTCACGAAAACCCCAGTGATGTAATTGGGGTTTTTATTCGCACCTTGGCTTTTGAATCTGGCCAAAACATTAAGGGCATGGCCTCCACCACCCTCAGACGAAAGGAGCTTCTTAAAGGGGCTGAGCCGGATCGAGGCTATTACATCCAGAATGAATCGGTGGTCCGAGGGCGAACGGTCGATCTCGATGTTGACCCACCCCCTGACCTAGTGGTGGAAGTAGACATTAGTCATACGGATATCAACAAAAACGACCTCTATGCCCAAATGGGAGTCCCTGAACTGTGGCGCTTTGATGGCCAAATATTGAGAATTTATCAGTTGGAGCAAGGACAATATCAGGATGCTCCCGTCAGTCCCACCTTTCCCTGGGTGCCGCTGGAACGGTTCTATCATTTTCTTCAGCAATGCAAAACGGTAGGAGAGACACCCGCTTATAGGGAGTTAAAAACTTGGGTTCAGGACCATGCACCTAAACTGTAATGATCTCAGTGATTTTCTTACACCGTCTGAAAAGTTTGAGGGGAAGTCTTTTCAACCCTTGGTACTAAAAGAATTGTTGAATAAACGATAAAAGCGAGGTGGCGCTAAATCGATACAACTCTTTTGGCTGGGTCGATTGCCAGAAAAGTCACAGGTCCTTTATAGGTGATACTGAGCTTTCCACCATAAACATCATCAATGGCTAGCAAATTCTGATCAGAAATCACAATGTTTTCAGATGTGAAGATGGACCTTTGCATATCTTTCAAATCGCCATAATTAGGGCTTGCTTCGAAAGTCTAAGGTTGAATATTTGCAGTGTATCCAAGTGTTGAGCGCCCTTGAGAAGTGCAAGGAAAATCGTTCAAAATACTCAAAACCTTTGCACATGCACCCCAATGTATCGTCGCCCATCCCCCGGTCAACTGTCCTTTAAGAACTTCTACTTGCCCTTCGGAGGCAAACTATCAGAAGAGAATCGCTGGGTCAAACTCGCCGAGCTGATTCCTTGGGAGAGCTTTGAGTCAGAGTATGCAGAGCAATTCAGTCAGACCATGGGGGCACCTGCCAAACCCTTTCGTGTGGCCTTAGGGACCTTAATCATCAAAGAGAAACTGGGTGTATCCGATGCAGAGACCGTAGAACAGATTCGAGAGAACCCCTACTTGCAGTACTTTCTGGGTTTTAGTGAATATCGAGAGAGTGCTCCGTTTGATGCCTCCATGCTGGTTCACTTTCGCCAACGGTTGAATCTAGAGCTACTGACTCAAGTCAACGACGCAGTCGTGGAATCAGTGCTCGCATCTGAGGGTTCTCCTGTTGTGATGTCCCCTGAGTCATCTCCTTCTCCTGAAGATGACGAAGATGAGCCTCCTGCCCCTCCCAACCAGGGCCAATTGTTGATAGACGCGACCTGTGCGCCAGCCGATATTCGCTATCCGACAGACTTAGATCTGCTCAATGATGCCCGCAAAGCGAGTGAAGCCATCCTTGATGCTTTATATGCTCAAGTCATGCTGTCTCTCAAGGGCAAACCTCGCACCTACCGCCAAAAGGCCCGCAAAGCTTATCTGGCCATTGCCAAGAAACGTCAACCGAGTCGCAAGCTGATTCGTAAAGGGATTCGTCAGCAGTTGGGCTATGTGCGTCGGAATCTAGCCCACATTGATGGATTGATAGCTTTAGGAGCGTCTCTGTCCCGACTGTCCCGGCGACAGTACCGTCTGTTGCTGGTGATTCATGAAGTCTTTCGACAGCAAGAGTGGATGTATCAACAGCACGTGCGTCGAGTAGATGACCGTATTGTCAGCCTCACTCAGCCTCATGTCCGACCGATGGTCCGAGGCAAAGCTGGAGTACCTGTTGAGTTTGGGGCCAAGCTATCCCTCAGTTGTGTCAACGGATGTGTGTTTCTGGAACGTTTAAGCTGGGATGCGTTCAATGAATCCCAGCATCTTCAATATCAAGTGGAAGCTTTTCATCGTCGCTTTGGCCATTATCCTCTCTCAGTCCATGCCGACCAAATCTATCGAACCCGAGCTAATCGACGATGGTGTAAAGCTCGAGGTATCCGATTGAGTGGACCACCGTTAGGAAGACCTCAACAAGACCCCCAGGTGCAGGGCCAACTCAAGCAACAAGCACGGGAGGACGAAAAGGTGAGAGTCCAAATTGAGGGCAAGTTTGGGCAGGCCAAGCGAAGATTTGGCTTGAATCGAGTGATGGCGAAGTTAGCGGATACGGCTGCTAGTGCGATTGCTATCACGTTCTTGGTGATGAATCTAGAGCGGTGGCTCCGCCACCTTTTATCATTCATTTTTGGGTGGGATTGCTGGTGTTGGAAAGCGTTATGGAGCTGCCAGGGCTGCCTTGGGGCTTTTCTAGGGCCAGTGAAGGAATATGGCCCTGGCCGTCACAACTGGGTTGATTGTACGATTTGATGCCAGGAATTAGCTCAATTTACTTTTTCAGCAAACCCTAATTATCTGTTGTGACTGAATGAGCTTGTTCGATGCGAATGAATAAATAAGGCCAATCACTGACTGTGTTTGAACTTTGGTAAATCTCATCAGGAATCCAGATGGCATCCCAATGAATGGCTAGGGATAAAGTTTGTTCAAATGCAATGTCATAAAACAGTCCAAGCCAGATAGAGTCATGCAAAATGTACTTCGAATGAAATTGATCGAAGCTCATCTGCTTGCCTTGGTCCCAAGGTAAATCCCCTGCAGACCAGTCATGATAAAACCAGGCTGCTTCCTCTAACTCAGTCAAACCTTATTCCTTGATAGACCTTATCGCTAGGCTAGAGTAAATCAAAAATTGACACAACAGCAGAACGTACTGTAAAAACCTTGCCTGCTAGCCAGCACATCACTTTGAATAACTTTTTCTGGAATACCTTTCTGGTGGACTTAGAACAAGTATTGATCGGTACGATTTCACTATGGTGAAACGAAAGATTCCCAGAGCTTGTAGTCCCCTTGGAAACTCACGAAAGCCTCAGTGATGCTTTATGTAGACTTTGGCCTTTGAGCCAGGTCAAAATCTTAGAAGTATAGCCTCTTAGGCAGGCGAAAAATGATTCGTTTCAGCTACTGCGTTAGAGAATTCTCCCTAAGCCATTTTGAGATAGTCTTTTGAGTCTCTAGATCCGTTGCTAGCCCTTCCATTTTGACAACCACTTCTGTTTCTGAAACCTCCAGAGAATAACCATTTACTTCAAGAAAGATCGCCATTGCTAAGAAAGCAGTTCGTTTATTGCCATCGACAAACGGGTGATTTTTAATCAGACCAAAACCATAGGCTGTGGCCAAATCAAATAGAGTGACCGTGTTGCCGTAGGTATATAAGTTTTGAGGTCGAGCCAGACTGGCCAACAGCAAATTCTCATCTCGGATACCAGAACTTCCACCATGCTGGCTCAGCTGATCCTCATGGATCACTCGAATAATTCTTTCGTCCAGCCAAAATAGGTCATCCACAATGCCAAACTTGATCAGGATTTTGGAAACAGACTGGCTTACTCTGCGAGTTGCCGTAAGGCATTCCTATATTTGTTGCTGACTTTTCGATAAGCCTCCATGGCCTGATCGAAATTTGGATCATAGGGTGTCAATTGAACACCATCGGGGGTTTCAGTAACGTATACAGTATCGCCTTCCTGAAGTTTTAGTTTCTGCAATACCTCTTTCGGGAATGTTGCCCCTAGGGAATTACCAACTTTGCGAATTTTCAGCGTCGTCATATCAATACACGCTCATTAAGTCATACATATGTTATAACTTATTCTCTTCGGTGTATTGAAGCTTGGATCTGTCGATTTTTGACGTTTGTTCTAGATTAAGCGCTGAAGTATTTAGCGACGGGGTGATAAACCATAATCGCCGTGGTGGATTGCTCAGGATAGAGCTGTTCACTTTCATCCATATGCAACTTAATCCGGTCCGTTTGCAGCAGGTCAAGCTGCTTGTACTGATCTTGCATATTTGGACAAGCCGGATAGCCAAAACTGTACCGAGAGCCTTGATATCGCTGGGCCAGCATATCTCGGATATTGTCCGGCTCACTCTCGCTATAACCCAACTCCCGCCGAATGCGAGCATGAGTCCATTCCGCGATGGCCTCCGCCGTTTGGACGGCTAAACCGTGGAAGTAGAGATATTCAGTGTATTCGTCACCTGCGAAGAGCTTTTGAGCAAACTCCGTGGCAATGTCTCCCACTGTGACCGCCTGCATGGGAAAAACGTCAAACCTCTTTTCAGCGATGCCTTTATCCTTAGGCAAAAAGAAGTCGGCAATACACAGCCGCCGCATGGACTTCTGACGAGGGAAGGTAAAGGTGGTGACGGGTTCAGGTAAGGTATCGCCAGGGTTCTCCGCCACTGTTGGATCATAAATGTGGAGGGAGTTCTCTTCGGCTAAGCAGGGGAAGTAACCATAAATTGCCTGGGGATGCAGCAGCTTTTCGGCAACGATGCGCTGTTTCCACTGGTTCAAGATGGGGTAGACCTTCTGATCTAGGAAAGCATCGTAGTCTTCTCGGGACTGATCCTTGGGCTTGCGGAATTGCCATTGTCCAGCAATTAGGGCTTGCAGATCTAAATGCCAGAAGAGTTCATCAAAAGGCAGATCTTCGGGCTGCAAGATGGTGGTTCCCCAGAAGGGTGGGGTAGGCCGATCGATATCGATATCCACCGCTTCTGAACGTCGGGTATCCACAGGCGTTGTTGCAGTGGTAGCTTCTGCTTCGTTCTCCTGGGGCTGAGAGCCATTTATCGAGACTGACTCAGAAGCCTGAGCCTGCTCATTTAAGAAGCCTTTGAGGTTATCCCATTGCCCGTCGGTTTTGGCGGGCATCAGTTTATCCATAAAGTGCAGGTCGGCAAAGGCGTCTTTGCCGTAAATCACTTGGCCGTTGTAGGTGTTTTGGCAGTCTTGATTGACAAACTTGGGCGTGAGGGCAGCACCTCCCAGAATCACGGGAACAGTGATGCCTTCTTGGTTAAAGGTTTCCAGATTGTCCTTCATAAAGGCGGTGGACTTCACCAGCAATCCACTCATGGCAATGCAGTCAGCATTATGCTCTCGATAGGCGGCAATAATCGTATCCACGGGCTGCTTGATACCCAGATTGATTACCTGATAGCCGTTATTGGACAGGATAATGTCCACTAGGTTTTTGCCAATATCATGGACATCACCTTTGACGGTGGCAATGACAACGGTGCCTTTGCCACTATCGTCGGCTTCTTCCTTATCCATCATCGGTTCCAGATAGGCGACTGCCGCTTTCATGGTTTGGGCAGACTGCAACACAAAGGGAAGCTGCATTTGCCCTGAGCCGAACAGTTCCCCCACCACTTTCATGCCATCCAATAGGAAGGTATTGATGATGGCCAAGGGTGCGTGGTCCTTAAGGGCAATATCAAGCTGTTCTTCTAAACCAATGCGCTCCCCATCAATGATGTGGTTTTTGAGGCGTTCTTCTACGGGAAGAGAGGTATCGACACTGCGATCGCGCTTCGTCGTCTTGCCTTCAAACAGCGTCGTCAGCTTGGTCAGGGGGTCATAGGTACAAACCTCCCCATCAAACTGGCGGCGGTCATAGATCAGATCTAAACAGACCGCTTTATGCTCCTCCTCAATTTTGGCCAGGGGCAGAATCTTACTGGCACTGACAATCGCTGCATCCATCCCCACCGCCATCGCTTCATGCAGAAACACTGAGTTGAGGGTGACGCGGGCTGCCGGATTTAAGCCAAAGGAAACATTGGAGACGCCCAAGATAATATGACAACCCGGCAGCTCATCTCGAATCTGCCGAATGGCATTGATGGTGGCATTGGCATTGTTTCGATCCTCTTCAATCCCCGTCGAGGCGGGTAAGGCTAGTGGATCAAAAAAGATTTCATAGGCAGGGATGCCATAGTTAATGGCGTCATCATAGGCCCGCTTGGCAATTTCAAACTTTTTCTCTGCCGTTCGAGCCATACCATCTTCGTCGATGGTGCCCACCACCACGCCAGCACCATAGGTTTTGGCCAGCTCTAAAACCTTGTAGAACCGTTCTTCCCCATCTTCATAGTTCGTGGAGTTAAGGATGCATTTCCCCCCGGCCACTTTTAGGCCCGCCTCCATCTTCGTCCACTCGGTGGAGTCGAGCATCAGGGGCAGTGAGACGGTATTCACGAGGCGGGAGGCCAGTTCTCGCATATCCCGCTCGCCATCGCGACCCACGTAGTCCACATTGACATCGAGGACGTGGGCACCCTCTTTGACTTGCGATCGCGCCAAGGATACCAACCCATCCCAATCTTCTGCATTCAGGGTTTCGCGACATTTTTTAGACCCACTGGCATTCAGCCGTTCCCCCACAATCAAAAAGGAATTGTCCTGATCGTAGGACTGGGTTGTCATAATTGAGGCTGCCGCAGGCACAAAGGGCAATGGGGCATAGGGCGGTAAACTTTGCCGTGAGCCAATCTCTCGTGACTTAGGTTTGAGATCCTGGGACATCTCCGCTAGCTGTTGAATATGGTCCGGGCGAGTGCCACAGCACCCCCCAATCACCTGAACTCCTAAGTCTTCAATAAAATGCATTAACGCCATCCGCAGCTCCATTGGCGTTAAGCGGTAATGGGCTTGCCCCCCCACATTTTCAGGTAACCCAGCATTGGGAATACAGGAGACAATAAACGGCGATTGCTCGGATAAATATTTGATATGCTCCTTCATCAAATCGGGGCCAGTGGCACAGTTTAGCCCCAGAATATCGATGGGATAGGGTTCCAGAACAGTCAGTGCTGCACCAATCTCAGATCCCACCAGCATGGTGCCGAAATTTTCCACCGTCACAGACACCATTAAGGGGAGTCTGGCCCCTTTTTCGGCAAAGACGACTTCAATCGCGTTCAAAGCTGCCTTGATTTGTAAGACATCCTGGCAGGTCTCGACCAAAAGGAGATCGGCACCTCCGTCGAACAGTCCTTTAGCTTGCTCGACATAAGCCGCCTTCAGCGTATCGAAATCAATATGTCCGAGTGTGGGAAGCTTTGTACCTGGACCCATCGAGCCAGCTACAAACCGAGGTTTTTCAGGAGTTGAGAATTCAGCAGTGACCTGCTTGGCAAGTTCAGCAGCAGCTTTATTCAATTCATAGGCGCGATCTGCTAAATCATATTCAGCCAAGACAATCGAAGTCGCCCCAAAGGTATCTGTCTCGATAACGTCTGCCCCGGCCTTCAAGAAGTTGCGATGAACCGTAGCTACAGCATCTGGTTTCGTCTGGATTAGGTATTCATTACACCCTTCATACTCTGGACCACCAAAATCTTCTGCTGTCAGATTTTGCATCTGTAGAGAGGTTCCCATGGCACCGTCAAAAACAATGACAGGGCGTTCGGGACTATGGAGCCGATCGAGGAAAACACTCTTCATGATCCAGATAAAGTTAGAAACTACTGTTTCCCGCTGTGCTGCGGTTTTCTGACGCAATACATATGGCGGTTAGATATACACTTTAAATCCATTTAGCCAGATTTTTTGGGGAGTTGCCCTGGAAAATCCTGTAAATTTGCCCCGAAAGACCGATAATATAAGGAGCCTGACTAAATTATTTTTATACTCAGTCTAATATATTGAATCGGCTATAAGTTATGACTGTCGGGGCTTTACACAGGATGCCGGCAGAGCCGTGATCCCATCTATTCAAGTTTCTCTAAATTAAGCTTGTAGGACTTCAATAGAAGTGATATGGTAATAGTTTTGTAGTCCTCTAATCTAGTATGAAAGTTCGTTCATCCGTTCGGAGAATGTGTGACAAATGCCGAGTCATTCGTCGGCGAGGTCGCGTGATGGTGATTTGTTCTAACCCCAAGCATAAACAACGCCAAGGTTAACCATCTTCTATCAACCGATTGGTCTCTAAACCCATCGCGTTAGCAACCACACAAATTTTTGATTAAACAGCCTAGGGAGTAATAAAAGAGTGGCACGGATTGCCGGAGTAGACCTGCCCCGCGATAAGCGGATCGAGATTGGTCTGACCTATATATATGGAATTGGCTTGACCAGATCCCAAGAGATCTTGGCAGCGACGGGCGTTAACCCTGATACCCGAGTGAGAGAATTGGGCGATCAGGATGTCGCTGCTCTTCGTAATGCTGTGGCTGGCTATCAGGTAGAGGGTGACTTACGCCGATGGGAATCCATGAATGTCAAGAGACTGATGGATATTGGTTCCTATCGAGGACGTCGTCATCGGGCTGGCTTACCCGTTCGAGGCCAGCGGACTCGGACAAATAGTCGAACAAGGCGGAGTGCTAAGCGGACGGTGGCTGGTAAGAAGAAGGCTCCCAGCAAGAAGTAACCCTTTCAAATTCTTCTGTTTTTTATCGCTGATTTAGTTGGTTCAAAAGAATATCAGGTATGGCTCCACAATCTAAACGCTCCGGTGGACGGAAGCAAAAAAAGCATGTCCCCAATGGGGTGGCTCACATCCAGTCCACATTCAATAACACAATTGTCACCATTAGCGATGCCAGTGGTGATGTCGTATCCTGGGCCTCTGCAGGCTCAAGCGGTTTCAAAGGCGCTAAAAAAGGGACTCCCTTTGCCGCTCAAACTGCTTCAGAAAGCGCAGCTCGTCGGGCCATGGATCAAGGCATGCGCCAAATCGAAGTGATGGTGAGTGGCCCGGGGGCCGGTCGTGAGACAGCGATTCGTGCGCTTCAAGGTGCAGGACTTGAAATCACTTTAATCCGAGATGTTACCCCCATTCCTCACAACGGTTGTCGTCCTCCAAAACGACGTCGCGTCTAGGGCGAAGATTCATCAGGCTGGCTGGCTAGCAGCATTCTGCTGGGTTAAAGCAAGTCATGCGCTGATGGAAACTCCTGGAATTTGATGGCATACCTCATCCATCAACGAAGTTAAAAACTTTGCTTTTGCAGACCTCAAGCTAAAGCTAACTTTTAAAACCTTTTTTCTCACTCCACAGGTTCCAAAGAACCGACCTACATTTCGAGCACAGCAACAAGGGAGGGATTTTCGTGGCGCAATTTCAGGTTGAATGTCTTGAAACTACAGTTGAAGAGGATTTTAGCCAGTATAGCAGGTTTATTCTGGAGCCCTTAGATCGGGGGCAAGGCACGACAGTTGGAAATGCTCTTAGACGCGTTTTACTTGCAAATCTGAGAGGAACTGCGGTCACGGCTGTTCGTATTGCTGGTGTGAACCATGAATTTGCTACCATTCCTGGGGTTCGTGAGGATGTTCTCGACATTCTGCTGAATATGAAGCAGGTTGTCTTGAGAAGCCATACCAACGATCCGCAGATTGGTCGCTTATTTGTCCAAGGTCCAGCGACGGTCACGACCGATGACTTTGAATTACCCACTGAAGTTGAGATTGTAAATCCAACCCAGTACGTCGCCACTCTGTCTTCGGATGCCACCCTAGAGATGGAGTTTAGAATCGAGCAGGGTAAGGGATACCATGCGGTCGGTAAAAACCGAGATGAAGCCGCAGCCCTCGACTTTTTAGAGATTGATGCGATTTATATGCCCGTCCGACGGGTCAACTACGAAGTAGAAGACGCTCGAGTCGGTGGTGCCTTAGAAAAGGATCGCCTGATTCTGGATATCTGGACCAATGGCAATCTGACGCCTCAGGAATCCTTAAGCCAGGCTGCTACCATTTTGGTTGATCTGTTCAACCCTCTCAAAGATGCCACCTTTAACGTGGTTGAGGATATTGAACTGGAAGAAGAGGACGAGACCAATCAAATCCCCATTGAAGGTCTAAACCTCTCTGTCCGGGCTTATAACTGCCTCAAACGGGCTCAAATCAATAGCGTTGCGGATCTTCTGGAATATTCCCAAGAAGATCTCCTCGAAATCAAGAATTTTGGAGCCAAGTCTGCGGATGAAGTGATCGCAGCGCTCCAAGATCATCTTGGTATTACTATGCCGACTGAAAAATCGAAAAGTTAAGGTTAATTTCCATGCGTCATCGTTGTCGAGTTCATAAGTTAGGCAAACCTGCCGACCAGCGTAAGGCTCTCCTCAGATCCTTGTCTACTCAGCTGATTCGCCATGGTCGAGTGACGACCACTAAGGCGCGGGCCAAAGCCGTACGGTCTCAAGTTGAAAAAATGATCACCTTAGCTAAGGATGGGTCATTGGCCTCTCGTCGTCAGGCTTTGGGATACATCTATGACAAGCAGTTGGTTCATGCCCTGTTTGACCAGGTGGCAGACCGCTATGGCGATCGCAACGGTGGCTACACCCGCATCATTCGCACGATCCGTCGGCGCGGTGATAATGCTGAAATGGCGATTATCGAACTCACTTAAGGACTAAACCGCCTCGGTCATGCCATTGCCATCCCCAACATCCCAACGAGTTGCCCTGGTTATTCAGTACCTGGGCACTCATTTTCATGGCTGGCAGCGGCAACCTCAGCATCGGAGTGTGCAGGCGGATATCGAGGATACCTTAGCGGAAATTGTTCAGCATCCGGTCACCCTTCATGGTGCAGGCAGGACAGATTCGGGCGTCCATGCAGCGGCCCAAGTGGCCCATTTTGATGTAGAGTCTCCGATTCCAGCCCATCGGTGGGCAAGTGTTCTCAATGCTCGGTTGCCCCAGGATATTTTGATTCGTGGATCAGCCTTAGTCCCTTCGGACTGGCATGCTCGCTTTTCTGCAACCTGGCGACGATATCGGTACACTTTGTATACTGATCCTTGCCCCAATCTGTTTTTGCGCCCCTATAGCTGGCATTATTATTATCAGCCCTTAGATGTGCAGCGAATGCAGGCGGCTCTTGACCCGCTGATTGGTCGTCATCACCTGGCTGCCTTTCACCGGGCTGGCTCCAGTCGTCCCCACTCCTGGGTAGACGTGCATGAAGCGACTTGTGTGCAGCGGCCAACAGTCGAAGCGAAAGACAGTAGCCCTTTGATTCAGATTGAAGTCCAGGCGAGCGGTTTCCTGTACGGGATGATGCGTCTGCTCGTCGGCTTATTGGTTCAGGTGGGACGGGGATTACGCTCTCCCGATAGCTTTACGGAGCTGTGGCAAGCGGAGCGGCGGGATCAGGTGAAATATTCTGCCCCAGCCAAGGGTCTCTGCCTGTTGCGGGTAGGATATCCTGACTTTCCCTTTTCCCCTGATGTTTGGTTTGATACCTTTCCCCATCTGATGATGTCGAGTGTGCCCTCTGAATATTGCTGGAATCCAGCGTCCTAACCCCTCTTCCTGTTTTGAAATAGATAACTCTCATGGAAAAAACCTACTTACCCACCGTATCGACCGCTGACAAGAAGTGGTACGTCGTTGATGCCGAAAATCAGCGACTAGGGCGTCTGGCAACCCAGATTGCAATGATTCTGCGGGGCAAGAATAAGCCCACTTACACCCCCTTTATGAATACCGGTGACTTTGTGATTGTCATCAACGCTGAAAAAGTGACCGTCACCGGCAATAAGGGCGAACAAAAGCTCTATCGCCGCCATTCGGGTCGCCCTGGTGGAATGAAGACTGAAACGTTTAACCATCTACAAGAGCGGATTCCCGAGCGCATTATCGAGAAAGCTGTGAAAGGGATGTTGCCCAAAAATGCCCTAGGCCGTCAGTTGTTCAGAAGTCTCAAAGTGTATGCGGGTCCTGATCATCCCCATGCGGCTCAAAAACCCGAAGTTCTATCTATTCAGACCATTCCAGGAGCTAAATCATAATGCAAGCCACTGATCAATCTAACGCCGTCGCTTACCGAGGCACAGGCCGCCGTAAATCCTCTATTGTTCGGGTCAGACTGGTTCCCGGCAGTGGTGTGATGACCATTAACGGTAAGCCTGGGGATTTGTACTTGCAGTTTAACCCCAGCTATGTTGCCAATGCTAAGGCACCTCTAGAATCCTTAGGACTAGAGAACGATTACGATGTGCTGGTGAATGCACGGGGTGGTGGTTTGACCGGGCAAGCAGATGCCATTAAGTTGGGCGTTGCTCGAGCTTTGTGTGAACTCGATCCTGAGAACCGGAAGCCCTTGAAGCTAGAAGGCTATTTAACCCGCGATCCAAGAGCAAAAGAGCGGAAGAAGTATGGCTTACGGAAGGCTCGTAAGGCCCCTCAATACTCCAAGCGTTAATGGGCTGGATCACCCGATATAGATATTTAGATTTAGAGAGATACCGATGGCAAAACCTGATATTCATCCCAAGTGGTACCCCGAAGCCAAAGTCTATTGCGATGGAGAAGTCGTGATGACCGTAGGCTCAACCCAAGAAGAGCTTCATGTTGATGTTTGGTCTGGGAATCACCCCTTCTTTACGGGCACTCAGAAGATTATTGACACCGAAGGTCGGGTGGAACGCTTTATGCGTAAATACGGTATGAGCGAAAGCCAAGGCGCAGGCGGTAAAGGTAACGCTAAAAAGAAAGACGAGAAGTAGGACAGCTAAATCTAAGCTACCTTGTCTTCTTGTCCTTTCCCCTAGTACCGATCCATGGCCGAAGCCTATCTGCTTGAAAAGCTGAAATCCGTTGAGCAAACGTTCCATGAGTTGACTCGTCGCCTCGGTGACCCGGAGGTGGCGACGAATCCGACTGAATTTCAGGAAGTTGCAAAGGCAAGAGCGTCTTTAGAAGAGACGGTCAATACGTTTGAGGATTGGAAAGTCACTCAACAGGAGTTAGCCGATGCTCAACAGATGGCCAAAGATGGTGATGAAGATCCAGAGCTAAAAGAGATGGCGGCGATGGAAGCGGCCGAGCTGGGTGAAAAGCTGGAAGGGCTAGAAACGAAGCTGAAAGTCCTGCTGCTGCCTCGCGATCCCAACGATGAGAAAAACATTATGTTGGAGATCAGAGCTGGGGCTGGTGGTGATGAGGCCAGTATTTGGGCTGGAGATTTAGTTCGCATTTACTCTAAGTATGCGGAAAGCCAAAAGTGGCGGGTGAAGCTGCTGAGTGAGTCCGGTGGAGAGATGGGGGGCTTTAAGGAAGCCATCCTCGAAATCCAGGGCGAGCGGGTCTATAGCAAGCTTAAATATGAGGCGGGTGTGCATCGGGTGCAGCGGGTGCCGGCAACGGAGGCCTCGGGTCGGGTCCATACGTCCACGGCGACGGTGGCCGTCATGCCAGAAGTGGATGACGTTGAGATTGAGATTGACCCCAAAGATATTGAAATGTCCACGGCCCGGTCTGGTGGTGCGGGTGGACAAAATGTGAACAAGGTGGAGACGGCGGTTGATTTGGTCCACAAACCGACGGGGATTCGGATCTTCTGTACGGAAGAGCGATCACAACTGCAAAACAAAGAGCGGGCCATGCAAATTCTGCGAGCCAAGCTCTATGAAATGGAACTGCAAGAGCAGCAAGCATCAGTGACCTCTATGCGTCGATCCCAGGTGGGAACGGGGGCCAGATCTGAGAAAATACGCACCTATAATTACAAAGATAATCGCGCCACGGATCATCGTCTTAACCAAAACTTTCCCCTAGAAAAGGTATTGGTAGGGGATATTGAGCTGATTTTAGAAACCTGTATCGCTCAAGATCAGCAGGCTCAGCTAGCAGACCTGGCAGCAGCGGTTTAAGCCTGCTCGATGCGCCATTCCTTTGGGGAAATCTAAAGGTTGGGAACAGAATCGGTCTTTTTCTATTCGCTAGAATAGAATAGCCATTCTAAAACTTGGCTTGCTGAAGATAATCGATCTAGATCATGCGTCATTCTTCGATAAAACTGATTGCCCTGAGCGTGGTGGCAGGTGCTTTAGCCCTGGGCCAGCCGGTACGAGCTGTAGAAGAAATTGCGATCGCACCGCCGTTGCCGGGCCTCGACAATGTGACGGATCATTTACCTCCCGCTGTTGACCCGATGCGGTTGGAACTAAATTTGTCCAAGCGGCGGGTGACGGTGTATCAGCATGACCAAGCCGTTAAGTCGTATCCCGTTGCGATCGGACGAGCCGGTTGGGCAACCCCAGCAGGAGATTTTGAAGTTAAAACAAAATACCGCAATCCACCCTGGCTTCATCCTTTTAAGGGCTATGTGATTCCAGGGGGTGATCCAGAAAATCCCCTCGGTCGCCGGTGGATGGGATTCTGGACCGATGGTAATAACTGGATTGGCTTTCACGGTACGCCCAATCGCGATTCCGTGGGTCGCTCTGCCTCTCATGGCTGCGTCCGTATGTATGACGAGGATATTGAAGAAATGTATGAACTCGTCGCTGTGGGGACGCCTGTAAAGGTGATTCGCTAACGAGACAATTAATCTTCTGAACATTAACCCTGCCCTCTATAGGCAGGGTTTGTGCTGTTTTAGCCCAGCCGTTTTTCGATTTCAGCTTTGACGGCATCTGCATTGGCGGGCAGGTGAACGGCAGGATTCGCATGCTGACTGTTGACATCTGCCAGGGTTGATTCGTGGTAGCCCACTTTGAAGTCGGTGAACTTCAAACCGTGGGCGGTGCTAATTACCACGGTTTTATCGCTGGATTTGATCTCGCCCCGTTCGATCAGCTTAGTGAGTACGGCTAAGGCAACGCCCGTATGGGGACAGGTAAACATGCCTGTTAGATCTGCTTTGGCGGCTGCGGCAGCTAATTCGTCTTCGCTGGCCTGTTCGACAATGCCATTTGTTTCGGTGATCGCAGTGACGGCTTTGTCATAACTGACCGGATCACCAATCCGGATGGCGTTGGCTAAGGTGTCTTGGGCCGTCACGCTAATTTTTTCTTTGAATCCGTTTTTAAAGGACTCGTAAAAGGGATTGGCTTTCTGCGTTTGGGCGGCGACGAGTCTGGGCATTCGAGTGATTAGCCCCAGATCCATCATTAACTTGAAGCCTTTATAGAGGGCACTGATATTGCCCAAATTGCCCACAGGAATGATGATCCAGTCGGGGACTTGCCAATTAAACTGACGAATAATTTCGATGCCAACGGTTTTTTGCCCTTCGATGCGCAGACTGTTCATCGAGTTAGCAAGGTAAATTGAATTGTCTTGCGTGACCTCTTTGACAATGTTCATGCAGCCATCGAAGTCAGTGTCGAGGGCTAAGACATGGGCACCGTTGCAGACGGGCTGAATAAGCTGAGCCGTACTGACTTTACCGGCAGGCAAGAAAATAATGGCCGGTATGCCCGCATAGGCGGCATAGGCGGCGAGGGCGGCGCTGGTGTCTCCTGTACTGGCGCAGGCCACGGCTTTGACGGAACTGCCTTGGGCCATCATTTGTTTGACGACGCTGACCAAGACGGTCATGCCTAGGTCTTTGAAGCTACCCGTATGGCTATTGCCGCAAAGCTTAATCCATAAGTCGGGGACGCCAAGCTGTTTGCCTAAGCGTTCTGCCCAAAATAAGTTGGTATTGCCTTCGAACATGCTGACGACGTTTTCATCGGCTAGGGATGGAACCACCCACTCCCGCATGCCCCAAACACCACTCCCGTAGGGCCAGATGGAGGTGCTGGCTCTGGAGCTAAGCAATTGCTGCCATTGGAGGGCATTGCGCTTTTTCAGCGGTTCCCGCTCATGATGTACCTCTAGCAAACTGCCACAGATGGGACAGGTGTAAATCACGTCATAGATGGAGTGCTTGCCAGGACACCCGGCAATGCAGCGAAAATAAGTCGTCAGTTTATCGGTATCGGGTTTGGAGTCTAGAGCTAGGGACATGGGGGTTCCTGGAGATGGATTCATCACTTGAGATTATTTTATAGCTGTATTGGAAGGCTATGGACTGCTGTTTCTCTGTGGGTTCAATTCAACAACCCTAGAAAATGGGGTCATTAGACAGGGCCAAACCCTTAAATTAATGTCTTTGGCGTCGATTAGTGTGCAGAAGGTCATTGGCCAGTTTGTGGAAAATCCATTGATCACTTGCTCTTAAGTAGGGGTATTCGTGACCCTGATATGGCTGCTGGGACAATGACTTAAGGTAGTATGCCCCTGTATCGTGGGTGACTTGAGAAAGCGTTAAAGATTATGTCTGCTGCAACCATATGTCTTGCTAGGTCAGCTCAAACTAACCCAGCTCCATCCAGTAGACTTCCGTTGGCAGATGCGCCCTTGTGCGAACGAGGGGTGGCCTAATGGATTTATTGTTCTTTCCCTGTATCAGGGTTAATCAGCGTAGACTCGAACGGTTGTTGGCAAGAAAAACGGTTCTGATTACCGGAGCGAGCTACGGAATCGGAGAATGCTTGGCCTTACGCCTAGCTTTGCCCACGACTCGGTTAATCCTAGTGGCGCGGACTGAAGAGAAACTATTGGCCGTTCAAGCTCAGGTAAAGGCCCGTGGTGGGCAGGCAGATATTTTTCCCTGCGATCTGAGACAGCCCGCCGCAGTTGAAGCGTTGCTAGAGCAGCTTCCTCATCGCATTGATATTTTGGTGAGCAATGCGGGGAAGTCGATTCGGCGATCCCTGTTTGATTCCCTGGATCGGTTCCATGACTTTACCCGGACCATGAATATCAACTACTTTGGTCCTGTTCAGTTGATGTTGGCCTTGACCCCCACCTTGGTGGCTCAGCAGGGTCATATGATTAATATCTCGGCAATCAATGTGTTGCTTCTGCCAGCCCCTCAATGGGCGGCCTATCAGGCTTCGAAAACGGCCTTTGACCAATGGTTTCGCTGTGCCGCCCCTGAACTCAATGCCCAAGGGGTCAAGACCACATCTATTTATTTGCCTTTGGTCCGCACTCGGATGATTGCGCCGACGAAAGCCTATCAGAATATGCCGGCGCTGAGTCCAGATCAGGTGGCTAAACTGATTTGCAAAGCAATGGTTACCCGCCCTCGTATCATTGCCCCTTGGTGGTTGATGATGGGGGAGTTGGCATCTATCTTGCTGCGGTGGCCGGGAGAAGTGATTTGGAGTGGGGTGATGAGGTGGAGACGATAGAGCCATGATTTTTTCCCTGCTGAAAAAACTGCATCGGACGCGTCTGCTAACCTTTGTTGGTCTATATCGTTTGCTGGAAGCGATCTGGACGACGGGAGTCAACTTGATGGCTTTGTTGCGGATTGCGGCCAAGCTGCATCCAGAGCGGATTGCTGTGATTGATGACCAGGAAGAATTAACCTATTCCAGGCTATGGCAACAGGCAGAGGCGGTTGCAGTTGGATTGTCTAAAGAGTGTGGAATTCAGCCTCGACAGAGGGTTGCGATCGCAGCTCGGAACCATGCCGCAGCCATCAAAGCCATTTTTGCCGTCTCCCGATTAGGGGCTGATGTGTTTCTGGTCAATCCCGAGATGAGTGCAGATCAAATTCGGGCCATGGAACATCAGATTCAGTTTGACTACTACATCTATGATCCAGAACTTGCTTCGGTAGTTGATGACCTTTCCCTAAGCCATAAAGCGATGCCCACCTATGATCCTTCCAGCAATTCTGTGGATCGGATGGCGGTGACGCCTCCCTCCACCCCCACACCGCTGCGTAAAGTGAAGACGGGGAAAGTGGTGGTGATGACGGGAGGCACGACGGGGCAACCGAAACCCGCCAGTCGTAAGCCCTCCGTTTTTGATTTCCTGCCTCCCTTTATTGCCCTACTCTCGCAGGTTCATTTGGATCGGTATCGCACGGTGTATATCGCCACCCCGATTTATCACGGCTTTGGGTTAGCGGCCCTGTTAATTGGGGTGACTTTGGGGGCGCAACAGTATTTCACTCGCCGATTTGATGCTAGTCGGGCCTGTGACCTGATTGCCCAAGACAACATTGAGGTGATTACCCTGGTGCCGTTGATGCTGCGGCGGATGCTCAACCATAATGCCCAGGCTTTGTCTTCCCTCCAGCGCATCCTCACGGGAGGGGCAGCCCTGCGACCCGCGTTGGCCCAAGCCACCCTAGAGCAGCTCGGGCCAGTGTTGTTTAACCTCTACGGCACGTCTGAAGCGGGGTTTTGTATCTTGGCGGATCCAGAGCTGTTGCAAAAGCAGCCAGAGTCCATTGGCCAACCGATTACCGGGGTTCAGGTCCAGATTCAGCCGGATGGACCCTCGGGAAAAGGGCAGCTTTGTATCCGCAGTGCCTGGTCTGCGGGAGGAAAAGGGTGGATAGAAACGGGAGATTTGGCTTATCGAGATGGGGAAGGGAATATCTTTTTGGGTGGTCGGGTGGATGACATGATTGTGTCTGGGGGGGAGAATGTTTATCCCCTGGAACTGGAAAATGTGCTGCTCCAACATCCAGGGATTGAGGCAGCAGTGGTTCTGGGGATTCCTGATCCAGAGTTTGGTCAGCGACTGAAAGCGATTATTATCCCCAAGCCTGCTGAGAATTTAGAGCAATCCACGGTCTTAGCATGGCTAAAGCCACGGGTGGCTCGCTATCAAATGCCTGCTGTGATTGAGTTTCGCCAAGCCCTTCCCTACACGTCCTTGGGTAAGTTAAACCGCAAAGCCTTGTGATGGTTTTATCTCTCGGCAAATTTGTTCAGTGCTTTGAGGCAAACAGGAAGACTTTAGCTAGAATCCGTTGGCTTTGGAGGCGCGTTGGTGTTTGATACGAGCGATCGCAAAAAAGCGACCGCCACGTTTACCAAGCTGAATACTTGTGCCAAGCCGAATGGCTCTACCCACGACCAAACTCCCAAGGATTAATAATCTCTACCCCAGTCCGCTCAAAGTCACTGACATTTCGAGTTACCAGCGTCAAACCATGCACCAGTGTTGTAGCCGCAATCAGTGCATCGTAAGCAGGCATCGGATCCGGGACATGGAGCCTCGCGCAACGCAGCGCGACTTGGGAATGAACGGGCAAGATATGCTCTGCATAGTTATCGAGCACATGATGATCAAACCACTGTCGGAGTAGTGCTCCCTGCGCAGCATCACGCCGTTCTGTCAGCAACACTCCCCGTTCAATCTCAAAGATTGAGATGACTGAAATATAGGATTGCTCCCCCGGTGTCCCCCTGGCCCATAGTTCTACCTGGGGATGAGCATTCTTTGAACCGACCTTTCGCAGTTCCGATACAACATTCGTATCGAGCAAAAACATTAAGCCAGATCCACTTGTCTGAGCGTTGTATCCTTATTCCGAGCCGTCTCAAACTCAACTTCAGCAGTATCAGGCATTGCCAGCAAATCGGCCACAGAGTCAGCAGATTGCACAAGGCTGTAATACTGCTCTACCGTTAACAACACATGGGCTAGCGTCCCCCGATCCGTGATAAAGACAGGTCCATCCTCCGCTGCCCGTTTAGCCTTGCTCACATCTTGATTAAATTCGCGACTAGAAAAGGTATTCACCCTGACTGCCTGACAGATCTTTGTATTCCATAGCTCATAAAGCTTTGCACTGTAGAGAGCGGATACGAGAGAACCAGATTTTGTTGTAGTGTTTCTTTTGAGCTTTTTTAGAGGCAAAACACGGTTGCGGATCCTTGGTGAATAAGGGGACTGGCATCAACAACTCCCGTCCTTTATGGACCACCCCCTTGAGCCACCGCAATCCAATCTTGAGATAGCTAATGCCTCTGTGCCAATGGGGATCAACCTGTTGGCGTAGCCCTTTAATATGAACAGCCATCCCCTGAGCCGTGCTGTATAGCAGTGCCACAGCAGCAATCAGGTACAGCCTCTCCAGAGCATCAGCACAGCGAATTTTCGACTCTTCAAGCTCAAACACACCAGATTTACTATCGAGGAATAATTCTTCCACCCGAAACCTCAAGGCGTATTGCCACAAGGTTTGTAACGAGGGTGATTCATCTGTAATCACTGCCCATGGTTCTTTTACGCCTCGGATATTCGCCAGTACCAAATTGCACCGATAGAGGCCATCATCCCAAAGCCCGACATTACGGTAGAGGAGAGCTTCTCCTTTGGATGGCCATAACCTACGGACTTCTCTTGGACATTGACGGGGGCCATGGAGAAGGACATCACATGGGATACGCAGACAGTAATGCCAACGGCTCTGCTGTAACCAGCTCATCAGTTGATGGTTCGCGAACCCACGATCTGCTAACAACATGACATCTGGATGCTGCCGTAATAACCAACGGGCCTGACGCAATAGCGGTTGATATTCCTCAAAGCAACCGCCGCACTCTTGTGCTCTAATACTTTCCATAACAACGGTACTGCTCTGCCACAGCAGACAACGGATACATGAATCATGCAGTATTCATTCCATAAAACCGTGGTATCCATCGCTAGGTAAAGGCGATGGGTTCGCCAGTTCTTAAGCGCTAGAAGGACCAAAGGGACATACAGTTTGTGGACATCAATGAGCGGATTGCACAGAAAGCGTTGCCAGCGACGCTCGACACTTTGGGCTTTTTTGCTCGGCAGGGGACATAGGATTCCCAAGCAGATAAGCATAATCGTTCACTGCAGATTAAGGCGCTCACCATCCATCCCAGGGTCATGAGATGACGCAAATCTCGATAATGGCTGTGTTGACGTAAAAAGGAGAACAGTTGACGATAAATTTGGGTGGAGCCTGACATTTGAGTAACGCTGATTTGTGCTTAAATCTAGCTTCACATGTCGCTCCACTCTTTTCTCAAAGACTATGAAAATAAAGGCTTTGAGATACTTCTGTCAGGCAGTCAGGTATTCACCTGCTTCACCCAATGTAGAGATGTACCTACATTATATGCATTGCTTACTTATCTCTCGAAAATCATAAAGGTAGTCTCATGTAGGAGATAGGACATGCGATCGCAAAAAAGCTACCGCCACGTTTGCCAAACTGGATACCTTTGTCCAGCAAAATAAGATCAAGATCGCCAATAGTAAGATTGGTAACGTGCAGGTGACCCATTGGCAATTTCCCCCCCTAGGCCAAAACATGATTGGGCGGGGGTGGTTGGATGACAACACGGTATTTGTGACCGTTGGTCAACCCATTACTCAACTTATGGCGAATCGCCCCCAAAAAACTCTAGATCAGAGCGATAAGTTCCAATCTGTGACGAAATCTTTACCCCAAAACTCGGGTTATTTCTACGTCAATAAGGAAGAGGTGAATCGCCTTTTATTTCGTTATCCCGATATGGCGAATAGTGAGTTTAGTACGCCAGAAGTAGAGGCGGTTCTGGGCTCTATGCAAGGTATTTGCATGACGAATGTCCAAACCGATTCATCTACCTTGATCAGTGAGTTTTTATTAGCTCGAAAGTCTAAAAAATAGTTAATCAAATAAAAATAGTTAAAATCAAGCAATCTGATAAATAAATTGTTGAATAAAATAAATATAATCCTTTACTTTTTAAGTAGATTTTTTGCAGGTAATTGATTTTTATATAATAACTACTAAGGTTGATATTTCTATATTGTTAGATTTATTAGGTTTCCAGCAATAAGACTAAGAGAATCTAGGTGTGTTAAAAATGATTGAGATTATCTAAATTTTAGCTATAAGGGGCTCATTATAAATCTATTATCTAGATAATACTAATTATAGGTGAATCTGAATATATGCTAAATGATGATGAAAATTTATTTAAATAATCTTGCATTACGCAAATATTGCTAAAAGCTATGTCTTTAGCTAAAATCTCTCTACCTTGATGAGAAGTATCAGGAATGTCAGATCCTCGGTATTCTAGTTTTATACCTTTTCTACCTAAAATAATAGGGTTTGAAGTTATGCAAGAACATGTACATCCTATTTCTGCAAATTTCTCTATGACTGAAGCAGCTTTTTTATAACTTATACCATTTACAAATATATGCATTCTCCTATTCACTGCGCGAACAATGTCTATTAAGTAATTAAGCCCATTTTTATAATCAACTCCATCCCTCGATCTTGTTGAAGAAAAATCACGTGATATTGCCCAGACTGAAGTGTTTTTATTTAACCATTCGGCCCAAAGCATACGATCTTTTTTGTTCCGCCAATAAATATTAGGTATAGCATTTATCCCTTTGTTATTCATTTCTTGAAGAACTTGATTCTGACGCATATTCATTAAGACTTTATGCGAATCAGGCTCTCTTTCCTTATTCTTCGTTTCTTTATAAATAGAAAAAGTAGGGCCGGAAGCAGCAAAGATTCTATTAGTAATTGAATTGTAAAAATCATTTCTATCTGAAGCCCAAAAATGCTCTAATAAATCATCTTGACTATTCATTATAACTATTAGATTGCTTTGTTCATTTATCCTTAAATTTTTACGAAAACTAGAATCTGAATTTAGATATTTTTTGGTACTAACAGGAGGCTTTCTTCTCTTGTTAACTAGATCAGTTATGCTGACACCTGCCCATGAAAGACATACGTTTTCGGGGAGTTGACGGGTTTGTGTTGGTATAAATAATGGGAAATATTTCGTGCCATTAAAATCTTGTTTAATACATAAATCATTCAGCTTTAAGACATCACGTACATGCGCAGAAAAAATATCTCTTTTATCTATGCTTGAACACCTTTCTTTACATAAAATAGTGCATTTAGAGCAATGGTAACGATCATCTCCAGTCTTGATACATCCGCATGGAGCACTATTCGAACCTCCACATGAATCATAAATTTCACAGATAGAACATTTTGATTCCCAAATAGTAGGCTGATAGAAACTGTTGAAGTTACTCATTTATCCATGAAAGTATACAGCTGGGATGTTGATGTTTGAAACTACACCGTTTTTAAAATCTCTTTCTTTAACTAGCTTTTGGTAATTGTGAGGGATATCTCCAAGTCGCCCAAAAGGAGTATTCGCTTCAAATCTTTTCAGAACAACACATTCACCAATTTGTGTTTCACTCAAAACAATTTTATTGACGTTGACTAAAGGAATTTCAATTCCGTCATCTCTACCTTCTCCAAAGCTAGTGGAGGTAATACTATCTATGGCCACACCACTTGAATAAGCACGATCTGCTTGTCCCTTTTGCGGTCTAGTTGTTCTACTGCCCATTATGCTTAATGATCCTTTATTATTCTACATAAAGTGTATTTTTTTGTTTTTGAGCAAATTAAACGCTATATATAGTAGATATATTGTTGCCTTCAGATGGCAACACGGGCATCCTAACGCATGTTGCCTTCAGATGGCAACATGCTGGGTATTATGGTTATTCAACACACCGAGTAATCTCAATCCTTGAACAAAACGGTGAAAGCTTTTAATGTAGTCACTGACTGCATTAAAAGCTTTCTTTCGGCCCCCTATAGAAATATTTAAAAGCTAATATTTTTGGAAAAGAGGTAAACGTGGCACACAGCTTTGGCAGTCAAATTAGAGAAAGACGTAAGGAACGTGGCTATACTTTGCGCCAGTTAGCTCCATTGCTGGGTATTAACTTTGCATACCTATCGAAGCTTGAAAATGATCGAGCTGATCATCCTCCTTCTGAAGAACTTATTAGGCAGATTGCCAAAACTTTAGAGTTAGATCAAGATAAATTAATATATCTAGCTGGCCGAATTACACAAAGTGATGCAAAGATGATCGAGGATCTGGTAAAGAATAATCCTGAAGAAGCTTGTATTTTATTCAGGAAAATGAAAGAAAATCCTAATTTTGCCAATAGTTTTATTCGGAAAATTGGAAAATCTAATTCAATAGATTAGCAATGAGCATCATAAAGCCTTATACATTCCTAAGTAAGTCAGAAATTGAGTTTAAGGCGAATGAAGTTATTAAGAAAATTGAGAGTTCTCGAGATTCTTCTTTAACTTGGCCTTTAGATACTATGGATGTTGCTGAGTATCTAGGATTAGATTTTGATTTTGAAAGCATTCCTTCTGATTCTGAAGGAGTGGTTGCCGCTATGATATTTCCGACTAAGAAGCTTATTATCATAAACCAAGATTTAGAAAGTATGTCTGATCCAGGGCAAAATGGATTTCGTGAATCTACAATTGGGCATGAAATTGGCCATTGGATCCTTCATATCAATATTGACGAAGTTGAAGGAAATGCTAAGCAACAAGAACTAAATTTTTCAGGAATTACACAAATTGAAGAATCTTTTCTATGTAGAAGCTTAGATGAGAATGGAGATTGGCGTGAATGGCAAGCCCAATACTTCTCTAGCTGCTTACTTATGCCTCGATATGTTTTGGAGAAGATTCGCTCAAAGTATAATTTAAATTCATTGAAGGATCTTTATGGAATGAAAGATGAGATGGGAGTGACTATCTCGAACCTTATTCATCGTTTAAAAGATCTAGATTGGATTGATAATACTCTTTTCCAGAAATCTGACAAAAGCCCCATAAAGCAATCTCATTTATTTTGAAATAAGTAGATTTTTAACCCATTCATCCCGTGGTAATGATCATTTTGGGAGGTGTGTGGCATCTTTTGTCTTGACAATAGACAGACCTGTCTGTATAAATAGATTAACGAAAGCAATACTATATGTCATTAGCAGCATCTTCTATACGTATCGGCATCCCTCTCATTGAAATTTAAGGAAATCCATCATGACTAACTCCGCAGCAACTCAAGGTGCTCACCACATCGGATTAACCGTTCCCGATCTCCAACAGGCTCGGGCCTTCTTTATTGACACCCTAGGCTTCAAGCAAGTCGGTGAAAAACCGGATTACCCTGCTGTATTTGTTTCCGACGGCACGATTATGATTACTCTGTGGCAAGCCATGAATCCAGAACAGGCCACCCCTTTTGATCGCAAAAATGTGATTGGCTTGCATCACTTTGCCCTCAAGATGGAAAGCCTGACTGTCTTAAATGAATTGCACCAAACCCTGATTCAGACCCCAGGTGTTGAAATTGAGTTTGCCCCCGAGTCCCTAGGCGGTTCTCCTATGCACCACATGATGTGCTACATCCCTGGCGGCATTCGGATGGAATTTATTGCGGCGGGTTAATGGGTTTTTAGAGTGAATTGAAGAGGTCATCCCTATGTCAGGTTGGACAAGAGAAACATCTCCCTTTCATGCGGGAGAACAGGCGGTTCAAGAACGGTATGGGATTCGCGATCGCATGGAAAAACAAGGGCGTCGCATTATCCGTGACTTCCTGCCAGAACAGCATCGGACCTTTTATCCGCAGCTGCCGTTCCTTCTCGTGGGTAGCGTTGATCAGAAGGGATGTCCTTGGGCCTCAATTGTGGCTGGACAGCCCGGTTTTATCTCCTCCCCAGATCCGCAAACCCTGAGCATTCAAACTCAACCCATCGCAGGGGATCCGCTTCAGCAGAACCTAAAGGTCGGCGCTGATGTGGGGCTGTTAGGGATCGAACTCCCCACCCGACGCCGCAATCGGATGAATGGGGTGATCCAGCAGATCACCCCTGCAGGATTTGTTGTGGAGGTAAAACAAACCTTTGGCAACTGTCCCCAATATATTCAGACCCGCGACGTGCAGTTTATACCTGAACAAGCGAACCCGGCGGCATTGACGGCTGTTGACGCCTTGGATTCAGATCTTCAAGCGGTCGTTGAATCGGCTGATACCTTCTTTATTGCCACTCGCTATGCCGATAGCACATCTAACCTAGCCCATGGTGTCGATGTCTCCCATCGAGGCGGTAAGCCTGGGTTTATCCGGGTGGATGATGCCCAAACCCTGACCTTCCCAGATTTTGCTGGCAATCTGGCTTTCAATACCATCGGTAACCTGATCCTCGATCCACGGGTCGGACTCCTGTTCCCCAACTTTCAAACGGGGGATTTGCTGACCTTGACGGGCAAGGCCGACGTGATTTGGGACGGCGACGATCTGCAGTCTTTTGCAGGCGCAGAACGACTGATTCAAATCAAACTGGAAGCAGGCTTCTTACTTCAATCAGCCTTACCTTTTCAGGCTGACTTTCAAGAGTATTCTCCCTTCTTGCAAAAGACAGGTAGCTGGCCAAAGACGGTCTAGCAGCCTGAACAGCGATGACTCTCGATCAACCCCCACCCATAACCTAGCGCCTACCATGATCCACCTCTACACGTATACAACCCCCAATGGACGCAAGCCCGCCATTCTCTTGGAAGAGCTAGGGCTGCCCTACACCCTACACAAAGTTGACTTGGGAAAGGGAGAACAGTTTAGTCCCGAATTTGTGGCCCTCAATCCCAATAGTAAAATTCCAGCCATCAAAGATGAAGATACAGGTGTGACCGTTTTTGAGTCCGGTGCCATCCTCATTTACCTGGCGGAAAAAACTGGAAAATTATTACCCACTGATGCTGCGAGTCGGGCTCAAGTGATGGCATGGCTGATGTTCCAAATGGCAGGCGTCGGCCCGATGTTTGGCCAACTGGGGCATTTTCGCCGATCCGCTCCAGAGTCGATTGAATATGCGATTAACCGCTATGAACAAGAAGCGTTACGCCTAGTGAAGGTTCTAGATCGACAATTACAGGAGAGGGACTTTATTGCTGGCGATTATTCCATTGCAGATATTGCTACCTATCCCTGGGTGGCTGCCTATGAGTATGTGGGACTCAGTTTAGACCTCTTTCCCCATGTTCAAGCTTGGCTACAGCGAGTGGGGCAAAGACCAGCAGTGCAAACCGGAATGGCCATCTTAACCCCTGAGTTTAAGAGCGATTTGGCTCAGTGATCTATTTGAAAACCCTTCCTCCAAAGAACCCACAAACGCTGTTCTGTTAACCAAATGATAAGCTGAAGCCGACTACACTTTCCTACTCATCTATGTCCGTGTCAAAAACACCTCGGAAACCTGTTCGTGAGCGCATCCTAGATACTGCTTGCGAACTGTTTTACCGTGAGGGTATTCAGAATGTTGGCATCGACCGGATTATTGCTGAATCTGGTGTGGCGAAGATGTCTCTCTACAACCATTTCAAGTCCAAAGATGCCTTAATCGAAGCATTTCTGCGTCAGCGAGATCAGCAATGGCGAGACTGGTTTGTCACTCGTGTTGAAGAACACAGTGCTGACCCCAAACAGCGACTCTTGAGCTTGTTTGATGTCTTGCAAGAATGGTTTGAAAGCCCCAATTTCCGGGGCTGTGCCTTTATTAATGCCACAGTTGAACTAGCAAATCCCCATCATCCTGGTTGCCAAGCGGCTTTAGACCATCAACTCGCGGTCTATCAATATATTTTTGATTTAGTGAAGGCAGAAGGTCTGGAACCCGCCGAACCTGTTGCTCGGCAGCTGTTGTTGCTCGTCCAAGGTGCCATCGTGATTGCCATGATGCAAGATCGTCCCCAAGCAGCCGCTGAAGCTAAAAGTGCAGCGACTCTATTGCTGAATAGTGATGGGAGCTAATTGATATTTCAAGTCATCTGTCAAGGCGATTAATGAGTTAGTGAAAAAGAAGCAAGATTTGTATTTATTGATAAGACTAGAAAAAATCCGCCTAGAATTTAGTGAAGCAATGAATAGCTAACGAATAATTATTTCCCAGTATTAATTTTTTAAGGTAGTAAAATAAATTCAAATCAATAATGTGATTTATATTACATTTTTAATACCTCAGATGTTGCGAAAAATACGAATAAATAGTCAGTGATGGCATAGAATGGTCGAGAAAATTTTCGCCATAAGTATCTGCAGTATTCTTGTAATCCATATGTGAGTCTTCCGAAATATTAGGTATAAAACTCACATGTAGACCAATTTAGAGATGCTGCTTATGCCTGTGCAAGGGTATGACATGTTCTATAAAACATTCGTAGATAATAAAAATGAAATCTCGGTAGCGAATAAGCTGCGTCGCCAAAGATTCCAGATTTTCATGGATATGATTGAGGGACTTGATCGCCCCATTCAAGTCCTTGATATAGGTGGTAGGCCAGGATTTTGGGAAATGATGTTCTCTGAGTTCGATATCAAGGATGATCTGTTTATCACTTTAGTTAATATTGAGAAACACAATATTTCATCAACCAATATTCAATCAGTAACGGGTGATGCTAGGGACTTATCTCAGTTTGCTGACCAACAATTCGATATTGTTTTCTCCAATTCCACCATCGAACATGTTGGAGATTATGATGATCAACACCGTATGGCACAGGAAGTTAAGCGCTTAGGAAAGCGATACTTTATTCAAACTCCCAATAAATTCTTCCCGATTGAACCTCATTTTGCTTTTCCACTATTTCAATTTCTGCCGGTTTCAATGCGAGCATGGCTTGCCCATAATTTTGCGATGGGTTGGCGCACAAATCCCATTGAGGACTATCAAGCTGCTGTAGATGAAGTAAGTAGTATTCGTCTATTGTCTCAGAATGAATTTCAAAATCTTTTCCCTGAGTCTAATATCTATCAAGAGAAGTATCTGGGGTTAAATAAGTCGTTTGTTGCTTATACCCAGACCGCTAACTATAGGGCCACAAATCTGGTTAATGTTTAACTGTGTTTTTTCCCAGGATCGTTTTTTTGGAAAAATGAGTTAATCATGCCGATCTGTAGGTCTGTCTCTATGGATAGTGAGGTTGGTCGATGGACAGTCTTACAGTTGCAGGAATTTTATGACTGCACTTTTCAGTAATGACTCGTTGAGAAGGGCTTGTATATTTTGAAACCATGTTCCTTCACGTAAACATAAACGCCTTGAAGAGTTACTTGCTTGAAGATCAACGCGGGCATAATTCGGTTGTGTGACTGCCCGACCCCAGAAGCGCTTGGATCGTCAAATATTACAATGGATCTTCTCTGCACGGGCATTACCCTTACTTCGCGGTTGAAGACATTAGTGATTTTAATAGTGTGAAAACAAATTTTAGGTGCAATTAAGGGCAACCTGGCACTAATCTGCTTCAATCAAATACCCACAGCGATGCTCACCGTTAACTAGCCAGTGGGTGCGTTCCACCTGGCAGTCTTTCAGGGCAATGGCAAACATTTCCAGCTCATTGTCACACACGCTTGGAAAGGTCTCAGCCACCTGAGAAATCGCGCAATTATATTCCGTGAGGATAAACCGCGTCGCTTTCATAGGGTCAGCATCTTCGGGAATCGGGTAGTATTCAGCCATATAACCCTCGGCTTCCCGCAGCTTCACTAGCTTGGCTACCCGTTCTGCTAAGGTACCAGGGCCTAATTTTTGTTGATATTCCAGGGCTTTGCGCTCCCACTGTTTGCGGAGAATCACCCGCATTTGGTCTTTACCAACGGTTTCTGAGAGGGTATCGAGTAAATCGATCGCAAAGGTATCGTGGTGATCTGGGAAGCGATCGCGCCCCGCTCGACTCAACTGATACATATGTTTGGGGCGTCCAGTACCTGCATGGACGCTCTCAAATAGAATAAGTCCTTCTGATTCTAGGTCTTTGAGATGACGGCGAATGGCTTGGGGCGTCACCTGTAGCTGCTCTGCTAGTTCATGGGTATTGGCTTGCCCCTGCTTGAGCAAATGCTGAAGGATATCTTGTTTTGTGGAAGAGGCGGTGTTCACAATTGAGATGTCCAAGCAGCAATCAACATTGGTTTTTGAAGGGCCAATCCCAAGAAGCGGTTTAACCTATTACAACAATTTCTCTCGACTTTGACAACATAAATGTTGCTAAAGTACTCTATGATGGTGTTGAACAACAAAAATGTTGTTTTATGATTATACACGCGCGCCACTTGCTCTGAGAGAACACACCCCATGACCGCATCCGTTGAGAATCTGGTTAATCAACCCTACAAATACGGCTTTGTCACGGATATTGAAGTTGAAACTATTCCCAAGGGACTGAGCGAAGATGTGATTCGCTTGATCTCTGCCAAAAAGGAAGAACCGGCTTTTATGCTGGAGTTTCGGCTCAAGGCCTATCGCCAATGGCTAAAAATGAAGGAGCCCACTTGGCCCCACGTCAACTATCCGGCCATCGATTACCAAGACATCACCTACTACTCTGCTCCTAAAGAGCAGGAAAAGAAAAAGAGTTTGGATGATGTGGATCCGGCGCTGCTAGAAACCTTCGATAAACTTGGCATTCCCTTATCAGAGCAAAAGCGACTCAGTAATGTGGCTGTAGATGCGGTCTTTGATAGCGTCTCTGTGGCCACCACCTTTAGAGAGCAGCTAGCCAAAGAAGGGGTGATCTTCTGCTCCATTTCTGAAGCCCTCAAGGATTTTCCCGATTTGGTGGAGAAATATTTGGGAAGCGTAGTACCCATTAACGACAATTTCTTCTCTGCCCTCAACTCGGCAGTCTTTAGTGATGGCTCTTTTGTGTACATTCCTAAGGGTGTGAAATGCCCCATGGAACTGTCCACTTATTTCCGCATTAATACCGAAGGGGCGGGACAGTTTGAGCGCACCCTGATTATTGCTGAAGAAGGCAGCCAGGTCAGCTATTTAGAAGGTTGTACCGCACCCATGTTCGATACCAATCAGCTCCACGCAGCGGTGGTAGAGCTGGTGGCCTTGGATGACGCCGATATCAAATACTCCACAGTCCAGAACTGGTATGCAGGTGACGAGAACGGCAAAGGCGGTATCTATAACTTTGTGACCAAACGGGGCCTATGCGCGGGTAAGAACTCCAAGATTTCCTGGACCCAGGTAGAGACGGGGTCAGCAATTACCTGGAAATATCCCAGCTGTGTGTTGGTGGGTGACAACTCAGTGGGTGAGTTTTACTCTGTAGCCCTGACTAACAATAAACAGCAGGCCGATACGGGCACCAAAATGATCCATGTGGGCAAAAATACCCGCAGCACGATTATTTCCAAGGGCATTTCTGCAGGTCGCTCTCAAAATAGCTATCGCGGTTTGGTGCGGATGGGGCCGAAGGCCGATGGCTCCCGCAATTACTCCCAGTGTGATTCCATGCTGATTGGCAGTGATGCCGAGGCCAATACTTTTCCCTACATCCAGGTGCAAAACAACAATACAAAAGTGGAGCATGAAGCCTCCACCTCCAAGATTGGAGAAGACCAACTCTTCTACTTTGCCCAGCGGGGAATTTCCGTAGAAGATGCGGTATCGATGATGATTAGCGGCTTCTGTCAGGATGTGTTTAATCAACTGCCGATGGAATTTGCCGTGGAAGCCGATCGGCTCTTAAGCCTGAAGCTAGAAGGAAGTGTGGGATAAGGTTTCCCACCTAAGCAGTACTAGACGTTAGACGCAGTTAGAGGTTCAGGCGTGATTATTGACAATAGCGACGTGATTCTGTCGGTCCGTAATTTGACGGCCGATGTGGATGGAACTCCGATTCTGAAGGGGTTAAATCTGGAAATTAAGGCGGGAGAAATCCATGCCATTATGGGTCCGAATGGATCGGGAAAAAGTACCTTCTCAAAGGTATTGGCCGGGCATCCCGCCTATACGGTCACTGGCGGCGAGGTCATTTACAAAGGGCAGAATCTACTGGAACTAGAACCAGAAGAACGGTCCCGCTCCGGTGTATTTCTCGCCTTTCAATATCCCTTAGAAATTCCTGGGGTGAGTAATCTGGACTTCCTGCGGGTGTCCTTTAATTCCAAGCGTCAGCATGAAGGTCTAGAAGAGCTAGATGCCTTTGATTTTGATGATTTGGTGCGGGAGCGCTTAGACGTGGTCAAAATGGACCCGGCCTTCCTGGATCGCAGTGTCAATGAAGGCTTCTCTGGTGGTGAAAAGAAGCGCAACGAAATTTTGCAGATGGCCCTCCTAGAACCGACTTTGGCGATCCTGGATGAAACGGATTCTGGCCTAGATATTGATGCCCTGAAGATTGTCGCCAATGGCGTTAACCAACTGGCTAAACCTGAAAACGCCACCTTAATGATTACCCATTATCAGCGCTTGCTGGACTATATTGTTCCTGACTTTGTGCATGTGATGGCCGAGGGCAAAATTTTGACCACGGGTGGTAAGGAACTGGCCCAAGAGTTGGAAGCCAAAGGCTACGACTGGGTGAAAGCAGAAGATGTGGCTGAGGTGGCAGTCTAATGACCGTAGAAGTAAACCCCGAAGCCGTCGCAACCCTTTCCGCGGCAGCCCAGGATCGGCAAGCCTATTTGACCCATCTTCTCGCTCAGCGGCCCAACCCGAAGGGACTAGAAAAAGTGCGAGCAAGTGCCCTCAGCATCATTCAAGAGCGAGGCCTGCCCAGTAACCGGGATGAGGACTGGCGATTTACAGATCTATCGGGTCTGTACAAAACTGCTTTTACTGCTCCTACTGCTGCGTCGCTCTCCCTAGAAGAGATTGCCCCCTTTATCTTGGCAGAAGCCCCGGTACGGCTGGTGTTTGTGAATGGCTGGTTTGCTCCTGATTTATCTGAGATCGACAACTTACCTGCTGGATTAAGCGTCAGTACCTTAGCCGATGCAGGCAATCTACCTGAGCTGGGTCAGCAACCGGGCATGACGGAAGTCTTTACGGCTCTCAATACCGCTAGCTTTGCCGATGTTGCCGTATTACGCATTGCTAAAAATCAGGTGATTGAAGCGCCCATCCATCTGCTGTATTTGACCACAGGGGATACACCGATCGTCACCTCGCCTCGGGGGCTGGTGGTAGCTGAAGCCAATAGCGCAGCCACTTTAATAGAAGAATATACGGCGGTCAAAACAGCGTCCTACTTTACGAATGCGGTGACGGAAGTGAGCCTGGGGCAAAATGCGCAGCTTCACCACTATCGGATTCAGCGAGAGGCAAAAACAGCTTTTCATATCGGTACAACGGCGGTGTCTCAGGATCGCGATAGTCGCTATGCATTAACTAGCCTCAGCCTAGGGGGACAGATGTCTCGCCATAACCCCGTGGTGGTGCCTACAGCGGAACAGACGGATACTACTCTCAATGGATTGACCTTAGCGGTGGATCAGCAGGTGGCCGACACCCATTCTGATCTATCCTTTACAAGTCCCCACTGTACAGCTCAGCAGTTGCATAAGTGCATCGTCGATAATCTTGCCCGGGCGGTGTTTAATGGCCGAGTGTTTGTGCCCAAACTGGCTCAACAGACTAATGCCAGCCAGCTCAGCCGCAATTTGTTGCTGTCGGCCAAGGCGCGGGTGGACACCAAACCGCAGCTAGAAATTATTGCCGATGACGTTAAGTGCGCCCACGGAGCCACAGTTAGTCAGCTGGACGATGAAGAAGTCTTTTATCTACAGAGCCGGGGGTTAGACCGCAATAGCGCTTGCGATTTGCTGGTGGAAGGGTTTGCGGCGGAAATTATTGATCAATTGCCCATTGCTGAACAGCGCCAGACTTTGCTGAACGCTGTGTTGTCCCAAATACGTTAGATTCGTGATTCTGCACCTATGATTGCCATCCAAGAAAAGTCCCTAGCCCTTCAGGTCCGTCCTGACTTTCCCATTTTGCATCAGCAAATTCAGGAGAGTCCCTTGGTCTATTTGGATAGTGCGGCGACCTCTCAGAAACCGACCTCTGTCTTGGCGGCACTGCAGGATTATTACGAGCGGGATAATGCCAATGTACACCGCGGGGTCCATACCCTCAGCAGTCGGGCCACGGATGCCTATGAGGGGGCACGAGACAAGGTGGCTGCCTTTGTCAATGCGGCGTCTCGGCAGGAGATTGTCTATACCCGCAATGCCAGTGAAGGGATTAACCTGGTGGCCTATAGCTGGGGAATGAATAATCTCAAGGCTGGGGATGAAGTCATCCTGACGGTGATGGAGCATCACAGTAATTTGATTCCCTGGCAGTGGGTGGCTCAGAAAACTGGAGCGGTGCTCAAGTTTGTGGAGCTGGATGAGAATCAAGCCTTTGATTTAGAGCAGTTCAAAACTCTGGTAAATGACCGCACCAAACTAGTGGGGGTGGTGCATGTCTCCAATACTTTGGGCTGTGTGAATCCGGTGGAAGAGATTGTTGCGATCGCACACCAATACAATGCCAAAGTGCTGATCGACGCCTGCCAAAGCGTCCCCCATATGCCCATCGATGTCCAGAAGATGGACTGCGATTGGCTGGTGGCTTCTGGCCATAAAATGTGCGCCCCCACAGGCATTGGCTTTCTCTACGGCAAGCTGGATTTGCTCCGCAGTATGCCTCCGTTCTTAGGCGGCGGTGAAATGATTGCCGATGTATTCCTAGACCATGCCACTTATGCGGATTTACCCCATAAGTTTGAAGCGGGCACCCCTGCCATCGGTGAGGCAGTGGGCCTAGGGGCAGCGGTTGATTACTTGAGCCAAATTGGTATGGACAAGATTCATGCCTATGAAGCGGAGTTAACGGCTTATCTGTTTAAGCGGCTGCGGGAGATTTCTGAGGTGCAGGTTTATGGTCCTCAGCCTCATGCAGACGGGACAGGTCGAGCGGCATTGGCTTCCTTTACGGCAGGGGATGTACATCCCCATGATTTGTCGACGATTCTGGATCAAGCAGGTGTAGCTATTCGGGCTGGACATCACTGTACTCAGCCGTTGCATCGGCATCTGAAGGTGTCGTCTACGGCCAGAGCAAGTCTCTATTTTTACAATACTCGCGAAGAAATAGATACGTTTATCAACTCACTTAAAGAAGCTGTAGAGTTTTTCGGCAGTATCTTTGGATAAGTGCAAGTGAGCTGTAGCGTTTATGGTTGCCCTCGTTCAGATTTAGCAAATCAAAGTTCCTCCGGGTCAGCAGGGTTTGCTGAATAGGATTAACTAAATATTGGTAAGCCCCCGGCTCTGCCGGGGAGACTCTGGTAGGTTTTACCGGGTGCAACGGTAGAAAATTCTCCTTGCAGTTTTCTCGCAAGGCGAAAGAAATGTCACCTAAGAAGCTAAATCATACGACTTGGGATTGCAAATATCACATTGTATTCATTCCTAAGCGTCGTCGGAAAGTTATATATGGTAGTCTTCGCAGTCGTTTAGGCGTTTTATTTCGGGAGCTGGCGGAACAACGTGGTGTTGAAATTTTGGAAGGTCATTTGTTACCAGATCATGTTCACATGTGTATGATACCAAATCCGATTTATATAACTCCGATATAATGCATAATTAAAGAATGCCAAGAAAACTGTATCTAGAACCTCATTTTTCGCCTGACGAGCTGAAGTCTCATTATCGAGCCAGCCAAGACCCAGTAGAATCGCGCCGCTGGCATCTGCTGTGGCTCGTCAGTGAGCAAACAACGCTAACTCAAGCAGCCCAAGTGGTCGGTCTCAACTACGATTACGCTCGAGAAATCGTCAGGGAGTATAACCACAATGGCGCCCATGGGTTACGCAACCGACGCAAAGATAAGCGACCTCATCAATCTCGCAGTCTTCTGACTCAAGACCAATGTGCACAATTGTTGACTCGTCTACAAACCCCACCCGCCGACGGTGGTCTATGGAACGGCCCCAAAGTAGCCCAGGTCATCGCTCAGATGACAGGAGTCGATAAGGTTTGGCCCCAACGCGGTTGGGACTATCTCAAGCGATTGGAGCAGTCCCTGCAATGCCCACGTCCTCACCACCGTAAAGGTGAACCAGAGGCCCAAGCCGCTTTTAAAAAAACTGCCTAAGTACAAAGCAGAATTGGAGCGACGCTACCCTAATGCTCAGGTCGAAGTTTGGTCCTTTGATGAACATCGTTTAGGCCTTAAACCCATTATTCGAAAGATTTGGGCGCCTGTGGGTCAGCGTCCAATTGCTGAGGTGGACCATCGCTATGAATGGACCTATCTGTATGGATTCGTTCATCCCGCAACTGGCAATACCGAATGGTTCATTCTGCCTCGGGTCAATGGAGAATGGTTTAATCAAGCCCTACAAAGCTTTGCTCAGCAAGTTGGAGCGGGAAAGCACAAACAGATTCTTCTCGTTCTGGATGGAGCCGGATGGCATACCTGTAAGAATCGGGTGGTGCCACCTGGCATTCATCTGAAGGTTTTACCCCCCTATTCTCCAGAGCTACAGCCCGCTGAACGGTTGTGGCGGCTAGCGGATGAACCACTGGCCAATCGATGCTTTGAGACCCTGGATGAGTTGGAAGATGTGCTCGAGCAGCGCTGTCGAACTTTAATGACAATGCAATCAGACATTCAAGCTCTCACTCACTACCATTGGTGGCCAGCTTGACAGATAAGATATTTCGGGGGTTAATGAGTCGGATTTGGTATGAGTATTCCACCAAAGCATCCAGTCTCAGGGGTGGTGGGTTTTATGAAAGGTAAGAGTGCCATAGCAATAGCGCGTCAATTTATGGGAAAGCGTCGGAATTATTCAGGCGAGAGCTTTTGGGCGCGTGGTTATTATGTGTCGCCAGTTGGTTTGGATGAAGGAGTAGTTCGTGCCTACATTCGGAACCAAGAGATAGAGGATGAGCGAATAGAGCAGTTAAACCTACCGATGAGTTGATGATACAGGAGTGCCCCTTTGGGGCTAATCCACTGGCCCCTTTCAGGGGCTAACAATGATAAGCCTCCGGCTCTGCCGGAGGTAATTTAACTCGCACCTGCCATGGCCACAATTTGCCCTTGCAAATATGCATGCTTAATGGGACTCACCCGTTCAATTTCTAAATAGTCTTCGGGGGTGAAGTAGGCATAACTTTTAGCAAGGGGCATCGTTCTCGCTTAAATATCCTTGGGGTGCGCTTACCCGTTGGTTTATTCACCCATAATAGCGAGAGTTCAGCTGACTGTAGTTGATGATGGGAGATGGACGATCTTTGTGTATTGGGGTTGCGATCGCTTGAGGAAAGCCCGTTAAGAGGGTTTAACTCTGATTCAAAATCTGGATCAGAGTTTCTCCAATAGCCTTACAACCTAAGACCGTTGTACCTGGCGATTGAATATCCCCCGTCCGATAGCCTTGAGCCAACAAAGTCAGCACCGCAGACTCAACTTTATCCGCCGCTGAAGGCTGATCTAATCCGTAGCGCAACATCATCGCCACACTCAGCACTTGAGCCAAAGGATTTGCCTTATCCTGACCCGCAATATCTGGGGCAGACCCATGGACGGGTTCAAACACTCCTGGGCCATCTGCACCTAAACTGGCCGAGGGCAACATGCCAATACTGCCGGTAAGCATTGCGGCAATATCCGAGAGAATATCGCCAAAGAGATTACTGGTAACGATAGTGTCAAACTGTTTGGGCCAGCGGACCAGCTGCATGGCGGCGTTATCTACATACAGATGAGAGAGTTCTACATCAGGATATTCAGAGGAGAGATCAGTGATGCGATCGCGCCACAGTTGCGACACTTCTAATACATTGGCTTTATCCACTGAACAGAGCTTGCCACCCCGTTTTTGGGCGGTTTCAAAAGCGACTCGACCAATCCTATCAATCTCAGCCACCGTGTAGGCCATTGTATTGACGCCGCGTTGCTCACCTGTTTCGGTGCTAAATACCCCTTTGGGTGAGCCGAAATAGACGCCGCCTGTCAGCTCCCGCACCACCATAATGTCAACGCCTTCAACCACCTCTGGTTTGAGACTGGATGCATCAATCAGCTGGGGCAAAATTTGAGCAGGCCTAAGGTTAGCAAACAGTTCCAGTCCTGCCCGTAATCCCAAAAGTCCAGTTTCAGGTCGGAGGTGACGGGGCATCGTATCCCATTTATAGCCCCCAATCGCAGCCAAAAGCACGGCATCACTCTGCTTGCAGGCATCTAAAGTTTGTTTGGGTAGCGGGTTCTCTACCGCATCAATCGCTGCCCCTCCAATCAATGCCTCATTAAATTCAAAAGTCAAATTTTGCTGCTGCCCCACAACCTTGAGCACATCGACGGCTACGGCCATAATTTCCGGGCCAATACCGTCTCCTGGCAACAGCGTAATTCGATAGGACTGAGTCATGATTGTTTCGATCAAAAGCGCACAGGCTATCTATCATATGACGCAGCAATCCCCAACACCACAGAACTTGAAAATCTTCATGACTCCGTTCCTAGCAATTGAGGAAGAGGATTAGCTGGCTCTGTTGACTTAGCGATCAGGCGGTTCAACCATGGGCGGATCAAAGATCACATCTTCGTAGATCGCCGCCATTTCACCTTCGTAGTTAACGCTACTCAATGTGAAGGTTTCACTGGTAGCAGTGTAAGTCTCCAAAACCCATTGGCCTTCACTCCGTCGAAAGCATTCGATTCGCTGTCGTCTGGGATTAATCAATACGTATTCTTGCAAACTCTCAAGAGTCTGATAATCGGCAAACTTATCTCCCCGATCAAAGGCTTCAGTTGAGGCCGAGAGGACTTCTACAATCAGGCAAGGAAATTGCTTGTAGGTCGCCGTTTCCTGATCTCGGTTGTCACAGGTCACCATGACATCAGGATAGAAAAAACGGTTGTTCTCGTTGATGCGCGCTTTCATATCTGAGATATAGACTCGGCATCCAGAACCTCGCAAGTAATTGCGTAAGATGGCAAATAGATTGCCTGCAATGGTGACATGGGCATCTGATGCACCTGCCATTGCATAGACTGCACCATCCCGATACTCATGCTTAATCGGACTGGCTTCCTCATAAGAGAGGTATTGTTCTGGGGAGAGATGGACTTGTTCTGGGGAGGCAACCATGTTTTCAAGTTGGGTCAAGCAAGTTAGATCTCCCATTTAGAATAACGTGCTATCTTCTGGCGACAATCAGAATTAACAAAAGACAGAGACTACATCACAACTTCTAGAATAGAAAAGAGTTGGTTCCTTATTGCTCTCCATCAACGGAAGTGATTTATAGATGTTATCTGAACCCCTTATTCTCAATGTTGAAACGGTTCACCTTAGCGATGAGCAGTTTTATCAGTTTTGTATCGCAAACCGCGACCTGAGAGTAGAACGGACTAAAGCAGGGAGACTCGTACTCATGCCACCTGTAGGCGGCGAAAGCGGTAATCGTGAACTAGAGTTCGGCATTGATCTAGGTATTTGGAATCGTCAAACCCAGCTTGGCAAAGTGTTTAGCTCTTCTACCATTTTTAAGCTTCCTGGTGGCGGAGACCGTTCGCCAGATGCAGCCTGGGTTCAACAAGACCGATGGCATGCCCTCACCCTTGAGCAACAGCAAAAGTTTCCACCGATCGCTCCAGATTTTGTCTTCGAATTGAGATCTCGTTCTGATGCCATAGCTCCCTTAAGGGAAAAAATGGAGGAATATCTCGCCTGCGGGGTCCAGTTAGGATGGCTCTTCAACCCGCAAGAACAACAGGTGGAAATTTATCGCCAAGGTCACTCTGCTGAAGTTAGATCCTTGCCCACAACCCTTTCTGGAGAAGATATTTTACCTGGGTTCCAGTTATCCGTTGAACGGTTTGCAGACTGAAATTACAATGGCCACTTTTGTTCAAAACAATTACTGTAGAAATATCCCTCACTTCATCAACGGAGGTGCACCTATGTCGGTCATTGATTTTATCTCTACAACTGATCTGGCTTGACCCTTAGAGGTATTTGTTACCTTCCATCGTCCACCTGAAAAATGGAGGTGGATAAGATTTTTATGCCTCTGGGTGTCTGGCTTATACCCATAGACACTTTAGGCATTCCCATGAATTTAGATTTACTGGGCTGGAGCGACGATCTTGCTCTCAGCTTTGCTCCGTTTGCAGCCCAACAATTCCAGGTGGGTCGAGTCGCCCGTCAGCATAAGCAGCTTTACACCCTTTATACCGAAGTAGGAGAATTGGCAGCTGAAATCAGCGGTAAGTTTCGCTATCAAATCCAGAGCACAGAAGATCTGCCCTGCGTCGGAGACTGGGTCGTAATTTCTGCTGCAGGCCAGACTGCCACGATTCAGCATCTGTTGCCTCGGCGTACCTTATTTTCTCGTAAGGTGGCCGGAGGGACGACGGAGGTTCAACTGATTGCCGCTAATCTGGATAGCGTTTTTCTAGTCTGTGGATTAGACCATGATTTTAATGTGCGGCGGATTGAGCGCTACCTGGTGATGATTTGGGAGAGCGGTGCCCGTCCGATCATTATCTTAAATAAGGTCGATATTGGTGAGCAGATTGAACAGCGCCTCTTTGACTTAGAAACCATTGCCTTGGGCATTCCCATGGTTCAAATCAGTGCTTTGCATAATCAAGGTCTGGATGAATTAAGCCCTTGGCTGCAGCCGGGAAAAACCATTGCCCTAGTGGGTTCCTCTGGGGTGGGGAAATCCACAATAACCAATCAACTTATGGGGGAACAAATCCAGGCGGTGCAAGCAGTGCGGGCAGATGATAGTCGTGGACGCCATACTACCACCAGCCGTCAACTGATCTGCTTACCCTCCGGGTCCATTTTAATCGATACTCCGGGGTTGAGAGAACTTCAGCTGTGGACGACGCAAACGGGGGTTGCCAATGCGTTTAACGAGATTGAAGCCCTAGCAGAGCACTGTCGGTTTCGAGATTGTCAACATCAGCAAGAACCAGGCTGCGCCGTGCAGGCGGCTTTAGCGAGTGGTCAGCTCGAGGCTCAGCGCTTGCAAAGCTACCAAAAACTCCGCAAGGAAGAAGCCTATCTGCACCGCAAGCAAAATCAAAAAGCGCAGATCAACACCAAAGCTCGCTGGAAAAAGATCACTAAATCCATGCGGCAGCGACAGAAAAATCAATGGCAGTGAGATCCAGCGTAGGGGCTGTGATGAGGACTAGGACCTGGGGTGATAGTGATCATTGTTCCGTTTATTGAAATCCCACACCCTGAAAGGTATATGCATCTGACAGGGGAGCAGCCCATGCCTCAATATCGACAGAATTTACCCCAATTATCGAGCGACGTTTTTTTGACGGATGGAGGGCTGGAAACCACTCTGATCTTTCATGAGGGCATCGATTTACCTGACTTTGCTGCCTTCGATTTATTGAAAGATAACCAAGGTTATGAAGCCCTTTACGAATATTTTCAACAATATGCTCAGCTTGCTCAGACCTATGAAGTGGGCCTAATTCTAGAAAGTGCAACCTGGCGGGCCAATCCAGACTGGGGAACCAAGCTTGGGTATGATGCCGCCGAGTTAGCTGCTGTGAATCGAAATGCGATCGCACTTCTCCATACCATCCGCCAACAATACGAAACCGAAGCTAGCCGCATGGTCATTAGTGGCTGTATCGGTCCTCGGAGAGACGGGTATCAAGTCGATACGGCCATGACTCCTGCTGAAGCTCAGGTATATCATCTGCCCCAAATTGCAGCGTTTAAAGAGGCCGAAGCCGATATGGTTAGTGCCGTCACCATGACCTATACCGAGGAAGCCATTGGCATTACCCGGGCGGCCCACCTAGTTGGTATGCCCGTGGTTATCTCCTTTACCGTGGAAACCGACGGCAAGCTACCAACCGGACAGAGTTTGAAAGATGCGATCGCACAAGTTGATGCAGCCACAGGCAATGGACCGATTTATTACATGATCAACTGTGCCCATCCGTCCCATTTCGAGCAGATATTCGCAACCAACGAACCTTGGCTGACTCGCATTCATGGGCTCCGGGCCAATGCCTCCACCAAAAGTCATGCAGAACTGGATGAAGCGGTCGATTTGGATGATGGCAATCCCCAAGAGCTGGGTCAGCAATATTTAAATTTAAGTGATGCTTTGCCTAACCTAAATGTCCTCGGTGGATGTTGTGGCACCGACCATCGGCATATTGAAGCCATCTGTAAAGCCTGTCTACCAGCGCGGTTAGCCGTCCATGCATCCTAAGCCTGATCCCCTCATAGCCCCTATGGTCGTCACTCCAGACAAATTTCAATATGGTAATCATAGACATGAACCCTTTCACTAGCGTCCGGCCATGAGTACCGATCAGTCTCTTCCTCAACTCCCCTGCATTCTCCGATATAAAAGAGAGGTTGCAGTGGTCTTTATGTTGTTAGGGGGGCTGAACGTCGGTTTGGGGATGTGGCTTTTATTTTTAGGCGAGTTTCAATTCCCCCTGATCTTAGGATGTCTCATCGGTTACATTGGTTTTGGCTATTTCACCAAACCCATTGCGGCCATTCATCCGGACCACGTGGTGTTGTACAACATGTTAGGAAGAGAGGTTAGATCCTATTCCCTTGAAACCTTTAGCGATTTGCAGCTCCAGGGGCGGCAACTGTATGTTCAGCAAGGAGACGCCTTGAAGAAAGTGAGACTGTCTCCGTGGATCATTCACGCTAAAGATTGGCAGAAACTGGAAACCATGATGCGATCGCAACCTCAACTCCAAGCCAAATAAGGGAGCCGTTTCGTCGTTGCTTCAATCTGTTTGACCTGCCCCAACAATTGACCGCAGGCATCCCAAGTACCAGACAGCATCATCTGTCGAGGGCCTTCGCCCATATGGATGGGATGGGACACATCCCCCCAGGTCACAGTCATTTGGTCTAGATTAATTTGCACCGACGTCCCAGGATGCTCATTCAGATGGGATTGCAGTTGTTGCACCACATCAGCAGCAGCCGTAACGCAGGGAATACCAATTGCCACACAATTCCCAAAAAAGATTTCGGCAAAACTCTCGCCAATAATCGCCTGAATCCCCCATTTTGAAATCGCTTGGGGGGCATGTTCCCTAGACGAGCCACAGCCGAAATTACCATTAACAACTAATACCGTTGCCCCTTGAAATTGGGGTAAATCAAACGGATGCTGTCCACCCGTTTGTTGGCGATCATCTGCAAAGACCTGTTGTCCCAAGCTGTCAAAGGTAACGCATCGCAAGAATCGGGCAGGAATAATCCGATCCGTATCGATATCGTTGCCAGTCAAGGGAATACCAGCGCCAGTATGGGAATGAATTTGGCTCATGATTTGGGGTAATGACAGATGAGGTCGGTCTTTATTCTGACATCATTTCTACCGATGACGTCAAAGAAATCAACCGGTCAGCCTGGGGGACGTGGGTTTTATGCTGATGGGTATTGAAGACCAGCCCCATCAGAAAAAGTTGTCTACGTCAGACTTTATCCTCAAACATTGGCCCGCCAGGTGTGACAATTGAGTGTCTTAGCTAAACCTATATTTCACCAACCTCTAAGAGAAGAATAGCCCGTAAATCTTCAAGTTTTTAGAGAAAAGAAGGTCTAAACTCCGCCGTTATCCGTGACATCAAGGGCGAGAGTCACCCGTAAACTGTGGATGTAGTAAATGCATCGGAATATGCAGTTGTTGAGTTAGCTAAATTCTGCCCAGTCATGGATATAGCCAGCATCGTCTTTCGCACGTAGATCTTTTTGGGTCATTGAAGAGCCTTAGGGATATGAATCTTTCAATCTCAATATTTCAACCGTATTTATAAGCATGAATTTGTTCTCGGGTTAAGAAAATGTAGGCAGAGCATGAACTTTCTTAGATTAAATTTATACTTTTGGGGGAAAATACGTATAAAACTGAAATAGTGACGGATCAAGATAAAAGCATGTGCATTTGAGCAAAGTCACGATTAACCGAGAATATTCGGAGGCTACCCCATACTAAATTTGAAAAAATATGGGGAACACTAGTTTTATGAGGCAGGGACACTAGCTAAACACATGTTAAAAGCATTCTACAAAGCCCAGGTCTATAAGAACGTGATGGAAGAGCTGGTCGAAGAAGAAATCGACAGACAGACTCGCAACTTTAAACCTGAAACCGCCAAAGCTCTAAACCGCATTGATGTCGTATCCTACGCTCTCAATCGGTTGCCTCCCCTTTATGCATCTAGCCAAGAAGGGGTCTATCGGCAAAAACAGCGAGGGCAACAACAATTTGGTCAACGCCTCCGGGCTGCTGTCCATCAATCCTTAAAAGTGGTTGCTCAGCAGCCTACACGGGTGACGACTCCCCTTCTTCCCCAAGAAGAAGTCGAAGCAGAGATGCATATTGCCAGAATGGCCCTAGAGGAATTGGCTGACTCCATGACGGATCTTGAGTTGGACGGTTAAGTCTCTTTCTCTCTATTCCCTTGAATTGTGGTTGCTATTAGGTCGGGCTCTAATTCTTGCCAGCTATTATCGCTCAATCCCTTCGCTATTTTATCTAGACAGATAAAAATAAGAGAACAATTTTTTACAGACTAAAAGGCTCATGGCAATTTTGCCATGAGCCTTTTAAATTTATATATACTTTGCAACCACAAAAAAATATTTCTAGTTAATTTTACGGTGATCCGTTAAGACCCACGCGGGGAACTATAAATAGTAACGATCTTTAGTAAGACCGTTAACCTAAGTGGAAAAATAAAGTTTGTAGAGTTGATCGCAGGGATAACTGAAAGCAGACAAAGGATAGAGATAGTTACAGGTAACGTGGCCCATAGAGAGCCAAGAGAAGAGTACGATAAGATCTTCTACTCACTCTGAATAATAAGGGAACTCTGATCATTCAAGTTGAGATTTCTTCAAGCATGAACAGAAATAACCGATTATTACTTAATGTGTCATATCCATATCTTAGTTAACGTAGATTTCTACACTTTTCTTAGCATTCTCTCCACTGAATAACTCCCACTTATGACCCAATTTCCTCTGTATCAGTGATGCAGAGTTCACCAAACCGTTGTGTGTTGAGAAGGAAAAACAATACCCATGGCAGCAACTATGAGTGGCAAAATCTCAAATAAGCTGAACGTAGCGGACTTGCTCAGCCAGCACGCTAATGCCAAAAAAGATGGTTGCTTAGTCGTTTCTAACGGCGCTATCAATTGGTTTTTTTATTTGGAAGAAAGCCAGTTAGTTTATGCAACTTACTCAGCTGACCCCTTGGACTTATTGGATAACCATTTGCGACGACTCAGTCGTCAGGTTCCTTCCCTCAATAGCGAGGTGCGGACTCAAGTCAGAATTAACTTCAACGACGACTCTTCCGAGCAAATCTGCCCGGATTATCAAGCCATTTCTTGGTTAGTGAGAACCAACCAGCTAAAGCCTGCCGAAGCGGCAACCTTGGTAGAAGGCATTGTCATCGAAATTCTAGAATCCTACCTGCTGGTGTCCGAAGGAACCTTTAAGTTCTTACCCAAATCGGCTCACCTGCCTGTATATGCTAAGCAAACCATCCCTCCCTTAGTGCAAAAATGCCAGAAACGTTTGAATGCCTGGCAGGCTTTAGGTCCCATGGTTTGGTCGCCCCATCAGCGGCTCTACTTTGCAGAGCAGAGTCCGGGCGCTGCCAAATTATCCCCCAGCAAAGTCCAGCAGTTACAGAAAATTCTGCGAGGATTTAGCTTCCGCCATCTTGGAGTGCTGCTCAACCTCGATGAACTCCAACTAGCTCAAAACCTCAATTCTTTGATTGTAGACAAAGTGATCTTGCTGCAAGATCCACAGCCCCCCTTTAATCAGTTACCTCGATTGGCCGTCGGGGCTGTTAGCAGCACTCCCCAGGCAAGCGGAACCCAGTCCGATAGTGATGCTGCATTAGGAAATATTGGTTCCAGCGATATTGGCCAGAAGAGCTACACCATTGCCTGTGTGGATGATAGCCCCGCCATTCTCAACACCATCAATCGATATCTGCAAGATCAAAACGTTTCGGTCGTCATGATCAGCGATCCGGTTAAAGCCTTAATCCAAATTATGCGAGCTAAGCCGGATTTGATTTTGTTAGATGTCGGTATGCCGTGGGTGGATGGTTACGAGCTTTGTCGCCTGATCCGCAAGAATTCTCAATTCAAGAAAATTCCGGTAGTGATGGTCACAGGAAACACTGGGTTAATCGACCGAGCCAAAGCTAAAGTTGCTGGAGCTACGGACTATTTAACTAAACCATTTACCCAAGCTGATTTACAAAAAATGGTCTTTCGCCACTTGACCTGATCGATACCTACAGATGTATTTTTCTGGGAAAGGGGCACTCTGAAGGTATCAGATAAGGCCATGTTTACGAGCTTACTTTGATTAGTTTTAGGAGCAATAACAAATGAGAACTGTTTTAGTAGTGGATGACGGTCCAGCCGAACTAGAACTAATTTGTAGTTATTTACGAGAAGGCGGTTATACCGTCATCAGCACAACTGATGCGAAGGATGCCTTAGCCAAAGCAGAATCTCAAAAGCCCGATCTTGTGGTAACTGATGTGGTGATGCCCGGCATGAGTGGATTCGAGCTCTGTCGTAGCTTGAAAAAGAATGAAGCAACTCAACAATTACCTGTCGTGATTTGCACCTCTAAGAATCAAGACTTAGACAAGCTCTGGGGTAAAAAACAAGGGGCAGATGCTTACGTTACTAAGCCCTTCACCCGCGAAGATTTGCTCCAAGCTGTTCAATCTGTTGTTTAAGCAATGAAACTGCCCACCTTAGACCTCCAAGCCTCGCCGTTACAAGAAGGATTAGGTGATCCTTACCTCAAGTTGCGGCTGAGTGATAGTGTGCCCGTTGCACTACCCATGGAGGCAGCACGGGAAGTCATTGTGGTACCTGTTGAGCAAATTTCGCCCATTCCCAATATGCCCACTTGTGTCCTGGGTCTTTTGAACCAGCGAAGTCGGGTGTTTTGGGTGGTGGACCTGTCCATTATGTTGGGTTATTCAGGTTTAATGACCAATGCCAGACAATATAACGTTGCCATTCTCCAGGTGGGTCAGGTGCCCCTAGGGTTAGCTGTACCCATTATCCAAGGTGTAACGCGGTTTCCCTCAGATACCATTCAGTCCCCCATTGGTACGGTTGCCCCCAATATTGCGCCCTATTTACGGGGGTGTTTGCCAGAAGAGAAAGAAATTCTATTGGTTCTGGATCCTGACGCAATTGTTAACTCATCCGTACTACAGCGTTAATACCAACAGGGGGAACGGTTTTGAAATATCGGAAAGACCTTATGTCAAAACTAACTAAAACTGATTGATCTGGAATCTCCCCCTGGAGAGAGCACTACAGCAATTTTATTTCTTTTAAAGTTCTTAAGAACTTAAATCTTCTATCCAACATTATCCGTATTCAGAGAGGCACGATTCCCCATGCATATGAAAGATCATGCAGATGATACAGCCACCAACAATGGTCATGGTGACAAAAATATTGTCCCCCTGGATCTAGAGCAGATGACCACTGGCTTAAACGATGCTTTCCCCCAAGATGCGGGGTCAGATGGGTCTAAAGCAGTTGCAGCCATTTCGACTAGCCCTGCCCCTAGTGCTGAACCCGTTCCAGAAGCCGCAACTGTAAAACCGCTACTTCAACGGTTGAGCCTCAAAGCAAAGGCCACGGTCCTTTCGGTCATCATTGGGGTTGTACCTGTGGCTGTAGTGGGTACTGCAGCTTATTTCTTTGCGAACCAATCGGTATCACAAAAGATTATTGCCAACAAGGAAACTTCTACAACCCAAATTGCAGCGAAAGTTGCCTCCTATATGCGGGAGAGATATGGTGATATTCAGATTATGTCAAGTTTGGATATTTTCATTGACTCTAACTTGCGAGGGTCTACCACTAAACAGGCGAAGCAAGCAGCCCTAGACAAGTTTATTGAAGCTTACACCATCTATAACAGCATTGCCTTTTTTGATTTGCAGGGGAATGTTCTCGCCCAGTCTTCCGGTAAAGCCTTAGGCAATCACGGCGATCGAAGCTATTTCCAAGCTGCTGTCAAAACTGGCAAACCCCATATTTCTCAGCCCCTGCTGTCTAAATCTTCAGGTATAATCTCGGTCTATACCGCTAATGTGGTGAAAGATAAAGCCACAGGCAAACCTATTGGTGTTGTGCGAGCTCGAATGCCAGTAACCTTCTTGGAAGATTTGCTCAAGGGCATTGAAAAACATGAAAATGGCTACCTGGTAGACCAAAACGGCAAACTGTTTGCGGGTTCGAATGAAGCCCAAGCGACCATTCTGAAAGCGAACCAATCGGGTCAACCTCTTGGTGCAGATGACCAGTTCTCCTGGTACAAGACCATTAAAGATTCCAAGACACCCACAAACAAAAGGGTTTCGGGCAAGTTGGAAACGATTGTGCCTTTCGAGTCTTTGAATAACTCGGACGATCCCTTCTTGAAAAATTTGCCGGACTTGGGCTGGAAAACCATTATTGAAACGGATGAAGGCATCGCGTTTAACGCCACTCAACAATTGTTGTGGACCATCCTTGGAGGTACGGTCCTAGCGGCGATTATCATTAGTGCGATTGCGGCGGTGATTGCGGAACGAGCCACTCGTCCGATTATCGACTCTGCTGACGCGGTGAACGCGATTGGACTAGGGGACTTGGACGCTCGGGTACAAGTCGCGGGTGAGGATGAGTTAGCCCAGCTGGGGAACAACATCAACCAAATGGCGGAGCAAATTCAGACGCTGATTTTGGAGCAAGAATATGCCGCTCAACAGGAACTAGACCGGCAGACTGAAACTGCAGAACAACAGCGGAAACAGAACGAGCAATTGCAATCTGATTTGCTGACCCTGCTAACCGATGTTGAAGCCGCTTCTGATGGAGACCTAACTGTCCGAGCCAACGTGGACGCCAGCGAAATCGGAATTGTGGGTGACTTCTTTAACTCCATTATTGAGAACTTGAGAGACATTGTGGCCCAGGTACAGGTTGCTGCGACCCAGGTGAACGAGTCGGTGTCGACCAGCAGTTCTTCCATTGTGGACCTGGCCGACGATGCGAGTTCCCAGGCCGAGCAGGTGGAACAATCTCTACAGTTCGTGGAAGACTTGACCCAAGCCGCCCAAGAAGTTGCAGATAACGCTCAGCAGGCTGCCGAAATTGCCAAAACAGCCTCTGAAACGGCGGTGAATGGTGGAGCCACCATGGATCAAACAGTGGCCAGTATTGACCAGCTGCGTGAAACCGTTGCTGAAACGGCGAAGAAGGTGAAACGGTTGGGAGAATCGTCTCAGCAGATTTCTAAAGCGGTTTCTTTGATTAACCAAATTGCGTTGCAGACCAACTTGCTGGCGATTAACGCCAGTATTGAGGCAGCTCGAGCTGGAGAAGAAGGTCGAGGCTTCGCGGTGGTTGCGGAAGAAGTGGGGGCGCTAGCGTCTCAGTCGGCAACAGCCACCAAGGAAATTGAGCAGATTGTGGAAAATATTCAGCTAGAAACTGCTGAAGTGGTCAACGCGATGGAAGTGGGTACAACCCAGGTGGTCGAAGGTACGCGCATGGTTCAAGATACCAAACAAAGCCTTGGCCAGATTGTGTCTGTGTCCCAACAGATTGCGGACCTGGTGCAAACCATTTCGGGTTCTACCGCATCCCAAACGGCGAAAGCCCAGATGCTGTCTAAGCTGGTTCAAAACGTGGCGAAGGTGTCTGAGAATACCTCCGCTTCTTCTCGCCAAGTGGCCGGATCACTGCAAGAAACGGTGGAAATTGCCAAGCAGCTTCAAGCTTCCGTGAGTACCTTCAAAATTAGCGAAGCCTAATTAGACGTCCAATAGATCAAAGCTGGATTTGGCTCACCTAATTCAGCTTTGATCCGCCATTTTTATACAACGCCCAACGAGATTGAGTCCATCTTGATATCGGGTGCAGGCTGATTGCCGAGTTAATCATTGGTACTGAGAGATAAACCATGTCCCACGATAGTGAACAGGAAGTTCGCCTTCAGTTTCTGGAAGAGGCCTTTGAGCATTGCCACCAAATTGAATCGGGCCTTCTGGGAATAGGCAGCAATGGGGTTGATCGACAACAAATAGACGGCGTTCTGCGAGCTGCCCACTCTGTCAAGGGGGGAGCCGCCTTAATGGGCTTCCATAACCTGAGCCATTTGGCCCACCGTCTTGAGGATTTTTTCAAAGTCCTTAAAATCGGTAAAGTCCAGGTAGATGGCGAAACCGAAAGCCTCTTGCTAACGGGCATGGATTTCATGCGTCAGGTCGCAACCCTCAATCAACAGGGAGATGACGTTGACGAACAGTGGTTAGAAACCCAAGCCAACCCAGTGATGGAACAACTCCATGATCTGCTGGGTGACCCCCAACCCGAGGACGAAGCCTCCCTGCTCTCCTCTGAGGTAGGGGAAGATATGAGCATTGTGCTCTTTGAGTCTGAAGTAGAAGAATGCTTGACTCGGCTAGAAGAGCAAGTTGCTAGCCAAGATGCAAGTATTATTGTTGCCGAATTTGATTCCACCCTGGAGGAATTGGGTGGATTAGGAGAAATGCTGGATATGGCAGCATTTCATGGGTTGTGCATGTCGACAATGCAATATCTCAAAGCCACCAATGATCCTGAACAGCAACTCAAAATTGCTGAAGTGGGCTTACAAGAATTACGGCGATCGCAAGCCATGGTCTTGGTGGGCCAAAAAGATGCCATTCCTGCGACTTTGGATTTGAGCTCCCTTGGAGACATCGCAAGTGTCATCCCTCAACCGGCTGATGCATCAACGGATCCGATGCCTGATGAAGCGGATCCATTTGCAGGCCTTGATTTATCTTTAGAACCGCTGGATTTAGGCATGACCGATTCAGCAGAATCCGACTTGTTTGCTGGGGCTGACTTAGCCTTAGAGTCCCAAGATTTAGAGACGACTGCAGAAGCAGATCTATTTGCAGGAGCCGATTTAGCTTTAGAGCCCCAGGATTTGGAGGTGGCTTCAGTTTCGGAATCTGATCTGTTTGCAGGGGCGGATCTAACCTTAGAGGCTCAAGATTTAGAGGCGGTTGCTCCCCTTGAAGCAGCTTCCCCAGAAGAGACGGCTGTTCCAGAACCGGAAGAGGAACCACAGCTAGCTCCAACGGCAGATCTGGATGCTTTTGCCAATGTGGATTTGACCGATATTGCCGAAGAAATTGAGGCGCTTGCCCCCGACAACATGGCCTTGCCTGCTGACGGTGAGACCGCGACTCCTCAGAAAGAAATAACAGAAGAGGTTGAGTGGTCTGAGTCATTCGCGGCAGAAGCTGTTGACCTGATTAGCTCCCTTGATTCTGCTGCGCCTGAGCCGCCTGTAAGTGCCCCCGTAGAAGCCCCCAAACCAGTTGAGCGTAAACCTGCTCGAAAACGGACCTCTACCCGGACGGTTGCTAAACCCATGGCTACGGGTGCTGCAGCACCAGAGACAGCAGATACAACCATTCGCGTTCCTGTGAGTAAACTCAATCAGCTCAATGAGCTATTTGGAGAACTGATTATTGAACGGAACGGATTGCAAATGCAATTAAAGCAGTTGCGAGATCTAACCGAACTGTTGCGAGATCGGGTCCACAACTTAGATAAATCGAATGCTCAATTGCGGGCAGCCTACGACAAAATTTCAGTGCAGGAGGTGTCTGCTCAAGCAGCCCCTGCCATGGCTGTTCCGGCTGGCGTTGGCGGCCAAACCAATGGCTCGCCTGCCCTGACTAGCTATAGTAACCCTCATCTCGATAGTGATTTTGATTTACTGGAGATGGACCGCTACAGTGAAATGCACTTGCTCTCTCAGGAATTGATGGAGGCAGCGGTCCAAATTCAAGAGGTGACTGGGGATATCAATACCAGTTTGGGGGATGCGGAACAAACCACACGAGGACTGACCCGAACATCAAAACTAATTCAGACCAGTATGACGCAAGTGAGAATGCGTCCGGTCTCTGAATTGCTGAGTCGTTTCCCCCGAGTCTTAAGGGATTTGAGCTTACGATTTGGCAAGCAGGTAGAGCTGAAGGTTGTTGGGGGTTCTACCCTGGTAGACCGCTCGATTTTGGAATCACTGAATGATCCACTGATTCACTTAATTCGTAATTCCTTTGACCATGGGATAGAAAAGCCTGAAGCACGGGTTGCCGCTGGTAAATCTCCGAAGGGGGTTATCGAAATCCGGGCTACCTATCGAGGCAACCAAACTCAAATTACCATCAAGGATGATGGGGGCGGCATTAACCTCGATAAGATCAAAAATCGAGCGATGGAAATGGGGTTGGATGCGGAAGATCTACGGAATGCCAGCACCAGTGACTTACTCGATTTAATTTTTGAACCTGGATTTAGTACAGCTTCAGCCGTGACGGACCTATCCGGCCGAGGCGTTGGTATGGACGTGGTGCGCACCAATTTACAGAAAATTCGGGGTTCGATTGCGGTTGATACAGAAACAGGGGTCGGCACGACCTTCACGATTTCAGTACCCTTTACCCTATCGGTCATTCGGGTATTACTCGTTGAAGTGGCCAATATGATGTTGGCCTTCCCTACAGATATCGTCGAAGAGATGATGCTCTTGAATTCTGAAGATGTTCTAGATAGCGCCGGGGCCGAAGTCCTGAATTGGGATGGAGAAATGGTGCCGTTGGTCCGGCTCAATCAGTGGTTAAAACTGCCCCGGATTGCGAAATTACCCGATACAGAACAGACCCCCAGTATTAACGCTCCCACAGTGTTGATGGTGGAAGATGGCAACGAACTGGTGGGCCTACAGGTGGATCGCTACTGGAGTGAACAGGAAGTCACCATTCGTCAGGCCGAGGGGAATATTGCCATGCCGGAAGGCTTTGCAGGCTGTACGATTTTGGGGGATGGACGAGTTATTCCCCTGGTCGATGCCCTGAGCCTCCTGAACTGGATGAATGATCGTAATAATGATTTCACCGGTAGCTCTAGTGCTTTGGCCGATGCATTATCTGGATCCGACGATCCAATGGTGGATACAGCCTCCCAACAAGCGTTGGTGATGGTGGTAGATGATTCGGTTAATGTGCGTCGATTCCTAGCCTTGACCCTAGAAAAGGCGGGGTATCGCGTTGAGCAGGCTAAAGATGGTCAACATGCCTTAGAAAAACTCGAATCGGGCCTACCGATCCAGGCCGTGGTTTGTGATATTGAAATGCCCCGGATGGACGGCTATGGGTTCTTGGCCCATGTGAAGGCCAAGCCTAACTTTAAGTCGATTCCTGTAGCGATGTTGACGTCGCGAAGTGGGGATAAGCATCGAAAGTTGGCTATGACTCTAGGGGCGTCTGCTTATTTCTCCAAACCCTTTAGGGAGAAAGAACTGCTGCAAACCCTTGAGCAGTTTACCCAAGCAAAATGATTGTGAGTGATTGAACGCTATGGCTATTTTTTCATCGGTGCGATCGCAACGGGGTGCGAACCGCAATACCGAAGCAACTGAACAGCTCATTGCCTTCCGACTCCGGGAAGAATGGTTTGCATTACCCGTTTCGGCAGTGCAGAAAGTGATTCCGTTAGGAACCCTGCATGGCGATCCGAACCATACGGGTATTGGTTTAACCCTCCACCAAGGCCAAGAAATCACCGTCGTGGATGTGGGACATCGGATTTTCAATGAAGCTGCTTTGTCTTCGGCAGCAAAGGCTCTAGAAGCGCCTTCCCCCTTGGAAGCAGATAATGCCCAAGTTTCCCAGCGATGTCTTGTCATTGTGAAAACGGGAGAAGAAGGGGTTGTGGGTGTGCCGATTGATTCTCAACCCACCATTCGCCGAGCCGGGAAGTCCCAGTTTGCCCCGTTACCCAGTTCTTACCTGAGCCGGGGAAATATCCATTGCGTCAGTTCTATGATTGTGGATGATGGAGGAGTGGAGCCTTTATTCCTAATCGATCCAGAACAACTGGCCTCCGTTTAAGTCTCTTCACTAGATAGAAGAACTGCTACTTATGGGGTCTAGGAATTGGCTTTATTTGAGTTTGAAACAAGCTAAAATCCCAACTGTTTATGGAGGCTTTTACCTCTATTATTCCTTAGGAATATTTTAAAAAATGGCAACACTCCCAAGGGATGACTCAAGCAGGAATCTGCAAGAAGGAGTGATTTTAAATTGCGGCAGGGTTCATTTAAACCCATGGAGAAATCCAAGCATGAGGGGAAAAGGGTATCCTCCTAATGATGTCTTGGAGTGGTTATTGGTTGCCAAACTCTTCTATCCAATTTTCCTAGGGATTTTGAGGATAAGTAGGCAAATATTTAAGATTTTTCACGGTTGATTGGCCAAACCTGATTGCTAAATTAAGCCATCAACTTTGAGACATTTACCCTCAATGCAAGCTCATACCTATATGGGGCGACCTCGGTACATTCTTTGAGCTTTGTTGCTTGGGGCTGATGGGGGGGGAGACTGAGCGGGGGCTTGTGAAGGGGGAGACTGGGGCGCACTACCTGCGAACACCAACTGATCGCCAGCCACAACAACTTGCGAAGATTTCAACATTGAGTTCAAACTGGCCCAAGTTTGGTCAGGGTTTGCTTGTAACCAGGCTTCTGCCATCACGGTTGCTTCAGGTTTAGGCACCTTATAGCGCATTTGCAAGGCAACGAGTACTTTAAGGCGATCGTCCATTCTATATTCCTTCAGGTTTTAACAAACCGATAGTTTTGGAAGAATACTATTAGGTAATTAATATCATCAATATGATATCAATACTAAACCATTCTTAGGGTACCCATTTTACGGATTAGACATTCATATCCAGATTTAATTAGCCTTATAAGAATATGCAGTTTATGCAATAAAAAATGAAAAATACATCACCCAATCTTCTCTTTATTACACCGTTTAAATCCCTGTGAAGGGCTGACTGAAAGGTAGTCTATTAATGCTTGAGATTGAATTTCATCTTCTAAATTCTATTCAAATTTATAGAGAATTCTTTCATGCCCTGCAAGTATCAAAGAATAGAAGCATGGTTAATAAAAAACTATACTGACTCTTAGCCAGGACGTTTACATTTTTTGATTAAGCTTGGTGGTGATTCGTCCCAGACTCTCAACGGACAAAGCAGGTCTCTATGTCACGGAATATTGACTCTAGTTGAGTCAACAATAATTTCCGTAAAAGCCTTATGCAGGGGGCTAGATATCCATTGGACTCTTTGAATAATCTGATGATATGGCAAAACATATTCCAGAAAAGGGCATACTCAACATGTGATTTGTCTAGAGATTAAGCATGGGAGCATTAGTGATTCAATCCCACAAAGTTTAGGTGTTTTTACACATCTACAAAACACCCAGACCCATTGGATTGAAGGACTAGTCTGGACAAAGATTTGATAGTTGTGTGTGTCTGTCCCAATGATGATTCTCTTGCTAGATAAACAACTGTGTGAATGAGGTCAAGGAGCTGTAAAGCACTCATGTCTAGAAATTTAAAGCCTAAGCCACCCGGCCAGCCGCGCCATCGACGCGCATCCTGGCGTTGGTCAATGTTGAAAAAACCAATTTATCTATATTTAACTGCGGCCATTCTATTGGTATGGAGCAGTGCTGCAGTTGCACAAGAAGCCCCTTCATCGGTTTTTTCTGGCGAAGCTAAAGTCGTTGCAGATACCATTTGGGTGCTCTTTGCAGCGTCCCTCGTATTCTTTATGAATGCTGGCTTTGCCATGCTGGAAACGGGGCTTTGTCGAAGTAAAAATGCGGTCAACCTGCTGGCAAAAAACCTGATTGTGTTTGGTTTGGTGAGTTTGGCTTACTGGTCAGTAGGCTTTGGCATCATGTTTGGTGATGGCAATGAATTTATGGGGACGACTGGCTTCTTCTTGGGAGGCAATGACAACAGCCCCGCCATTGGTGAAGCCTATGATGGTGTATTTTCTGCCCTCAACTGGGCAGGGATTCCCCTCAACGCCAAATTTTTCTACCAACTGATGTTTGCCGGTACTGCGGCCACCATTGTGTCTGGTGCGATTGCTGAGCGGGCCAGATTTGTTGCGTTCTTTATCTTTAGTATTTTGCTGACCTCCATTTGCTATCCCATGGTGGGCCATTGGGTTTGGGGTGGAGGCTTCCTACAAAAGATGGGCTTTGTAGATTTTGCAGGCTCCACCGTGGTTCATATGGTCGGAGGATGGGCTGCTTTAGTGGGTGCTGCATTAATTGGCCCCCGAACAGCTCGCTATTTTGAAGGCAAAAGCTATCCTATTCCGGGCCATAACCTCAGTATCGCGACCCTGGGCGGATTGATTTTGTGGTTAGGCTGGTTTGGATTTAATGGTGGCAGTACCATGGCTGCTGACCCGGCTGCCATTAGCCATATTATTGTGGTCACCAACCTTGCCGGTGCTGCGGGGGGTGTTGCAGGTACCCTCACGGCCTGGATCTATTTTGGTAAGCCTGACTTAACCATGACCATCAACGGTATGCTAATTGGCTTGGTGAGTATCACAGCGGGTTGCGCTTTTGTCACCTCGGGTAGTGCCGTTCTGATTGGCTTTGTTGGCGGTATAGCTGTTGTTTTTGCCGTTGATATCTTTGACAACTTCAAAATTGATGACCCCGTGGGTGCTTTATCTGTCCATATGGTTGGCGGCTTCTGGGGGACTCTAGCGGTTGGCCTATTTAGTGTCGGTCCAGAGAGGTTCAGCTGGTACACTGCCAATTCTGGTCCTGCTTCGGGTCTATTTTCGGGTGGGTCTTTTGAGCAAGTGGGGATTCAACTTCTAGGTCTAGGGATTGTCAGCGGTTTTACGGTGTTATTCAGCTACATTGTATGGACTGCACTCAAATATCTCTCTGGTATTCGAGTTACCCTGGAAGACGAGAAGCTCGGTCTGGATCTGAGCGAACATGCAATGGAAGCTTATCCTGGTTTCTTAGGGGATGAGCATTTGTAGAGTAGGGCTAGGTTTAGAATCTAATCACTATTCAATATAGAAAAGCGGCTGTCATCGACAGCCGCTTTTTAATTCCAAAAAATATGAATTGGCCTTAGCAGAAATTTAATTTCCGCCCAACCATTTCTGTGCGTCGAGCCGCTGAACCACTCCAAACACCAGTAAGTCGAGAGTGATCTTTCGTTCATCCCCTAAAAAGGGTTCGATAGTGCTGGGGTTGCTGCCCGTATTAGACCAGGAAAAGGCTCGCTGCTTTTTGATATCGCCTTCCGGGAAGTACACCGTAAACTGCCGAGTGCCGTTTAACCATTCGCCCGTGATATTGTTATCGGCAAAGTTTAGCTGCAAATCGCTAATGTCTTTAGCGGCTAAGGCCTTTTCTAGGGCGGGAAGATAGTCTTGCTGAATAAACTCGGCAAAGGGCTTATCTTCGAGCTTGGGCTTTTTCTCTTTGGGTTTCGCTGCAGGTGCTGCGTCAGCGGCTTTCTTTTCTGCTTCTGCCATAGGTTTATTGGTTTATCCCCCTGCGATCGCAGGAATGATACTAACTTCATCGCCGTCTTTAAGGGCCGTTTGTTGTCCCTCTAAAAAACGGATATCTTCATTATTTACATAAAAGTTGACGAAGCGGCGTAATTCGCCTTGCTCATCACAAAGACGGGCTTTAATCCCGGGGCAATTTTGCTCCAAGGATTCTAGCAATTCGCCAATGCTGCTGCCGTCACATTCGACGGTGGCCTGATTTTTCGTCAGCTTTTGTAAAGGCGTAGGGATAAGGACAGTAACGGACATAGGATTCAACTGCAATAGAAAAACAAATGAAACGACGAACCGCCTAAACCAGCACAGGTTGCCAGTCCAATCGATCCAGGGTGCGGGAGCGCTCTAGGGCTCGCTCAAAACTTCCAAGCTTAGGCTCAATCTCAAAGGGCTGACCGATGCAACCTTGAACCGCTTCTTGGGTCTTGAGACCGTTGCCTGTGATGTAGACCACGGTTTTTTCTTCTGGGTCAATTTTTCCAGCTTCGACGAGCTTCTTAAGAACGGCGATGGTGGTTCCACCGGCTGTTTCGGTAAAGATGCCTTCCGTTTCAGCCAGTAACTTCATGCCTTCGACAATCTCAGCATCGGTAACCGCTTCAATCGTGCCGTTGGTTTTCTTGGCAATATCGATGGCATACACCCCATCCGCTGGATTACCAATGGCAATGGATTTAGCAATCGTATTGGGCTTGACGGGATTAATAAAGTCGCGATCTTCTTTGTAGGCCTGAGCAATGGGAGAGCAGCCTTCCGCTTGGGCACCACTAAACCGAACCGCTTTGTCATCGACCAAACCATTGTCGACGAACTCCCGGAAGCCCTTATAAATCTTGGTAAATAAGGATCCAGACGCTAGCGGCGCAACAATGTGGTCGGGAAGTTCCCAACCCAGCTGTTCTGCCACTTCGTAACCAAGGGTCTTAGAACCTTCAGAATAATAGGGACGCAGATTGATGTTGACGAAGCCCCACCCGTGGGTGTTGGCGACCTCTGAACAGAGGCGATTGACCTGATCGTAGTTGCCTTGAACCGCCATAACCGTTGGACCGTAGATGAGGGTACCCATGACCTTACCCGCTTCTAAGTCCGCTGGAATAAATACGCAACAATCGAGACCCGCACGGGTTGCGATGGCAGCCGTTGAATTAGCCAAATTACCCGTACTGGCACAGGACACCGTAGAGAACCCCAACTCTTGGGCCCGAGTTAACGCTACCGATACCACCCGATCCTTAAAGCTGAGGGTGGGCATGTTGACGGCGTCGTTCTTGATATAGAGATTTTTGAGGCCCAATTGCCGAGCTAACCGATGGGACTTGAGCAAAGGGGTCATTCCCGTTCCCACATCAATGGGTGTATCCGTCTCAACGGGTAAGAAGGAGCGATACCGCCAAATAGAATTGGGGCCAGCTTCAATGCTTTCACGGGTAATCGGCTGGCTGAGACGGCTGAAATCATAGCTTACTTCTAGGGGGCCAAAGCAGAATTCACAAACGTGGGTCGCTTGCAGTTCATACTCAGCGCCACATTCTTTACACTTCAGTGCTTTCAGGGCCGAGCCGAGAGATTGATTGGTCAGGGTTTGAGTCATGGATTTAGCAACTTCGATAGGAATACGTCAACAACGCATCTGTTCAATTCGCTAGATGCTAACACGGGGGTAAAATACCGTCAAATATACCCGACTAATTTAGTCGGGTATTGTGAAAACGACTTCTATTCTTCAACTGCAGGAATATCCAAACAAACGGCAAACATCTCTGCTAGAGACTTTTGTGCTTCTTCTTTTTGCTCAGTAGCCATATCTTCCTTGACCTCATTGAGCATGATTTCGTAGAGTTCGAGCAGCGGATGGGCATAGTCCTGCTGTTGCTCCACGGTTAAGTGGGGCTTTAACAAAGTGAACAATGTCAGCGCTTCCAAAACCCAGTTGGTAATTTTTTGCTGTAGCTTTTCAGGATCTTCCTCTTGCTCTAGCTTTTCCATCTCGGCATAGAGAAAGTCCAATAACCCTCCTGTTAGCCGTTCTCGATCTTGGGGACGGTAATCCTGAAGGTATTGTGTGAGCCAAGACTGGAAGGTCTGATCTTTCTCTTGAATTTCTGCGTCAGAGAGTTCAGCGTCAGCCTCAGAAGACTCACTAATCTCTTTTAATTTGTGCTCCCAGGCTTTGCAGAACTTTTGGAAATGCTCTTCGAACTGTCGTTCGCCCTTAATCAAAATAAAGGAGGTCTGACCGTAGGTGTCTCCTAAAATTTGCTTGCGGCGCTTTGCTTCTCCCATGTTGATAAGCCATCGCTAACAGTCCGTTCATCATAGGTCAGATGCATAGAAGTCTTTGATTCAACGCCAAAGGATTAATATTGTCTGTCAAGGGTGAATTTAAGATTCACAGGCAAAGTGGGACTAAGCTAAAAAATTGGAGGGGTGACTATTTGGTGCAGAGTATCGAATAACTGATTCTTGTTCAGTGACCGAATGGCAGCATCAATTAGTTCGCTCTTCAGTTAGAGAAAGGGATTAGACCTCTTGCATAATTCAGCTACTGATATGGTAGAGGATTCAAAATTTAAGTCAGATCGCGGCATTCATTGAGTTAGTAGCACACCATGAAATGAATATTGCAAGAGGTCTATTGATACTCAAGAAATAATTGATGATTAGGCCATATTGATTGTTTGCATCTTTGGATTTACACTTCGCTCAAAGGGAAATACATCTTCTCACCAAATTCAGAATTTCCAGTAGTTTGTGGAGTTGTTATGAAATCACCAAGAACATTTGCGGCGCAGTCTTCACAATCGAAACGAAATTTCCAATTGGTGCGAAACCTCACAGTTATTTTTGGCTTAGCGATTATAAGCCTGCTTACAGTTGATGTTGCCGTTGCTCAAAAGGGAAAAAACAACAACGGTGCCGATCCTAAAACGGGTAATAGTTCTCTCAAGGGTGATTATCCTGACCCCAAAAACTCAAAGAAAGTAATTATCTGTCACGTTCCTCCTGGTAATCCAGATAATCCAAGAACTCTGTCGATTAATGCCAGTGCCTTGGATGGTCATGAGAATCACCCAGATGATTACGATGGTCCTTGCAAGTCGGAGCCAACACCCGAACCAGAGCCTGCTCCTATGCCAGAGCCCGAACCTACACCAGAGCCTGCGCCTGCGCCCGAGCCTGCACCCGAACCAGAACCTGCTCCTACACCAGAGCCTGAGCCTGCACCCGAGCCTGCACCCGAACCAGAACCTGCTCCTACACCAGAGCCTGAGCCTGCACCAGAACCAGAGCCTGCGCCAGAACCAGAGCCTGCGCCAGAACCTGCACCTGAGCCGGAACCTGCACCAGGACCAGAGCCTGAGCCAGCTCCGGATCCAGAGTCTGAGCCGACACCCGAACCCACTCCGACACCTGAACCAGAGGGCGGATCAGAAAATCCTGACCCAGCTCCTGAACCTGCGCCAGAACCCACTCCAGAAGCAGGTGATCCACCGCAGCTATCTCCTTTGTCGGGAAAAATCGTTATCAATGAGGTGCTTTATCAGCAAACGATTGGCAGAGCCAATGCTGAGAATAATGATGAGTTTATTGAGTTGTTTAATCCATCAGATGAAGCAGTGGATCTTGGTGGATTGCAACTAATAGATGGCAATATCCTGGATGGCGATATCGATGGCAATACCGGAAGTATTACCGGCAATACCAGCCCCTATGTTTTTCCTGCCAACACCATTCTCCAGCCAGGAGAATATGCCGTTATTTGGATCGGTAGTGAAAAAGATGCTCAAGGCAACCCCATTGCGGCACATCAAGCCCCAGATGCAGCGTTTCAAACCTGGCTAGGGCAACGTCCAAAACTCAATAACACCGGGGATGATGTTTGGTTATACGATGGCCAAAACCGGATTATTGATTACATTGCCTATGGCAAAAATACTAGCAGCAGCACAGCGATTAATACCCCACCCCCTGCAGCATTAGGGCTATGGGATGATTCTGCTCAAACCACCTTAGGCGGGGCTGATAATGGGCAATCCATTAGTTTGACTGCCAACGGGCAAGATTCCAATAACAGCGCTTGCTGGGAACACACGACGAGTGGCGATGCGAGTACCCGTTGCTTGGGCTATTTAGAAACGATTGATTCAGATTCCACAGGCAGTCGGATTACCAGCGTTGCAGACAATAACAATGGTTCAGATGAGCCGACTCCTGAGCCAACACCTGAGCCCGAACCAGAACCGACTCCAACCCCCGAGCCAGATCCAGAGCCGACTCCAGAGCCAGGTCCTGAACCAGGTCCAGCCCCAACCCCTGAGCCTGAGCCAACGCCGGAACCAGCTCCTGAACCCGAGCCAGGTCCAGAACCCACGCCAGAACCAGGTCCTGAACCAGAACCGACTCCAGAACCCACGCCAACACCTGAGCCCGAACCAGAACCGACTCCAACACCCGAACCTATACCTGAACCAGAACCTACACCCGAACCAACTCCGGAACCCGAACCTACACCTGAACCAGGGCCCGAGCCGGAGCCTACACCTGAACCAGAACCCACTCCGGAACCTGAGCCTGAGCCAGCTCCGGAACCGACTCCAGAGCCAAGTCCAGCTCCAACCCCGAGCCGGAACCTGAGCCTGAGCCAGCTCCGGAACCGACTCCAGAGCCAAGTCCAGCTCCAACCCCCGAGCCGGATCCAGAGCCGACCCCAGATCCAGAACCTATTCCAACTCCCGATCCAGAGCCGGAGCCGACTCCAGAACCAGTTCCAGCTCCAACCCCCGAGCCAGAACCCGCTCCAACACCAGATCCAGAGCCAGTCCCAACGCCGGACCCAGTCCCAACACCTACTCCAGATCCAGAGCCAAGTCCAGAGCCTAGTCCAACACCAGAACCTACTCCGGAACCAACACCTGGTCCGTCGCCAATTCCGCTGCCAATCCCAACGCCAGAGCCTAGCCCAACCCCGGAACCAACCCCAACTCCTCAGCCAACACCGGAGCCAGTTCCAACCCCGGCCCCATCACCAGAGCCAGCTCCGGGGCCAACTCCAGAACCCACACCTGGGTCGACGCCTGGAACTATTCCAGGTCCAACGGGTCCTCAACCTACCCCTGGGCCAGCCCCTAGTCCAGACGTGACCCCTGTGCCTCAGCCAAGTACAGATCCACCGAGTGGCTCGACATCCCAGCCATTCCCCTTTCCTGTACCCTTACCGTCACCTTCTCCTCAACCAGGGAATGTGCCAGAGAATCTTCCAGGCCCAGGCGAGGTTCCTGAATCCGGTCTTCCTGAAACTCCAGATCCTAAAGATCCAATCAGTCCAGGTGAGACTGATCTTCCCAGTAACCCTAGAGAACAGTCACCTCCACCTACGGAGCAATCACCTGCTCCGGCAGAGCGACCAGCTCCCCAACAGCAAATAAAGGCTCCCTCTCGTGATGAGCCTGAATCTCCACCCCCTGTGCGAGCGCTTTGGTAGGTCGTAACCGCTCTGTTTTTTAACAAGACAGCCCTCTGGTCCAGAGGGCTGTCTTGTATGGTGCGCTAAAGTTTATCCATTGTTTCAGTCATATTTTGGTGTCCATGCAAACTCAAGACCGCGATACCCAACGTGACCAATTCGCGCAAGGAAAGCCACTGTGGGCTCGTGCGATCGCAACCCCCGCTACGGAGTTTGGTCCCATATCCCTACCGCTCCTGTCCGGTCAAATTCCTGAAGGTCTCAAGGGCACCCTGTATCGCAACGGTCCTGGCCGTTTATCTCGTCAGGGGCAAACCGTGGATCACTGGTTTGATGGAGATGGCGGTATTTTAGCTGTTCACGTTGACAATGGAGGGGTGACAGCTAGCTACCGCTATGTCCAAACTCAAGAACTACAGGCGGAAGAAGCCAAAGATCAATTTCTCTACTCTGGCTATGGACAAATGGCCCCTGGTCCGGTTTGGAAACGGTGGGGGGTTCCACCAAAGAATGTAGCCAATACCTCAGTTTTGGCCTTGCCCGACAAATTGCTAGCTCTTTGGGAAGGGGGCAACCCCCATGCCCTCGATCCCGTTACCCTAGAAACCCAGGGCTTGGATACCCTTTCAGGTTTAACTCCTAAGCTCACCTATTCGGCCCATCCCAAACGCGATCCACACACAGGCAACATTTATAACTTTGGCGTTATCTTTGGCCCCAAAACCTATATTCAGATCTATTGCAGCCATGCCTCAGGCGACATTTATCGGCAAGCTTCAATTCCCTTGCCGGGATTATCTATGGTTCATGATTTTGTCCTAGCGGGGCGCTATCTCGTCTTTATCGTGCCACCCCTGAGATTACAAATGCTTCCTATTCTGTTGGGCACCAAGAGTTTAAGCGATGCCTTGCAGTGGCAACCCCATCAAGGAACGCAAATCATTGTCATTGATCGGGACACCTTTAAGGAGGTCACTCGCATAGATACCGATCCTTGGTTCCAATGGCACTTTAGCAATGGACATGAAGATGCTGCCGGGAATATTGTGGTGGACTATGTTCGCTATGACGATTTCCAAACCAATCAGTGGCTGAAGGAAGTGGTCACTGGCTATCCGCAAGCCCCTGCGACTGGGAAGTTGTGGCAACTACAAATTAATCCTCAATCCGGCCAAGTCCTGCACAATGAACCGTTGTTTAACTTTGGTTGCGAATTTCCTGTCATTTCGCCCCTGGAAACTGGACAAAAGACCACCGCCATTTACCTAAACCATCATTCCCATACTCAACGACCGGTTGAAGAAATGTTTGACTGCATCGCTCGAATTGATGGTAAAACCTCAGCTGTCACGAGTATGGCCTTTCCTTCTGGCTGTTACCCCATGGAAGCAATTTATGCTCCTGATCCCAACAATTTTGATCAAGGGTGGTTGTTAACCGTGGTCTTTGATGGCAACCAGGATCAAAGTACCGTGCAAATTTTTTCAGCGAATCAGCTAGATGCAGGTCCTATTGCCGTTTTAGGACTGCCCGAGATTATCCCCTTTGGGTTTCATGGCGCTTGGCAAGCTAGGGCGTAAGCTCCTCTGTGCTCAACTCTACTCAGCCCCCCGCTTTAAGGCCCGCTCCATATCTCGTTTATCCTGACGTTTCTTAACCGACTCCCGCTTATCGTGGAGTTTCTTACCTCGCGCTAGACCAATCGTTACCTTTATCCAGCCCCGCTGCAGATAAAGCTTCAGCGGCACCAAGGTCAGTCCCTTTTGTTCGGTTTTGCCAATGAGCTTGCGAATCTCTTGGCGATGCATCAAAAGTTTGCGGGTCCGCCGAGGGTCGTGATTAAAAAACTGGCCAGCATTGGTATGGGGAGAGACATGCACATTCAGTAGGAACGCTTCCTCATTGCGGATTTGGGCAAAGCCATCCCGCAGGTTCACTTTCCCCGCTCGGATCGATTTGACTTCCGTGCCAGTTAGGGCAAGACCTGCCTCAAACACCTCTAGGATTTCGTATTGAAATCGGGCTTGGCGATTATCACTAATAACTTTGTAAGACTCACTCATACCTTCTAATGTACTCTGCCAAATCCTAATTCGTTGATTCAGTCATCCGTACCCCCGTATCGCCAAAGACGGGTCTGGACCGACTGATGGATTTGAGGGATTCACTCGGACTGATAGCATGGACAATAACGCACACTGGGCTATTTAAGGTAAGCAAAAATGGGTAGAGCCGTCATCAAGTTCTCTTCTGAAGACTGTGGGATATGCCACAAAATGTCCTTCTATGATCAGAAAGTCACAGAAGAGCTGGGCTTAGAATTTATTGATGTCAAAATGCAGGACACCACAACTTACCGCAAATATCGCAAAATCCTCCTGACTCAATACCCCGATAAATCAGAGATGGGTTGGCCCACCTATATTATTTGTGACTCTCCTGATGCGGAGTTTTCAATTTTGGGCGAAGTCAAAGGCGGGCATCCCAAAGGGGAATTTAGAAGCCGACTCCAAGCAGTCTTAGGCGCTGCGTAACGTTCGCTTTCATCCTGATGTCCTTCTTTATCTTCTGGTATGCCCTCGTCCCCCGTTAGTCGCAACAATACGAAGCAATACAAAAGACGACGAACTCGGCGTAATCCTTGGTTATTAGGCTTAGATCGACTGATGGCCTTAGCGGCCCTAGCGAATTTGAGCTTAGTACTCTTCAATATCACCTACATTCCGTTTCGAGATTTTTACTTAAGTCGCCTTCCTCAAATCACCGAACTGTATGACCCCATCAAAGGGATCGTACCCAATCGAGATACTCAGCAATATCTCAAAACGGTAGATCAAGTTGAGCAGCAGCTAGCAAAGTCCGGGACGGAAGGGGCTGAACTCCAAAAGTTATTGGAGCAGTTGAGAGGGCAGAGTGAAGAATTGGTCGATGAAAATCCGTTTGAGCTTGCCAATAAAACCGGGACCCTTGAAAAGATTAAGAACCGGATGCGGGAGCAAATGGATGATGAGTCGGCGAAGGGCTCTTTTCGGGAGTTTTGGAGTGTCGAATACCTGAAGAAGAATCTATGGACACGGGAGCTCGAATTTTTTAATAAAGATATTCGCCCCCTGATTGCCTCTAACTACTATCGCCCCTTTGGGGAAAGCGGCGATTTCGTTGATTTCTTTGTGGTTATTGATTTGCCCTTTGTTTTGCTATTTGGGCTGGACTATTTGGTCCGAACCTTCTATCTGAGCCGTCGCCGCCAGGGGACCAGTTGGAAAGATACGATTTTTTGGCGTTGGTATGATCTCCTCTTTTTTATACCCATTTGGCGAATTCTGCGCATTTTACCGATCACATTGCGACTGCATCAGGTGGGCTGGATTAATCTCAGCCGGATGCAGACTCAAATCAATCGGTTCTTAGCCGAAAGTCTAGCTGGGGATATGACGGAAATCGTTTTGGTTCAGTCGGTCGGCATTGCCCAGGATGCCATCGAGCAAGGGGTGATTGAGCAATGGCTGCTCAATCCTCAGACTGATACGGTCGAGATTAATGAGGTGAATGAGATAGAAGAGCTGATTCTTCAAGCCGTCAAAATCACCATTTACAAAGTTTTGCCCCAGCTCACCCCTGACTTAGAAAATGTGATCCGCCATGCCATTGTGGAAGCCTTAAGCGATATTCCTTTTTATCGCCAGGCTCAGCAACTGCCGGGGATGATGACGCTTCCCAATGTAATTGCCCAGCAAGTGTCCAAACAACTCACTCAAACCTCGCAATCTACTCTAACCAAGGTCCTTAATGATCAGAAGGGAAAGGATATTTTCGACCAGCTAGGAGAACATTTCACAGATGCTTTACGGGGTGAACTACAAAATCAAGAAACCCTGGATGAAATCCAGTCCCTACTCACAGACTTTTTGGAAGAAACGAAACTCACTATTTTGCAGCGTCTAGAGTCTAAAGGGGGAGAAGGGGCCGCTGCGGAAGTTGAACATTTACGCCAAGTCACCCGTGATTCCGGCCGGTTACCGTCTGTACAGGTAATTCCAGGCTCTTCTCGCTCCTAAGCAGTCTATTCATCCCTTGCCAATTAATCCAAACTGCACCGGGCTGCGCTACACTAGGACCTTAGTGGGCGTCTGCCCGCGGCTCATGCCAAAAACATGAGCTTCCAAGGTGGGTTAATACCCACTTTTTTTATTGTCAGGGTTATTTCCATGACACATCCATTGATCCCCAAAGTGATCGACCTGGCTGCCCCTGTCGCGGCACAATTTAATCTGGAAGTGGTCGGTGCTGTGTTTCAGACTAACCAAAGTCCACCGGTTTTACGGGTTGACATTCGCAATTGTGATTCAGACACGGGTTTGGAAGATTGCGAGAAAATGAGTCGTGCCTTGGAAGCGGTCTTGGACGAAGATGATGTTTTCCCCGATGCCTATGTACTGGAGATCTCTAGTCCTGGGTTGTCAACGCTACTGACTTGCGATCGCGACTTCGTTTCCTTCAGAGGCTTCCCCGTGCTGGTCCAAACCCATCAGTCTTATCGGGGTCATCATCAATGGATTGGTAACCTCACAGGCCGTGATGAGAAATTCGTCCAGCTTAATCAAAAAGGTCGCCCCATCAAGATTCCCCGAGAAGAAATTCTTCAGGTGCAGCTCCACGACTCTCCTGAATAACTCTCTAGACATTTACCTGTCTCGAATCTCTCCCTCACACCCTAGTTCAGCAAGGAGTAAGCCTATGTCCATGGTCCAGTTACCAGGTTTAGCGGAAATGATTAATGTCATCAGCCGTGAACGTAATCTGCCAAAACCTGCGGTGCAAGCTGCCCTCCAAGAAGCTCTGCTGAAAGGCTATGAACGCTATCGACGCACCCTCCTTTTAGATAGTGGGGCTCAATTTGACGAAGAGTATTTTTATAATTTCGACGTCGAACTAGATGTAGAAGAAGAAGGCTTTCTAGTTCTAGCCACCAAAATGATCGTGGATCAGGTGGAAAGTACGGACCACCAAATTGCGTTAACTGAAGTGCGAGAAGTTGCCCCCGAAGCTCAACTGGGCGATACGGTTGTCCTGGATGTGACGCCAGAACAGAATGAATTTGGGCGAATGGCAGCCATCCAAACCAAGCAGGTCCTCTCCCAAAAACTAAGGGATCAACAGCGTAAGCTGATTCAAGAAGAGTTTCAGGACCTCGAAAAAACCGTATTACAAGCCCGTGTTTTGCGGTTTGAGCGGCGGTCCGTGATCATGGCCGTCACCAGTGCCTTTGGCCAGCCAGAAGTCGAAGCAGAATTACCCAAGCGCGAACAGCTTCCCAATGACAACTATCGGGCCAATGCCACCTTTAAAGTATTTCTCAAGCGAGTGGCAGATGGTCCCCATCGGGGTCCTCAACTGGTGGTTTCTAGAGCCGATGCAGGCTTAGTCGTCTATCTCTTTGCGAACGAAGTTCCCGAAATTGAAGATGAGGTCGTTCGGATTGTCGCCGTCGCCCGAGAAGCCAATCCCCCTTCCCGCCAGGTCGGTCCCCGCACCAAAATCGCAGTGGATACCCTTGAACGAGATGTCGATCCCGTCGGGGCTTGTATCGGTGCCAGAGGATCCAGAATCCAGGCCGTGGTCAATGAACTCAGAGGTGAAAAGATTGACGTCATTCGTTGGTCACCCGATCCAGCCACCTATATTGCCAATGCCCTCAGCCCTGCTAGAGTCGATGCAGTTCGTTTGATTGATACAGAAGAACGTCAAGCCCATGTCCTCGTTGCCGAAGATCAGCTCAGCTTAGCCATTGGTAAAGAAGGCCAAAATGTCCGATTAGCGGCCCGTCTAACCGGATGGAAAATCGATATCAAAGATATTGCCAATTATGATCAAGAAGCTGAAGATCTGCAGTTGAGCGAACTTCAAGCCCAGAAAGTCGATGAAGACGAAACCGCTGAAGTAGAACAACCTGAGCTTGAGATACCTGAGGCATCAGACGCTAGCTCTGAATCGAGTGACGAAGCCTCAACTGAAGAATTCACAGCCCATGTAGAGGAGGAAGAAGTCCCACAAGTAGAGGAGGCAGCCGACACTTCTGAAGATGTGGAAGAATGATACGTTGGATCAATTTTCTGCCCAGACTGACAAACTGAAGTCGCCAATCTTGCCAACAGCTTGTTCCTCTTCGATGCCCAGAATTTCTGAAAGATGCCATGACAAACCCCATTTGCCAGCACCATGGCATCTTTCAACCAATGCCAACAAAAAATAGTTGATAATAGCAATATCGCTTGATCATCCTTCCCATAAAGTGGATGCTAGATGAAAAGCGAGCTTCATCAAACGAGCCGTGAAAGTTTTACTTCTCACTCGCAAGTTTGTCAAACAGCATGGATAATGCTAGAGAAGGTTTTTTTATCCTCACTATTAGCTGAGCAATTAGCGATGTAAAAGGGACCCAAAAAACCAAAAAGTAACACCAAACATATCCTTATCCCAAAAACGTAAAGGGTAGAACTATGTAAGATCACAGGAGACCAAAGGGGCCAGTGGATGAGTAATAATCACAAAGTTAGAATTTACGAGCTATCAAGAGAGTTAAATTTGGAGAATAAAGACATTTTGGCAGTATGCGATCAGCTTGATATTGCTGTTAAAAATCACAGCAGTACGATTACTGAGGAAGAAGCCGCAAAAATTCGATCCGCTGCCAAAAATCATCCATCTAGCCAAAAGCCAAATCAGCCCAACCGTAAGCCTACTGCTAAAGACGGCAATGCGCGCAAGCCTCGTCCTATTTCCAAGCCAGTCAAGCAAGATCGACCCAAGAAACAACAAATTCTTGAGCTGCGCAAACAACCCTCTAAACCTCCTGAAACACTAGCGCCCCCATCATCCGTCAGTGCAGCAGATGCATCGGAGTCCTTACAGGCCCCCAAGCCTGTTCGCCCAGAACCCACCCGGGCACCGGAAAGACCAGCTGCGGTTGAAAAGCCTGCCATCAAGCCGCCGCCTGTTGCTCCTGCCCCCAAACCTGCGAGTCCGACCTTGTCTCCTCCTGCACCTAAAGCAGAGAAGGTGCTAACCAAGCCCGCCACTCAGGTTCCCGAGATGGTGAAGCCTCAGCTCTTGAGCAAGCCCACTTTAAACACACCTCCTAAACCCACTCGTCCAGAAGAACCCAAAGTTAGTCCTAAACCCAGCGCTGCTGCGCCAGTTGTGGAACCACCGGCCAAACCAGTGGTCACTGAACCGCCTCGTCCACGACTCATTCGTCCCATTTCCATTACCAAAGCTAAACAGCAAGCAGAGAAAGAGCTGGAAGCTTCCACTGCCAAATCTGGTGGCGGGGACGCAGCTAATGATGACAATGACACGACTGAATTGCTCGTGCTCAAGCCGCCCACGTCACGTCAGAAAAAAGATAAACGGTCCAATAAATCAGATGATCAATTAGAAGATCGGCCCACCAAGGCTTCGAAAGCGAGTCTGAAGCAGAAGCGACGGACCCAAAAAGAAATGGAGGAGGACGAAGACGATCTCTTTGGTGCAGATGGCGCGAATAGCCAAGCGGCTGTTGATGTGAGTCAATCTTTGGTTCGTCCACCTAAGCCTAAATCCATGAAGCAGTCTAAACCCACGACTGTTCCTATCAATCGTAGCCCCGGTCCCTCTAAAGGGGGCAATCGACGGCAGCGAAATCGCTATCGTCAACAGCAGGAAGTCGAGGTCGAACGGCCAACGCTTCTGACCTTAACCTCCGAGTTAACGGTTCAAGCCTTGGCAGCGGAACTCGTTGTTCCTGAGACTGAGGTGATCAAGATTCTCTTTATGAAGGGAATTGCCGCCAATATCAATCAGGTTTTAGATATTGAGACTGCCACGATGGTGGCAGAAGAACTAGATTGTGAAGTCGAAACCCAGGAAGAAGAATCTGAGGCCCGTAAAGTCTCAGAAATGCTGGATGTTGAAGATCTAGAGAAACTGCAAGGCCGTCCACCTGTGGTCACCATCATGGGACACGTAGATCACGGTAAAACCACCCTCTTGGATGCGATTCGCGAAACAAAAGTTGCCCAAGGAGAAGCCGGTGGCATCACCCAACATATTGGGGCTTACCACGTTGACCTTCCCCATGAGGATGGGATGCAACAGGTGGTCTTCCTAGATACACCGGGTCACGAAGCCTTCACCGCTATGCGGGCTCGGGGAACCCGAGTGACGGATATTGCCATTCTGGTGGTCGCTGCTGACGATGGCGTCCGTCCCCAAACCTTGGAAGCCATTAGCCATGCTCGGGCAGCAGAGGTTCCCATTATTGTTGCCATCAATAAAATCGACAAAGAAGGGGCTCAGCTGGACCGAGTTCGCCAAGAACTGAGCGAGCATAATCTAGTTCCTGAAGATTGGGGTGGCGAAACGGTGATGGTGCCGGTCAGTGCCCTAAAGGGAGAAAATCTCGATACGCTGCTTGAAATGGTGCTTCTGGTCGCTGAAGTGGAAGACTTGCAAGCCAATCCTGATCGTCCAGCCAAGGGCACGGTCATCGAAGCTCACTTAGATAAGGCTAAAGGTCCGGTAGCGAGCTTGCTGGTCCAAAATGGGACCCTGCGAGTGGGTGACGTATTGGTTGCCGGGTCTGTCTTCGGCAAAGTGCGAGCCATGGTTGACGATCGCGGTGCCCGCGTCGATACGGCCAGTCCCTCCTTTGCTGTTGAAGTGCTGGGGATGAGTGAAGTCCCCGCAGCGGGTGAAGAATTTGAAGTCTTCGTAGATGAGAAAGAAGCCCGCTCTCAAGCGGGGCAGCGCACGGATCAGCAACGCCATACCCGTCTGCAGCAGGCCATGGCTTCTCGACGAGTCTCCCTCAATGCCTTGTCTGAACAGGCCCGTGAAGGAGAGCTGAAAGAATTGAACCTAATTATCAAAGCAGATGTACAGGGATCTCTGGAGGCTCTGTTAGGGTCTCTGGCTCAACTGCCTCAGAATGAAGTTCAAGTTCGTGTATTGCTGTCCGCTCCCGGCGAAATCAGCGAAACAGATGTGGATTTAGCCTCTGCCAGTGGTGCCGTCATTATTGGCTTCAACACCAGCTTAGCCAGTGGGGCTCGCCAAGCCGCCGATCAGGCTGGGGTTGATATTCGTGAGTACGACATTATCTATAAGCTCTTAGAAGACATTGAAGGGGCGATGGAAGGTCTGCTCGAACCTGAGTTTGTGGAGGAAGACTTGGGCGAGGCCGAAGTTCGGGCCGTATTCCCTGTGGGACGAGGTGCGATCGCAGGTTGTTACATTCAGTCTGGGAAATTGGTGCGGAATTGTCGCATCCGCATCCAGCGAGGCAATGACGTGGTCTTTGAAGGTATCTTAGATTCCCTCAAGCGCATGAAAGATGATGTCCGTGAAGTGAACTCAGGCTATGAATGTGGTGTGGGCGTCGATAACTTCAGTGGCTGGACTGAAGGCGATCGAATTGAAGCCTATCAGATGGTGACGAAGCGGAGAACCCTATCCGCAGCGACCTAGCCTGAATCCTTCATTTTCTGTATTCCCGGTCACACTCTCCAGCATCTAAGTTAAGTATGCTGGAGACGAGTTTAAGCGAATCTTAAAGGGTTGCCCCACCCTCTTAGATCCAGGGAGCAGATGGATCTTTGAAAGTACTTCTTCTTCATTTTCTTTTGATGCAAGGTGTGCATAGGCCCATAAACTCAGCTATTCTAAAAGAAGAGTTAAATGCTGAGTGATTATTCCTCACCTATTTGGAAGACAGTTATGAGTCCTCTTTCGTCTCCTACAGCTAATCATTATCTCTCTGATGATTCAGAGCTATTCTGGCCTGATCTCAAGCAAGTCATCTCCAGTAGCTCCGGCTTTAAGCGCTGGGTGCTTGAGCGCGGATTAGATGCAAATGCCCAAGGCAAGACCCTAGAAGTGTTGGTTCGGTCCTACCTCAAGCAGACCCTAGAGACCTTAGCCTATTAATCCATTGGGCCTAGTTTCTGATGGATTAAGCGCCTTATTTATATTCCACAATTTGCTGGGTTCGACCTGCGATCCGGTACCAATGGAACTGGAGCTGCCCTTGAGCCTCTGGCAGCTTACCCAGTACACAGAATAGTGCATACGTTGCAGATGCTGACCAAGAATGCTTGGAGTGCTGTGTCCAGCATATCTTTGCAGCTAGCAAGACATAAACTACCCCACCCGCTAGGCTCCATCCTTGGCTCCCAGGCAAAGTTGCCAACAGGGTAATGGGCAGGATAAATCCCCAGATCCAGCTCCGCAGACTTTCTTGCACCCAATGGCGTTCGGGAGGTGCTCCATGGAGCCATGCCCCTTCTGCATAGGCATGGCCAGCTCGAACGGTACGCTGCCACCATTGACTAAACTGGGTGATTTGGGCATCATGCCAGGTCATATCAGCATCAATGCGAAGAATGCGCCAATGGTTGCGCCGCAGCCGCAGACAGAGTTCCGGCTCCTCTCCTGCAATCAAAGAATCTCGATATCCGCCCACTTGTTGAAGGGCTGAAATCCGCATCAGGGCGTCTCCACCACAAGCTAGTGCTTCACCGATGGGCGTGTCCCATTCCATATCACAGAGCAGATTATAGACAGACTGTTCAGGAGATTTTTCTCGTCGCCGACCACATACGACCGCCACATCGGGATACATCACTAGCGTAGCTAGGGCGGTGGTGCACCAATCAGGGGCTAACTGGCAGTCCCCATCCAGAAACTGGATAAATGTCAGCTGGGGATATTCGGTGCAAAGATATTTATATCCAGTATTACGTGCACGAGCTGCCGTAAAGGGAATGGATAAATCTAAGGTCAACACTGTGATTCCTAGGTCCGTTGCCCAGGTGACACTGTCATCTGTAGAACTGGAGTCCACATAAACAATATGGGCGATAGGAACTTGTGCGATCGCAGAATTCAAACAAGCCTTGAGACGCTCTCCTTCATTGCGACCAATGGCCACTAAGCCAAGGGTTTGTTCTGCGGGTGCGGGTTTAACGACGTCCTGAGGCATATAAGTATTATGCTAATGCTAGCGTTCCTACTCTCCGCTCGGGATAGGGAGACGATGAAGGGTCAAGATTTTAGCTGGGATGCCCACGGCTGTCTCTCCAGATGGAACGTTCGACAAAACAACTGCATTCGCCCCGATATTGACATCATTCCCCAGCTCCACATCTCCCAAGATTTTAGCGCCTGCCCCAACATTTACTCGTGCCCCCAGCTTAGGGGCATCAAAAGGGTGTTCTAGGTAGCGATTCCCTAAGGTAACGCCCTGACGAATAATACAGTCATCGCCAATCTCGCTATCCCCATGAATAACGATGGCTCCTTGATGCTCAATGACGACTCGACGCCCTAATTTGACGGTGTAGGGCAAGTCAATGCCATAAACATTGCGAATGTAGCGGTAATGTCCCCGATAAATCAGGCTAAAAGGGGCTCGTATCAGCTTCGGTTGAATTCGCATCCGCCACCCCCCAAACCGATGCACGGCAACTGCGCGAAATCCCGGTTTGGTCCAGTCCGACTGATGGGCTCGCCAGTCTTCGATAATTTGTTGCCAGAGACTTAAATCCCGCTGCGACATTGTCCCCCCTTAATCAAAGCACTATTGCAGAAGAAGTCTTGTAGAAGGTAGGGGGGATCGACTTGAGGTTTGTGCTGGACGAATTGCCGAAGCTGCCAGAGGGAAAAGCCCCCCAACCATGCTAAATCCGTCAGGACCGAATACAAATGACTGTGGTGTTTGTGGAAGTATCGATGGCGAGAGTCAAACCAATATTGAGGTCGTCGCTGTTGGGTCGCTTGGGCTCCCGTTACCCCTGAACTTTGCCCGACCAGATGAACCACGCGACTGGCGGGGACATACCAACAGGCCCAATCAGCGTGTCTTGCCCTCAGGCAAAAATCAACTTCTTCGTAATACATAAAGAACTCGTCATCCAGCAGCCCAATTTGCTCAAAGACCTGGCGTCGGATCATCATGCTGGCCCCGGCTAACCAATCTGTGGCCACCGCCTCCTTAGGAATCGGTGGTGCTAATATCCACCTGGATAGAACTTTAGACACCAGTCCCAACCGTAATCCCTGATCTAGCTCACTCCAGATGGTATGGAATCGAAAGGCTGAATATTGTGGGGTACCATCTAAATGCTCTAGACGGCTGCCCGCGATGCCCACATCAGGGTGTTGTTTGAGAAATGCTAGTAAGGTCTTGAGGGCTCCAGGGCAAACCACCGTATCGGGGTTTAACAACCAAATATAGTCAGGGGGTTGAGCCGACTTGAGAGCAGGACCAATTACAGCATTGTTGCCAGCTGCAAATCCCCCATTGGTATCCAAGGTTCGGAGTGATACCCATTCTTGCCAATGATGAGATGCGATCACATCCTGCAATACGACAACGGATCCATCCCCAGACTGATTATCAACAACGACAACCCGCGTATTCCCATGGTGCTTCACCTCTGCTTGCAAAGACTGCAAACAATCGATCGTTAGCTGGGGCGTTCGGTAATTGACAATCACAACCAGCAAAGAAGGTGATGGTGACTCTAACATCAATCAAAGGATTCGTTGAAGGGAATAAGCCTTTCCTATTTCTAACATCTGTAAAGAGACAGCGCAGTTTCCCCTGGACAAAACTCTGACGAATGCCAAGGTCCCCTTTACCACGCCTCTAGTCTTCGTCTGACAGTGGAATGAGAAGGATGCTTTTTTTGCACCTATCGTCCATGAATATTTGCCGGGCTATCAACCGACTCAACACCCTCGCAATATGACGTGGAGCTGCGAGGGGCAAATCCTATCTTCAGCCGCTAGTAGAAATGCAAGGTGTGAAGTAAGGCGATAGCTCTGGAGGCATCGCTTTTGGATCGTTTTTAATACTGGCTTGGGCTTTCGTAAAGATTTGAATCGCCTGCACTTGTGAATGCTGCTGCTGCATTTGTGAAATCGAGCATTGGCAAATCTGGGAGGCTTTATCAGCAGTATCCCCTTTCACTTCTCTTAATTTTTTAGTGCACTCGTAAGTATATAAACGCACCAATTGGGGGTTATAGGTATATTTGGCAGATGAAATTTGAGTCGGACTTTCGTGGTGAGCCTTTGCCTGACTCGGAAGCAAAAAACTAGAACACCCTACTGTACTCGCAACAGTCAGGGTGATGGATAAAGCTCGGATAGAACGAACCATAAAACTTCTCCTGTAAGTGAAAAGAGTGAAGAACAACACCAAGGAATCGGCCTGCTTTGGAACTGAATGATCGAACCTTTGTAATCTTAGGTTGATAATTCATCTATTTAAGCCTTCCCTGCGACAAAGCGCTATTTAAGTTAAACAATTTAGTTTATTTTTGACACATTTCATCATATTTGCAGTACTTCTTGCATGATGTGTCTTACTTCTAGGATGTTCCCGAGCTCACCTTAATTTGTCAATTGTTATGAAGCGTGATGAAAAAATATTTTTAGCGAGGCTATCCATCGCAAGGGATAGATTCCTCTACATTTCTCATAGGTTCTGCTACCAATACCCAGGTACTATTGAGAGGCAAAGCCACTCGTCAACGTTTTCCCTATGTCATCCGCACAACTGCGATTAAATTTAATAGAAGGATCCGTTACTTTTAGTTTTACGGCCGAAGCAGCCCAGGAGTTTAAAGCTGCCATTGCAACCTTAATGACCAGCCTGAAGGCTGTTGCCAACAAAACGCCTGGAGAAAAGGTACAGCCCCAACCTTCCATGGAGTATCAGTATACTGGGGACGTTTTTTTGGAATGCTTTTGCAACCCTAATATTTGGCCTAGTCCTTTTGCAGCAAAAGTTTTAATTACCGTGAGGGATGATCGAATTCGACTCACAACCGAAGCTGAACTGACCCGTACCATCGAAGATCTAAATGAGTTTATTGAAGCAAACGGATAAGTCAATTTAGGCTTGGTTCTTAGCTTTGCTCTTGGGAAGATGGATTCAGTCCCCATCTCTACATCAAACTTGGACAGGTGGGATCGCCATCCGATAAGCTACTCAAGAGTGGGATATTACAATCATTCACTATTAAGTTCTAGTTAGAGGTATCAGCATGGGTTTTGTCGCCTACATTTTATTTATCAGTCTTTTTACAGGTATGGCTCTTGGTCTCTATTTTGGGCTCAAGGCCGTCAAGTTGATCTAAGACAAAGGCATCCATCCGAAAGCTTGGCCGGAATATAGGATCCCCCAAGCTTTCGACCAGAATTTTTCGTTTGAAGAATGCTTCAAACCCCGTCATAAGTTAGCCAAGATTGTGGTTGCGATCGCACCTGCCATTCGTTCTCCTCCCCAAACCTTCTAGAATAGGGGGGAGTTATTGCAATAAGGCAAACGCTACATGGTCACAAAGGCTCCTGCAAAGACTGAATATGAAGCGGTAATTGGTTTAGAGACCCATTGCCAGCTCAGTACAGACACCAAAATTTTTTGTAACTGCTCCACTGCCTTTGGCGCAGATCCGAATCACCAAGTTTGCCCCGTGTGCATGGGCATGCCTGGTGTTTTGCCCGTCCTTAACGAAACGGTTTTAGAATATGCCGTCAAGGCAGGTCGCGCTCTCAATTGTGAGATTGCTAAATACAGCAAATTCGACCGGAAGCAATACTTTTACCCCGATCTGCCCAAAAACTATCAAGTCTCCCAATTTGACTTACCCATTGCCGAGCATGGTTGGTTAGAAGTCGAAATTGTTGATGAACAAGGGGAAGCCACCCGCAAAAAAATCGGCATTACCCGTCTACATATGGAAGAAGATGCAGGCAAATTGGTCCATGGTGGCAGCGATCGCCTAGCGGGTTCCACCCACTCTCTGGTGGACTTTAACCGCACTGGCATCCCTCTAATAGAGATTGTCTCTGAACCCGATATGCGCACGGGGTTAGAAGCCGCCGAATACGCCCAAGAGATTCGCCGAATTGTTCGGTATCTTGGGGTTAGTGACGGCAATATGCAAGAAGGGTCTCTGCGGTGCGACGTCAATATTTCTGTCCGTCCTCGGGGGCAGAAAGAATTTGGTACCAAAGTAGAAATCAAGAATATGAACTCCTTTAGTGCTATTCAACGGGCTATCGATTATGAAATTGCCCGCCAAATTGAAGCCATTGAAACGGGTGAACCCATTATTCAAGAAACGCGGCTATGGGAAGAAGGCGCACAACGTACCATCGGCATGCGCAGCAAAGAAGGCTCTAGTGACTATCGCTATTTCCCAGAGCCAGATCTAACCCCCATTGAAGTTGCCCCCAGTCTGCTCAAGCAGTGGCAGTCAGAACTACCAGAACTTCCTGCAGCCAAGCGTCATCGGTACGAGGAAGAAATTGGGCTGTCCCCCTATGACACTCGTATCCTCACGGATGATCACGCCATCACTCAATATTTTGAGACCACCTTAAAAGCGGGCGCTTCGGCCAAACAGGCAGCAAACTGGCTAATGGGAGATATCACCGGCTATCTCAACAATGAGAGCTTATCCATTACAGACATTGCCTTAAACCCTGAAGCCTTAGCTGAGCTCATTGAGCTTATCGAAGCCAACACCATCAGTGGCAAAATTGCCAAAGAGCTTTTGCCTGAGCTGCTGACAAAAGGCGGTTCTCCTAAAAAACTAGTCGAAAAGAAAGGACTCACTCAGATTTCGGATGCTGCTACTTTGGAATCCCTGATTGATGAAGTATTGGCTGCCCATCCCCAAGAGCTGGAACAATACCGCAACGGTAAAACTAAACTGCAAGGCTTTTTTATGGGACAAGTCATGAAACGCACTAGTGGACGGGCTGATCCTAAAGCTACGAATCAGATGTTGGCTAAAAAGCTTAAAGGTTAAAGCCGATTATGACTCCTTGGTGCAGATGAATTCAGACTCATTTATGGATGCAGCCATCGAAGAGGCTCAGCGGGGGTTAGCGGCTGGCGGAATTCCGATTGGCTCTGTAGTGGTCAAGGATGGGAATATTGTGGGTCGGGGCCATAATCTAAGGGTGCAACAAGGCAGTGCGATTTTACATGCCGAGATGAGCGCTCTGGAAACCTTGGGGCGCCAACCTGCCGTGTTTTACCAAGACGTTACGTTATACACCACCCTGTCACCCTGCAGCATGTGTACAGGCGCTATTTTGCTCTATAAAATCCCCCGCGTGGTCATAGGCGAAAATTGGACCTTTATGGGAGAAGAAGCCTTGCTGAAATCTCGTGGAGTCCAGGTTACTGTCCTAGACTATCCCCAGTGTCACCAAATGATGCAGGCGTTTATTAAAGGCACCCCTCAACTTTGGTACGAGGATATTGGAGTTGAACAAGCCTGAAGCTCAACTCAAGCCGAAACCAAAATCCCAGTCTCAAGATGCTTATTATCTTGAGACTGGGACAGGTTAAAGACGAAAACGGTTCGGTTTAAGCGTTGGGAGCAGAAACCCGCTCAATTTTGGCACCTAAGCCCCGTAACTTCTGCTCAAAGTCAGAATAGCCTCGGTCTAGATGCTGTAGACCTTCAATGCTGGTTTTACCTTTGGCGGCTAGGGCGGCGACCACGAGTGCTGCCGTTGCCCTCAAGTCAGTTCCTGTTACCGGTGCCCCTGACAAGAATGGCACACCATGAATCACAGCAATATTGCCCTTCACTCGAATATCAGCCCCCATCCTGACCAATTCAGGAACATGGCCCAAACGATTTTCGAATACTGTTTCAGTCACAACACTGTTTCCCTCACTTAAGGTCAGCAGAGCCATGAAAATGGATTGCATATCGGTGGGGAACCCCGGATAGGGAAGCGTCTCGATTTCGGTCCCTGTATGAACCCCTTTAGACTGGATCCGCAATCCCTGTTGGGCATCCGGTGTCAATTGAAATCCGATAGACCTGAGTTTAGCAATGACTGCAGTTAGGTGATCAGGCACGACAGGCGACAGAAGAATATCAGAGTGGGTAATCGCTCCCGCCATCAAAAAGGTGCCTGCTTCAATCCGATCTGGCACAATGTTGTAATCGGTGCTGTGCAGTTTAGGAACACCAGAAATGGTAATCGTTTTGGTGCCCGCTCCCGTAATCTTGGCTCCCATGGATATACAGAAGTTTGCCAAGTCTGCAACTTCAGGCTCCTGGGCAGCGTTATCCAAAACGGTTTCCCCTTCGGCCAGGGTTGCAGCCATCATCAGGGTTTCGGTCGCCCCCACGCTGGGGTAATCCAGATAAATCTTGGCGCCTTTAAGTTTAGAAGCATAGGCATGAACGACACCATGTTCAATGTAAACTTCGGCTCCAAGCTGCTTTAGACCTCGAACATGAATTTCTACGGGTCTCGCACCAATGGCGCAGCCGCCGGGTAAAGGGACTTTGGCAACGCCCATTCGGGCTAGTAATGGACCAATGGCAAAGAAACTGGCCCTTAGCTTACTGACGAGTTCATAGGGGGCATCCGTTGTGGTGATGTGGGTCGGATCCAACTCTAAAACATCGTTATCTTGCTTAATTTTGACCCCTAAGGCTTTGAGGATTTTGGCCATTCCTTGGATATCTGCAAGGGATGGAACATTCCGCAAACGGCAGGGTTCTGAACAGAGGAGTGCCCCAGCCATAAGCACGAGGGCGGAGTTCTTGGCTCCACTAATGTTGACTTTCCCTTGGAGTGGTGTCCCTCCCCATACCTCAAGGATCGACGAGTTTGCTTTGGTCGAAACAGACTGATCCACTATGCTAACGGGGGAAGAAACGGTTTTAAGAGTATTCAATGGCCTACACCACACCAAAAATTTTCAGGAGAATGTGGTCTAGAGTGTACCCTAAAACCGGCCAAAAAATCAGAACTTTTGTAACATTTCCCTCATATTCCGTATCAATTGTAGTGAATTCTTTATTCGTATTTTCTTTCGCCAATGACTCCTACTAAAGTTTGGCCACGTTTTCTACGGTTTCCCCATCATGCCAGCTTATCAGTCTGGTTAATGATTACGGGCATTATGATTACCCTGTTTTTTGTCATTATTGCTCTAATAGCTCCCTCTTTAGAGCAATGGAATTGGATTCAAGATCCAACCTCCACCAGCATTCTTGAAAATATTCCCCATAGTGCGCCCTCTGGTAAGCATTGGTTTGGTACGGACAAGCTCGGGTATGACGTCTTTGCTCGAACAGTTTATGGGGCTCGGGCTGCCCTACAAGTTGTGGTGGCAGCAACCTTATTTAGTGTTGTTTTTGGCGTTATTTTGGGACTCATCAGTGGGTATCTTGGGGGCTGGGTAGATCGAATCTTACTCTTTTTAATGGATTCGATTTATGCCATTCCAGGTTTACTGATTGCCGTAACCTTGTCCTTTTCGATTGGTGAGGCAGCCCGAGGAGTTCCGAGTGCTGCGGCTGCGTTAGGTGTAGCTTATATCCCTAAGTACTATCGTGTGGTTCGTAACCATACCGTCAGCATTAAGACAGAGCTGTTTATGGAAGCCGCTAGAGCTCTAGGGGCTTCTCCTTGGCGAATTATTACGCGATATCTCTTCGGTAATGTGATTCAAAGTGTGCCAGTTTTGTTCTCTTTAAATGCCGCAGACTCTGTTTTAACCCTGGGAGCCCTGGGCTTCTTGGGTCTAGGTTTGCCCGCTGAAATCCCAGAATGGGGATATGACTTAAAAGTGGCCCTAGAAGGATTCACTGGGGAAGTGTGGTGGACCACCCTATTTCCTGGCTTAGCAATGGCCTCATTATCGGTGGGATTATCCCTTGCCAGTGAAGGTCTAAGTGAGTTTTTCAATCCTCTACAGCGGCGGGATGCCGATCAGAGCTAAGCACCAAGGTAAGATGATGGTGATTGCTGTGAGGTGACTCCACAACGCTTTATGTGGGCTGTTCTTTCGCCTTCCGGTATTCCCCCTCCCATCACACTTTTTTATACCCATACGATGTGGTTCTTGGTCAGACGTAGTGATGATACGGAAGATGCGATCTCATCCTCTCCCCCCCAAGCATTTTTCAACCTCAAATTACAACGCTGCTTTACTTATTCCAGCCCAAGATCTAACCCTGATCAAACAAAGCAAAGGCTTCTGGACATACCTCTATGAAGCTAATTTCGGCATTCCAACCCCTGCGCCACCTCACTCAGTCCAGTCGCTTTGCCATTATTGAAGCCTGTCTGATTGGTCTTATTTCTGGTTTAGCAGCCGTCGCCTTACAGGATGGGATTGGGTGGTTAGGGGGGCTACGGATATCTTTAGCCAACCAGTTTCATTCTCCTCTGATGCTGCCGTTAATAGGGGTTATCGGTGGTTTAACCGCAGGGTTGCTGATAGAAACCATTGCCCCGGATGCCAAGGGGAGTGGTATCCCTCAAGTGAAGGCTGCACTGGCACAGTTTCCCATTGCGCTGAATTGGCAAGTCGCCCTGGTTAAACTGGTCAGCGGCATCACTGCCCTGGGAACCGGATTACCTTTAGGGCGGCAAGGGCCTACGGTGCAATTAGGCGCTGCTCTGGCCGCACAGCTAAGCTACTGGTTCCCTACAGCTCCCAACCACCGACAGCAAATGATTGCAGCCGGGGCCGGGGCAGGACTCGCAGCAGGGTTTGCAGCCCCCATTGCTGGGGTCTTATTTATTGTCGAGGAGCTGTTGCATGACTTATCTGGATTAACCCTGGGGACCGCCATTCTGTCTTCCTTTATCGGTGCAGTTGTTGCCCATGTTTTAGGGGGGCAAAACCTATCTATCAGCTTTGAACAGGTCACCACCGCCACCAGCTTCTCCGTTCCGGAAATTCCCTTCTTTATTTTGCTGGGGATTTTGGCAGGAGGATTTGGAGCCATATTCAATCGAGGCCTGCTCCTCAGTGTTGATCTAAACCGCCGCCTCAAGTTCCTCGGGTTACCCTGGCGCATCGGCTTAGCAGGCGGTATTTGTGGCGGTATTATTGGCCAACTGCCCAGCATTTTCCAGGACAATACGGGGCTCAGAGGACTATTGGGTTTAGGGGATCTGGGTTGGCAGTTGGCTCTAACAGCCTTCGTTGTCCAGTTTGGACTAACCCTGATTGCCTATGGTTCAGGGGCTCCAGGCGGATTATTTGCCCCCAGCCTAGTCATGGGGGCCGCCTTAGGGAATTTAGTAGGGCTAGGTCAGGCTCAACTACTCGGTGCTGGTTTACCCACGACTTATGCGTTTGTGGGCATGGGGGCGTTTTTTGGGGCCGTTAGTCGTGTCCCTGTCACCGGGATCGTGATTATCTTTGAAATCACCCAGGATTTCAATCTCGTTCTCCCTCTGATGATCAGCTCTGTAGTCGCCTATCTAACCGCTGAGCAAGTCAATCAAAGTTCTATCTATGATTTGTTGCTACAGCAACAAGGGATTCAACTCCAAAATGCATCTCCCTCTGCCCAACGGATGTTAGATGCCCTGACTGCAGAAGACATTATGCAGCGGCAAGTGGAAACGTTACCTAGCGATCTGTCTTTAGATGCAGCCCGAAAGATTTTTTCCCGTTCCCACCATCGGGGTTTTCCAGTGCTCGAAGACCGACGATTAGTGGGGATCTTGAGTCGCACGGATCTCAATCGAGTGACGCAACAACAGAAACCCGGCGATACCTTAATCCGGGATATCATGACGTCCCAACCCTTAACGGTCGGCCCCACGGCTTCCTTGTCAGATGTCCTTTATATTCTCAATCGCTCCCATATCAGTCGTCTCCCCGTATTAGATGGACGCAAACTCATCGGCATCATTACCCGTGCCGATATTATTCACGCCGAATTTGATCACATTTCCGGCCAGAAACAACAGGATAATCAGGCTTTTGCCCCGTCCTATGGTGTCTACCTAACTCGAGGGCCCGCCACTGGCGAAGGGCGAATCCTCTTGCCCCTCGCGAATCCTGACACGGCTGAAACCCTCCTAAAGGTTGCTGTAGCCATGGCTCAAGCCCTGAACTATGAGTTAGAGTGCCTGCACATTATCCGTCTACCTCGTAATCGTTTACCAGCTGAGACCCCCGTCCAAACCGTCAAAGGTCGGCGACTTCTACAAAGAGCAATTCGGTATGGCCAACGCCACCAAGTGTCTGTTCATACCCAAATCATTGCGGCTCAGGACGTAGCCCAAGCCATTTTGGAAGTCGAACAGACGGAGCATATCAATCTCCTGCTTATGGGGTGGCAAGGGCAATTTTTTTCTGGTGGACAGATTGGTAATCCCACAGTTCGGACGATTCTCCAGCAGGCCAAAAGCCAAGTCTTGGTGATAAGACCTGCCGCCCACTTTAATAGGAGTAAAAACCAGCGTTGGCTTATCCCAGTGTCTGGAGGGCCCAATGTGCAACAAGCGATTCAACTGTTGCCAGCCCTTGTTCCCCTTAGCAAGTCACCCAAACTGAAATTGTTTCAAGTTTATCCCCCCAGTAGTGATCTGCCTGACCCCAGCATTCTCGATCACTACTCACAGTTCCTCAAACAGGCTTGCCCGGATAGCGCAGTCAAACGGACACAAATTTGTGCTCAAAATGTGGCAGACGCTATTGTGGAACTGGCAAGGCTCCAAAAGACTGACATCATCGTCATTGGAGCCAGTCCAGCTGGGTTAGTCCACCAAGCACTTAAGGGAAACATCCCCCTAGCTATTGCCCAAGGGACAGAGGCAACCATCATTTTAGTGAGAGGCTCTGGAACCAACGTTGTGGTTTAGCTGTGCCCTGAACAATGTCAGGTAATGGAACATTGACCCAAACGTCTGACTCTTTATTAGATGGTGAGAGGCAATGTCCAAAATGATCAAACTGAGAAGAAAACGACGACGTTCAATCTGGGGCCTCATCTTTTTATTAAGCCTATGGAGTTGTGTACTGGGCTGGGGATTAGCTCACATCCAAACCTCTGTGGCCATTGAAACTGCCCCCTTAGCCCAAGCCTCAGAATCCCTGCCAACCCCTGAGTCTGTCGGTGGCGTTGATCGGGTCCCTCCTCAGCTCAAGCAGGGTGAAAAACTCTATCAGCAACGGTGTGGAACGTGCCATGTCGCTTTACCCCCACAAGTATTACCGAGCCAAACTTGGCAGACCCTCTTACCGGACACCAACCATTACGGCGTAGTGTTGCCCCCGTTTAGAAATCCAGAACTTACCCAGACCTGGGAATACCTAAGATTCTTCTCTCGACCGATGAGAGAAGATGGTCTTCGCCCCATTCCATACCAAGTTAGGCGTTCAACATTCTTTAAGATCTTGCATCCCGGTGTTGATTTTGCTGAACCAGTCACCCCTGATACCTGTGTTCGGTGTCATCCGGGTGTTTCCCAACTCAACTTCCGTCAGTTAAGCCCTGAGTGGACGCAATAGTCTGTCTGGAGAAAGGCTGAGGTCCTGCTTAGGCCAGGTTATCCCTAGGCACAAAGTCGTTCAGTGACATTATCAAGTCAATCCCAAAACAGCTAAATTCAGACAATGAAAGAGTTCTGGCGTTGGGGGTTGAAGGTATGATACTGCTTGCTTTATATTTAGTACGATCGTTCGTTCTAAAATACCAATGATTTCTTTTTATTATGCCAAGCCATCCCTCTTTAGCCGTCCCGTTTGGATCACGCTCCTTGAGAAGGGGCTAACGTTTGATCCGATATACGTAAATATGGGGGGCGATCAATTTACTCCAGAGTTCAGAACCCTCAACCCCTTTTGTCGGATTCCGGTACTAGTGGACAATGGCTTGACGATTACAGAATCCCAAGCCATTTTGGATTATTTGGACCTGCAATATCCCCAACCTAAGTTGCTGCCCGCATCTGTCCAGGCAGTTGCCAAGGTGCGACAGGTGCAAATGATTGCTGTGAATGAATTGGTCCCAGCGATTGGTGAGTGCTTGATGAAAAAGCCAGACCAACAAACCTATGCTAAATATCGGGCAGTGACGGTGCTGAATATATTTGAAGGGCTTCTAGAAGCCCCCTATTTTGGTGGCGATGGTTTAAGTTTGGCGGATATTGTGGCAGGCTCGTTTGTCCCGGTACTTGGTGACTTAGGATTTACATTGGATCAACAGCCAAAGTTACAGCGCTGGCTCCAAGTGCTGATGGCCAGACCTGCTTGGCAGCAGACTCAATTATCTGCTCCTGAGAAAGATCGGTTTATGCGAAGTATTCGAGCCCTGGCCAAACTATGGCAAAAGCGGCGTCGCCAGAGGGCTGATGCATTACTTGTTCCCAAAAAAACACTCCCCCAACCATAGGTTAAGGGAGTGTGGTATAAAGCAATGGCTAACTAGGCAAATGCCATCCTTTCCGATTCCTTGGCGGCCATGGACTGGATTAAATCAATCATGCGATTGGAGTAACCCCATTCGTTGTCATACCAAGCCACAACCTTAAAGAAATTAGAGTTCAGTTCCATACCCGCTCCAGCATCAAAAATGCTGGAATGGGGATCACTGGTGAAATCCGTAGAGACAACGGCATCTTCGGTATATCCCAAAATTCCTTGGAGTTCCCCGTAGGCAGCGGTTCGCATGGCTGCACAAATATCGGCATAGGTGGTAGAACGCTCTGTGCGGAAGGTGAGGTCAACAACAGAGACATCAGGAGTCGGAACCCGCAGGGCCATCCCCGTCAACTTACCTTTGAGTTCGGGCAGAACTAGGGTGACCGCTTTGGCTGCACCGGTGGAAGCCGGAATAATGTTTTGGGCTGCACTTCGGCCTCCGCGCAAATCTTTTTTGCTGGGGCCGTCTACCGTCGGCTGTGTGGCAGTCATGGCATGAACCGTCGTCATCAGTCCTTCGGCAAAACCAAAGTTATCGTGAATGACTTTGGCAATGGGGGCCAGACAATTGGTGGTACAGCTGGCGTTAGATACAACCGTATGTTGCTGGGGATTGTAGAGGTCATGGTTAACTCCCATAAGGAGCGTCGGAACCTTCTCAGGATCCTTTTCTTTCGTAGGGGCTGAAATAGCAACCCGCTTGGCCCCGGCGGCGAGATGTTTTGAGGCAGTATCAAAGGTGGTGAAGAGTCCTGTCGCTTCCACGACATACTCTGCCCCTAGCTGGCCCCAGGGTAGTTCTTCTGGATTACGAATCGCGGTACAGGGGATGAATTTGTCATTGACCATAATGCCCTCAGACGTAGCCGCAACTGTGCCACGAAAGGGACCATGGGTTGAGTCGTACTTCAGTAGGTAAGCGATGTTCTCGGCAGGGACTAAATCATTAATGCCGACAAATTCAATATTGGGATTATTGATCCCAGCTCGGAATACTAGTCGACCAATACGGCCAAACCCATTAATGCCTATTTTTATAGTCATTGAGAACCTCATAGGAAGGAGTACTAAGCACTTGCTTTAGGCCCTATTCATGCAGCGAAAATCAGATGTCTCTCAGCCAGTCCTATCGCTCTGAGCTGCTAGAGCGATAAGATCTGACCATCAAATCATCTAACCGGAACTCAATCTCTGTTCAGTTGTAGATAAACAGAAACACAGCGGTCAAAGATAAATTCAATTTGGGAAATGCTGACTTTTTTGGCGTTAAAGGGACTGTAGAGATAGAAAGCCTTTACAAAGTTGTGCAGTTTTGATGATGAGACGAATATGGCTCAACAACTACCACGTTAAGAGAGGTTCATGGATGACAGGATTTTCCTAAGCAATTTTTTAGATCAGTTATCTATTCAAGATATGGTTGAAAGACTGCCTTTACTTCCAAAGAATACCGACCGTGATTGCATCCCTGACGCACCGGACAAAAATCGTTGCTACTATTGGTCCGGCCAGTAGCTCCCCAGAGATTATTCGCCAAATGGTGAGGGCCGGAATGGATGTGGCTCGCTTAAACTTTTCCCATGGCACTTATGAACAGCATGCCCAAATGGTAAAGCTGTTGCGGTCTGTGTCTGCAGAACTCGATACGCCTATTACGTTGCTACAGGATTTACAAGGCCCCAAAATTAGAGTTGGCCAGATTGCAGATGGGGCAATGAATTTAGTTGTAGGCGAACGGTTGACGTTAGTGGCGGAAGAGCACTTTCACAACCAACCACAAACCGTGGCCATTGACTATCCCTATTTGGCGAATGAAGCCCAATCTGGAACGCCTATTTTGATGGATGATGGTTTGCTGGAATTACGGGTGGCACAGGTTGAAGGGGATCAAATCCATTGTCAAATTATTCAAGGTGGCATTTTAGGCAGTCGTAAGGGGGTCAATCTTCCGAGTCTAGATTTGCAGCTTCCCTCTTTGACGGACAAGGATCGGCAAGACTTGGAGTTTGGCCTGTCCCAAGGGGTGGACTGGGTCTCCCTTAGCTTTGTCCGTCGGGCCGCCGATATTCATCTGCTCAAAGAGGTGCTAGCGCAGCATGGGGCAGCAGATGTACCGGTGATGGCCAAGATTGAGAAACCCCATGCGATCGCAAATCTGGAAGCGATTCTGGATGCTTGTGATGCGGTGATGGTGGCCCGTGGCGATTTAGGGGTTGAAATGAGTGCGGAAAAAGTCCCTAAACTGCAGAAGCAGATTATTCGGGCTTGTAATAAGCGCAAGCTCCCCGTGGTCACCGCCACCCAAATGCTGGACAGTATGATTCGCAATCCTCGACCGACGCGAGCCGAAGCCAGTGACGTTGCCAATGCCATTATTGATGGCACGGATGCAGTGATGTTGTCGGGAGAATCGGCGGTAGGCGAATATCCCGTTAAATCGGTGGAAATGTTGGCTCGGATTGCCACGGATGTGGAACCTGATTTGAACTTCGTTAATAATCCACCCGCCTGCTTTGATGAGACCCATGCCCTCAGTGAGGCCCTCAGTGCGATTCAGGACGTACTGACCTTAAAGTGCATTGCCGCTTTTACCTCATCGGGTTACACCGCAATGATGGCGGCAGGCGAGCGGCCTCGAACTCCGGTCATTGCCATTACCCCCTGTGAAAAGGTTTACCATCGCCTTAATTTGGTTTGGGGCGTCAAGCCCATTTTGATTGACCACCAGGTGGAATCCTTTGAAGAGCTGGTATCCCAAGCCCAATCATTTTTACTGGCTAAACAGTTTGTGGAGTCTGGAGACAAAATCTTGATTATTGGCGGCATTCCTACCCAACGAGCTAGGGGGACTAACTTTATCAAGATTCATCGGATTGAGTAGGGGAATTTAGCGCTTTTTTTGGCGCAGCCCCCATTTCTGTAGCTCCACCGCCCAAAAGCCCAGGCTGGCAACCCCAAGACAGAGCAGTAGCTCAATAACAGTAAGGGGCTGAGTCTCGAAGATCTTTTGGAACATTGGGTTGTAGAGGACCAATAATTGGAGTCCTGTAGTTAGGATCACCGATCCAAGTAACGGCTTGTTGCTCAAAACTCCCATTTTGAAAAAAGACTCTTGCTCACCTCGAATGGCCTGAACTAGAAAAATTCGAGAAAACGCCAGGGTCGTAAAGATAAAGGTTTGCCATTGGGCCAAATCCAACTGCCAACCCCAGTAACCCACCCCTAAAAACAGACAGCCTAACCATAATCCGATCCAAGCAATATCCCGACCGACACCCCGGCTAAACAAATTCTCGGTCGGAGAGTAGGGAGAACGACGCATAATGTTGCGCTCTGAGGGTTCTACACTCAACCCAATCGCCAATAAACCATCAGCCAACAGATTGATCCACAAAATTTGCAGGGGTAGAAGCGGAATGGGCATCCCCACCAAGGGAGCCATCAGGATCACCCACAGTTCACCACAATTGCCGCTAAGGGTGTACTTAATAAATTTGCGAATATTGTCATAAATGACTCGTCCTTCTCGCACGGCCGCCACAATGGTGGAAAAATCGTCATTTAGCAGAATCATATCTGCGGCCTGTTTGGCGACATCGGTGCCCGTGATACCCATGGCGACCCCAATATCGGCTTGTTTCAGGGCAGGGGCATCATTGATCCCATCGCCTGTCATGGCCACAACCTGCCCTTGCTGCTGCAACGTACGTACAATCGCCAGCTTATGTTGAGGAGAGACCCGAGCATAAATCGAAACCTGCTGCACAGACTCAGAGAGCTGAGCTTCATTCAACTGGGATAAGTCTTGACCAGTCAGGGGTGGGCGGCTGGAAATTTGTAGCTGTTGGGCAATAGCGTTGGCGGTAATCGGATGATCCCCCGTAATCATCACCGGGCGAATCCCTGCGGATTGGCATAAGAACACGGCGTCTTTGGCTTCGGGGCGGGGCGGATCAATCATGGCCACCAATCCCATAAAAACTAAGTCTTGTTCCAGATTTTGTGGGGACAGCCCATTCGGACTTTGGGGAAGCCAGCGCAGGGCAATCCCCAAGATACGTTTTCCTTCAGCGGCTAAGCGGTCATGGATTTGAAAGATCTCGCGGCGTTTCGTCTCGGAGAGCGGTTCGACCCGATCTGGACTCCAAATATGACTGGATAAATCTAATAGACGGTCGAGGGCTCCCTTGGTAAACATCAGATTTAAGGAGCTGAGGGGCGCGGGAGCCTGTTGAGCCAGGGCTTCCAGATAGGGCATTGTCTTAAACGGATGCACGGTGCTCATCAATTTGCGATTGGCGTCAAAGGGCAGTTCCTGATGTCGAGGCAGATCTTGACGGAATTGAGGTGGCCAGGAGCCCAACTGGGCTGAGACGGCTAGCAACGCTGTTTCAGTCGGATCCCCGAGAAAACGATAGTGGTCAGGGTGCTCAGGGTCCGATTCTAGGCAGGCATCATTACAGAGGGCCAGCCCGGTCAACATAACATTGAGGGCCGATTGTTGATGGGGTTGGAGGTGCTGCACACCTGGATGGGGAGGGTGCTCGGGGGTCAAGGGTATGGCGGTAGTCGGGAGGGTGATTTCTGTATCTGCAAAGACCAAATCTGTGACGGTCATGCGGTTTTCAGTCAGGGTCCCGGTCTTGTCCGAACAAATGACCGTCACGGACCCCAGGGTCTCCACAGCAGGCAACTTCCGAATCAGAGCCTGATGTTTCAACATCCGCTGAGCCCCCAACGCTAGGGCAATGGTGACGATGGCAGGTAACCCCTCTGGGACCGCTGCTACCCCTAAACTCACCGCTGTCAAAAACATAAACCGCAAGTTTTCGCCTTGGAGTAGTCCTATGAGAAAAATAATGAGGATTAGGATTGTGATTGCGATCGCAAGTTGTTTACCAAACTGATCCAACCGCTGCTGCAGTAACGTCGGGCTAGGCTTTGCCGTTTGGATCGCTGCGGCAATCTGACCTAGCTCTGTTTTCATCCCAGTGTCAGTGATAACCGCTTGACCTCGCCCATAGGTAACGGCAGTCCCCATATAGACCATATTGTGGCGTTCGGCTAAGGGGCACTGACCTGCTAAGGCATCAATCGTCTTATCAACGGGTTCCGACTCACCCGTTAGTGATGCTTCTTGTATTCGTAAGGAGGCACTATCAATGACTCGGCCATCGGCAGGCACCAAGTTTCCTGCCTCAAGACAGATGATATCGCCTGGGACTAGAGACTGAGCCCCGATTGTCTGCCAGGCCCCTTGACGCCTGACTCTAACTTGGGGGACAGCCAGCTTTTTAAGAGCAGAAATCGCTTTTTCAGCCTGATAGTCTTGAAAGAAGCCTAGTCCAGCATTGAAAATAACGATAGCTAAGATCGCTAGGGCATCTTTAAGATCTCCTAGCAAACCCGATAGAACTGCAGCCACAATTAAAATCAAAACCATGGTGGCCGTTAGCTGTTTCCACAGCATTTGCCAAGGACTTTCGCGGCCTTGTTCAATCAGTTCATTCAGACCATAGGTCTGTTGCCGAATCGCTGCCTCAGTGTGGGGAAGCCCCTGATCAAGAGAGGTGTCCAGATGATTCAGGACGTTCTCTGGATGCAGTTGATACCACTCCATACTGGCTTCCCTCTAAATGCATGGCCTTTTACCCCCGCCCCACCAAAGACAGGGATCCATTGCTCTACCCCAATTGTAGTGATTGAGGAGCAGGATATATCCAAATAGTGGACAAGAAGAGAGATAACTTATTGCGATTCATTGAGTTTATCTGGATCAATCCAGGTATGTTTTAGGCTCAGAAATGTTCATGCTTGGGATCATCAGGGATCAGCCTCAGAATTATTCACCTAAGACGGAAATTAAGCCAAAATTAAGTTATTTAGCAGAGTGTATTTATGGTCAACTTAGCTGAGATTCCGTCTGGTTCGTCCCCGTGGAAATTGGGACGTCTGGCTCAGCTATTGCTTTTGGCCGTGGTGGTGCTCACCTATAGCGTCATTGAGATGGCGGTGGCGAATTCACTATTTCTCACCCATGTAGGCGCAGATGGTTTGCCCTTAGCCTTTATCTTGATTGGCCTGTTTTCAATCCCAGCCTATGCACTGTTTTCTCAAGTCGTAGATCGGTATAGTCGGCCTCAACTCTTTCGTTACATGCTGATGCTGGCTGCAGTAATGGCTGTCGGCATGCGGTTCCTGCTCGCTGAGACCGGGCTCGCCACCTACTATATTGTTCTGATTTTGGTCTTTTTTCAGTGGGACTTTCATAACAATATTCTCTATGCCAGCTTACTGACAGATTATTTTTCGGCTCTGGATTATAAGCGGTATGCCCCGTTCATTGGCATGGCCCAGGCGGGGGGAACCCTGGTTGGAGGGGGATTGACGGCGTTGCTATCACACTTTTTCTCGACCCGAGAACTCCTATTGGGGTTACCCGTGATTTTTGGGATTGCGATCGCACAATTGTTCTTTCTGGAAAATACCCAGCGCCAAATTGAAACCGTTGGCAAAAAAGACAATGTGGGCATGATCGAGGCCCTGAAGACCTTTCCCGACTTGGTGAAGCGCTACCCGCTGATGCTGTTTCTAGCCGCCAGCAGTTTTTTGTTGGTGATTATCTACCTATCTGCCGAATTTTTATGGTTTAGCATCTACGCCAATAACTTTACGGAAGATGCCCTCACCGGCTTCTTAGGCTTGATGCGGGTGAGCGTCAGCGTTATTCAGGTGCTGGTGCTCTATTGCTTTACCCGTCCTCTTTTGCACTGGGTCGGGGTGGCCCGCATGAATGTGGTCTATCCCTTAACCACCCTGTTTGGTCTGTTTGGCATCGTCCTGCAAACCAGCCTGCCTGCTGCCGTCGCCCTCCATATCAACGGAGATGGCCTCTACAAAAGCATCAACATCCCGGTTCATCAGCTTAATTACAATGCCGTTCCCCGAGAGTTTCTCGGTCGAATTCGCACCCTCAGCGATGGCTTTTTCTATGCAGTGGGCTTGACCTCAGCGGGGGGACTGCTATTGATCTGCCATCATTCTCTCAGCCTGGCCCAAATTTCCTGGATTGCCATTGGCCTAACTTGCGTCTTATTTGGTCTGCGCTTACCCATGGGCAAATACTATGCCCAGGGCCTGGAAGAAATGATTCGTTCGGATGCCATTAATTTGGATGAGCTGGGGGATGTGCAAGCGCAATTTCCGGCAGAGTCCAATGCGGTGATTCGCGACTTGCTCAAAGATAGCGATCGCTACACTCAAATTAAGGGTCTGGAATTTGCAACCCAATTGGGGCAACCCAGCCAGTTTTATCTGGATGTCCAGCCCTTGCTAGGACAGGATGATCCCGAGTTGCAAACGGCTATCGTTCGTCTATTCAGCACGAATCCCGATCCAGAAACCGTCGCGATTTTCGAAGACTGCCTTCTGACTGTCTCTGGACCGCTCCGCTCCACCGCCTTAGAGATACTAATTGCCAATCGTTATCCCTTTACGGCAGAACAGCTACAAATCCTTTTAAAAGAAGCCGATCCAACCATTCGGTCCTTAGCCGCTGTCGCCGTCGATCAAGTCGGCCAAACGGACGAGACCCTGCAATCCACCTGCGATCAAATCTGGTACTCAGGTCTGTCTGAAGCTGCGGGTCAAGCCGTTGTGCGGGTGATTGCCTGCAGCCAAGATCGTAGCTTGATGCCATTGCTCACAAAATTGCTGATCCAGGACGACCCTGGCATCCAGCAAGAAAGCTTGGCTATCCTTGCTACTCTGGGCCAAGCGGGGGACCGAGATCTCGCAGATATTGCCATTACAGCCCTCGATCATCCTGCTCCGCTGGTGCGAGCTGCAGCCTTTCAGCTATTGGGGGTGGTCCATGTCCCTGATTATGTCACCCATATTGCCGTAGGATTTGAAGATCCTGATCCTCGGGTTCGACAGCAGGCAGCTCAGATTTTGCCCGCCTATGGCAAGGCTGGATTGCTGATGGCCCAAGAGAGCTTATCTGCGGATGATACGGAAGTTGTAAAGACTGCGATCGCAGCCATCGGACAGGTGCGCAATCGCCAGGCCGGCAAGATCTTGTATGAACACCTAGCGCCTGAATTTCAGCAGCTCGTCCATACTCGCAAATGGCAGCAGCAAATCCCCAGCACAGACCCCACTTGGCACCCCTTAGCCTTAGCCATTGAAGATTTTCACAATCGCCTCTTGCAAAAGGTGCTCTACATTTTGGCCTGTTTGGGCCATGACCGCACCGTCAACGCCATTAATCGGATTTTGAGCACCAATGAGCAAAAGGATTTGGCCAGCGCGGTCGAAGCCTTGGCTTCCTTGAAAAATCGTCGCTTTGTCTTACCGCTTCTGCCCGTGCTGGAACAGTTTGTCAAAAAAGAGCCGACGAGTGGACGGAGCTGTGTTGAACCCCAATGGATGCGCGATAAAGGGTATAAATTACTGTTAGAAGCCTTGGAAACTCAGGATCGATGGATTCGGATCGGGGCTTTAATTGCCCTAGCGGGGGTACCCTCTGCTTTAGTCAATGATCCAGATCCCCTGGTCAAAACCGTGGCAGAACAGATTTTTCTGTCGGTTGATCCAGATCCTTTACCCACCCATCAATTTATGAAACGCCTGCTGCTGCTCAAAGAAGTCGCTCTGTTTAAGAATCTATCGCTGGATGAGCTACTGCTGATTGACCAAACTCTAGAACAAGAGCAAAAACTGGCTGGGGAAACTATCTTTTCAGAAGGCAGCTGGTGTACTCACTTCTACATCATTGCTGAGGGTAAGGTTCAGATTGTGAAAAACATTGATGACCAATCCCGCGATTTAAAGCAGCTTTCTGTCGGTGAATATTTTGGGGAAGTGGCTTTGTTTGATGACGCCCCCCATTGGGATGGAGCTGTCGCGTTAGAAGATTGCACATTGCTAAAGCTGGAGAAGAACCGCTTTATTAGCCTAATGACCCAGCGCCCCCATATTATTTTGGAAATTTGCCGATTCCTGAGTCAGCGCCTTCGAGAAACGGATAATTATCGATCTTTAGGAACCCTTGAAACTTCTCAACTCTCAGAAGTTCAATCGTAAGCAGGTTCTACACTAGAAATAGAATCAGCTACTCTGGCATCAAATAAAGCCATTACAGAATGATGCTATGGACGACGAGATAGGACGGCACCATGACCCTTGCTAGTCAACGGAATCTCTCATTTACAGAATTTCTGGACCAATATCCAGAAGATGGATTTTATGAGCTAGTTAACGGAGAAATTGTACGCATATTGGCCACTCGGCAACATGAAGATATTGCTGGTTTTATTGCGGATGTCTTCAAGGCAGAAGTGAGCCGATGCCAGATGAACTACAAAGTATCGGATCGCATCGTCTTGGCCACCCAAACCCAAACGGGGCAAGAACAAGGGCGTCATCCTGATGTCAGCGTGGTTGATCAAGCTATTTGGCGGTCCAATCGGACCGCTTATACAGCCCTTCGGGAACCGATTCAGCTTGCGGTTGAAGTTGTTTCCACCAACTGGGAAGACGACTATGAAGACAAACTAGATGAATACCAAAGATTAGGAATCCCAGAATACTGGATTGTGGACTATCTTGCTTTGGGAAGTCGTACTTACCTGGGCTTCCCTAAACAACCTGCTGTGTTCGTTTACCAGTTGGATGCCCAAAGCCACTATCAATTCCAGCGATTTCAAGAAAACGATCTGATCCAATCTTTGACTTTCCCAGAGCTGCAATTGACGCTGGGTCAAATCTTGATGGCCTAAGGATAAGCTAGAGCTAAAAGTCCAATTACCTATGGTGGGGTAGCCTGATGGCAACCTGCTTTGGGGAGGAGTTTGACATGACCCAAACTTTGACACTAAAGCTAGACGGGATGAGCTGTGCCGCTTGTGCCAACAATATCGAGAAAGTCCTCAGGAATTTAAATGGTATTGAAGATTGCAGTGTTAATTTTGGGGCTGAGCAAGCAACGGTTCAGTTCAACCCCGATCAAATTCAACCCGCAGCAGTGGCCGCCTCCATCGGCGCTGCTGGATACAGGGCCGAGATTCTAGACGATCAGGATTGGTACACCCTCGCAGATAACCTATCTCAGCGTCCTTCCCCCCCAACCTCTCAACACCTTCAGCTTAAAGTACTGATTGGTGGCGTGATCAGCGTTTTGCTGATGGTGGGGTCATTGCCGATGATGACGGGTATACCCATTACCTGGATTCCAGCCTGGTCCCATCACCCCATCTTGCAGCTTGTTCTGACCGTGCCAGTTCAGTTCTGGTGTGGCTATTCCTTCTATGGTGGAGCAATCAAGGCTCTAAAGCAGCGAACGGCCACCATGGATACGTTGATTGCTTTGGGCACCAGTGCTGCTTTTTTCTATTCCTTAGTTGTGACCTTTATCCCTGCAGGATCAAACCAGGGCCTTGGGGTTTACTACGAAACCTCTGCTGTGGTGATTACCCTAATCCTGTTGGGACGATGGTTTGAAGAGCGAGCCAAAGGCCAAACTTCTACCGCGATTCGTCAGTTGATGGGCTTGCAGGCCAAAACGGCGCGGGTGATTCGGGATGGGCAGGTCGTGGAGATTGCGATCGCAGCTGTGCAACCTGGCGATACCGTCCTCGTCCGTCCTGGAGAAAAAATCCCCGTGGATGGTGAAATCATTGAAGGTCAATCCACCGTAGATGAAGCAATGGTAACGGGAGAAAGCCAGCCCGTCCAGAAGCAACCCGGCGATCTCGTGATTGGGGCAACGCTCAATAAAACAGGCAGTTTCCAATTCCGTGCCACTCATGTTGGCAAAGAGACGGTCTTGGCTCAGATCGTCAAATTAGTGCAAGAGGCACAGGGGTCGAAAGCGCCGATTCAGCGCTTAGCCGATCAAGTCACGGGCTGGTTTGTCCCAGCCGTGATCACTATTGCAGTCATCACCTTTATCGTCTGGCTACTCACCACCCAAACCCTTTCCTTAGCCCTAATTACAGCCGTTGGTGTTCTGATTATTGCTTGCCCATGTGCCTTAGGATTAGCCACGCCTACTTCGGTCATGGTGGGTACGGGTAAAGGGGCAGAACATGGCATTTTGATCAAGGGGGCCGAGAGTTTGGAGCTGGCCCATCAGATTCAAACCATTGTGCTGGATAAAACGGGCACCTTGACCGAAGGGAAGCCAACAGTGACGGACTTTATGACTGTAAAAGGCACGAGTCATGGCAATGAGCTTCATCTCTTGCAGCTAGCGGGTATGGTTGAAAGCCACTCCGAGCATCCGTTGGCTGACGCTGTGGTTCGTTACGCTCAAGCCCAGGGCGTGGACGTATCGCTGGGTGATACGCAAAACTTTACTGCGATCGCAGGTCAAGGCGTCCAAGCTCAAGTCCAAGCCCACCAGGTTCATATAGGCACCCAGCGCTGGTTTCAGACTTTGGGAGTCGAAACGGATGGGCTGCAGACCTATGCTCACCAATGGGAAACCCAAAGCAAAACCGTGATTTGGCTGGCAGTGGATCATCAACTCGAAGCCATTATGGGCATTGCGGATGCCTTGAAACCTACCTCGATTGAGGTGGTCCAAACCCTGAAGCGGATGGGGTTAGAGGTGGTGATGCTAACGGGGGATAATCAGCGTACTGCAGGTGCGATCGCAGCCCAAGCCCATATTGACCAGGTCCAGGCAGACGTCCGCCCTGACCAAAAAGCCGCCGCCATCCAGCAACTCCAAGCCAATGGCAACATCGTTGCTATGGTGGGGGATGGCATTAACGATGCCCCCGCCTTAGCTCAGGCTGACGTAGGGATGGCCATTGGCACAGGTACTGACGTTGCCATTGCCGCCAGTGACATCACTTTAATTTCAGGGGATCTACAGGGCATCGTCACGGCCATTCAGCTGAGCCGGGCCACCATGAGCAATATTCGCCAGAATCTCTTCTTTGCCTTTATCTATAACATTATCGGCATCCCCGTCGCAGCCGGAATTCTCTACCCTCTGTGGGGACTGCTTCTCAACCCGATGATTGCCGGGGCAGCAATGGCTTTTAGTTCCGTTTCGGTGGTAACCAATGCCCTCCGACTGCGGCAGTTTCAACCGAAGTAATCTATTTCGCTAACAGTCTATTTCGCTAACAGCAGTCCGGTATACAAAGCAGCCCCCATGATAAAAGACATAAAACAGCTCTCCTGCTCATCCGGCAGTTCCCGCTTGAGCACGTTGAGAATAATGCTGCCTGCCAAAAATGACCAAATAATCAAGACGCCTGCCTTATCTAGCATGGCCGCTTGCCCTAAAACCATCCCCAAAATAATCGCAGCCACCAACAACCACCGCCCCCGCTGGTTATAGGGGGTTTTATGATGCTCATACAAATGATGATCAATGATAAAAAAGTGCAAGGCCAACGCAGCAAAAAAGAGGATGCAGGTATATAGACTATGGGCCCCTAAATCTTGCAGTAAATAGCCCAAAATCACATTAAGGGCTGCAAAGGCGCCGATGTGAATCCAAAAAATAACGGTACCAGCCCGATCAGCATTCTGCTCTTCCTGATTGGCTTTTCGAGACTGCAACACCAGGCTGTCTAATCCATAAAAGACCGCTAACCCCAGAAGGGCCAAAAGATAAACATGATTCTCTAAATAAACAATGACTGGCAGTTGCGCATGTTCTATTTCTTCTTGGGCATGACTCAATTCCGGGAAAATTTCTAAGAATACAAAGCCAATGGATACGCCACCCGCAAACGAGAGCCACCGATGGGGAGGGATAAAGCTGGGGATAGTGAGCTTGGAAAAAAAAGCATGGACAACCGCTAAACCGATGGCGAGAAATATCCCAGGATTAACCATGTTGCTTTACCCTCAGTGTATTCAAGCTTCACTCGCACCAACTCTACCACTCTGGATTGGGAGCTTAGCTTAAATCGGCCTAGACTTTTGCTGAGAAGAAGGTGAGGCACTAGCCCTGGCGTTAATCCAGGTAGACCGAAGGGTTAAGTTTTAGTAGCAGGTTGGAGAATCCACCGTTGGGTCGCGATCCCTAAGGCAATCCCGAAGCCTAAAATGATCCAGAAGCCTAAAGGCGAACGTTCTAAGCCGTTGGGCAAGTTCATGCCAAACAAGCTGCAGAGGGCTGTGAGGGGTAGAAACACAGCAGCTAAAAGATTTAGGCGTTGAGCTATACGAACTGACTCCAAGCTGAGGCGACTTTGTTCTTCAGCCCGTCGGGTTAAGTCAAACTCCAGGGCATTTTTAACATCGGTATAGAGCAAATCCAAAGTCCGGTCTAAATCATTGGCCCAATCTCTTAGATCAATGATGTCTCTATCCTCAGGAACGTCCTCCCGAGCTGCTTGCAGGGTATCCATCATATTTTTAGCCGCCCGACAGATCGGTGCCAAGTTTTCTAGGATTTGGAAAAAGTCTTCAGCTAAGGCCGCTTGACTATACGCTTGACTGAGTTGCTGTTCGGCTTTGCTGTAGTCTTTAAGATGTTTCTTGAGCCGGGGTAACCCTTCTCCCCCCTCACTGCATTTCCAAGCCCCTTTGGGGTTGCGCCAAAAGAAAATCCCTTGCCGTAGTCGACTTCCAGGCTGTGGCAACTTATGGAGTACTAGCAACAGATGGTCATCAGCTAGCATGGCACGTTGTTTGCCCGCTCCCTTTTGGCCAAAACGACGTTTGATTTCATCGGGTAGTTGCCAATTGGCAGGCAGTTGCATCGTCATTTTTTTAGTAAGGTCTTTTACTCCCAATTTGCCCACCTGCACGGTCATTAATGCAGAGAGCAATGGAATGACCTAGACCCGCGATACCTAGAACGGACTGACCACAATCGAAAAGAAGAGCTGGCTATCATCAAAACCACTGGTTTCTGGACCAACAGAGAGGATCGGAATTCCCCAATCCAAACGAGCTGACATCAAATCTGACCACTGCCATCTGAGGCCCAAACCCACAGCTGCTAGTGTCTCAGTTCTCGACCCATCTGTATTACTCCAGCCATGGCCTGCATCAAAAAATGGGGCAAGCTGCAATAATCCTTCTTGGTTATCGCCAAACCGAGCTAGGGGTAAACGATACTCGGCAGAACCAAATAAACCATTATCAACCAGCAAGAGATTCTGGGGATACCCTCGAACGCTATTGAGTCCACCCAAACCATACTGTTGCAGAGGTACTAGGGGGCGGTCGGCAAATTGAGCCGTTGAACGCAGGAGCAAGAGATTGCCAGGGGCGAATTGCTTCACCCATTGGGCTTGTCCACGCCAGAGGAAAAACAACCCATCAGGGATATTGGGATCACCAGGTGCCACTGGATTGGGATTAATCGTGGCAAAGGCATCTAGACCAATGCCAAACTCTGATCGCAACGCTAAAACCGAATCATTCCCTCGTTGGGTCCACTCCTGGAATAACCGAAGCTGGGAAATTTCGGTGCGTCCTTCAGCATCAGCACCGGGTGACAGCGGAAACGGTATCCCTAATAACGAGGTGTCACTTTCTTGACGGCCCAAGGTAATTCCCAGGGCCAGTTCCTTCTGGGGTGTTTGAATCACGGGCTGACGATAGGTCAAACTCAGATCTCGGGATACCCCTTCAATATCCAACTGGTCGAAGGGTTCTTCCACCACCCGACTCCAAACTTGGCTAAAGCTCGCACTGATGGTGCCATTGCGAGCATTGATGGGAAAGGTGTAGGTAAAATCTAATTCATTGCTACCGTCTGTATTGGCATAGCCTAAGCGCACGCCATCCCCAAACCCGAACAGATTGGCCTCGCTGACGACCACTTGTCGTTGAAAACTACCGATACTACCAGAACGCTGATTGTCCAAGACAAACTGCACATCAAAGGTGGGGGCTTCTTCTACCTTCACCTGTAGAATGCTCAAGCCTGGCCCCGAGCCTGCAGTCAGCTCAGCCGATAGGTTGCCAATCAGAGGATCAATCTGAAGCAGCCGCATTGCCCCCAATAGCTCATTCACATTCAGGGGTGGCCCTGCCCCCAGATTGAGTCGTTTGCTGACATAACTGGACTTCAGATGCTTGTTACCTGAGACTTCAATCCCTTCCAGTCGCCCTTCTACGACTTGTAAGGTCACTACCCCATCTTCAATCACCTGGTCTGCGGGTAAGTAGGCTCCTGAGGTGATGTAGCCCTGATCGATGTAGTACTGAGTTAGGGCAGAACGAGCTTCAAGTAATCGAGAGAAAGGAACCGCATCCCCCGTGAAGGGCTTAGTAACTGTTTCTATCTCTTCTTCACTTAGCACCGTGTTACCGGTGACACGGTATCTCGTCACAGGGATAAAGTTTGGATTGTCAGGGGATTCTGGCTGAGGCGTTGGCTGAGGGGGAGCGTTCAGCAAGTCTTCCGAAGGAGGTAACTTTTTTTTGCTTGGGGGTGTTGGCTCAGGAAATATCTCTGGCTCTATACGATTAAAATCGGGTGGAGGCACGGGGGCGGTCTGTGCTCTTACCCTCAGCGGTAGAAGATAAAGTCCCCATAATCCCAATAAAGTTCTGAGTAGGTGAAAGCGAAGGCGAATAAAACGATATTCAGAAGCCATCTTTAGGGTTTATCAGTAACTGTATTAGCTTAGGAATAGGGAAGTGATTCTATATTGATTAAGCTCACTTTAACATCATGATGTCTCTTAAAAAATACGCAGTTACTCAACAAAAATAAATCTTTCTCAGCAGTTTGATGACTTCCTGTCTTATACCTTCAAGGTTCCATGATTCGTAAGAAAAGAAGGCTTGAGCCGTTTTTTGAGGCGGACCTGAATCTTATTTCATCCTGCCTACTTCGCTTCTTCATGTACAAGGTTCTTATTGCCAGTACAGCTAATTCTGAGTAAAAAGACTGATGAAATCATCAGGCTCTTGCTAGGGAATTTCTTATAACTTTCTTGTATTGTTCTAGGAATATAAAATGGAGAAGAAAATGTGTTTTATGTCAACCCTCCTATCCTAGAATTAGCTGATCAAGTCTCTAGAGATCTATTAGAGTGTGTAAGGATGAGACTCTCACTCCAGCCTTGTTTGCTCCTGTCTTATGTTGTTGCCCGCTAGCATCGAATTCACAAATCTCTGTCGAACACAGGTGACTTTTTTGATGCAAAGCTTTCAGGCCAGCATGGGAGCAGTGTACTTGTCTAAAGATTTGCCTGCACAACAGCAAGGGGAGCTGATTCCCGTTGTTATCTATCCCGAAGAGTCAGGGAAAAACCTACAGCCAGCTCCCCTACGTTTGCCTGCGAGCGACCCTGAACAGCCACGGAATCCCAATCCTGCCCTAACGTCTAGCCAAACTAATATTTTGTCTGAGCTAGACAAGGAAGAATTCTGGTCAGAGAATACGCTCTCCACTTCAGCCCTGGCCTTATCCCAGGCCCAACAAGTCGTCATTCCATTGATTCATGAAGAGATGGTGTTGGGATTGCTGGTCGCTGCCCGTGAGCATCGTTCTTGGAGCAAGGTAGAACAATCTCAGTTGCAGCAGATTGCGGATACCTTAGCCCTGGCCTGTATTCTGGATCAGCGCTCCCAATGGCTCGCGAATGCCCAATATCAGCAGCGAGCATTGCAGTCGGAACAACACCAAACTCTGTCGAATCTGTTACATCAGTTTCGTAATCCCCTCACTGCCTTAAAAACCTTAGGTAAGCTACTCCACAAGCGGTTTGGGGAAGATGATAATAATCGCAAAATTGCGGCCAGTATTGTGGAGCAAAGCGATCGCTTAGAAGAAATGCTCCGCCAGTTTGATGGAGCGATTGATATAGGGGAAGCGGCCATTGAGCCATTTGAAACCGATGCTTGGGGCTCAACGCCACAGCCCACCCCTCCGGCTTTACCTCCCTCGCTGCCGTTAGGGGAAGATGAACTACATCTGCAGCCTTGCCAGTTTAGAGATATTCTTCAACCCCTCATCCAATCAGCGGTGGGACGAGTAGAGCAAAAGGACTTACAGCTCACGGTTAGGATTCCAAGTAATTTGCCCCCGATTAACGCCGATCTGAGCGCATTGCGGGAGGTCTGTAGCAATTTGTTTGATAACGCGTTGAAATATACTCCAGCTGGTGGCGAGGTCCAAGTAGAGGTTTGTCGCCAAGTGACTGAGGGCCGTCAACCGGCCCAATTTCTGTTGGTTAGCGATAGCGGCCCCGGCATTCCTCAGGCTGATTTAACACGGGTTTTTGAGCGGCAATATCGGGGTGTGCAGGCCCAAACTGATATTCCAGGAACTGGGTTAGGCTTAGCCATTGCCAGAACGTTAATGGAACAAATGCAGGGCGATATTCAAGCCTTTAGTCCACGCATTGATCAGCCCGATTCGCTGATGGGAGCAACACCAGGCAGCACATTTATGGTGAGACTACCAGAATGTGACGTCAAGATTTTGGCCTGAACAGGGTAGCCTATAAGGGGCTAATGGCTTATTTGTGCTGTTGTCCTTAGCCAAAGCAAATGTTTGTGGGGAATAGTACTGAATGCTGTTGAGCAATCCGATTGTGGCTGAGATGGCGATGGAAGCAGAAGATGCGATCGCAAATAATCTCAAACAATTTTTGCTGGTATTGTCCGTCTCGTTGAGTGTTGCTACGCTACCCCAGGTATTTAGCTGGTTTCGGCAGATTCCTTACACACTACTGCTCGTGATCGTGGGCTTGTGTTTAGCTTTTGTGGATGTCCGCTTAGTGGATTTATCCCCAGAGCTGATTCTGGCCATCTTTTTACCGCCGCTGCTATTTGAAGCCGCCTGGAATCTGAAATGGTCCGACCTCAAAAAAGATCTTTTCCCTATCTGTCTCTATGCCGTTTTTGGCGTGGTGATCACGATTGGTGGTGTTGCCTTTGGCTTAAACAAATTTGCCGGGATTTCCCTTACCACAGCATTGTTAATCGGAGCCAGCTTATCAGCCACCGATCCCGTTTCCGTGATTGCCCTATTTCGAGAATTGGGGGCAGGCAAACGCCTTAAAACCCTGATGGAAGGGGAAAGCCTTTTTAACGATGGTATGGCGGTTGTGGCCTTTAGCTTTCTGGTGGGTTTGCCCTTGGGAGTCAGTACCTTTGAGCCATCTCAGGTGTTGGGACAACTACTGGCGGTCATTGGTATTGGTATTGGCGTTGGTTCTCTAATTGGGTTTGGCATTTCCTACCTTACCCAACGGTTTGATCTCCCCCTAGTGGAGCAGTCCCTAACTCTCGTATCAGCCTATGGCACCTATCTGCTAACGGAAGACTTGGGCGGTTCTGGCGTCATCGGTGTAGTCACAACAGGCTTGGTGCTAGGTAATTTCGGTTCTCGGATTGGCATGAACCCTAGAACTCGATTGATTGTCACAGAGTTTTGGGATTTTCTCGCTTTCTTTGTCAACTCCATCGTGTTCTTACTGATTGGGGATCAGATTCGGTTTGCCATCTTAGGGAATAACTTAAGAACCATCGTCGTCACTATTTTGGGAATGCTGGTGACTCGGGCCATCTCCATTTATGTTCTGGGCCTATTTAGTAATGTCACCGCAAAGTCCGAGATTCCCATTAAAGATCAGACGGTTCTCTGGTGGGGCGGCCTGCGAGGGTCTGTATCCATTGCTCTGGCCTTAAGTGTGCCTGCAGTGTTAGGGGAACGAGAAGAGATTATTGCCACGGTATTTGGAGTCGTGTTATTCACCTTGTTGGTGCAAGGACTCACGACGAAGTTTCTTCTCCAAGGACTGGGATTAATTAGCGATCAGACCCAACAACAGGATTATCTGGCTGCGACTGCTCGCCGAGCAGCCCTCTCCCGCGTTTTAGATTATCTAGAGAAAGGGGACGCTAGACCGGGGATTGAACCTGAGTTCTATCGGTATCAGACAGCCTTAGTCGAGGGACAGTTGGCCAAACTGGAGTCTGAATTGGACGACATGCAAAAAAAATATCCTGAACTAAAGGAATTTACGGCAGAACAACTGAAAGAAGAATTACTGGCCATTGAGGCAGATACCTATGCTGAGTTTGTCCGAGCAGGTCGCCTCAATAAGGAATTGGCTCCTTTCTTGGCAGAGGTCTTTATCCCGGATTAAAGAGAGCTTGGATGTAACGGAAAACAACGGTCCCTTAGCATAGCCCTCAATTTTGAGTATTCTAAGCTAACAAGGTTCCTCAACGTTTTTCAGACATCATGGCTAAAGATTCTGCTGAACTCATTCCGGTCAGCCAGCTACAAGAGCGCTATAACATTAAGCGATCAGCCCTCTACAATCGTCTGTCGGCATTGGAATTACAACCCACCAAAGTGGGACGGCGGGCCTTTATTACGCCTGCTGATGTCGTGCGATTAGATGCCCTCGGCGATCACATTGAAGCAGGCGGAACCATTCATGATTTTACGGAACAGCCCTCATCGGTGGGGGCTGGTGCCTTGACCGTTGCTGCCGACGACGGAACCGCTCCTATGGCTCAGAATACGAATTTTGCTACGTTTTTAGACGCTTTTTCCACTCGACCTGACCCCCTGAAAATGCTGCTTAATCGTCTAGATCTATTGGAGAAGGCGGCAACCCATGAGTGGTTGTTACCCACTTCCGATTTATCTATGGCCCTCGGTCTTTCTCGACGTTCCGTGGGCAAGTATCCTAAGTTTGAGCGATATGGGTTTGTGTTCACTAAAGTCGGCCAAATGGGTACCGAAACGTCTTGGCGGGTGCAGAAAGCAGCGAAACCCAAGAAGAAATTTAAGCGTTAGCTTTCAATTTATATGCCGATAGCATTCATTTTGAATCTGGGAAATAAGCTGCTCATCATTCCCTTTCTGTGATTGGGCACACTGGGGGTGGAGGCTCCATCACACAAGGAAGGACATGACCTTTCAAGACCTGTTTTCACTTTTAACTCAGTACAAACCGTTGCTCTTGGGGATTATGTTGTTTGCGCCATGGGTGGCGCTGGCAATCTGTGTAGTGATCCCAGGACAGAAAGAGGAACCCTTTGTCTTGAGCTTTAATTTGGGGATGGCCCTCTTAAGCTTGGTTTTAGCAGTTGGCTACCTGTTGTTCGCCACCAACAACGGCGGTTGGGCGCGGGTAATGAAGGAAGCAGACATTTTGTTAATGCTGGCCCCTTGTTACTACGTGGGCATTTCATTTTGGGTCACTAAGCAACGTCTTCCTTTGAGTCAGGTGCCTGTGGCGCGGATGGTGCAGGGCATCGCCTTAATCGCAGCCGGATATCTAGGCCTCGCATGGATGTTAAAGTCCACGCGAATCGTGATTTTCTCGTTTATTCCGTTTCAGTATCTCGTCTTCTTACTACTGGGATTGACAGGGGTCATGTACTTTGGCTTCCTGAGAGTAACTGGAGGCGATACCCAGAAGCATGACAGTCTCGATGATGAGTTCAATACCTTAAGACGTCGGAAGGGACGACTCTAGACTCAAGTCTATTGACCAGTGGCCACCTTCCATTTCAGATGTTGACGGAAAGACTTAACCTGCGCAGGGCTGTTTGAGTTTAACCGTTCCAAATCTGCGATCGCGCATCTGGTAGTGCTGCAACGCCTCATGAAAAACCGCCCGGTCGAAATCAGGCCAGAACACATCTGTAAAATAAAACTCTGTATAGGCTAGCTGCCACAGCAGGTAGTTACTTAAGCGGAGTTCGCCACTGCTGCGAATCAACAGGTCAGGGTCAGGGGTGCCAGCGGTGTAGAGATATTGCTCAATCAGTTGCTCGTCCACCGCCCCTGGCTCAATATTACCCAGCTGAACCTGCTCCGCAATTTGACGACAGGCTTGGGTCAGTTCGGCTCGACTGCCATAATTCACCGCCACATTGAAATGAACAGCCCGGTTATTGGCCGTTGCTAAAACCGCTCGATCGATTTCCTTCCGCAGAGAAGAGGGTAGGGGAGACAAATCGCCGATAAAGGAAATTCGCACCCCTTCACGATCCATTTCAGCCAGTTCCTGACGAAGGAGGCGCTCAAACAAGACCAAAAGAAAGTCGACTTCCTCTAGGGGGCGACGCCAATTTTCTGTCGAAAAGGCATAGGCCGTCAGGGTGGGAATGCCCCAGTCTTTGCAGCAGCGCACTAAATCTTTGAGAGTCCGTGCCCCTTGGCGATGACCCGCAATCCGGGGAAACCCTTGGCGTTTGGCCCAGCGACCGTTGCCATCCATAATGACGGCAACATGTTGGGGTAAACAATCAGGATCTAAATCTGTAGGGCGAGTAACGTAATCGAAGTTGTTCATTAATACAGCAGGTGTCAGTGACATCAATTGGTTAAATCAGGAGCCCATACAAGTCAGAGGAAGTTATTCTCTGTTCGTAATAATTCCCCGGTCAGTAGTTTGGTCTAACAATCTCTGACCAGGATTGTCAAGGTCTAATGGCGTAAACAAAGAAAGAGACGACCGAGTAGAGACCTGAAGAGCATGGCTAGAACTAAATGCCAGTGGAAGGACAAGGAGTTTCTGGGGACTGCCCAAACCAGCGATTAAGCTGGTCTGGGTTCAAAGAGCGACTCCATCGCCACAGATGCCATAAAACATAAACAAAGGTCCATAAAAGGGATAACTTATTGGGTAAAGACCAGGCTTCCCAGTGGAGTACTTGCATCATCCGTTTCAGGGTACGACTAAAACTACTAGGTTTTTGTTTCGTTGTTCTCGACTGGGGGCAGAGTAAAGTCACCAGAATCTTAAACATTGAGGTGTGAGGATAAGCCCAGCGCCCAAATCCCCAAAATTTGGTCATATGGTTAATTTCGTCAATCAATAGCTCAGCTAACACCTGATGCAATGGCCCCGTTGAATGCGCCATTAACCACACATACAGGCAAGTAGCCCCATATTCCGTCGCCACGCGATGGAGACCATGCTCGAACAGATCTTGATGGAGATTATCCGTGGGCTCATAAGGTTTGGGATCGTGGGGCAAAGGCATTAGCTTTAACCCAGACAGTTGGGTATATAACCGCTGTAGTGCGGGGGAATGTTGGCGTTCTTCCTTTTCCCAAAGTCCCAGCTCCACTAAGTCTCCTTGGTCATTAACGGTACCGCCCACAAATCGAGCCATGGGGGGATGGAGGGGAAAGAGATATTGGCGACTGGTTTGGGTATAGCCGCGAATAGGGGTTTCTGTATCAATACTGATGCTGTTGGCGAATGTACTACGAGAGATTTTTTTGTATTATCAAAACCTGATTTCACTTTGCTATCTAAAGTACAAAAATAAGCACTGATAATTAGTTGAGTATCCAAACTAATCGTTATCAGAACTCTCAACACTATGTCACTTCAACCGCATGCTCCTGGTTTTATACCTGAAGAAACTATTCGTGTTGCACATGCTGCATTCCCTAAAGGCAATGTGTTCATGGCTTTAAGAGAAGAGATAGGAACCATCTACACCGATCAAGACTTCTCAGCTTTATATCCAGCTCAAGGTCAACCTGCTATTAGTCCCTGGCGCTTAGCTCTAATCTGTGTCATGCAGTTTATGGAAGGACTGACTGATCGGAAGGCAGCAGATGCTGTCCGCAGTCGAATTGATTGGAAATATGCGCTAGGACTAGAATTAACCGATTCAGGATTTGATTTCTCGGTGCTATGTGAATTCCGTCAGCGTCTTATCCAAAGTCATACGGAACAGCATCTACTCGATCTCTTGTTGCAACGATGCCAAGAGAAAGAATGGCTCAAAGCAGGTGGTAAGCAACGAACAGACGCCACCCATGTCATCGCTCATATTCGGATGCTGAATCGACTTGAAGGTATTGGAGAAACCTTGCGAGCGGTGCTGAACGAGATCGCTGGAATTGATCCTGATTGGTTGCAGCAATGGGTTCCACAAGATTGGTATGGCCGTTACGCATTACCAGTAGAAGAGTATCATCTGCCTAAGGGAATAGCAGCACGCCAAAAACACGCTGAAATGATTGGCAGGGATGGGATGCAGTTGCTTGAAAAGCTTTGGGATGAAACTACTCCTATTCATCTGCGCCAGATTCAAACTGTTGAGATTATGCGTCTGACTTGGGTCCATCAATACTTCGTTGAACGCGGCAAAGTCCGGCTTCGCCCCGCGAAGGATTTACCTCCTGCAGGTCAGCGCTTCGATTCACCCTATGACCCTGAGGCTCACTATGCCAATAAGAGAACCACTACCTGGGTTGGTTACAAGGTACATTTAACAGAATCCTGTGACGAGAATCAGATGCATCTGATTACTAATGTCCTGACGACCCATGCTCATCTTGCTGATGTCGATCAGACTGAAAAAGTACACAAGGCACTGAAACTCAAAGACTTACTTCCAAGTGAACATATTGTCGACTCAGCCTATGTTGATAGTGAATTGCTTGTAACAAGCCAAAGTCGATATGAAGTGACATTAATTGGCCCCACACGACCCAACTCAAGTTGGCAAGCCAAAACCCTGAAGCATATGATTTAGACCAATTCAAGATCAATTGGAATACGCGACGAGTGACTTGTCCTCAAGGCAAAAAAGCCGAACTTGGAAAGGAGCAAAAGATGCTTGGGGCAACCGAGTGATTGTTGTCAAGTTCTCCCGGACAGACTGTCGATTGTGTCAGCATCGTGGTTTATGTACTCGTTCCCCCACTGAAGCGAGGTCTCTGACCCTACGTACTAAAAAAAGACATCAAGCATTGCAAGAGGTTCGAAAGCAACAAAATACAGAAGAATGGCAACAGACTTATAACAAGCGAGCGGGGATTGAAGGGACTATTTCGCAAGGAGTCAATGCCTTTGGAATGAGGCGATCTCGCTATTTAGGATTAGCTAAAACGCGCTTGCAGCATGTGCTCACAAGTACTGCGATCAATGTAAAACGCATTGTTTCATGGTTGCAGGGAACACCGCATGCTCAAACCCGGACATCGCGATTTGCAGCGTTAGCCACTCCCTAGAATTGACAAATTTTCAGGTTTTGATAATACAAAAAAATCTCTCGTAGTACATTCGCCAACAGCATCCAATACTGCCCGCAAGAATAGCTAAAAAAATAAGGGGATCAATTCCCCTTATCTGATCTGGTTCAATCTGATTCCAGTTAAGCGGTTGCCAAGGTCGGGGTTGGGGATCTTGGAATTGTTGGGATAAATCCTGCAGCCTATCGTTGAGGATATCAGTGGCCAAATAAGTCTGAATCAGTTGATTGAGTCGGTGGGGAATGGGAGCCGATTCAAACACTTGGGTGGATGAAGATGGGTCAAGGAACGAGGGATTGAACAATAACGTGGGAGTCATGGCACTTTCCGGGGTAGCTTGCATCCAATAGCCTAAGCAAGGACTATCCAGAAGTCAGTCGGCCAGAGTCGGGACTTAAAAGTCGGAAAGTCGGATCTAGGTTGATGGTCAAAATTGCAGATCCTGATGAGTGGGTGATACGACAGCTGAAAGTAGTAATTTTAACCATGGAAAAATCCTTACGGTTTATGACAGGTAAGCTTTACGACGGGATCGTTCGGGCATGCTAATAGTGACTAACAACCATAACTGCGATCGATAAAATGAAATTTGCTCCTGGTCTTCCAGCTGTTTTGATAGGGGTTACTGCGGTGATTGCACAGCCCCAGATCAGTCATGCGTTGAGTGCGGCTGAGGTTGCCAAAATTGCCCGCAACGTCACGGTCCGAGTTGATAGTCAAGCTCCTGGATCTGGTGTGATTATCAAGCAGGATGGGAACACCTACACAGTGCTAACGGCAGCCCATGTGGTGGGCAGCGAAGATACCTATGAGGTTGTCACCCCCGATCGGGCTCGACATCCGATTGCAAATACAACCATCCAGCGGCTGCCCAATGTCGATCTGGCGTTGATTCAATTTTCTAGTAGCCAGGCTTATAAAGTGGCAGAAGTGGGTAATGCCCAGCAGATTTCTGCGGGAATGCCCTGCTATGTTGCCGGATTCCCAGGTAAGACCGCCGCCATCAATGAGGTGGTTTACAACTTTACAGCCGGACAAATTACAGCGAATGCTGTACGACCTTTACGGGATGGGTATGGATTGGTCTATTCCAATGCCACTTTGCCAGGGATGAGTGGTGGCGCAGTCTTAGATAGCCAAGGTCAACTGATCGGGATTCATGGTCGAGCAGATACAACGCCTCAAGCCCAAAATCCGAATCTAAATCCAGATATCTACGTCAAAACAGGGTTTAACTTAGGCATTCCCATCAATACGTTTTTGCAAAAAGCTGAAGATGCCAATCTAGAATTGGGTTTTGTTGTGCCACCTGCTAAACCCGCCCTTCCGGCCTCCGTCGATCAAGCGTTGGTGGAAGCAGGACAGGCGCTTGGTCGGGGCGAGAGTAGTAAAGCTGTCTCTAAGTTTAATCAGGTATTGGGGAGCGATCGCAAAGCCGTAGCGCTACATGGCCGAGGATTGGCCCATTACCAGCGAGGTAACTATAAGGAAGCGTTGGTGGATTTGAACCATGCGATCGCCATCGATCCCTACAACGCTTTGTTCTTCAACAGTCGCGGGTCAGTCCATTTAGCCCAGGCACTCAAGCCTAATCGAAATTTACAGTCTGGGGCCTCGCGGGCCGAGAGAGATTTTAGTGAAGCTCTTAAGCTCAATCCTGAAGACAGCACTGCTTACAATAATCGTGGATTAGCCAACTTCTATCTGGGTGCCAGAACCCAAGCAATTGACGATTACAATCAGGCTTTGCGTCTAGATCCGGGATTAGCCAAAGCCTATAAAAATCGAGGGTTCACTCGCTGGCTAGAACAAGATATTCGCGGCGCTTTGTTGGATCTCAAGCAAGCCCTCACCATCGATCCAACCTACGCGCCAGCCTATCAAACCCGCGGTCGGCTACAGTTTCGACAGGGAGAAGTAGCGAAGGCAATAGCTGATTACGATCAGGCTATCCAGCTAAAACCGAAAGAGGGTAAAACCTATATTTATCGAGGAATTGCCCGCTATGAGAACTCCGAAGTTCCTGGAGCAATCCAAGACTGGCAAGCTGCCATTAAAGCTAGTCCCGAAGAGTCTGCTGGTGCTCATTTGTTGATTGGTGCGACTTTATTAACTCAAGGTCGAGAAAATGAGGCTTTACAGAAATTGAAAACAGCTAAACAACTTGAACGAACCTGGACAAATCAAGGATTTCTAAGCCAAGTGTTAGGCAAACGGTTACTGAAGGAGACCACTGCACTACTGGAGCATCCTAAGGCTCAAGCGTTACTTAAATCCCGCTAATAGCTTTTGGTGAGCCTCACGTTGTTCAGAAAAGAGAAGCAGCCTCTTAAGGGCTAAATTTTAGAAATTTTGGCAATTGCACGTACTCTATGAATACTTGATATAGCTGGAGCCGTGCTATTGTCTCATGCCGATATCCTATAACTTCGCAAATGCTCAGCGATTGGTTATCAAACCTTTCGATAGGCTGGGGTTCATCAGCCTGTATCTATTTGCCACTGTTGTCAGCATTTATGCAGCCAACATCGTAACAGGGCAAGCTCCCTTTGTTCACCTGTGGCAACAAAATCCGATGCAATTCATTATCATTGCTGGACTGATCGGTGGAACATTTATGGGAGCGGCCCAATGGTTGATTCTTCGTCAGTACTTTCCGGACTGGAAGTGGATTCTAGCGGTTGCTGTAGGGAGTACATTGTTTAACACGCTCCAATTTGCTTTTGACAAGAGATTCGATGAGCTTTTGTTTGGGACTGTAGAGAACTTATCTAGCTCTAGAAGCAATGCTGCTACAGAACTGACCGCCATGTATATGGCGCTGCTTGGGGCGACTGTTATTGCTGGGTTCTTACAGTGGTATATCTTGCAAGCCTATGTTGCCTCTGCAAAGTGGTGGATGATAATCCCACTCATAACAACCTTAGTGGCTATCATTCCATTGGTATTGAGCGTTTTAGCCCAACAATATATTTCTCTCCCCTTTCCTATTCTGACGAATATTATTTATCTCTATCCTGCAATTCAGGCGATTGCCTTTTGCTGTTTACACAAAAAGTCAGAGCAAAATATTCTGCAAACGGCTTTAGCTTGTGCACCAGATATTACTGGATATAGAAAAAGTCGCTCCTTGGGCAACAAGCTATACGCCCGTTTAACTCAACTGTGGGCAACAGAATTGAGCTCATCAGTCGGTAAACTTTCCTACCTAGTAGGCATTAACCCTACTAGATCCAAAATTTTCTTTGAGCCAATGAACGCAACGTCAGCAAATAATGTTGATTTAACACCATTACCGACCATTGCCTCCTCAGTAGACGAAGCAGATCAGCAGCTTGAAGGTGAGTCTTTTGCTAAGTTTCAACTGTTGTTTTTACCGCCAGGAATCATTCAAATTCGCCCATGGAGGGGGATGCCTTTAGTTTGGATCAGCGTAGGAGTTTATGGAGCCATTGTTGCAATTCAGTACTGCTTAGCTTGGTTGCAGGTTGCTTAAGGCTAGCTAAAAGAAAAATGGACTAGCTCGAGTCATTTTTTAGAAATACAGATCACTCAGGGAAGCAGGGCTGTTTTAAGTTAGCAGCGAAAAAATAATATCGACCCGATTAGCAAGCTTAGTCATCGCGGTTTTGAGGGATTGATAGTCGTTTAGCCGCAGGATATTAATCCCAATAGTTCTAAGCACTGACCAATTGAGCAGTGCTTGTTCATCTTCGAGTCGATAATCATCTTCGCCAAAAACAACATCCTTCGGCCAATGCAACCGATTTTCAATGCCCCAATGTTCTCGGACCAGAGATTGCCAATGATGGGGTGAGGTGGCAGCTGAACTGATGTAATAGGCGGTATTGTGATACTCCTTTCCTTTGCGAGTACCCCATCGTTGGACACAAAGTACAGAGCGAATTGCTGTCCATTCTTGTAGGGCTATGCCGACAGGCTCATAAACCTGTATACACCGATGTTCATCTCGTCCTCTACTTTGGGCGGAGTGGATGTGCTCAGCCATGGGTTTAAGACACTCAAAGTAAGTCTGGAGGTGGTCGTAAAGTCTTCCCTGATTGGATTTGACCGCCACAAGATAGTCGTTACCCGAGGCCACAATCTTCTCAAGTGTTTTTTGGGCGTGTAAGGCATCCATGGTAATCAGCAAGCCATCGAGTTGAAGGGTTTCCAACAGTGCCTGCACGACTTTGATTTCGCTATTATCCTCCTGAGTGAGGGCTTCGAGCTTGAGGGTGATGCCTGCTTCCACCGCAAATAAACTCACCAAGCCCACAAAACGCTGCTTCCCCTTGGCATCTGTCAGCCCCTGACGAATCCGTTTGCCATCAATGGAGGCTGCATAATTATCGGGAGAGTGAGTCTGGGCTTTCGAGAGCATCCATGCTTCAAATTGGTGGCTCAACGCTTGGAAGTCAAGCCCCTTCATCACTCGACGAAAGGTACAGTGAGACGGAACTTCGAGGCTCTCAAGCCCCAATAGCTCACTTAAAGGCTGGCGATAATCGCTCACAAAGGTTTCTAACGGACGGTACCCTTGATATCCAGCAAGCATGCCCATCACCATCAATAGCAACAGCAGCCATAACGGATGAATACGGCCATGGGCACTGCGGAAATCCGGGACTTGCTTCAAAGTATCGATTAGATGGCTCATCGGTCTCTCTACTGTTGGTCAGTAGAACCATCCTATTTTTTCTAGGAGTAACGTAAAACAACCCTGCTCAGGGAAGTACTCAGACATTACTTTTTGACCAATTAGCAAATTCACTTTAGCTAGACTTGAAATATCTTGCTCATAAAGGACGATTAGTGGATGCCAGTATTTCTCGTTACCCTTGGAGTCTGGTACTTTATTTCGGGAAGTAGCTTAAACCATTGGAACAGCAATCAATGTTCTCCCATTATTGATAGCAGCCCCTCCGCCACGGGATTTAGACTACAAGGACGAGAATTTGGCTGCACGTTTGATGAACAGAACTATCGAACATCTATTCAGAAATGGCTGAGTCAGCGTCCTATGGATGCCGCACCGCTTGAGGGAATGTACCTGGGCAGTGTGGAAGATTATCCATGGATTTCAACGTATCTGGCAAAGGCAGCTCTTCAGAGTCAAGAGTGGGATCTGAAGAGGGGCACTAGTCATGACGGTCATCCCTACCGTCTGATTGAATCTTTACTCATCGATGAAGCATTCAGGCATCGCTTGGACGCACCTTTTGCTGATACGCCTTACACCGTACATCGTGTTTCTGTTGAGAAGGTGAGGATTGACGATGCCAGTCAGGTGCTTGACCAATATGAACCGGGCCAGGGCAAAATTCCTTTTGATGCCCTATTGTGGATTGAATTTGCAGAGCGCCAGCCAGAAGAGTCAACTGCAACGGATTAGATTTTTATGGCCACAGGCTAAAACACAAGAGACTTTTAATCCTGCATTCGTAGAACAAAATTAATGAATTTGAACAGCGCCCAAAAAGCACAAAGGACAGCCTGTTAGCAGCACCTGAAGGTCAAATCTCGCCTCGTTTTAATCACACGAATCAAGTACGGGAGTGCCACCGATGGCGCTGTAAGATGAAGTGGATCAGCGCTGGAACTCAAGCATGGTAGAGACTCAGTCCGCGAACGCTTCACCATCTCCTGAAGGCAGAAAAGTTGTGATTGTGGGGGGTGGGCCAACCGGCACACTGGCTGCTTTGTATTTAGCCCAGATGGGTTGGCAAGTTTTTGTTTACGAGCGGCGCAGTGCTGATTTTAGAGTATCTAGCAATCGACGGTCCTTTAATATTATTCTGAGCCGTCGGGGACAAAAAGCTCTGAAGGACATTGGCGTAGAGCTACTGCCGGAAAAACAGGTCTTTCTCCAAGGAAATGTTCGACATACGGCCAAAGGGGCAAATCTCGGTAAAGGGTTTCAGGATGCCGTGTCAGTCGATCGCACTACCCTGGCTCAGTGTCTTATTGAGGAGGGGCAGCATCGTTTTCCAGAAAACATTCAATACCACTTTGATCAAACCTTGCTGCAGGTCAATTTTCAGGATAAAACAGCGTTGTTTCAAGGCAAACAAGACCAACATCAGCAAACCTTTGACTTATTAATTGGTGCAGATGGTGTTTACAGTACCGTCAGGGCTTCTATGGAATCACAGATTCAGGGATTCGAAGTCCAGCAAAATCAAGACAATATGATGTATAAAATCTGTGATTTAGGGTTCGCGAAAGATCTACCCGGCGCAGAGGAAAAGTGGGCAGAGAGTTTTCATGCCTGGCCGAATGCCCAACCCCTGACGTTACTCGCTCCCCCTAGTACCGATGGCTCTCTCAAAGGGGTATTGATCTTGCCTCAAGTGGGAGACATCACTTATGAGACCCTGCAATCAGAAGCAGATATATTGGCCTTATTTCAAGAGAAGTTTCCTGATTTTTTCCCAAATCTAGATCAAACGGGTTTACCGTCACAGTTTGCCCAAGATTTATTGTCACAAAAGGCGGCCCACGGAGGAATCACCACCCAGTGCAATCGATTTGAAGGTAGTGACTGCGTGGTTCTGTTGGGAGATGCGGCCCACTCGGTGTGGCCTTCCTTGGGGCAAGGGTGTAATGTCGCCCTGGAAAGCTGCCGCATTTTTGCTGAGATACTGGCCCAAACCAAAGGAGATTTATCCCGCGCGTTACCCGCTTATACCGAAGCCCGAAAGCCTGATACGGATGCAGTGGCCCAGCTATCAGAAATTGGCTTTGGGGGGAATAAACGAGCCAGCAGTCTCCTGTTTATCAGCAAAGTAGTGATCCTGATGTTTCTGCATAAATTACTCCCCAGATGGTTTCAAAAATATGCTCTTTTCCAACTTGGAGATGCTGACGTTCCTTATTCCAAAATATGGCAGCAAGTTCAGCGTCAAAATAGCCAATTACGCCTGGTATTAACGACGCTAATCGTTAGTATTCCTGTGATTTGGTTAGTTGTTGTGAGAATCGCCTAAGCACCCAACCCCCTTGCCCTAACCGAAAAGATTTATGGAAGAGCCTGCATACCAGAATCTGGTTTTCTATACGGGATGAATAAGGGTTTTAACTGCGGTATTGTCTTATACCAAATCCGATTTATATAACTCCGATATAATGCATAATTAGAGAATGCCAAGAAAACTATATCTCAAACCCCATTTTTCGCCTGACGAGCTGAAGTCTCATTACCGAGCCAGCCAAGACCCAGTAGAATCGCGCCGCTGGCATCTACTATGGCTCGTCAGTGAGCAAACAACGCTAACTCAAGCAGCCCAAGTGGTCGGTCTCAACTACGATTACGCTCGAGAAATCGTCAGGGAGTATAACCACAATGGCGCCCATGGGTTACGCAACCGACGCAAAGATAAGCGACCTCATCAATCTCGCAGTCTTCTGACTCAAGACCAATGTGCACAATTGTTGACTCGTCTACAAACCCCACCCGCCGACGGTGGTCTATGGAACGGCCCCAAAGTAGCCCAGGTCATCGCTCAGATGACAGGAGTCGATAAGGTTTGGCCCCAACGCGGTTGGGACTATCTCAAGCGATTGGAGCAGTCCCTGCAATGCCCACGTCCTCACCACCGTAAAGGTGAACCAGAGGCCCAAGCCGCTTTTAAGAAAACTGCCTGAGTACAAAGCAGAATTGGAGCGACGCTACCCTAATGCTCAGGTCGAAGTTTGGTCCTTGGATGAACATCGTTTAGGCCTTAAACCCATTATTCGAAAGATTTGGGCGCCTGTGGGTCAGCGTCCAATTGCTGAGGTGGACCATCGCTATGAATGGACCTATCTGTATGGATTCGTTCATCCCGCAACTGGCAATACCGAATGGTTCATTCTGCCTCGGGTCAATGGAGAATGGTTTAATCAAGCCCTACAAAGCTTTGCTCAGCAAGTTGGAGCGGGAAAGCACAAACAGATTCTTCTCGTTCTGGATGGAGCCGGATGGCATACCTGTAAGAATCGGGTGGTGCCACCTGGCATTCATCTGAAGGTTTTACCCCCCTATTCTCCAGAGCTACAGCCCGCTGAACGGTTGTGGCGGCTAGCGGACGAACCACTGGCCAATCGGTGTTTTGAGACCCTGGATGACCTCGAAGATGTTCTCGAGCAGCGCTGTCGAACTTTAATGACCATGCAATCGGACATTAAAGCTCTAACGCAGTACCATTGGTGGCCAGCTTGACAGATGAGATATTTCGGGGGTTAATGAGTCGGATTTGGTATTAGCTCGGCCTTTTCAGCGAGCACTGATTCAACTTCATATTGATCACTCCAAAAAGAGACTGCCACACTCTAAGCGGCGATGCTAGGAGATGAGTTAGCAATGCCCTCTTCTGTCTGTGGTAGGGGCGCTAAACGTCCATCCTCCATATAGATAATCCGATCGGCAATGTCCAAAATTCGGTTGTCATGGGTGACGAGGAGAATGGTGCAGCCCTGTTCTCGGGCGAGGCGTTGCATAATCTCGACCACGCCTCGTCCAGACTTTTTATCCAGAGCGGCAGTGGGTTCATCCGCCAAGATAATTTTGGGATGACTCGCCAACGCTCGGGCAATGGCGACGCGCTGACGTTGTCCCCCGGAGAGTTCATCGGGGTAGTAGTTGATGCGCTCTTCTAGACCGACTGCTGTGAGTATGTTGGATGAGATCGCATCCAAGTCTTGCTCCAAAAAAGTGTCATGTAGTTCCAGGGACATGCGCACATTTTGCTGGGCTGTTAGAAAGCTCATCAGATTGTGGGCCTGAAAAATATAGCCGATATGGCAACGAAGTTGACTGAGCTGCTGCTTCGAGGCTCCCAACATTTCCTGGTCAAGGATCTGGAGACTGCCGCTTTGGGCTGCCCTTAAGCCTCCGAGCAATGTGAGTAGTGTTGTCTTCCCAGAGCCTGAAGGACCCGTGAGAATCACAATTTCACCCGCCTCAATCTCCAAATTGATATCGAATAAGACCTGCTTCTGGAGCTGGCCTTCGCCAAAGGAATGGTCGAGTTGGTGGGCAATAATGACGTTAGACATGGGAATCACTCCAGAACAAAATCAAACCGTTAGAGGGCCTCATCAAAAAACCATTCAAAACCGGTTTTCAATTGGGCCTTGCCATCGGTTTCGACGATGCTGCCGTGGGCGGGAATCACGCGATCAAAATCCCAGGCCAACACCCGCTGAATTGAGGCTTTAACCTTGTCCTTCTCACGAGTCCCCCATTTCTCAAACTTGGAGGGTTTGAGGCCAGTTGTTCCCATCACCCGCGCAGCCAATTGAGTCACCCAAGGGTAGGAAGCGTCGAAGTTAAAGGCAATATCCGTTAGGATTAGACTCCGACTGGGCCGATGACAAAAGACCGTTTCATAGGCAAGGGCAATCCCTCGGGGTAAGAGCGCTCCAAAGCCATCAATGGGCAAATAATCGAGATTGTCCCCCATGCGACCGGGCTGATTGAGTAGGGCATCCAGTTTGAGTTCTGGCCGTTTTTCTGCGAGCCCTTCGACCCCCCAAACAACGGCATCTGGAAATAGATCCTGAGCTTGGTTCAAGAACAGATAGTGGGAGCGATTTGGAGCCATTAGATGACGAACGGTTCCCAGAGCATTCAGGGTTGGGCAATCCCTGGTCTGAAGCTGAATCGGGGATATCAAAATCAGGTCACTATCCAGTCGAACAATGGTCATCCGCGTTCCCACTTCTAACCCCAGATAGCGAAAGGGTTGAGATACAGTCCATAGATTTTCGGCAACAGGAATCAGGTTCATCATTAGCTTGAATTAAAAGGACTAGAAGATATCGGCTGGATCTGCGGCCCTTAGCTTGCGCATGGCAATGGCCCCCGACATCGAACACATCAGAATAGTCATAATCAAGACAGTGACGGCTCGTTGGGTAGTCATGGAGATGGGAAGCATGGTGGCTGCAAAGGCCAGCTGATACAGTCCTAAAGCTAATCCCACACTGGGTAAATACCCGAGAACAGCCAGAAGGAGGGCTTCTTGAATAAGCATCCCCAACAGATAGTTGTCCGTGTAGCCCATAGCTTTTAAGGTGGCATATTCAGGCAAATGCTCAGATACATCAGAATATAGAATCTGATAGACAATCACGATGCCGACAATAAAGCCCACGCCCACCCCGAGGCCAAAGATAAAGCCAATCCCGGTGCCGTTGGCCCAGTAGTCCCGCTCAATCTGGGCAAAGTCTTCGGTGGTGCCGACTAAAACATCGTCGGGTAGCAGAGCCTCTAGATCGGCCTTGACCTGTGCCAGGTTGGCCCCCGGCTGCAGCTGAATCAGCCCCACTTCAATCTGCTCTGGACTCCGGTTCGGAAACAGCTGCAGAAAGGTGGAGTCACTGGCAATTACATTGCCATCGGCAGCGAAGGACGCTCCGTTGGTGAACACCCCGTCCACCTGAATCAGCTTGTTATTCAGTTCGGCGGCGAAATGCCCCTTTTGCTCAAACGCAGTGGTGGTAAATCCATATTCTGGTCGTCCAGCCTGATCAAATAAGACGCGATGCAGGGGCTGAATTTTATCCTGATTGTTCGTGACTTCCGGGAACTTAAAGGACGGCTCAGCCGGGTCAATGCCCCAGACCAAAATGGCTCGCTCTCGCTTGGTCTCAGGATTCTTCCACTGTCCGGTGGCAATATAAACCCCATTCACGGACTTGACCTGGGGATGGGCCAGGGTCTGATACAGCCGGGCGCGGGGAAAAGCTTTGACGGAAAACAAGGTCTGCATTTGGGGGTTGGTTAAAACCAAATCTGCCTGCAGATTGCGGTGGGGCTGGACGGCCGCATCGAATAAGGCCCCCTCAAACCCCATCTGGATAAAAATCAGCATATCGGCGAAAGCAATGCCTGCGATCGCAACCAGTAACCGTGTGCGCTCCCGCGTCACCTGGTGCCAGGCTAAAGGGGTTCTCTTTAGAAATTTAGGCCGTTTTCGCCTTATCCAACTGTTCATGGCCACTTTCCAAAATCAAACGTTCGTTATAAAAAATGCCAAATCAAGAGTCATCGGAAATTTGGATCACCGTTTGCACCTGCAAATTGCTCAGGTTAGCAACTTGTTGACTGTCTTTTGGATCAAGGGCAATCTTGACCTCGACCACGCGACGATCCAGATTTTCGCCAGGGTCGCCACTAAAGACCTGCTGGCGACTAATCTGACGGCCTAGCTCAATCACTTTGCCGCGCAGTTCGCCAGGAAAGCCTTGGCCTCGAATCGTGGCGGCTTGTCCCACCTGAACCCGGTGAATATCACTTTGGTAAACTTCAGCGACCACCAGCATCTGTTCTGTTTGTCCTAAGGCGACAATGCCGTCGCTCATCTGCTCACCAGGACGGGTGTAGATCTTGAGAATCTGTCCATCACTCGGGGCTTTAATGGTGGCTCGATCCAGATTTTTCTGGGCCTTAGTGAGGGCGACCCGAGCCGCTTCCACCTCTGCTTGAGCCATTTGAATATCCACGGACCGGACTTCTGCCACTTCTGCCAGTCGAGATTGGGCCGTTGCCACCTGAGCTTGCCCGGTAGTTTCCAGCCGACCCAACTCTGCCTGGGCTTCCCGGAGGCGGCGCTGGGCAATGCCGTCGGTGCGGGAGCGTTCTGCAGTGGCCTGCTTCAAGGCTTGGCGAGTGGTATCTACACTCAGCTGCTTGCTATCAAACAAGGATGCAGAAACGGCTCCTGCTTGATAGAGGGATTGATAGCGGGCCAGTTCTTTTTGGGCTGTGCGCAGCTCAGCCTGTAGCCGTTGAACAGCCGCAGTTTGGGCACTGCGATCGCCCTCGTATTGGGCTTCCAATCGGGCAATGGTTTGCCGCTGAATTCGCAATTGCCCGGTTAACTCAGCAGCCTCTTGGGAGACGGTTGCTCGTTGGGCATTAATAGCGCCTGGTTTAGCCCCTGCCCTTACCTGAGCCAGCTTGACCTGAGCAACGCGGAGCTGGGCCTGAGCTTGGGCCACCTCATCTAGCAGGCGATCGCGGGAATCCAAAACGGCAATGGGTTCACCCGCCTGCACTGTATCTCCCAGTTGGACCTTGAGTTCGGCAAGGCGATCGCCATCTAGGGTCAGCGGAGCTGCAACTTTGACAATTTCACCCGTGGGTTCGAGTCGGCCTAAAGCGGCAATATTTGGTAGGGTTGTGGGTTGTACATCACTGGATTCTGCAGAGTGGGGGGTCTGCCAGCCACTTTGAGCCAGACCAACTAGGACAATGCCGCCACTGGCTGCGATGGCAGCAATTAACGTACCGATTAACCAGGGTTTGGGTTTAACTTTGAGGGGACAACTGTTCATGGCTACAGACCATTTGAATCATAAGTTGGCTTTGGTGATGAAACCAGTCCATATCTTCAATGCCTCGGTTATAGACACATTGAATAATCAGACCGTCAATAAAAATCATCAAGAAGTCGGCTAACTCCGTATTCGGGAGCTGTAAGTAATCCACTGTTGCATCACGAGTCCCATCCCAGATCTGGCGGAGGAACTGCAGTTCCTCATCACCCCCCGTTCGAGTTTGCTGAAAGAAGTCGACCCACAGCAGCATCTGTTGCTGATAGAACTGAAGGCTTTTCAATACGAAAGCCATTACTACCTGTAGACGCGCCTCCAAAGTTTCTACCTCAGGGGCTTGGGCAAAGAACCGGGAGATATCTTGTTCACACAGCTCTTGAACCAGCTGCATAAAGATCGCTTCCTTGCTGTCAAAGTAGTGGTAGAGCGTTCCGGTTGAAACCTTGAGCCCTTCAGCAATCTGCCGCATAGTGATTGAACCGTATCCCTTTTGAGCAAAAAGTTCAATGCAGCCATTTAGCAACTCTTTTCGGTACTGTTCTCGATCAACAACCTTAGGCATGGGCGAGAGCACCAGTATTGGATGTATTATTTATTTTATAACATATGTTCGTTATAAAATGTAAGGAGGCTCTTGAAGCTGTAATTTTAGGGTTGCCTGGAGTAGGACACCCCAAAACCGATGACTCTTTTTTAGCGAAGCATAGACAGAACAGTCGCCCCTCTAACGACGATATTGCTGGCCTTTACTAAAAACCCCTAACAAGAGGCCAACAATCGTAATTTGGTGGAAAGGACCTAAAAATAGTCCCGGAATCGGAAGGGATGCTCTTAGAGCTAGAGCGATCAATAAACAAAGGACCAATCCCCATAGGGTAGATACCTGAATTCGTCGCCTAGGTTCCATTACCCGTTCCAAAATAATGACGCCCAGGATACCGATCGCCATATCGATTGCAGCCGAAGAGAGTAATCCCCAAGGGGGACCCAATACTGCTTCAATCTGCACTTGGGAAGATGCCGGTAAGATAAGGGTCAATCCATAGTCAATTACAGAAGCTAAGACAAGGGTAATCACAGAGGCATTGATCAGTTGTTGCCACGGTAATACCTTGAATTGGTACATGCTGTCGCTCGAAAAGAATTGCGTTCCAATTCTACCGAAGCTCTGGTCCCAACAGAATGATTAGAACGCTGCATGAGCAAGAATGAATCAAGGCTGGACTTATCACAATCAAGTTAATCAGGCAGGCGCGGGGCTGACCCTGTTAGAGTTTTATGCTCAACGCTACCGGCATTCGAGTGGGACAGAATGGCAAGCCCGAATTGAAACTGGACAAGTAACCATAGACGGTCGGCAAGCTACTCCAGATACGGTATTAAAACAGGGACAGAATTTGGCCTACCATCGTCCCCCCTGGCAGGAACCAACGGTGCCCTTGACCTTTGATGTTTTATACGAAGATGCAGATGTGTTGGCAATCCATAAACCCTCAGGGTTACCGGTGCTTCCCGGGGGGGCCTTTTTAGAACATACCTTGCTCCACCAGGTACAGCAATGTTTTCCCCAAGGGACACCTTTTCCCATCCATCGCTTGGGGCGAGGGACATCAGGGGTGGTATTGATGGCGCGATCTCAACAGGCTCGCGCTGCTTTAAGCCAACAAATGAGGACTCGGCAAATTCAGAAAGTATATCGAGCGTTAATTGGGCCTGAACAAACCACCCACCCCCTAGAAAAGCAGTTTGAAATTACTCAGGCCATTGGTAAAGTTCCTTATCCAGAGTTGGGATATATCTATGCTGCTACTCAAAAAGGACGCCCCGCCCATAGCGCTTGTACCATTCTTCAACGACGTCCAGAGGCTACTTTACTGGCTGTGACGATTACCACTGGACGTCCCCACCAAATTCGGATTCATTTAGCAACCATTGGCTATCCCTTACTTGGCGATCCGTTATATGTTGCGGGAGGACAACCTCAGTCAATAAGTTCTGAAGAACGATCACAACCCGTACCTGGGGATTGTGGCTATTGGCTTCATGCCTTCTCTTTACAATTTATCCACCCAACCTCTCAGGAGCGAGTCAAAGTTGTGAGTGAGCCACCACAACCGCTGAAGTGCTGACTCAGAGTGATTGCTTGATTGAGCGCTTTTTGAAATATTTAGCCATGAGCCGTCTCACTTTTGGGTCCATCGGTAGGGACGCTTTAACAGAGTGCCAGGCGAATAGGGTGGTTTAGAATCACACATTTACCCTGCAGCGGATCACATGGAAAGCCAGAAAGTTTTCTTATATTCAGATTTGTAGAAAGCAGAGCAGGAAAATATGAATCACGGCATTAGAGTTTTCAGCATTGTAACTGTGGCAGGATTAGTCAGCCTCTCAAGTTTGAATTTTGCATCTTCATCCCATGCACAGGATTATCTAGAAGTTCAAAATGCTGATTGGCTTGCCAAAGCAGAGCAAAAAAACCTCAACTATGATGGGGTTCTATACTGCGATGATGCCAATGTAAAAATCAATATTCGTCGAGGCCCTGGAACCAGCTATAAAGTTGGATACAGCAGCTTTAGAGGACTTGAAGTCGATGTTCTCTCTTCTTATCAAGCAAAGGGCTATAAATGGTACAAAATCCGCTACGTCAACCAAATTTTGCACCAATCAGAGAACGGGTGGGTGAGAGAAGACCTGATCAAAATACTTTGATAAACGTCGTTTTCCAAAAGTCTTAGGGTTGTCTAACCTGCTTTTGACGCCACCATTTCGTCTAAACGCATTTCACAATCAGCTCTTCAGAAAAGCCAGATTAATTTTCTGAAGAGCTGATGTATAGCTATATCTGGGTTCCACCTCACCGCCAAAGTTCATAACGCTGGAGCGTTAAACTTCAAGCGATGGCCCTAAAATCGAGATGGAGCGCCAAGCTTGCGTGAGTTAAAACATACGATTGATACTTGCCGCTATTCCCTCCGATAGGCTGAGCTGTAAATACTCCGTGTAAGCCTTGCTCTTACTCATCTTTTTATGACTCTTGTGGAGCCATCTCTACCCTTATTTATCCGCAATACCCAAGAAAAATTTCATCAACAGGGGTATGTTATCCTGCCCCAAATCTGTTCTTCTCTCATCTGCGAACAGGTCTGCGAGCATCTTGATGAAGTAGTCCAAACAGGGCCTGGGAGTAGACGCTTACTCGCCTTTGACTGGTGCCAAGAACTGGCCAAAAGCCTCAAATTCCATCCATTTATCTCACCTTTACTGGGTCCTTCTCCCATTGCCAACCAATGCACCTATTTTGAGAAATCCCCTGATCAAAATTGGTTAGTGGCACTGCATCAAGATGTCAGCATTGCCGTTCAACCTAATGCTGCTGCCACTCAGTTGGGAATATCTCAAAAAGAAGGTCTGTCTTTTGTACAGCCACCCATCGAGATTTTGGAACAGTTAGTTGCCCTTCGTATCCATTTAGATGACTGCACAATCAACAATGGTCCCCTAAAAGTGGTGCCAGGCTCTCATCAACAGGGGCGACTCTCTGACCCGATGATTACAAAACTGCGGGACCACTCCGGTGAGATATCCTGCTTAGTGCCCAAAGGCGGTGTGTTAGCCATGCGACCATTGCTTCTGCATGCGTCCAGTAAGATGACGCTTCCCCAACGCCGACGGGTGTTACATTTTCTCTGTGGTCCTCAACACCTTCCAAATGGTTTAGCTTGGCATGAGGCTATTTAGACGGCATTGGTCTTTTGACAAGATTTACAAGGTCGCAATCCATGCGTTCTATGGGCTTTGAAGTTAGCAAGAGACTACCATGCCAAATAACGACAGAGGAAAAACAGAGCCCCGCAAGATACCAATGCCTATTCATTGGAGAGTTAAGCCGCTTTCGGAGGAGCTTCAGCCGTTAGGGTGTTGGTTTCTAATCGACCATCTTCCATATGGACAATCCGGTCAGCCACATCAAGAATACGGTTATCGTGGGTGACCAGCAAAATAGTACAGCCCTGTTCTTTGGCCAGGGTTTGCATCAGATTCACCACATCTCGACCGGACTTACTATCCAGTGCAGCCGTGGGTTCATCGGCAAGGACAATGGCGGGGTGACTGACTAACGCTCTTGCGATCGCAACCCGTTGCTTTTGTCCCCCAGACAGATCATCCGGATAGTAATGGATATGATCGCCTAGCCCCACCTGATTGAGAATGGTCGTTGCTTGCTCCACCATCTCTTGGGGGGACCGGGTGCCCGTCACTTCTAGCCCCATCTTTACGTTTTGCAGGGTCGTTAAACTGCGGTGTAAATTATGGGCCTGGAAAATATAGCCATTATGGCGACGAGCTTGCACCAGTTCCTTCTCTTTTGCACCTGTTAATTCTTGACCCAAAATTTTGAGGCTGCCATTTTGGGCGGCCCGTAATCCCCCGACTAGGGTTAGTAAGGTTGTTTTTCCCGATCCAGAGGGGCCGGTCATCAAGACAATTTCTCCCGCTGTAATATCTAGGTGAATATCGAATAACACCTGTTTGCGCAGGCGACCATGACCGAAGTAGTGGTCGAGATGGCGGATAGAGATAACGGGGTCTTTCATGGTTGAGGGGGGCTTGAGGTTAGAACATATCGGCAGGGTCAGCGGACTGGAGTTTCCGAGTGGCTATTGCACCGGAAAGGGTACACATCACCACCGTCAGTACGAATACCGTGATCGCTCGGCCTGTGGTCATAAATAGGGGTAAGGCTGTTGCAGATCGGGCCAAACCATACAGTCCCATAGGCAGAATGGCACCGGGGATAAATCCAAGGACCGCTAGGATAATGGCTTCTTCGAACACCACCCCTAAGAAATAGCGATTCTGATAGCCCATGGCTTTGAAGGTCGCATACTCGCGAATATGGGCATTCACATCCGTGGACAACACCTGGTAAACAATCACCACCCCGACGACAAAGGCCATCGCGGTGCCTAAGCCGAAAATAAAACCCACGGGGCTACGCACCTGCCAGTAGGCAGTTTCAAAGGCAATAAACTCCTCCAGGGTTAAGACCTGGACATCTTCCGGGAGATGATCCTTTAGGGTTGCCACCACTTGTTCTGGGTTCGCATTCGGCTCCAGTCGGATTAGCCCCAAATTGATGCTGCCCGCCTGTCGTCGAGGAAATTGCAACAGAAAATTCTGGTCACTGGTAATTAAAGTCCCATCTGCGCCGAAGGAAGCCCCCATCTCAAATAATCCGGCAATGGTAATAGTGCGGCGTTGCGCTTCGGTCTGCACAGGTTTGCCTTGATCAATGAGGGCAAAAGACTCGGCATAATCTCCTCTAGAGCCTCGGTCGAAGATAAACGTATCCGGCTGTTTCACCAAGGGAAGTTTCTCCGTCAGTCCTGGTAGATTCATGGCAGATCGATCAGGATTAAACCCAATCACCTGGACTAAGGTTTCTCGCTTGGTCTGGGGATTTTTCCAGTTCAACGTATTGATATAGAAGGGTTCCGCGAATTTCACCCCCGGAACATCCTGTGCCTGATACAACCGTCGTCGAGAAAAGGTGGACAGGGCTTGCAGATTTCGGGCTTGGGGACTCAGAAGAACAATATCCGCATTTAAGGTGCGGTGCAGTTGGGTATTACTGACAAACAAAGAGGCCTGAAAACCCATCTGCATAAACATCAGCACATCCGCAAAGGCAATACCGGCTAAAGCGACCAACAATCTGCCTTTTTCATGGCTGAGCTGGAGCCACCCCAACGGGGTACGTTTGGAGAGCGGAGCCTTCATAACTGCACCGTCACATTCACTTGCAAATTGGTAAATTGGGCAGCCTGTTGGCTAGAGGTGTTGTCCAACTTGATGTAAACCTCCACCACTCGGCCATCGATATTTTCGCTGGGGTCGGTGTTAATAATGGTTTGCCGCCGGACCTTGGTGCTAACTCGATCGACGGTGCCCGATAAGGATTGGGGCAAGGCCTCGCTGTTCACTTTGACGGCCTGCCCAGTTTTGATCTTACGGACATCGCTTTGATAGACCTCTGCCACCGCATACATTTGCTGCGTTTGGCCCAGCTCTAGTATGCCGTCTGTCCCCACGACTTCACCCGGATGGGTATGGATATCCAATACCACTCCCGATTGAGGCGCTTTAATATAGGCTTGATCCAGTCTGGCCTGGGCCTGCTTAACGCTAGCGCGAGCTTGGTTGATATTGGCTTGGGCGACATTCACATCCACTGGACGCACTTCAGCAATTTGATTGAGGCGAGCCCGAGCCGCAACTAGTTCAGGAGATTGAACGGCCTGTAAACGGTTGGCTACGGCTTGAGCTTCCTGTAGATTGCGTTGGGCCGTTTGCAGCACCAACTGTTTTTGATCCCGTTCTGAAGCCGAGATTGCTCCTTGCTGATAGAGGGATTGATAGCGGTTGAATTCGGCTAGGGCATTGTCTACTTCGGCATGGCGGCGGGCAATGGTTGCGGATTGAGCCGTCATTTCCCCCTGTCGTTGGGCATCTAATCGGGCAATCTCCGCGCGCTGGGCCGCCAGTTCCCCCTGCTTGGCCCCCGCTTTAATTCGAGCGAGTTCTGCTTCTGCTACCCGGACCTGCTCTTGAGCCGTCTGCAAATCTGCTTGGAGGCGATCACGACTATCGAGAATGGCAATGATTTGTCCCGAAGAAACGGCTTCCCCTTCCTTTACCAATAGTTGGGAAATTCGATTCCCTTCCGCACTGCTAGGGGCCGAAAGCTGGACCAGCTCTCCTTGGGGTTCCAGGCGTCCCAAGGCCGAAACGGTCTTGATCTCTAAGGGGGTAGGCGGAGTGTTGGACTGTTTTGGGGGATTGGAATACTGCCGCAGGGTCCATACAGAGACCCCACCCAAGGCCAGGGCAGCTGCGATCGCAACCCAGGTTACGCGGGGCCAGTTCAATCGAGATTGTTGGGACACACTATTTGAGACCATCACCCGCCTCCAAAGAGAATAACTAAACTGTTTAGTTTAGATTTGATATTATTAGACTAAACTGATTAGTTTAGTTCTGTCAAGGGCGGACCCACTTTGCCCTAGGATGGGAAAACTAGCGGTTTAATTGCTGAATTGGCGCCCGCCCACCATGGATACCAAATCTCCCCCCTCCGAACGTCAGCTGTCTGCAACCAAACGCAGCGCCATTTTGTCAGGGGCAATGCAAGAGTTTTTAGCCCAAGGCTATGCGGCCACCACGATGGATCGGGTGGCCGCAGCCGCAAAGGTCTCTAAAGCCACGGTCTATAGCCACTTCAAAGATAAGGAAGGGTTGTTTATTGCGCTGGTGCAGCAATTACAGGAGAAAAAATTTCAGGTGGTCTATGGCTCACCGGAAGGGAAACGCCTAGAGGGGCCTCCGCGGCAGGTGTTGCATCATCTCGCCAGCAATATGTTAGAGAACATCATCGAAGATAAGCCCTTCCAAGCCTTTATGCGGCTGATTATTGGGGAGTCGGGTCGTTTCCCAGAACTAGCGCGAGCCTTCAGCCACCATACCCCCCGCTGTTTTCTATCGATTTTGAAAGACTATTTAGGAGCTCAATCGGGGCTCAACCTCAAGGATCCAGAAGCGACGGCCCGCATCTTTATCGGTAGCTTAGTGCATTACGTGATTTTTCAGGAGCTACTCTACGCCAAAGAAGTTGTACCGTTTGCACGTGAACGGATGATTCAAGCACTCGTTGATCTGATTGTTAATGACTCGGCATAATTCTTGGCTGCTCCAGTCTTAGGGGATTTTCACCCCCTATGTCAGCAACCTGAATGGGGCTAGGATTCGGGTTCAGTGCCTGTATTTGAAGGATTGAGCTAATGGTTTCAATTTAGAATCTGCCCATAAAAAAGAACCGAAAGCACCCCTTCTGCAACAACTCAAAATGGATATGCATGGGGCTCCATTAAAGCCTTACAATTTATGTAGCTAGATTACAAAATATTGAGGAACTGATGGAGTATACCCTGCCAGCAATCTATAACATTCCTTCCCCCCCTTACTTTCTCGTCCTGATTGCAGCTGTGCTTGGCGTAGCTTGTGGTAAAGCCTTTGAAGTGTCCTTGAAGCAAAAGGCCGAAGAATGGTCAAAACGAAAAACAAACAAGCCCCTGAGTGATGTTGCTGAAATTCGGTTGCTTTTTCCCTTGGCTGGCGTTTGTCTCTGTAGTTGGGTCTTTTTGGGATCTGCCTTAACCATCTTTGCTGTGTCCTGGGCCCAAGGGTTCACCACTGCCTTTTTTGTGGTGACCTTTAGTGCTGTTCTACTGTGGACGCAAATGATTCAGGTTATGAAAGCCATCGAAGAAGGTGGATCTGCAGCCTTAGAAATCACCAGCATTTTCTAATGTCGAGTTGTTGAAGGGACTGATTCCCAAAATCATGACCCTGAGCTTGTGCATGATTGTCAAAAATGAGGCAGCGAGCTTATCTCGCTGCCTCAAAAGTGTAGAGGGGTGGGTGGATGAGATGATCATTGTGGACACGGGGTCCACCGATGACACTCCCTCGATTGCCCAATCCTTCGGGGCCAAAGTTTACAACTATGACTGGGGCAATGACTTTGCCGCTGCCCGTAATTTTGGACTGCAATATGTGCAGTCAGAGTGGGTACTGGTTTTAGATGCCGATGAAGTGTTGAACTCGGAAGTTAAGCCTCAACTACAAGGCATTCTAGAGCAAGACAATTTGCTGGCGGTGACATTACTACGGCATGAAGTGGGGGCTCAGCAGTCCCCGTATTCATTGCTGTCACGCCTCTTTCGCAATCACCCGCAAATCCGTTTTCAGCGTCCCTATCATGAACTGATTGATGATCGCGTGCTGGCTCTGCAGAAACAGGAATCTGGCTGGCAAGTGGGGCATTTACCAGAGGTTGCCATTGAGCATTTTGGCTATCAGGTGGATGCGATCGCAACCCGTAACAAACACCAGCGAGCCTGCGAAATTATGGCTGCTGCCCTGGCAAACAACCCAAACGACGCCTATCTTTGCAGCAAGCTAGGGGCTTTATATGTAGATATGGGCCAAGTTGAACCCGGTATCCATTTGCTCAAACAAGGCTTGAACCTAAATCCACCTGAAGCCTCCATTTGCTACGAACTCCATTATCATTTAGGCCATACCTATGCTCGATGTCAACAGGCAGCCCTAGCCCTTCACCATTATCAGCAAGCGGTTCAGCAGAAGCTGCCTGAACTTCTAAAACTTGGAGCTTACAACAACTGGGCTAATTTACTTCAAGACTGCGGCCAATATGAACAGGCAAGTCAGCAATACCAACAGATCATTGCCTTGCAACCCGATTGGTCGGTGGGCTATTACAACTTAGGGCTAACCCGTAGAGCAATGGGGGATTTGTCAGGAGCGATTGCCGCCTACCGCCAAGCCATCCAAAAACAACCTGACTATGCAGAGGCCTATCAAAATCTAGGGGTGGCTCTGTTCAAGCAAGGCCAGCTTCAGGCCAGTCAGCAAGCTTTCAGTCGGGCCATTGCCCTCCATCGCCAACACAACAATATCGCTGCCGCAGAACAATTACAGCAGGGGGTTGCCGAGTTGGGGTTACCCGACTTCCCTTCTATATAATTCTGGGCTAAATAAGCCTTAGCTACAGCAAATCATCATCGCTTAAGCCTTTAACATCTTGCACGATCCGAGATAGGTCTCGTTTCTCATCTAGTGAGACCCGGGTTGGGGTACCGCTGATGATGCCTTCAAAGTTATGGAACGCATTTTTAATTTCAGGACCATGCTGACTAATGGAGTATTCGCGAATTCCCTTATCATGCCAGGATCCTCTCATTTTGAAGACATTGATGGCTCGGGACATTTCCCCCAGAATTTCCACATATTGCAACATCAAAATCGTGTCTGTAATCGTAGAAATATGGGATTCCGTGATCGAGTGGGAGCCTAAAAAATGATCCGTTGTATTGGTAAAGAAACCGGTGATTTCTTCCTGCTTAGCAAAGCCCGTTACGCCAATCACAAACTGACGAAAGGCATTGTTGCTAACCCCCCGCGCTAAGGCCGAAAGGGAGTCAATCGAAATTCGCGACGGTTTAAATTCAGCGATTTCGGATTTAATTTGCTGCAGGTGATCTTCTAAGCCTGCCGATTCTGGATAGGTACAGAGGATTTTAAGGAGGCCTTTTTGTTCCATCTCCTCAAAGTCAATCCCCCAGGAGTAAGCATTCCTGGACAACTGAGCCCGAGATTCCTCATAGGCGAACAGAATAGCGCGGTCGCCGTTGCTACAGGCATTTTCTAGGAACTTACTGACCAGTAAGGTTTTCCCGGTTCCTGTCGCCCCCGTAACTAAAATAATTGAGTCTTTGAAGAAGCCACCCCCACACATCTCATCCAAGGTTTGAACCCCAGATGAGACCCGAGCATTGGAAGATCGCTGGGTAAGGCGCATGGCCCCGAGGGGGAAAATATTAATGCCGTCGTCCGTAATCGTGAAGGGATACTCCCCCTTCATATGGCTGGTGCCCCGTAATTTCAAAATTTCTAAGGTTCGTCGGCGTCGCTCCCCTTCTAGGACATTGCGAACAATCACGACATTATCGGAGACAAATTCTTCGACACCATATCGCGCCACGGGACCATATTCATCCACCCGCTCCGTGGTCATTACCGTCGTCACGCCAATTTGCTTGAGACGAGCGGTTAGCCTGAAAATCTCTCGCCGAACTACTGTCGCCGCATCATACTGCTGAAAAATAGCGGTTACCGAGTCAATGCCGACTCGCTTGGCCTGATACTTGCTGATGGCATACTGAATACGCTCAATCAGGGCAGATAGATCAAATTCTCCGGCAATATCCTGCCCTTCTGGGTCAGGAGACGCATCCAGTATAAATAGCTTGCCATCGTCCATGAGTTGTTGAAGATCCCATCCAAAGCTCAAGGCGTTTTGGATAATGTCTTTTGGAGATTCTTCAAAGGTGACAAACACAGCCGGGTCATCAAAATGAACAATGCCGTGATAGAGGAACTGAATTGCAAACATGGTTTTACCTGTTCCAGAGGTGCCACTGACTAAAGTGGTTCGCCCCAGTGGTAAGCCCCCATGACTAATATCGTCAAAGCCTTCGATACGAGTCAAAATCTTGGTTACTTCGACTTTATTCTTATCGTTCTTTTTATACTGAGATAAATTACTTTTCTTCATTGTTCATCTAAATCAAAATGAATAAAAACTTTTAAAGTCGAATATGGGCTGAAGTCGCCTTATTAAGTAGGCTAGTACTCCATAATGCCATCAGAAAGTTCTTCATAGAGCAGATCTAAACCAATCAGCACTCGCTCACGATCGGATAGATCACCAATAATTTTGCGAACGGGAGGGGGCAAACCTTTTGCTAGGGTTGGCGTCGCTAAAATCTTGTCTTCTTCAGCCAGTTGCGGATTTTTCAATACATCAATCACTTTTAGGGCATAAACGCCTTGAAATTCAGTTTCAAGAATATGATTTAGAGTTCTTAAAGCCCTGACAGAATTAGGGGTGTTGCCAGCAACATAGAGTTTAAGAACATAGGTTTTTCTGATAGAGCTCATGGCAGGGAATTAGGGTTGATCGGTCTTGAATAATTAACGGGTTTTAGGAATAGATCGACGATACATCTCACACAAATGGGCCATGATATCGATTAAGGTCAAGCGATAGTCCAACAGAATATCTTCATTGCGGCCTTCTAATTTTAGTTTTTTAGCAAAGGCATCCATTAACTCCATATGAATTTCTAATATTTTTAAGATTGAGATATCCGCAAAAAATATTTGAGTCACAAAGTCATCAATTTCTTGGTTCACACTACTATCTTGCCGAAAGTAGTTGAGAATGATATCCCGATAATCTCGCTTGAGGGTCACCAAGTAATCGGCCTGTTCTTCTTCGGTGAGTTTGTGAAAGAACTGTTGAGGATTGCGTTTGTAGTAAACCCCTAAGTAACCGAGACGCTCCTTTAGTTTTTGAGACAGCCGTTGCTGCTGGGTAGCAAGATTATCTTGGATGGCTTCGTCAGCATATTTTTTTTGCAATCTAGTGGGGAGTCGACAAGCTTTAGATAGCTGTAGAAACTGTGCGATCGCACAATCGATACTGGACAAAATATCCTCTTGATCATGATCCACAATCACTTCAGCAATGTGGTAGTAGCTGTCCTGTTGTGGGTCACGATCCGCAGAATTGGGTTGGGATGTCTTTTCTACCGATTCCTCAACCTGTAGCAGCACAGCAGGCAGTAAAATCGCTTCCCGATGCAAATGACTTACAACTTTAGGGAGTGCGGCATTCTTTTCGAAGATGAGACAATCAATACGATGTTTGCCTTGTTCGACTATCTCTAAGAAATTGTCATAGGTTGCATGAACCAAACTATAACGATCGCCCTCCAAAATCCGGGTATAAAGGTCAACTAAAGATTCTGAACTCAGTAGTGTACAGATAAAGATCTGGGGACGAGAGACCGCAGTTTGAGAAAGGGTCATAACGCCAATTTTATCTAATTATTAAGAAATACTTTAGCATCAAATGAGATTATGAAGGAATATTAAGTTATGTATTAAAGAAGTGGAATTCATTGCCTGGGGAACGACTCTCTCTTGGACGTGAGCTAGAGACCAGTGGTGACTTGACTTCAGAAATTTATAGGATAACGAAATAATTTTTCCTTCAATGACCCATAACGACTTCTTATGATTAAAGACCGCTCAAAACTCCATATCCTCTACATGCAAATTCGTGACGATCAAGTAACACGAATTGAAGAGCTACAGGAATTTGCGCGTCATAGCCAACTGAATGAAAGCCAGTTCACCCCTCTCAACGTCTTTGATCAACCCGACTTTTCCCCGGACTATGCAACTCAGTTTGACGCCGTATTTGTGGGTGGATCCAGCGATGCTTCAGTCCTGAAGCCGGATCAATATCCGTTTGTGGAGCCTGCCAAGCAATTACTCAAACATTGTGTCGATCACACTATTCCGGTGTTTGCTTCCTGCTTTGGTTTTCAGTTAGGGGTGGAAGCCTTAGGTGGGAAAGTCATCCATGATGCCCAAAATATGGAAATGGGGATTTACCCGATGCAGCTCACTTCATCTGCTCGGGACGATCAATTGTTCGCTGGTACTCCTAAACGATTTTTAGCCGTTTCTGGCCATAAGGAGCGGGCCTTTAAACTGCCGCCTCATACTCAATTACTGGCATTTACAGAACGTTGTCCCTACCATGCCTTTAAAGTAATGGATAAACCGTTTTACGGCTTCCAGTTTCATCCTGAGGTGGATCACCATGATTTAGCTGCCCGCATTACCCGCTATCAAGATCGCTATCTGGAGCAGGATGGATCCTTACAAACCATCCTAGATAACCTCCACCCCACACCAGAGTCAAATCGACTCATTCTCAAATTCGTTGATCGGATTCTGCTGCAAAAAAGGTAAAATCGGCACTTGCCCGATGCCTTAACTCTTAGCCCTCTTATCCCCAGTTAGGTAATTTCATGTCCACCCCTCTTACTGCCGATCAGGTCAATCTAATTGTTTGGAATCACCATCACGATCCTTTCGAGGTTCTCGGTCCCCACCCCAGTCAAGACGGTAAGCCAGGGTGGGTTGTGCGGGCATATTGGCCAAAAGCAGATGCAATGTCAGTGGTTTGTCCAGGGCATCGGCAAGAATATCCCATGCAGAGTGTTCATGATCCCCACTTCTTTGAATGTGAAGTTCCCGTTGATGGAGCGCTTAACTATCAATTGCGGGTAAAAGAAGGAGACCATGAGCGCGTTATCTACGATCCTTATGCCTTCAAGTCTCCCCGAGTAACCGATTACGACCAACACCTATTTGCTGAAGGCAATCACCATCGCATCTATGAGAAGTTAGGCGCCCATCTCACCACTCTCGATGGCGTCGAAGGGGTTTACTTTGCCCTCTGGGCCCCCAATGCTCGCAATGTTTCTCTCTTAGGTGATTTCAACGCCTGGGATGGACGCCAACATCAGATGCGTAAAGGACCGTCCGGCATTTGGGAATTATTCATTCCAGAATTGAGCATCGGCGAGCACTATAAATACGAAGTCAAAAATTATGAGGGGCATATTTACGAAAAATCTGACCCCTATGGTTTTCAACAAGAAGTTCGACCGAAAACCGCTTCTATCGTCACCGATCTCAACTCCTATAGCTGGTCCGATGAGTCCTGGATGGAGCAGCGACGCAATGCAGATGCTTTAGCACAACCGATTTCGATTTACGAAGTGCATCTAGGGTCCTGGATGCATGCCTCCTCTGACGAACCTCCGACATCAGAAGAAGGCCATCCCCTCCCTCCCGTTATTGTCTCTGAGCTGAAGCCTGGCGCTCGGTTCCTCACCTATCGAGAGTTGGCAGAGCGATTAATTCCCTACGTTAAAGACCTAGGCTTCACCCATATAGAACTCTTGCCTGTAGCCGAGCACCCCTTTGACGGATCATGGGGGTATCAAGTGACGGGCTACTACGCCTGTACCTCTCGGTATGGAACCCCCGAAGACTTTATGTATTTCGTCGACCAATGCCACCAGCAGGGCATCGGCGTGATTGTCGATTGGGTCCCTGGACATTTTCCCAAAGACGGCCATGGTCTAGCCTTTTTTGATGGCACCCATTTGTACGAACATGCTGATCCCCGTAAAGGTGAGCATAAAGAATGGGGCACCTTGGTTTTCAATTACAGCCGCAAGGAAGTCAAGAATTTCTTGATTGCGAATGCCCTCTTTTGGTTCGATAAGTACCATATCGACGGTATTCGTGTGGATGCTGTCGCCTCTATGCTCTATCTCAATTACTGTCGCAAGGATGGTGAGTGGGTGGCCAATGAATATGGAGGGGCCGAAAATATCGAAGCGGCAGATTTCCTCCGCCACCTCAATGATGTGCTCTTTAGTTACTACCCCGGTATCCTTTCGATTGCCGAAGAATCAACCTCCTGGCCCATGGTATCTTGGCCCACCTATGTGGGGGGATTAGGCTTTAACCTCAAATGGAATATGGGATGGATGCATGACATGTTGGATTATTTCAACATGGATCCCTGGTTCCGCCAATTTCATCAAAACAATGTCACGTTTAGCATCATGTATGCCTTTAGTGAGAACTTTATGTTGGCCCTGTCTCACGATGAAATTGTTCATGGCAAAAGCAATATGCTGGGCAAAATGCCTGGAGATGAGTGGCAGAAATTTGCTAACTTGCGGTGTCTATACACCTTTATGTTTACCCATCCCGGCAAAAAAACCTTGTTTATGAGCATGGAGTTTGGCCAATGGAGTGAGTGGAATGTCTGGGGAGATTTGGAATGGCAGCTCTTGCAGTATGACCCCCATCAAAATCTCAAGAAATTTGTTACCGACTTGAACCACCTTTACAAAGAATTGCCAGCTTTATTCACCAACGACTTCAGCTATGACGGTTTTGAGTGGGTCGACTGTAACGACAATCGTCATAGCGTCATCTCCTTTGTTCGTCGAGCCAAGGACTCAGATGAGTTTGTACTCACAGTCTGCAACTTGACCCCCCAACCCCATAGCCATTACCGAGTGGGGGTACCCGAAGCGGGCTATTACGTCGAGCGTTTTAATAGCGATGGCCGTCAGTATGGCGGCAGTAATATGGGGAATTTAGGGGGGAAATGGACAGATGAATGGGCTTTCCATAACCGTCCCTACTCATTGGATCTCTGTTTGCCGCCTTTGGCTACTCTGGTCTTCACCCTCGATCGGGAAAAAACGGCACAAGCCTACCAACAACTTCCTGACTCGCAAAATCAATAGGTGTTGCCAATTTCAAGAAACCTGTCACACTGGACTTGGGACAAACGCCTACCATAACTTAAGAAGAGGATGCCCGTATGGGCGCTACGTTAGAGCAAATTTCTGGGTACTTAGATAAACAAGGTCTGATCTACGAGATTCAGCCCGAGAAGGCACGGATTATCACTCAAGTCGAAGCTGAACATGTTGAAGACTTTTTGATCGTGATTCAGCTTGATGAAGAGGGAGAGTTCTTTAAACTCTTCGTGCCAGAAGTTCTCACGGGTGTCCAAAATCACCCCCATAAGGCCGCCATTTTGCAAACCATGTTAGTGATCTCTTGGGAAACTAAGATGTTGCAGTGGGAATATGATGCCTCCGATGGTGAAATTCGAGCCATTATCGAATTTCCCTTGGAAGACGCCATTATGACCGAGCGACAGTTTGATCGCTGTTTCAGTGGTTTAGTCGAAATGGTAGATAGCTGGGCAATGCCCCGTTTGCGCGAAGTGATGGAGACGGGGGTTGATCCAGGGGATGTCGCTCTAGGTGAACGTCTCCTTCTGACGATCGAACAAGAGGCGCCCGGGCTGCTGGTTCTGCTAGAAAAAGCCATGCAGGCTCGCAAGCATCGAGGACAATTCCCTCCCTTACGGGACTCATGGTTGGATTAAACTTATTTGCCTGGCCTCATGTCGATCTCTCATCGATGTTCGGACTGCTCTCACCCGAAAAATTTAAAAAAGAGACGGAGTCATTCGGTAAATGTAGGGTCTGGGATTGCTGCTGGTCCCAAGTCTGTTGGCTCACCCGTATTCCATCTGAGTCAATCGTGTAAAGTTGATATCTTTGTTGTGGCGGCTGCCACCCCCTCATATCTAGACGAGTGATTTTGCTTGGATAGGTGTGACTATTGATGATCATCAGGCTATGGGAGCTTGGAGTTCTGACAGCAAAGGCATCAATTCCTCTAGGCGTCGAGACACGAATCCGTTGACCATGACTAAAATATTGTCTCAGTAGCTTGAGCACATATCCTGCTGAGCGTAAGGAATAGACTCCATCTTTGTGATTGAAAAGTCCATAGGTATTGTCGGCATCATTCCAAGGGAAAATACCATCAATATCGTTGTGCTGTGCAGCCTGCTGAAAAACTAGGGCTAGAAATACAGCCCCATGATGGGTACGCATCAATTTTTGTTTGTCCCTATCCCAGGTTGTGAACATATGGGTCTCCCCTAGGAACAGTTCAGCATTGTGTAAGCCTTTTTGGTTCATCCACTGGCGAATCGCTTTCGGTCGTTGACCAATTATTTTGGCAGTTTTGTATAGCTTGAAGGGATCGCCGGAAGGTTGGTGTGTACCATATTGATGATAGGAGAAAGCCTGAATATCACTTGTTTTGGAAGCCTCTAAAAATGCTTGAATATCCCTTTTGTCATAGGGGTGGGTCCAAGCACCAACAACAATACGAATAGCTGGATTAGCTCGCCTCATTGCATGGGCGGTTTGTTTTGCTAACTTAGCCAGTTCTTGAGAATTGCCATTGTATGCGGGATCTTTTTCGTTGAGTATTTCAAAATATCGAACTAGGTGCCTTGAGGAGACTAAGCGGACAAGCTGAGCACACCATTGTGCAAACGCACGGTGCTTTTCGGGAGGAAGTTGAGAGCCTTGATATAGCGTGGGGGACCAACTGGGAATGGAGATCATAATGTCCTCACAGTGAGGAGCAATATTCTTCAAAATGGCATCAATTTTGCCAATGTCCCAGGCCCCCTTTTTATCAATCCACGCTTTCCCATGACCCACTTTGAGCATTTCAGCTGCGTGAAGCCGGCAGATGGAGGGCCGGATTTGACCTAATTGTTCACCAAATTTGAGATTCGCTCCTACGGTGGGATCAGTGGCAGACCAAAGATTTAAGCTATAAACATTGCGAGCAGAGCCAGTGGATTGATTCCAGTCAACCCTAATGGGTGCATGGGGCTTCGCATAACTGTGAGAGCAACCGGACAGTATGCCAGTACAGACAAACAGGATCATCGCGAAGGCAGAACGATATCTTTTCTGATGGAGGGGGTTCAAAGACATTTTGGGGAGAGGATTGGAACTTTAGGGGCTGGGCTGATGCTCGTAATTTTTAGAATACTGAGAAAGCAATTGGAATAAAACCGGGCTTTTTTCCCATCAGTATGACGTAGGACATCTATGAAAGCAGCAGATGGGAAAGCAGCAGATGGGTCCCTGAAGGCTACCGATAAGCCTTCAAAGATTTAAGGGGAGTCAGCAATGTTGAGCGTAACCAGCCCCTGCTATTCCTCCACCGTCAATGTTCGGATTGCCGATCTTTGTCCTTCATAAAGACGCTAGGATAAAAAGGTCCTGTCTTACCTTCAAAGGCCGACTCTGTGCTGAAGACACTTAAAACTGATTTTCAGATCATTTTCGATCGAGACCCTGCAGCTCGGAACTGGTTGGAAGTGTTGGTCTGTTACCCGGGCTTGCAGGCTATATTGTTACACCGCTTTGCCCATTGGCTATTTGTCTTAGGCTTACCCTTCTTCCCTCGGCTCATCTCCCATGTCTCCCGCTTTCTCACAGGGATTGAAATTCATCCTGGTGCCACCTTGGGACAAGGTGTGTTTATTGATCATGGCATGGGGATTGTGATTGGAGAAACTGCAATTGTCGGTGATTTTAGCCTGATCTATCAGGGAGTGACGTTAGGGGGAACAGGGAAAGAAACAGGAAAACGGCACCCAACTGTGGGGGACAACGTTGTGATTGGTGCTGGAGCTAAAGTTCTAGGCAATATCCTCTTAGGCAGTAATGTGCGGGTCGGCGCTGGGTCTGTCGTTTTACGAGATGTCCCCTCAGACTGCACGATTGTTGGTGTTCCGGGGCGCATTGTTTATCGGGGAGGAGCAAAAGTAGATCCATTGGATCATGCTCGACTCCCTGACTCTGAAGCTCAGGCTATTCGCTATTTAGTCGATCGAATTGAAAGTCTAGAACAGGAAGTAGAACAGTTAAGACAGTCTTCTCCGAATGTTCCTACCCATGAGTCTGATACCACAGACTGCTGCCATCTTCGGGATAAAGCAATAGAGCAGTTTTTAGACGGTACGACTGTCTCAAAGAATGGCTAAATTAATCTTTATCTATAATGCCGATGCTGGCTTGATTAATACTGCGCTGGACATTGCCCATAAGGTGTTGTCACCGGATACCTACAGCTGCAATTTATGTATGTTGACCCACGATACCTTTGCAGAACGAACAGCGTGGAAAGCCTTTAGAGAATCCTTTCCAATCTCCATGGAGTTTCTGCATAAGGATGAGTATGAGCAAAAGTTGAACGAGCCAAGTTTGGGCGAGTCGAAAAAGACGTATTCTTATCCCATTATTTTGAAGGAAGACCAAGGCCACATCGATATTTTTATAGATACCGCTGAATTAAACCAAATTAAAGACGTCAACTGCTTGATTAATACCATTCAAGAGCGCTTATAGCAGATCAACCCAAGGTCGGTTTTGATTTTAAGGGGAAGGGGCTGCGTTTTTTTTCTGTTGCCGTCTGCGGGCAAACCACTCTTGTAGTTGTTGACGGCAGGTGGGCTCGTGGACGCCTGCAATGACGGGAAGTTTATGGTAGGAGCAAGGACTATCCGGTAGATTGAGGACGGATCGAATCGCTCCAGTTTTCGGATCATGGGCTCCATAGACCAACAGGCCAAGGCGAGCTTGGATAATTGCCCCTGCACACATTGGACAGGGTTCGAGGGTGACGTAGAGGCGACATTCATGGAGTCGCCAAGACTGTATAACTTGGCTAGCAGCTCTGAGAGCTACAATTTCTGCATGAGCAGTCGGGTCGTGATCGCGTTCTCGTTTGTTTTCTCCTTCAGCAATGCAGTCTCCATCAGGGCCGATAATCACTGCACCTACCGGCACCTCTCCTGCAGCACCTGCTTGAGTCGCTAAAGCAATCGCTTTTTCCATCCACTGTTGATGTTCAGGGTAGCTGGGAACGTCCACTCTTGATTTAATAAAACTATCGTTACATGCTAGCCGACTATTATGCCTCTCATTAAAGTGCAATCTTCGATCAGTACTCCTGAACAATCTGTTGTGGAAGCCTTATTAAAGCAACTCTCTGCTCAGCTCGCCCAACATTTAGGTAAGCCAGAGTCCTATGTGATGACAGCTTTTGAGGCAGAAACGCCGATGACATTTGCTGGAACGACTGAACCCGTGTGCTACGTGGAAATTAAAAGTGTGGGTACCATGAGTACGGTCGGTTCGCCCCTTCTTGTAGAGAGAAATAAATTAAGTCTTATGCTGTATGGGATGTGGCAGGTATAGAGATTCTGGCATTTTCATCAGCCGAAGAATCTGCTTTTGAAGATCAGATAGAGGCGTTATGAAGCGTGTCAGGTCTGGCAATAAATAGAGTGTGATTTGGTCAAACGCCTTAAAGAGTTTTTCAGTAGAAGGTCGTTGGGTCGCTCGCTTAGGATTTCCATCGTAGAGCCCTGCTAGGGATTCCTCAGCAGCTTGTAATGCGCGCCGCACAACAAATTCAACCAGGGTAAATGCTTTTAATGCTAGCGTCAGCAAGAACATCAAACCGACAATTCGATTTTGGTTTTGAAAATAGATCGGCAACGCGGGTAGCCGCCCCCGCTTGAAGCGATGAAACCCCCGTTCAACTAGCCACTCCTCTCGATAGTAGAGGACAGCTTGAGGTAGAGGAAGTTGAGAGATGGGGGCATTAGTGACATACAAGCGCCATCCCGCCAATTGCTTGGCTTGTTCAATCGCATCAGTGTCCCGCTCAATGTGGAGGTGAAGTCGGATCTGTGTAACCTCCTTTTTCACTGAGTTACGGATGGGTCTACCCGGTCCCATATAACGGTTTTGAGTATCCGTCTCTACATTCAGGGATACGCAGAAGAATTCCTTCACACGGTGACGTTTGAGAATAGCTTCTACCTTTAGATTGAGTTCCTCTGGCTCTTTGCCTGGTTTTGCCGCTAGCTTATCAAGTGCGTTCTGGGCTCGTTCAAGCCGCTGCTGCAGACCCTGAATCTGCGCTGCCGCAAAACTCTGGGAGTAAACGACCAGATAACGTTCATGCCACTGCACCCATTCTTGAGTGTCTGGATGATACCAAAACTGACCGAGTTCAACCTCAAATCCTTTCCCAACTGCAGCTTCATTCGCATCTTGGGTCGGCAGACGAATCTCTGTACTCGGACTGGGTGGGTTGAACACCCATTGTTTTAGCCAGGACGGATGTTGTCCCGTCATGGGTACAGGAAAACAATAGATTCCTCCCTCTGAAGCAATTTGAGCACGGGTCGCAATCGCGGCAGCTTTGCAATCTGCCAAAAAGACAAAGTGCTTGTGGCCAATAACTTGAGCCATTTGCTGCCAGGTGGGCCAATACAATGGGTCATCTGCTCCATTACCAGGAAGCGTTGCACTGACTAACGGAATCCCTGCAGGGTCAAGGGTGCCTAGCAGTTGACGGTACTGAAGCAAGTCAGGGCGTTTATCTTTGGAGTACCCAAAACGGAGCAGACTCTCTTCAGCAGATTCATCTGAGCGATGATGCACACTAAAGCTGGTTGTATCTGCCCTAGCAACCTCTGTCGGTAATTCATAGGCTCGAATCACATGCTGACCAAGGTTCACCTCAATCTGGCGACAAGCTTCTTCCGCTTGGCCAACTTCTTCCACCATCCGGGCCAGACGATCATCGGTTGCATCCTTTTCCCCTATGCCCCAACCAGTGGCCAACTCCAATATCTGACGGTGTGATGTCACCCACGATTCTGCGCCACACAAGCGATGATCTGCTTGAGTCATGATGTAGGTCAACAGCAATACGCTCAATTGACCATAGCTCAATCCTTTACGGTTTCCGTGAGGTTGTTTGAGTTCTTGATCCATCCATTCGACAATCTGCATCTGCTTGAGCCATTCGACGATCAGGGGAATATCATCAACCCGCTCTGAACTGATTTGCACAGCGTCACTCATATACTGAAGGCTCCATTCATTGCTCTGTAGCCTACTGCACTAGCCCATCTCTCCTGTTTGCCTGTTTCGATTGCTCTATGCCTAGCCTCCCAAATCGTTAATTTATTTGGGTTCCCCAGAATAAGCGAACGGGCCGTGAGTAGTCCCCAGACAAAAGCCATGAGCCAGGCGTTTTGCCAAGAGCTCGAAACTGCTTTAGGGGTCCCTAAGCAGCGAATCTATATTGAGTTTGCGGATGCAAAGGGCATGATGTGGGGATGGAATGGTTCAACCTTTGGTTAACGGATCCTTGAGCAAGGATCCGTTATGGGGTTTGAATAATTTGTTTGGAAGTCATTAAGGTTTCAAGACTAATTACCCCAGGAGAAAGGCTTTTGGCTGAACTCATGCCTATCGCCAGAGACCCTCCAGGCCCGCTGGACTGTCGCAAAAATTGGGGGCTGGTGTTGATAAACACTTGAGAACTGCGAACACCTTGGATAAATTGTTGACTGTCTTGATAAGAATCCGTGACTAAACAATCGGCATGATGACTACTGTGGCGGTTAATCCAGTTGAGGGCATCGGCTAAATCATCCACAACGCGAAAGGCCACAATCTTTTGTAGATAAGGCTGCTGCCACTCTTCCTTGGTTGCCAGAATTAACTCTGGAAACTCAGCTGCTAGGGTGGCATCTCCTCGTAATTCGAATCCTTTTTCCTTGAGGGTACTCCATAGGAGGGTGAGTCGAGACTGCTTAATGTTGGGGGTTAGCAAGACTTTTTCAATGGCATTGACCGCATCTGGACTGCCTTGATGACTATTAATAATCATGGATCGGGTTAAGTCTGTACTGCCCGAGTCAGACCAAAAAAGATAGCAATTGCCCATAGCAGACTGAAGCGTGGGGACGGTGGATTGCTGCACAACCTGTTGAACCAAGCTGGGGCGACCATAGGGAACGACAAGATCGATGGGTAGGTCTCGGGCAACCAGATCGGAGATTGAAATGTTGCGATCGCAAGGGATGCATTGCACACAAGTTAAGGGCAAATCAGCGGCGGCCAGGGCAGCATGCAGCAACTCGATAACAACCTGATTAGAATGCTTAGTCTCAGCCCCTCCCTTCAGCAGTAACGCATTACCCGTTTTCCAGCACATGCCAGCGAGTAACAACGCTAAGTCTGGAAACGCCTCATAAATAAAGGCAATAACTCCCCGGGGTTGTAACTTGGCATAGCCTAGAGCCACCATAAAAGTGGACTGTGGAAAGGCTGTCATCGCCAACGGGTCAGTTGTTGTCGCCAAATGGTTCAACATTAGCCCCAAGGTTTGCAGACGTTCTGGAGCGAGCTTTAGCCAGTTCAGAACTAAGGAAGGAATCGCTAGATCACGGCTGACTTCTAAATCTATGGTGTTTGCTTCTAACAAATCATCTTGGCGATCTTGCAAGATTTGAGCCAAACAACGCAGCAATTCATTACGTTTTGGATGGGGCAGGAGTGCTAGTTTCTGCGAGGCAATGTGAGCCTGATGCACTGTTGTGTTCAGGTCAAATCTTTGAGCAGCATCCATAGGCAAAATACATCCATTAACGTCGATAAAGATATGAACCGAGTTGGAGAGTGGGGACTGCCATGAATACAGCAAGGCCGAGGCGAAACTCCCGCCTTAGAGCCCAAGGCAGGAGCGATGGGAATAAGACTAATACAATTATGCCCATGACCAGGAGCCAGAATAGAAATAACCGAAAATAAAATAGGGGTTTTCTGGATCGAGAGGGTTGCCATCGACGCCCTGTCCAATACCAACTTTGATGGGGGTAGTCTGAGCACTGTTCAATCGTATACCCATCAGGTTTCACAACAAAAACCCGATGACATTGCTCACACCCAAGGGCCTCTGTAAGAATAATGGGGCTAAGGTGTCCATGCCGTCGACAGGGACATGGATAAGGACTACTTACGTCTATTTTGTTGACTTTCGTGGAAGGCACGAATTAACAAATCCCTTCAGATGATCTAGCCCAAAGTATGGAGACACCGATGATCCAGGATCATTGCTCCAGCTTTGGGGAGAGTAGCGAAATCCATGTTTCCACACTTTGGCCATGAAAGCCGAAAATGGGAAAATAGTTGACGAAGATTTCCCCATTTTACCTGAAGTCTATGGGAGGGGAGTGAACTTAAAGAAAGCGGGTAACGCGATTCGAACGCGCGACATTCACCTTGGCAAGGTGACGCTCTACCACTGAGCTATACCCGCAAATAAATCTTCCGCTTATCTAGCTTCTCAAATGTAGCCGAGTCTGTCAATAAATTAGGAATTATTGGATTCCGACTTTAAAGTGTTAGAGGGTTGGACGCTACTTACACTTGGAGGCAATACGGCAGCTTCACCTAGATTTTGATTGCTCGCATCCGCTACAGCAAGCTGTGGCCGGAGTTGATGCATTAGGCTAGCCATTTCCAAGGCGTTCATGGCAAAATCCCAACCTTTGTTGCTTTTTATGCCTGCCCGCTCCAGGGCTTGCTGCATGCTGTCTACCGTCAGGATGCCAAAAATGAGCGGAACACCTGTTTGTAAGCTAGTGGCCGCTATTCCTTTCGAAACTTCACCGGCAACATAGTCAAAATGGGGGGTTTGGCCGCGGATAACTGCACCCAGGCAAATGATGGCATCGTAACCATGAGATAGAGCTAGCTGCCGAGCCACTAGGGGGATTTCAAAGCCTCCTGGTACCCAGATATAGTCAACCTGACTTCCGGTCTCATGGGTATCAACGCCATGACGCTGTAGACAGTCTTGGCAACCGGCTAGCAGCTTGCTGGTCACTAGATCATTGAAACGCCCAATAACAATAGCAAACCGGAAGGATGCCGAATGCGTAAATTTGCCTTCAAAGACAGCCATTCCAGTTTGCCTTTACCTTTATCAATTTAGAGACACAGATAAGAATATACGAGCGATTCCTAAAACGCTTGAGCTTGATGCACGAAACATAGAATACTCAAGGTTCACGGGTTGGGAAGGAATCTAGATAACAACAATAGAGGCTAATGCAGCTACGAATAGTAAAACAACCCATGCAGCAGCGCCGCCCCAAATGAGTTTATTGGCGTCGTCCGATGCATCACCTGTAGAGAAAACTACAGGCACGCCAATTATCATGGCAAAAGATAAGGCAACGAAAGCAGCAATTAAAAGTTGAAACAATACTGACATGATTCTCTCCCAATCCAGTCCTGAAAGAAGTTTAAATATAAGCAAATTAACTAGGCATTTGAGAGTGCCTACGCCAGATAATCATACCCTAAAAGAGGAGATTTACTTGACTGCAGTCGATTGGGCCGTAGGCGTTGGGATGTAAATAGGCTGGATGGATATCGTTTTATGTCATCGTACGGCAGACTTTGATACGTTAGGAGCCGCTGTCGGTATCACGCTTTTGTACCCAGGAACTCGAATTGTTCTGTGTGGGGGAGCTCATCCAACGGTTCGAGAGTTTCTGGGACTTTATCGAGATCAATTTCCTCTGATTGAGCATCGGGCGGTCAATGTTGAGCGGCTTCGCTCGATTACGATCGTTGATGCACAGCGACGCCAGCTTTTGGGACCTGCTGCAAACTGGCTTGATCTGCCCCAAGTCCAAGTCAAAATCTATGATCATCATCAGTCCACAGCTAGGGATATTGTTGCCGATCAGTTGATTTTGGGGGCAGTGGGTGCAGCCACTACCCTGGTCACCGAAGAGTTGCAGCGAGAACATCTACAGATGCCTGTAACAGCGGCAACGGTGATGGCGTTGGGAATTCATGTGGATACTGGGTCTCTCACGTATCCGAGTTCGACCGTGCGAGATGCGGCTGCTTTAACTTGGTTAATGGCACAAGGGGCCAATCAACGGGCGATCGCAGAGTACACCGAACCCGTTTTTTCCTCAGATTTACAGGATTTGCTGACCCAAGCCTTGGAATTAACACAAACTCAGTCTAGACATGGAAATTCTTTGTCCTGGGTGATGTTGAAGACAGAGGGTTATGTGCCGGGTTTAGCCAGCCTGACCTCACAACTGATGCTTCTGCATGAGAGTGACAGTTTTTTGCTGGGGCATGTCTATAGCAAGGCTGAAACCCAGAAACTAAGTTTGATAGGTCGTTCTCGGGTTGAAGGAGTTGACCTGAATGGACTATTGCAGCCCCTAGGAGGTGGGGGACATGCTCGGGCAGCTGCAGTGACGTTAAAAACAGAAACGCCCCAAAGGGTAATGGATGACTTAGTGGAAACGCTGCTGGAGCAGATGCCCTTACCGCCTATGGCGGCAGACTTAATGTCCTCCCCCGTTCGAACCATTCGCCCCACGACCACCATTGATCAAGCCCGGCGAATTTTATTGCGCTATGGCCATTCTGGGCTGTCAGTGGTGAATGACCAAGATCAGTTGGTAGGGATTTTATCTCGGCGTGATCTCGATATTGCCCTCCATCATGGCTTTGGACATGCTCCAGTTAAAGGTTATATGACGGCCCCAGTTCGCACGATTAGTTTGGGGACCTCTCTGCCTGAGATTGAATTGATGATGGTGACCTACGATATTGGCCGGTTGCCAGTGGTGGAACAGGGGCAATTGGTGGGGATCGTAACCCGTACGGATATCCTGCGCCAGCTCCATCAACTGAAGCATCCAGTACTCCCGACCCATCAACAAGTAGTGCGCACATCCATTCAGGACCAACTGCGATCGCAACTCCCTCCCACATTGCAAACCCTGTTATCGACGGCGGCAGATGCGGCAGCAGCTCAAGGCTGGCAGCTGTATTTAGTGGGGGGAGCGGTACGGGATTTGTTGCTCTCGGGCCCCAACCAGCCCTTTAGGGTGAAAGAGTTTGATCTCGTTGTGGATGGCGTTGAAACCACGGCAAAAGCGGCAGGGGTTTCTCTTGCCCAAACCTTACAGTCAGCCTATCCTGAGACCCAATTGCAGGTGTATGGTCAGTTCCAAACCGCGGCTTTGATTTGGCCCTCTGGCTCGGAGTTAGCTGGATTTTCAGTGGATATTGCCACGGCGCGCAGTGAGTTTTACCCTTACCCCGCCGCTAATCCAGAGGTAGAAGCCAGCTCCATTCGCCAAGACCTCTATCGGCGAGACTTTACCATCAATGCTTTGGCCGTTCGATTAACGCGTCAGGGGTTTCAACCTCAGCCCAGTGGTGAGCTACTGGATTTCTTTGGGGGGGTAGTGGACCTGCAGGATCGCCAAATCCGAGTCTTACATCCCAATAGCTTTATTGAAGACCCCACCCGAATTTTTCGAGCCGTGCGGTTTGCGACCCGCTTGGAGTTTGAGATTGGCGAACATACCGAGGCGTATATTCGCCATGCGATCGCAAGTGGTATCTATACCCAAGTCCAGGCAGAGAAGGATAAAACACCTGCCTTACAATCCCGCCTCAAGAACGAACTTAAGTACATTTTCAAAACATCTCACTGGGCAAGAGCGCTCAATTTACTGGCTGACTTAGAGGCATTGCAGTGTATCCATCCTCAACTACAAATCAATCAACACTGGTGGCAACGGGTGCGACTGGCCATCTGTTGGTACAACACCTTTGAACCCGCTCACTTAGAGATGCCTGTTTGGTTGTTGATTTTAGAAGTATTGCTGACTGCTTTACCACCATCAGAACGCTGTGCAGTGGCCGCTAACTTACATTTATCAGACTCCACTCAACAGAGGCTTCAAAATCTGGATGGGGGCTTGCAAGAACTTGAAAAGCAACCGGAGCAAGCCTCTCCTAGCCAACTCACAGATTTGTTAAAGTCCCACACCATTTCCGGATTGATTTTAGTCGGCATCTATAGCAATGTCAGGATTCGCAAGTGGGTGTGGCAGTACCTATCGGATTGGTCGAGCCGCAAACCCTTACTAACAGGTAAAGACTTGATTCAGTTAGGGTATCGACCGGGGCGAGAATTTAAATCGATGTTGGCAGCCCTTGGGGCTGCTACCTTAGACGGTGAACTCAAGGACCGAGATCAAGCACAAGCCTGGGTAAAAGCACGTTTTCCCATCCCTCCTAAAACTTAGGGTAAAAAATTGTGCCTACTATCCCCCCTTGTGTCTGGTAGAGTCATCATACGAATTGCTGGAAAACTTCATGCCCAAGCTGCGCCTGGGACCCAAATGGCGACAATCCCGGATTCGGAACGGGTTGATCCAAGGATTGGTTCTTCTCCTGATTGGGGTGGCTGTTGTTTACTTTGGTGCCAATCTAGTTCAAAACTTACAGCGCCTGCGTCTCCCCTTTGGATTTGATTTTTTATTCTCCAAGTCTGGCCCCAGTATCGGTGAAACCCTGATTGAGTATTCCCCCACCGATAATATCGCTCGGGCCTTTGGCGTGGCCCTGCTCAATACCTTGCGGGTGGTTGTCCTGGGAATTGTCTTGGCGACCGTTGTTGGTATTGGCGTTGGGATGGCTCGCCTATCGGATAACTGGCTGGTGCGTAAACTGGCAACATTCTATGTCGAGACCTTGCGGAATTTTCCGTTGCTATTACAGCTGCTGTTCTGGTATCTGGCAGTTTTTTTGAAGTTGCCAACCTTCGAAAATCGCATCCAGCTCCCAGGGCCGATTATTCTCAGTAAAAATGGGGTGGCGTTCCCGTGGCTAAAAGGGAATCCCGCTACCCTGCCATGGATATTGGCTTTAGCCATCGGCAGTGTGTGTGCTTTTTTACTGTGGCGTTACCTTATTCGGCTGCAAATTGAGCAAGGCCGCATTACCTTTGCCGGGTTATGGTCATTGCTATTGCTGGTTGGCATAGGGGGAGGAGCCGCACTGTTCACCCAGCGTTTTCCGTTTGATGTAAGCCTCCCCTACGTAGACCAACGGGTGGTGACCGGTGGCCTACAGTTAACGTCCGAATTTTCCGCGTTACTCCTGGGTCTCACCTTATATACGGCAGCCTTTATTGCCGAAATTGTCCGAGCGGGAATTCGCTCTGTTTCCATCGGCCAGTCGGAAGCAGCCCGCGCTTTGGGGCTAAAGCCAACACTCGTCATGCGGTTTGTAGTCTTCCCTCAAGCCTTAAGGGTGATTGTGCCGCCACTCACCAGTCAATATTTGAACTTGGCGAAAAATTCTAGTCTTGCAGTAGCGGTAGGTTACCCCGATATTTACTATGTAGCCTCTGCCTCCTTAGAAGACACTGGACGCTCAGTTGAAATCGTCCTGCTATTAATGGCGATCTATTTGACGATGAGTTTACTCATTTCAATTCTGATGAATCTCTACAACCGCAGTATTCAATTGGTCGAGCGATAGGGACGTTAAGTCTAATGCCACCGAAATCTCCGACTCCCCTTTCAGCATCCTCCCTATTAATCTGGCTGCGCCGCAACCTCTTCAGCACTTGGTACAACAGTTTACTGACGGTGATTAGCCTCTGGATTATCTATTCAGGGGGACGGGGGCTAGTGCAATGGATGTTTAGTCAGGCCCAATGGACGGTTTTGAAAGCGAACTTGCGCCTGTTCTTTGTGGGCCGTTTTCCCATCGACCAAATTTGGCGAGTCTGGCTAATTTTAATGTTGGTTTCTGCTGTCACGAGTTTGACTGTGGGAGTCATTCAGTGGAGCCGGACTTTACCCATCAGTATGGGCCTTTTGACAGCAATTAGTTTGGGCGTTGTCCCTCTAGTTGGCGGGCAAGGTCCAGAACTTGTGTGGGTTGCAGCGATAGGAAGTGTTGCAGTACTCAATCTGCTAGGGGGACCGTGGTTAAAAACTCACCTGTCTCCTCGCTTGCTCAGCAGAGGTTTGCCCGCTGTTTGGTTCCTGACCGCATTTATTGTTTTGTGGCTGCTGATGGGAGGGTTGGGGATAAGTTCTATCAGAACCAGTGTTTGGCAAGGGTTGCTATTGACGGTGGTGGCGGCGTTAGTGAGTATTGCCCTGTCCTTCCCCCTGGGGGTGTTGTTGGCCTTAGGACGGCGTAGCCCCTTACCCATCATTCGGACCCTGAGCGTTCTTTATATTGAGGTTATTCGAGGGTTGCCTTTGATTGGGGTTCTCTTTGTGGCTGGGGTGATGTTGCCATTAATATTGCCCAGCCAAGTACAGCTAGATGCCGTCTTTCGGGCAATTTGTGGCCTCACCCTCTTTAGCGCGGCTTATCTAGCAGAAAATGTGCGTGGAGGATTACAGTCTATCCCCCAAGGTCAAATTGAAGCGGCAAAGGCATTGGGGCTAAATCCCATGTTGGTTTTAGGACTAGTGGTGTTACCACAAGCCCTGCGATCGGTGATTCCCGCGATAGTGGGGCAGTTTATCGGATTGTTCAAAGATACTTCATTACTATCGATTATTGGTCTCGTGGAACTGACGGGGGTTTCTCGATCTGTGCTATCCCAACCCCGATTTATTGGTCGCCATGGAGAAGTATATTTGTTTATTGGTTTGCTGTACTGGTTATTCTGTTATCTGATGTCTTTGGGGAGTCGGCGTTTAGAACGTCAACTCGGTGTGAAGTGAAGCTTGCTGTGTCCCAACCTATAGATGAACTGCAATGACTGAAACGAACCCAATTATTGTGGCTACAGATGTTCACAAGTGGTATGACACTTTTCACGTTCTACAAGGCGTGAATCTAACGGTGGAACGCCAAGAAGTCGTCGTACTGATGGGGCCATCAGGGTCAGGCAAATCGACTTTTATCCGTACCCTTAATGCCTTAGAAGATTATCAGCAGGGGCAGATTGTCATTGATGGCATGGCCCTATCCCAGGATCTCGGCAATATTGAATCGATTCGCCGGGAAGTGGGGATGGTGTTTCAGCAATTTAATTTATTTCCCCATCTGACAGTGCTACAGAATATCACCTTGGCACCAATCTGGGTAAGACGTTGGCCCCGGGCCAAGGCGGAAGAAGTGGCGATGCAGCTCCTCGAACAGGTTGATATTTTGGAGCAAGCCCAGAAGTATCCGGGACAGTTGTCGGGCGGACAGCAGCAACGGGTTGCGATCGCAAGGGCACTCGCCATGCAGCCCAAGATTATGTTGTTCGACGAACCCACCTCTGCACTTGATCCTGAGATGGTGAAAGAAGTGCTAGTGGTCATGCGTTCGTTAGCTAAATCGGGCATGACTATGGTCGTTGTTACCCATGAAGTCGGGTTCGCCAGAGAAGTAGCAAACCGTATTTTGCTGATGGACCAAGGCACTGTCGTAGAAGAAGCTGCTCCAGAGCAATTTTTTCAAAATCCCCAAGAAGATCGAACCAAACTTTTCTTATCACAAATTTTGTAGCCTAAATTACCTTGGGATTGAAAGCTTTTCATCCGATAGGTGCATGTAGGGTTTGCCTTTTTAGTTGGTTATTCTTCCCTGGAATCATGATGATTGGGCCCTAGAATATTTCGCAATGTTTCAATATTTTGCGAGAGATGTCGGAACTCTAGTGTGATATATTATCTAAAATATTTACAGGAATAAAATTTAAGTTAGGTAGGTACAATCAGCCCTTTATCGAGACAAGGAATATTTAGCTGAACTTTACTGGGTCAGAAGGAAGAAGTTATCGTCCTAGTCTTTCTTTATTTCAACCTTTTAGTTTTCTACAGTTACGATCAATTGCTCAATATGTATGGTGCATTCCAACCTTGAAATCTATGATTGCCTTTAAAGTTTTTATAATTTCTCTATCTTATTCCTAGTGCAAATAAGACTAAGCCGTTCAAATCCAGTGGTAGCAAAAACTAGCAAATAATGTATTGGGGGAGCAAGTATGTTCCGTTGGTTAAAATTTCTGGCTTTAAAAGTTCCGCTAAGCACTTTTCTTCTAACATTGTTTGCATTTGGGGATCTAGCAATTGCCCAAGATAAAAAAGACCCACCATTTGTTTGCGACGGCAAATTTTTCATTGCCCAAGGGAAAACCGGTAAAGATCCGACACAACTCTTTATTGTTGATACCAGTACTACGCCTTATCAGTTAGTACCGGTTGGAGGTACCAGTCCCGGGATTAAATATAATGCGATTGGCTTCAATGTCCAAGATGGCTTTATATATGGCATACACCCTGGCACTGGTGAAGTCTATCGCATTGATGCCAATGGTGTGGCTACGTCAATGGGCATTCCCCCAGGCTTACCCAGTAGTAGCTATTCAGGGGATGTTGCTCCTGATGGAACCTACTATATCCAGCGGGGGAACAAACTTCATTTAATCGATGTTTCTGGTGCAAATGCTCAATATCTGAAAACCATTAAACTTTCAGCTAATCCAGGCGTGGCTGATATTGCCTTTAATCCAGTTGATGGCAAATTATATGGCGTAAATGCCGGTAAAGATCAAGTTGCAGTTATTGATCCAACCACGGGACGCGTTACGTTTCAGCCTCAGAAAACCCCTATCAGCAAAGCAGTGGGTGGAACTTATTTTGATGCCTTTGGCAATTTATTTGGTTATCACAACCAGGGAGAATTCTATCGGTTCGATGTTCAGTCTGGTACTGGAGCTTCAACCTTTCTTAGTAGTGCGCCTAAAGTTAGTGCAAATGATGGGGCGTCTTGTACAGGGTCTCCCAAAATAGAAAAAACGGTATCACCTGAGGCAGTGAAGCCAGGTGGAATCGTTACCTACACATACAATGTTGTGAATCCTAACGGGTTCCCGTTGACGGTAGATTTTTCGGATAGTATGCCTGCCACTGATGGACGGGTTTATCAACCCCTTTCTGTGAATAATCCGTTTGGAGGAACAGTCGATTTTTCTGCCGACAATAAAACCTTCAATATTCAAGGTTTAACCATTCCAGCGGGTCAATCAGGTGAAATTACAGTTGATGTACAAATTCCTGAGGATGCGGAATTTGCAGTTGTGTTTAACCAAGCCTCTTTATCAGGAGATCAAATTCCACCAGGTCCAGATGGTTCAAAAACCTTACTCTCAGATTATCCAGATAGTGGGGAATTTTATGACCCTACTCCCCTCAAAATTACCGAGTATGACTTAGGCATCACCAAAGCGGAGTCAGCCGATCCAGTCAGTGTAGGGGAGAATTTAACCTATAACTTGACCGTCACCAACTTTGGCCCTGATACGGCTGGAGGAGTCACGGTTACTGAAAACCTTCCCGCTGGAGTCAATGTAGTTACACTACCTAGCAACTGTTCAGACTCGAGTGGAACGATCACCTGTAATCTTGGTGATCTCGTCAAAGATCAAGTTGTCAACATAGAAATAGTAGTCTCTCCAACCCAAGAAGGAGAAATCGTCAACTCAGCCTCTGTAGAGAGCCCCTTAAGCGACTTGGTTGAGATTGATAAAAGTAATAATGACACAAAGATCGATACCACAGTCAGCAACGAAGCCAATCTTACGGTTGAGAAAAAAGATGCCACTGATCCGGTTGCCGTAGGAGATACGATTACCTACAAAATCTCAGTTACGAATAACGGTCCTGATCCAGCCACTGGCGTAGTGTTAACAGACAACCTGCCTTCAGGAGTTACTTTTGTCTCAGATGAAGATAGCAGTGGTCTTTTAACCTGTACTGAAACAAGCGGAACGATCACATGTAACCCCATTGATTTAGCAAATGGTGAGAGTGCGGTCCTAGAAGTAACGGTCACAGCCGATTCTCCTGGTACTTTGACGAATTCCGCTAGTGCCAAAGGGAATGAAGATGATCCAGATCCTGATGACAATGAAGCTTCTGAAAATACAGTTGTAGAACCCAAACCCGAACCGACACCAGATCCTGATCCAACTCCTGATCCTGACCCTGACCCAATCCCGGATCCAGATTCGACACCAGATCCTGATCCAACGCCAGATCCAACCCCGGATCCAGATCCAGATCCGACACCAGATCCAGACCCAGATCCAACTCCCGATCCAGATCCAACCCCGGATCCAGATCCAGATCCGACTCCCGATCCAGACCCAACTCCCGATCCAGACCCAGATCCAGATCCGACACCAGATCCTGATCCAACTCCTGATCCTGACCCTGACCCAACCCCGGATCCAGATCCAGACCCAACTCCCGATCCAACGCCAGATCCAACCCCGGATCCAGATCCAGATCCGACACCAGATCCAGACCCAGATCCAACTCCCGATCCAGATCCAACCCCGGATCCAGATCCTGATCCGACTCCCGTTCCAGACCCAACTCCCGAGCCAGACCCAGATCCGACACCAGATCCAGATCCAGACCCAACTCCCGAGCCTGCTCTAGACCCAACTCCCGATCCTGCTCCTGCTCCAATATCAGATCCTGGTTCTGATCCAACGCCAGAGCCTAGTCCCTCTCCCGGACCTATTCCAATACCAGTTCCAGGACCAGCCTCAACACCGGATATTGGCCCTGATGGACCAGACCCCAGTCCTAGTCCAACCCCAACACCCGAGCCTGCTCCCTCGTCTAGTCCAGCTCCAGGTGCAATACCTCCTGACAGTTCTAGTCCAAATTCCATTCCATTTCCTGTGCCGTTCCCAGGACCTGGACCCTCACCCGGACCAGGATCTGTACCAGGAGGAACCCCTGCTCCGGGTTCAGTCCAAACACCTACAACAGGTACCCCTTCTACAGTGCCTCCAGGTTTAGAAACACCTACTCCGGGAGCTGATGTACCTGTGTCAGAACCAGGTGGACAACTGCCTACTCCTGCAGATTCCTTCCCCGATCCTGCAGAACGACCTGCTCCTCAGCAGGACTCAGCAGCACCATCACGGGATGATCCTACTTCTCCCCCACCTGTTAAAGCGCTTTGGTAAAATCCATTCACGCAATAAGCTCTGGTAGACAAATGCCAGAGCTTATTAATTACAAGATTGGATATTGGGAGGGACCTTTCGCTGCGACTTGTTCAAAAGTTTGGTATGGCAAACTGGGGCTGGTTGCAAACTCGATAAATTAAATCGTTGAGGGTTTGAGCCGTCCTACTCATGACGAAATGAGCAGGCCATTTCCCTTGAGTTGCTTCCTTATTTCGCAATCGCTAGCTGTTCACTTTGTTACAAGCCTGCATGGCCAATCGCTAATCCCGCTACAAGCGTCCCCAAAACGAGGAAAGGTTGGGCACTCGCTTGGTATTTCACGTCATTCTCGACTGGATCACGAAGAAAGTACATGTCTTGCAGGGTAATTTGAGGAATAACCAGCAAGAATAGGATGACGGCATACAGGTTTTCGTGAATGCTGATTAAGAAAAGCGCCATACCAATTTGGAAGACATCAATCATCAGCACACAAATCCAGGCAGCCTTTTCAATCCCAAATACAACTGGGAGGGATTTGAGTCCTAATTCGCGATCGCCTTCGACGGCTTTGAAGTCGTTAATAATGGCAATGCCTAATCCTGAAAGACTATAGGCCAGCGTCAACACCATGACCTTTGGGGTAAGAGTGCCAAATAAGGCCTGGCCTGCCCACCAAGGCAGAGCAATGTAGCTAGCGCCTAAAGCAAAATTGCCTGTCCAACCATTCTGTTTGAGCTTGATAGGGGGAGCCGAGTAAATAAATGAAATAAAGGATCCGAAAATAGCAAGTACGGTTAAGGTGGGAAACTCATGGCCCGCCCAGCGGTCAAGTCCGTAAGCAACCCCAATCCCAGCTCCAAGTAAAACAAAAATTTGGGTTACAACTTGGGGAATGGAGATGGCTCCAGAGGGAATAGGACGATAGGGTTCGTTAATGGCATCAATTTCGCGATCGTAGAAGTCATTGATGGTTTGGGTATATCCCGTCAACAAAGGACCCGACATCACCATGCAAACGGCAGACATCAAGACATGTTCTAGAGTCCAGGTGAAATGACCTGATGCTGCGGCTCCACAAATAACCCCCCAGACAAGAGGGACCCAGGTAATGGGTTTCATTAGCTGCAAGCGAATTTTCCAAATATTGGTATCGCCAGTATCAGCCCCTTTCATACCCAATAATTGGCGAGCTGCACTACCTTGTTCAGTAGCTTCTACGGCTGATGGTTCTGAAGGGGTTGCTGTGGCCTCGGTATTGTCAGCAGAGGCAGGTACCTGGGATGGATCCGAATTAGCCATAGTAGTCGAGAGAAGATGGAGTACAAATTTGAGGTAAAGAAACACTGATCATGGTACCGCTTGATCGTGGATCTTCGCCTAAGTGGCCACTTTATAGAAGCTTGCGAATACGCCGAATATTGATGGCTCGACTGGAAATCGTGGCGGAGCGAGCTGACAGAAGGACATAAACGCCCCCTGCAAACTGTCCAGCTAAGCCAGAACGAAAATAGCTTAAGTATTCTCCCTCTGGCTCGGGGTCTGCAGTGTTGTCGGTAATTTCATCCTCCAGCTCTTCTGGCTCAAATCCTATTTCTGCCAGCTTTTGGTTTAAGCGTGTTTGAAATCGGTTGCGATTTTCAAATGTGATGGCCATGGTCACATTGCGGTTGACAATAGTGCCAATTATTCCGGCCACCAAACCTGCCAGAGTGCCGTATTGACGGAGTTCAGGAGATGCAAAGGTAAAGGCATCAGAACGAGACCCTATGAACATCACAATGATTACTGTCATGCTGAAGTAATACAAGAATGTTAATCCGATACCGGGTCCTGTTAACTGAGTATCTTCTTTTTGAGCCATAGGGGGCCGTTACTGATAAATAAGTGGGAAACAACTCTGCCTTCAATGGCTACATCTGCGGATTTAAAAATGAGATTGGGCATGAGTATTGCTGAGGCAAGGCTGATCTTGCACCACAATCCTATCTTTGAGATTCACAATGCACAAGCAATCAAAGTCAGTACATTATCAAGATCATCTCCGTTGGGAGAATTACAATTATCTCTATGGATCTCAATTGCGACCTCTCAAATCCATTCGGCTAGTGGGTTAACGAAAGCAGGGTAGGCATATGTTTTCTCGCTTGCAAAATCACCATGGTTTTAGCCTTTGTCAAGCTATTGCAAATCATCTGAATGAGACATAGAATCTCCACTACTGTAATTTAGTCTTGATGCACTAAGTAGAAGACTTATTTGGTGTGGTCTCACGCTCACAGAAAGAGACTCTTTGAGCGAGCGTTGGAATTAAAATTGCTGCACCTTTCAAAGACGTTGAGTCATTGGGAGATACAACGGGTAAAAATACTTTTGCAGGTAAATGTCCTTGAGGAGAATTCAAAGCAAAAGCCAAATTCCCATACCTATATGGAAAAACGCTACTGTATTTTGAATAAAACCACTGTGTGCGTTTGACAAATTCAATTAGGGCAGTGTCTGAGTTATTACGTTGAACATTTGTGTTATCCGTTAATTTCCCAACCAAGTTTTGCCAAACTTTTGTTTGAGCTGTAAATCCAAATCGTCCTTGACTAGCTTGATTCCAATATTGATTGATAGTGCGAAGATCTTTGCAAGGAATCTGTTCTAAATCTTCCACCCGCAGAGTACTGCCTGCTCGTCCAGCAACACTTAAAAGTAGATCACGGGTGATTTGATCCGCATTTTTCCATTGTCCCGCAGTTAATGACTCTTTTAGAGGCGTGTAATCTACTACAACAGGCGCACTTGCAGCTGTAACAGCTTCAGGGGTATCTGTTGGTAAAGAATCGGTGTCAGCAGCACCTTTTCCAGATATTTCAGGTGTAAATTCTTCCCCTGGTCCACCTTCCACCACAGTTTTATCTGGTACAGAAGACTCAGAGGTTGCAGACGGTGCAGAAACTACGGTTGGCGCAAAAGCCGTGGGAAAGTAACGAGATACGACATATACGGCACTTGCCGCGCCACCGCATAAGCCTAAAAATAATGCAGTGAAGAAGGTACGGATGGGTAATTTGGGTTTCATCGACGTTGAGGGGGAGGATGGTAGGGTACCAGATAGTGGTGAAATATTAGGGTTGCTTGAAAGTTCGGTCGCTGGTGTGGAGCCAGAAGATATGGGTTGTGAAATCGGTTGAGTGGTTAATAAATTCTGCAAAGCGGCTCTGGCTTCTGTGGCATTTTGGTAGCGATGCCGAAAGTCATAGAGCACCATCTTGTTGAGGATAGTGGCCAGATGAGGACTGACAGTGGCTTGATCTTGCCAAATCACTTCTCCAGTCTGAGGATCCTTTTCTAGCTGACTGGGAAGTTGACCAGTCAGGGCTTGAATCCCCACCATGCCCACGGCAAAGACATCACTACTGAGTTTGGGTTGACCTGAATATTGTTCATTGGGGGTATATCCAGGGGTACAAATGCTGATCGTTTGGGCTGTATTGCCATGGGCAATGGTAGTTTGTAGACCAACGGCCTTAACTGCTCCAAAATCAATCAAAATAATTTTGCCATCGGGCTGACGACGAATCAGATTAGAGGGTTTCATATCCCGGTGAATCACCCCCTGCTGATGAACAAATTCTAGGACTTCTAGAATTCCATCTAATAATGTGACCGTGTAATATTCCGAGAACTGTTTACCTGGCACTAGTTCTCGACTTAAATCTGCTCCATTAATGAGTTCTTGGACCAGGAAGAAATGTTCTGCTTCTTCGAAATGGGCCAGTAATCTGGGGATTTGATCGTGGTTATACTGCGGACGACTAGTGGCTTAACATTGTAGCGGAGAGATTTGGCACACTGGGAGTATCCCCCAACCGACTCTCCTACTCGCATGATTAAAATTGATTTCACCGCAGAGGAAATCCAACACCTCAACTACGAGCGCTATCATCATCCTCACCCACGGGTGCAGCGACGGATGGAAGTCCTCTACTTAAAGAGTCAAGGTCTTGCCCATGCCCAGATCTGCCAGCTTTGTCAGATTAGCCGTCCGACCTTAGCCAAAACCCTTCGTTTGTATCAACAAGGAGGAATTGAAGGACTGAAGACCCTGGAATATAAAGGTCAACCCAGTTCACTCAACGCTCATAGCGATAGTGTGAGAGCCTATTTTGAGCAACACCCGCCCCGCACCAGTGCAGAAGCTCAAGCAGTCATTGAACAATTGACGGGCATTAAACGTAGTCCAACCCAGATCAAAGCTTTCCTCAAACGCATCGGTTGTCGCTATCGAAAAGTGGGGTATGTGCCGGGAAAGTCGAGTCTACCCGAGAAAATTGAGGAGCAAGAGCAGTTCCGAAAAACTTGCCTTGAACCCTTATTAGAGGGAGCTCAACGCCAAGAGCGTCTTGTCTTTTTGTAGATGCTGCTCATTTTGTTCATCAGGCTTATCTGGGGTTTCTCTGGTGCATCCGTCGGATCTTCATCCCCTCTCCTTCCGGTCGTCAACGATTCAATGTTCTCGGGGCGCTCAACGCCGTCACTAAAGATATCATCAGCATCACCAACCACACCTACATCAACTCTCATAGCATGTGTTTGTTGCTAGCCAAGCTTGCTCTACTCGACCCTGTCATACCCATCAGCGTGATTTTAGACAATGCTCGATATCAAAAATGCCAGCTTGTGACAGACTTTGCTGAGATCGTCGATATTGAGTTAGTCTACTTGCCCTCTTATTCACCCCATTTGAATTTAATTGAGCGGCTCTGGCGCTTTGTGCGCAAAGAATGTCTCTACTCAAAGTATTATGCTGATTTCCCCGCCTTTAAGGGAGCCATTCAACAGTGCCTCGACCAGTGCAATGGTGAGCATAAGGCGAAACTCACAAGCCTGCTATCACTCAAGTTTCAGTCTTTTAAAAAAGTTAATATCTTAGCCGTCTAGAGTATACCTAGCTTAGAAAGGATCTCTGCTTCTCGCTGAAAAAGTCGGCAGGCGTCTGGCCAAATGCTGGGATTGTCTAGCTGCGGCTTTAGTTTTTTGACAACGCAGTGGGGATTTCCAGGAAACTGAGTATCTTCAGCTAAAAAGGTTTCACCAAATCCTCCGCTCCCTAGAGGTTGCAGAATTTTGTACCGTCCACCAAGTATCTTTTCTGACATATTCAATCAGTGCAGAACTATTAGTTGCGTATTCTACAGCCAGGGCAATGCGATGTTACAAATTTCAAGGGTCTGATTCAGTACAGATGGGTCTGATACAGCTGATATGGATATCTTTTCGCCGTATTGTTATTGAATATTACAGAGGTAGTAGAGCCACATATCTGTGTTTGAAGATAGGTCGCTAGGATCAAGTTCAACCCCTTGGTTCCAAGAATAGACCTTGATATTTTTGAATCCTGATTCAAGCTGGACAAGTTGCTCTTGGGGGCGAATATGATAGGTGCGCAAGCGAAAGTTGTGCGGTTCATCTCGGATCATGGCATGGGTAGAGGCTTGGAGTTGCTTTAGAGAGTAAGAGCGGTTCAAGACTCTGTGTAATGCCCAAATCACGAGTTCTATATAGGTGTTGATGGGGTTGTAGCTGAGATGCGATCGCCAATTAAATACCTGCTCCATCCCTTGAAGATTGTGGGTGGAAAAGCAGAAATAGCCCCCTGGTTTACCGACCCGCTGGATTTCTTGCAAGACCTGGATGCGATCGCAATGCTCAATATAGTCAATCCCATTGAAACTGAACAGAATAAAGTCAAAGGTGTTATCCGCAAAACAACTCATATCCCGTGCATCGCATACCGCAAAGGAGTCGGGATCTATAGAATTTGCAAAGCGCTTTTGACAAGCACTGATCATCCCGGCTGAGTAGTCGATGCACCGATAATTTGCGGCAAGCTTGGCAAAATGTTGGGTGGTTCGCCCTCCACCGACGCCCATATCCAGCATGCTCATGGTGGGCAACTGATCTTTGAGTTGGCTCAGTATGGCTGATTCAGCGGGCTGTAGCTGTTGGAGTTGAGTATAGTGCTGAATGATTCCACGGGACTCATAGGTCTTGAGATTCTGAAAATTAACCATTATTTAGATTCAACCCAGTTTCAAACTAAGGCTGAAGTATTCTAGCTGACGGTGTCCAGCCGCCCCAGTTTGCCCCATCCCTCTCCAGAATCTGCCAAAACTCTAATTGAAAGCGTTTATCCTTGCTTTGCTAGTCCAAGCCAAAACTCAACCGATATTACTGAAGACTATAGGAGAAAGTCACTTTTCTGCGTATTACTCCCAATCGTGATCGAAAGCGATTCTCCACTTGAATCGACGATGTATAAAAGACACTGCCACAGCAGGCTGCAAAATAATTAATCCACAAATATAAGTTAAAAATATTCGCGAGGGCAGCTAAGTAAAGATATCTTTTACCAATATTAATGGCATCCACTCTGTCAATTTCATGTCCATGACACATCAACCGCCTGCCAATTTCAAATAAATACAGGGATTTATGCTTGTTATCTAACGTGCTCGGCTGCCGATAAGATTCTTTGATCCCTTGGTGGTGTTTATTCAAAAAGACGAGATGCCCCTCAGTTACCATGGCATGGTTAGTTGATCCCCTTGCATCTTCATCGTGATCACGATAAAGGGTTAACGGTTCAGGAATCACTTCAAACCGATAATTTTTAGAAATCTGCAACCACATATCCCAATCTCCACAACACCGAAGATTAGTGTCGAACTGCAGATCTGGCTCAATACATTCTTGCTTAATCATGACCGTTGACGGTGTGCCAATGAGATTTTTATAGATTAGATAATCCTTAACATCCCCATGAATGTTGGGTTTCCGCATCCGGACGACCTTTCCTTGATCGTTAATCACCTGTAGCCAGGAGTAAACAACACCCACTTCATCTGGGGCAGATCTAAACACATCAAGCTGCTTCTCTAACTTATTAGGCAACCATTCATCATCGGAATCCAAAAAAGCAATGTACTGGCCTTGGGCTGCACCTAAGCCTGTATTTCGGGTACCACACTCACCAAGATTTTTTTCCTGCAAAATGTAGCGAAGTCGTGAATCGTCAATACCAGCAACTTTTTGCTGAGTGTCATCCGTTGACGCATCATCGACCACTATCAACTCAAAATCTTCGATAGTTTGATTCAATACGCTTTGAATAGCAGGTATCAGTAGGTTAGCTCGATTAAAAGTGGGGATGATAACGCTAACAAGAGGTTTAGAGTTTTTCATGATCACAGTTTACCCCCACACAAAACATATAAAAAATCATCAAGCAGCCGTTTTGAGCGTGTTGATTAAATCCAGATATTGGTTGGTTGAAGCTTCTATGGAAAACTGATGTAGCCATTCAGACACATCGCTTTGAGACTGCTGTCCAAGAACATCACCAATGGCTGCTGCCAAAGCTACATCATCACCCACAGGGGTCAATGCCCCATATTTCCCCCCTTGTAAAATTTCCCTAGGGCCACTGGGACAATCCGTCGAAACGACGGACTTCCCTAAGGCCAAAGCCTCAATTAAAACCGTGGGTAGTCCTTCCCATGCGGATGACAAAGTGAATACCTGAGCACGGGCCATATAGGGGTAAGGATTATCCACATACCCCATTAAGTCAACATCGTCTTGGACACCCATTTCGGCTGTAAATTCGTTTAGTTTTTCTAAGTCGGGTCCCCATCCCAAAATGACCAATCGACAGGAGCGTTGTTTGCGGACCCTAGCAAAGGCTCGGATCAATGTGGGGAAATCCTTCTGGGGTTCGAGTTTTCCTACACCAATAATGACCGGTGGTTCTCCAGGTTGGAACCAGGGATGATCAATATCAGCATTGGCTTTGGAAAAAAGGTCAGGGGCAATGACTGGATTATAAATTGTTGTAATTTTATCTGGAGATATACTGCTGATTTCTGTTAGGGAGGCAGTTGCTCCTTGGGATACGGTGACGACACGATCTGCCCAGGGATATAACAAGCGAATGGCAAAAGGAATGATCCTTTTCTTGCGGTTCTTGTTGTGTCTGAGGGAGTGGGTTAGCGTGTTGTGTTCTGTCGCGATCACAACGGTGTTTGTCTTGACGAGCCGTTTTGCTAGAATCGCCACTTCATTCGCAAAGTGCATGCCAGAAATTAAAGCTTGGGGTTCTTTGTGCTTGAGGTACTGGGCTAGCTTTCTGATACTGGCAAAACTGCCAGCAGCCTCCAAATCAACCACCGTTATTTCAGACGGGATTTTTTTGAGATGGGGCCCCCAAGCTTGCCCTAGGACAAAGTCAACCTGATACCCACTTTTAACAAATCCATTAGCTAGATTGATGAGTACTCGCTCGGCTCCGCCGCCGCCGAAATAAGTTAGGAAGAATGAAATCGTTGTGGATGGATGGGACACTTGCAAGCTACTCCAGGCGATATACCTGTATCATTAAACACATCCGCAATTTGTAATGTGATCTTCCACACAGCAAGCGGATTTTGTGATTCGTTTAAGCATTTGTCTCCCCTTATAAAATTGACTGGGGACAGTTAATATTCAGTGATTACTTTAAATGCAATAACAAAACAATGCAGAGCAGCCAACAGGCGTTAGGCATACCCCATAAATCCGAGAAAACTACTCCACATTTGCTAGTTTTCGATCTATCCATTCGGGGGCACCATCCTAACTACATTCGCCATCTCATTCGGTATTGGCATACTCAAAAGCACTTTCAGATTCTGTCGGTTGTGGTGTCGCCTCACTTTTTGACCGAACATACCGATGTTGTTGAATTCGCAGAACAACAATCCAACCCGAATATTCAGTTTATCGCCATTACCGATCAACAGGAATCTGCCCTTAAATCGCGAAAAAAAGCCATAGACCGTAACCTCCGCAACCTGCAAGAATGGCGATTGTTTTGTGACTATGCGGGTCAGCTTCAGGTGGACCATGGCCTAATCATGTATTTGGATACGTATTTCTTGTCGATCGCTTGGTGGCTGAAACCGCCCTGTGCTTTTTCAGGGATTTATTTTCGACCGACGCTACACTATCGTCAACTCGGTGTTCAGCCTGTATTGAACTGGCGGCAAAAATTGAATCAAGGGCGAGAGAATTTAACCTTAAACAAGGTTTTGCAGAATTCACAGTTGGCCACTTTACTCTGCTTAGATCCGCTAGCTGTGCCGGCTTTGCAGCAGCGACCGAGTAAGGCTAAAGTGATCCACTTGCCGGATCCGGTCGAGTTTGTCCCACCGCCTGCTGCAGCGTGTACTTTAAGGGATGATTTAGGGATTGAAGCGGAGAGAACCGTATTTCTATTATTTGGAGCAATTGATGGTCGCAAAGGAATTTATCAAGTCCTAGATGCGATTCAACGGTTATCCCCCGATTGGGGGAAACGACTTTGTCTTGTGTTGGTTGGTGAGTCCAAAATCCAGAAAGAGTTAGAAACGCGCATCACCCAAATTACGGCTTCCCAACCGGTTCAAATTGTTCGGAATTATCAGTTCGTTTCGGAAGAAGAAGTATGGGCTTATTTCCGAATGTCAGATGTCATTCTGGCGACCTATCAAAAGCATGTGGGGATGAGTGGTATTTTGTTGCTGGCTGCAGCGACACAGAAGCCCGTGCTCAGTACCGACTTTGGTTTGATGGGGGCCATGGTAAAACAGCATCAGTTAGGACTGTCGATAGATTCCACACAGCCAGAACAAATTTGTGAAGGCATGATGAAATTAATAGGTGCATCCAGGAATGATTTCTACGATCCAGTGAAGATGCAACGATGGGCAAACCAAAACTCTGCTGAGAACTTTGCTCGAACTATTTTTGCTGGAATAACCAACAACGATTGACCATTGATTTGTCCCATAGGAAGTAGATAAATAATTCAATGCCTGTCATTTTTTTGATCTCTGCCTTTATCCTGCTGTTTCTCATCTATCGCCGAGATCACGATTGGCGCACAGCTGTTCTATTGTCAGCGGTGTCTTGGGCGGTGATCGCCACGGTGATTGCCGAATTTTTGAGCTTTTTCTCCGCCCTAGCCTTAGAAGGATTATTGATTGCCTGGATTGCGGTCAACCTAGGGTTAGGCTTCTGGTTTGTTCGTCAGTCCCGCAAGGCTAGTCTCCAGTCTGGGCCAGAAGCCAGTAATCCATCCTTCACTCGCTTTCAGCAAATTCTTCTGATTGGGGTAATAGGTATCGTTTTGGGAACGGGGATTACGGCTCTTTTGTCCCCTCCGAATAATTGGGATTCAATGACCTACCATCTGGGCCGAGTCATTCATTGGACACAAAATCAAGGTGTGGGGCATTATCCGACCCATATTCCCAGGCAACTTTACTCAGGACCTGGTCCTGCGTTTGCAGTTGTTCAGCTGTTTATTTTGACAGGGGATTGGTTCCTCAACTTGGTGCAATGGCTGAGTATGGTGGTCAGTCTATTGGGGGTATCACTCATTACAGAACGGTTGGGGGGAATTTGCGATCGCAACTCATTGCCGTCGTCATCAGTGCCACCATCCCCATGGGGATTTTGCAATCGTCCAGTACCCAAACGGACTATGTGGTCTCCCTGTGGCTCGTTTGCTTTGTCTATTTCTCCCTGGTTACGATCCAGAACCGAATTAGTTGGACCTATGTCCCAGCTTTGGGAGCCAGTTTAGGCTTAGCGATTTTGACAAAACCAACTGCCTATCTGTATGCCTTTCCCTTTGCCCTATGGCTGTTTTTTGTAGGAATCTGGTATCTACGCTGGAAAGTGTGGCAACCCCTAGGGGTGGCCTGTGGCATTATTTTCTTGCTGAACTTAGGCCAATATTCGCGCAACCTCAAAGTCTTTGATTCCTTGTTTGGGCCGACGGGGCAAGACAGTGGTTCCTATGGTCTACCCGTCCTGATTTCTAATATTCTGAGAAATTTGGCCCTCCATCTCAGTACGCCTGTTCGATCTATTAACCTAATCACGATTCGGATCGTGACGGCCATCCATCAAGTCATCGGATTAGACCCGAGCGATCCCAGTATTACCTCACCCCCAGGCCAAAAGTTTGATATGCACAGCCTGGTCAACCATGAAGACTTGGCGGGCAACCCCCAACATTTACTGCTCATTCTCCTTTGCATTGTTGTGTTTGTGCTGTTTAGAAAGCGTCTGAAGACTCGCGACCAGCTCCTCTGGAGCACCTATTTATTGTGCTGCTTGGTGGGCTTTTTGCTCTTTTGCTTTCTCGTGATTTGGTCCCCTTGGCGCAGTCGGCTTCATCTACCTGTGTTTATATTGCTGTCTCCTTGGGTGGGCATGGCCCTGTCTGAACTTTTTAAGCAGCCCATTGCTAACGCCATTACCGCTGGTTTTCTTGCTATTTCCTTCTTTTGGGTCCTTTGCAATGAAACCCGCCCTCTGGTCATCAACACCAAATTTGTGGAAGAGCGCCAAGTAGAAACCATCTTTAACCAATCCAGAACCGACCGTTACTTTAGTAGTCGACCCAAACTAGCCAAACCCTTCATTGCCACCGTCGACCATTTAGCGAGTCAGTCCTGTAACGAGATTGGTTTGATTATTACAGGAGATACATGGGAATATCCCCTGTGGAAGCTGGGTCGAGAACAATCCAAGCGTTCTCTTCGGTTTGAACACCTGCAGGTGGAGAATCCTTCTTCAAAGCTAGCTTCGCAGCCTCCCCATCAGGACTTTCAGGCCTGTATGGTCTTGACGGATAAACCTGACTATCTAGAGCAAACAGAACTTCAGCTCGGTGATCGGCGTTACCGACAAACCTGGGAGCAAGGAGACATAAAAATATATAGCAGGAGCTAGTTTTAGCAAACTGCATGCCAGAATAAGCACAGAGTTTAATTGCCAAGCACAGCCTATATTTAGCTGATTTATGACAAAACTCATCATCCAAATTCCTTGTTTTAACGAAGAAGAAACCCTTGGCATTACCCTCAATGAACTGCCAAAAGAATTGCCCGGTGTCGATTGTGTGGAATGGCTAATTATCAACGATGGCAGTATCGATAACACGGTAGAAGTGGCCCGCGCCCACGGTGTGCACCATGTTGTTGATCTAGAACATAATCAGGGCTTGGCAAAAGCTTTTATGGCCGGGATTGAAGCCTGTTTAAAGGCTGGTGCCGACATCATTGTAAATACCGATGCCGATAATCAATATTGCGCAGATGATATCCCCAAATTGATTACCCCCATCCTGGCGGGGCAAGCAGAGGTGGTGGTTGGGGCTCGGCCCATTCAAAAAATCAAGCATTTTTCCCCAGCCAAGAAATTCCTGCAAAAACTGGGCAGCTGGGTGGTGCGAATTGCCAGTGGCACCAATATTTCTGATGCCCCCAGCGGGTTTCGAGCCTTTAGCCGCAACGCCGCCCTGCGGATGAATGTGTTCAACGAATATACCTATACCCTGGAGACCATCATTCAGGCGGGACAACATGGCATGGTGATTACCTCCGTGCCCATTCGCACGAATGACTATCTGCGCCCCTCCCGTTTGGTCAAGAGTATCGCATCCTATATTCAGCGATCCATTCTCACTATCCTGCGGATTTTCATGGCCTATCGGCCCTTGAAGTTCTTTACGTTTCTTGGCAGTATCCCTTCGGTTTTCGGTTTACTCCTGTGGCTGCGATGGCTGATCCTGTATTTCCAAGATCCGACCCGGGCTCGGGCTCCGAGTCTAATTATTTCGGCGGTATTGATTTTGATTGGCTTCCAGCTCTATATGTTTGGCTTGCTAGCTGATTTATTAACGGTCAATCGTAAACTGTTGGAAGATATCCAGCTACGGCAACGCCGGGCTGACTTGGAGTCCCATAACTAAGGATGAATAAAGATCTTTTCGCCCAGATTGCCTTAGACCAAATTCCCAAGATATTGACCTTGCAGGATCGAAATCCCCATAGTCCCCACTATGGCTGTTTTGATCGCAACTTCTGGCAATACAAAATCATTGATTTCCCTAGCGGCATGTCCCAGGAGTTTGTTTGGCCCCTGGCGTTGGTCTATGCCCATCAACTGCCCAACAATCAATATTATCAAAAGGAATCGATTCGGAATTGGGTTGAAGCCGGGATTCTATTTGCAGCGCGTAGTGCCCATAAAGATGGCTCCTGCGATGATTATTTCCCGTTTGAGCGAGCGGGTGGGGCCGCTGCCTTTTCTCTGTTGGCCTGTGTGGAAAGCTATACCTTATTGGGATTGCAGAATGAAGAGGCTCTGCGCTTCTTTGAACTGCGAGCAGACTGGTTGGCCCATCACCATGAGAGCGGTCGACTGACCAATCACCAGGCGCTGATTGTCCTGTGTTTAGAACAGGTATCTCGGCTCCTAAAGACCTCTAAATGGGATCAGGCGAAGGCAGAACGCCTGAATCGGGTATTTGAATGGCAAAATCCCGAGGGCTGGTTTCAAGAATATGAAGGGTGCGATCCGGGCTACCACACCTTAACGATTTCCTGTCTGGCCAGAATTTACGAACTCAACCCCACAGAACAGCTGCAAACAGCTTTGAAAAAAGCAGTGGCTTTGGCAGCAGAGTTTGTCCATCCTGATGGCTCCTATGGCGGCGAATATACCAGCCGCAATACCTACAACTTTTTCCCCCACGGGTTTGAGCTGGTGGGTAAATGGTGGCCAGAAGCCCTCAATATCAATGACCGGATACTAGCTGGATTGGCTAACGGCCTGGGGTCCTGCTATGCCGATGACCATATTGTCGGCCATCACACCTGGAACTATCTGTTGGCCTGGCAGGATTATGTCCCGGCCCGTCCACCCCAAAAGCCACGTCCCCAGGGACGGTTTTGGTTACCCGAAGCCCGAGTGCTGATTGATCGGCGAGGGGATACGGAGCTGTATCTGGCCCTGAATAAAGGTGGTGTGTTTAAGTTCTTCCGCCAGGGGCAGCTTGTGGCGTCGGATACGCACCTGTCGCTGCAAGTAAAAGCGGGGGGCAAAGTTAAAAATGCCGTCGGCCATTTAGTCGGAGATTACCCCAGTTCCCTGCAGGAGGATCAAATCACGGTACAAGGGGCTTTGGGCTGGGCCAAACAGAAACAAATGACACCCCTGAATCTGATGATTTTACGGGTGGTGATGTTGACCGTGGGCCGATTCTTTCCCAACTTGATCCGCTCGCTACTGCAAAAAATGTTGATTACGGGCAAAAACAGTACTGATTTTCAGTTCAAACGTAACTTTAGCTGGCACGGAGACCACTGGGTGGTGACCGATGAGTTGCAGTCCCCATCTTGGCAGAATGTGCTGGCGATGGGCCTAGGAGGCGATCAAACCTCCATTTATGTGGTGATGAGCCGGACCTTTCAGGTGGGACAGTTACAGCCCTGACTGCCTGACAGATCTTTGTATTCCATAGCTCATAAAGCTTTGCACTGTAGAGAGCGGATACGAGAGAACCAGATTTTGTTGTAGTGTTTCTTTGAGCTTTTTAGAGGCAAAACACGGTTGCGGATCCTTGGTGAATAAGGGGACTGGCATCAACAACTCCCGTCCTTTATGGACCACCCCCTTGAGCCACCGCAATCCAATCTTGAGATAGCTAATGCCTCTGTGCCAATGGGGATCAACCTGTTGGCGTAGCCCTTTAATATGAACAGCCATCCCCTGAGCCGTGCTGTATAGCAGTGCCACAGCAGCAATCAGGTACAGCCTCTCCAGAGCATCAGCACAGCGAATTTTCGACTCTTCAAGCTCAAACACACCAGATTTACTATCGAGGAATAATTCTTCCACCCGAAACCTCAAGGCGTATTGCCACAAGGTTTGTAACGAGGGTGATTCATCTGTAATCACTGCCCATGGTTCTTTTACGCCTCGGATATTCGCCAGTACCAAATTGCACCGATAGAGGCCATCATCCCAAAGCCCGACATTACGGTAGAGGAGAGCTTCTCCTTTGGATGGCCATAACCTACGGACTTCTCTTGGACATTGACGGGGGCCATGGAGAAGGACATCACATGGGATACGCAGACAGTAATGCCAACGGCTCTGCTGTAACCAGCTCATCAGTTGATGGTTCGCGAACCCACGATCTGCTAACAACATGACATCTGGATGCTGCCGTAATAACCAACGGGCCTGACGCAATAGCGGTTGATATTCCTCAAAAGCAACCGCCGCACTCTTGTGCTCTAATACTTTCCATAACAACGGTACTGCTCTGCCACAGCAGACAACGGATACATGAATCATGCAGTATTCATTCCATAAAACCGTGGTATCCATCGCTAGGTAAAGGCGATGGGTTCGCCAGTTCTTAAGCGCTAGAAGGACCAAAGGGACATACAGTTTGTGGACATCAATGAGCGGATTGCACAGAAAGCGTTGCCAGCGACGCTCGACACTTTGGGCTTTTTTTGCTCGGCAGGGGACATAGGATTCCCAAGCAGATAAGCATAATCGTTCACTGCAGATTAAGGCGCTCACCATCCATCCCAGGGTCATGAGATGACGCAAATCTCGATAATGGCTGTGTTGACGTAAAAAGGAGAACAGTTGACGATAAATTTGGGTGGAGCCTGACATTTGAGTAACGCTGATTTGTGCTTAAATCTAGCTTCACATGTCGCTCCACTCTTTTCTCAAAGACTATGAAAATAAAGGCTTTGAGATACTTCTGTCAGGCAGTCAGGTTACAGCCTTGGCAAGACCTGACTCAGCATGTCCGAGCCTTAGGGGCAGGAGAATCCTTTAAACTGGAGCGTAAACTTTGATATGAAACGGTACAAACGCCCCATTTCCATTGCCGTTAGCGTCCTTATTCTTTGCATTATTTACTCAAAGATTGACTTCCAGGGACTGATTGAGGTTTTTCGCAATTGTGACCTGATGTGGATGGTGATCAGTCTGGGAATGGTGATTCCGCTGACGGGATTTACTTCCTGGCGATTGCAGCAGCTCATGCCGTCCGGTTCAGGGATGGGGGCAGGAGAAGCCAACAAACTCGTATTGGCGGCCAGCACCCTGAATATGGTTCTCCCTTCCAAAATGGGAGATATCGCCAAGGCGTATTTTATTCGCGATCGCGGCTATCTGAGCGGCACCCTCTCGGTCTCCCTAGTGGTGTTTGAAAAGACCTGCGATATGCTGTCGCTGTTATTCTGGTGCGCGTTTGGTCTGATCCTCTATCCCCAGAAGGATGCGTTTTTCTGGACGATGACGGCTGGGGTGGTGGCAGGGGTGACCCTGGGGCTGCTGCTATTGGGGTCTGCCCCATTTGCGAACGTCTTCTTTGGCACCTTTAGAAAAATTACCCCCAAGGGGATTAGTCGGAAGTTTAAGAGCCTGCAAGAGTCTTGGCAAGAGATGCAGCAGCATTTCTGGAAAGATCGGGTACAGCTTGCCAAGGTCTCCGGCACTTCAATTTTTATCTGGTTTCTGCACATGGTGCAGATTTGGTTTTTTACCCTAGCACTGAAGGCGACGGTTCCTTTTATTGTCAGCCTTGCTCTCTCTCCGCTGGCCATTTTGGCGGGATTATTGCCACTGACGTTCGCAGGGGTGGGCACCCGTGATGCAGCCCTGATTGCCCTCTATGCCAATTACTTTGATGAACCCACGGGGGCGGCTTTAGGGCTTCTATGTACGATGCGCTATTTTCTGCCTGCAATTGGTGGATTGCCCTTTTTGCGAACCTATTTGGCAACCCTCAAAACGCAGCAAAAAGCGGCAACGGATGGGTAGGAGACAGGGACCACAGTTTGGGCTGATGCTGTGAATGAAGAGCTACTGCGATCGCAAATCATCGATTACAGCATCAAAAATGGCTACAAGGCTGAACACTTTGCTGTTGCCAGATGCTGCGAGGGTCATGGTTTTCGGCTAGTCATGAATGAAGAGGAAGGGGTGGCCGCGCGAATCTGCACGGCCTGCGGTACCGAGCATGGTATCGGCGATAGTGATGACTATATCGACGAGGTTGAAGTTGTTTACCCCGTAACGTGCTCTTGTGGTCATAATCAGTTTGAGATTATGGCAGGGGTGGCGCTCTACCGTATGAGTGAAGATGTGCGGTGGTTCTATCTGGGCTGTGAATGTTCTGCCTGTGGACTCTCAGGTGTATATGGCGACTGGAAGAACGAATTTATCGGGTATACGAATCTTCTCAATCGTGTTTAGTCAAGAATTAGGGTAAACCAGTGAAGCTGGCACCGCCTCTAATTCCAACGTCAGATGAGTATACTTAGTAGCCTTAACAGTTTGGGACATTTGTGGCTAGCCAAGATGACTCCAAATACTTTTCATAGAATATTCGGGTTAATTCATCCAGAATATCTATTCCTTAGATGCCTTTCAACTACCTAGCAATTTTGACATCCAAATTTCATTTGAGAGAACACCTTTCACGTAGATTGAACCAATACGAACGCCTTCCTCACAATAGCCCCACTTCTTATAAAAAGAACGGGCTCGTTCATTACCTTCATAGACAAAGAATTCGATTCTAAGAATGTTATTATCAACTGCCCATTTTTCAAGTTGAAAAAATAGTTCATCTGCGATTCCCCGACCCCAATGTGTTTTAAGAATTCCAATATCTAGCCCAATGGTATGATTAGTTCTGCGCCACTTTAAGCCTTTAGCATGCAGAAATCCTATCAACTTATCTGCATCTGCTACCAACCAGAGGAATGAATTTTTCTGTAGTGCTGACTCTTTGATTACAGCTTTAACATCTTCATCGGTTCTAAAACGTTCACCCGGATCGGCACCCCAGGTATCTGTTTCACTATCAAGTCGCTCACGGAGTGATTTGTAAGCAGTGGCGTCTGAAGTGGTTGCTTGTCGAATAATCACATCGGGTCTATGGCGTACACCGTCCGTCCGCAACTGATTGTTATGTGTTTTTTTGAAGCCTGAATATATCTGCATTTATACCAACGTATATACTCTGCTTGGCATTCTCTTTCTCTGGCTCACTCAGATTGGTCATTGATAAAAATTGATCTTTGGTATTTCGTCTTATGGGGGCCTCTTGAATCTGGAGTATCGGGTTCATCGCAGGGGCTCGCCGAAATATAATTAAACGGCATGCATCTCCGACTCTACTTCCAATTTCCTCCCACCATTTTTTATCGGTTTTTCCGATAGAAGAACCAAAAATACAAATTAGATTTGCATTTTTTATCAGCTGTATACAGTAATCATCTCTTGTGTGACCTAGCTCCTGATTATGTATGGGCTTAACAATTACTTCGACAACCTCTTGTAACTGATGAAATTCTTCATTCCCAATCTGATCGACATCGTTTACTCCTAACACGGGCCTGTCATCTATGAAGCCATGAATATGCTCGATCCCCCCAAGTATTGCGGATTTATTCTCCTTTAAACCAATATTAATATTAGATATTTCTTGGCCTACAATTTTTTCAATTGTATTGGTATAGTTAAACGTTAATATATGAAGGCTTATTTTTGGATTATTATTCCATCTTTTCATCCATTCCCTGAGTATATTCTGATCCCTCTGTGGCAGATATTTCTCTGGATTTAGTAAGTCATTAATTAATACGTTGCGATCTAATTTTGAATAGTCAATCTTGTTCTGCTCTTCCTCAAGATATATACACAGCTTTTCTACGATATCAAAAATGATCATATTGACATGATCTGATGACTTTAGGCTTGAGGTATACCTCCCTAGACTAAGCTCCAAATCCGACCATGTTTCTATGTCTGATTTAATACTTTCTTTTAATTCTGTAATTACTATTTTGCCTAATGAATCTTGCTTGTCATAGAATTTATAAAAATCCTGATAACTCGTTTTTAATCCTAAATTGAGATCAAAACCATTTCCGATAATATAAACAATATTCATTTATTTTTATTCCCCCAGAATATTTTTAGAACATTTTGTATAGCCAACAAGATTCTTAAGGTAGAAAGTAAAATTACTTGTTTATATGTTATTTGGCATAATTTCGTGAATAACTCTTTATTAAGCAGACAATACATGATAGCTCAGAGACTAGGGACATTATTCAGATGCCATTCGTTTAATTCTGAGATAGGGATATTATCTGGAATTCCCCCTAAACTTCAGTAGTACTATTTGGAACTCAGATCGCAAACCATCACCCCATAACTCACACCTAAAAGCAATAATGATCTCTATCGATAAATCTTGCTGAGCGGACTTGGATGGGACTAAACGTAGTGTTGATTCACGGCATGGGCCGCACACCCCTGTCCATGCTGTACTTACAGCACCGACTCCGCAAGCTGGGCCATACTCCCCACCTATTTGGCTATTCCCCCACCTTAGAATCCTTGCAAACCGTCACAGACCGCTTAGTGCAACTGATTCAAGCCCAAATCGGTTTTCAACCCTATGCCCTGCTGGGTCATTCCCTCGGCACCATCATTATCCGCAGTGCCTATCCCCAGCTCAGCTCCCATCCACCCGCAGCCTGCTTCTTCCTTGCCCCACCGATGATGGCCTGTCAAGCCGCAAAATTCTTCTCCAAAGTCGGCCTTTATCGACTGCTCACAGGAGAAATGGGACAGTTACTGGCCCAAGCTCGTTTTATCAACCAATTAACCCTACCACCCCATACCAAAATCTATGTTGGCACGGGCGGACCTAGGGCATCGTGGCTCCCCTTTGGCAATGAATTAAACGATGGCATTCTCACGGTGGCAGAAGCCAGTGACGGACACAAAGTAGTGACCGTGCCTGCCATTCACACCTTTATTATGAATTCCACCCCAGTGTTTGAGGATATCGCCCAGTCCTTGGAGGCCCTAGCCTAAAGGCCCGCACTATTTAGGAACCACAAAGTTCACCAGCTTGCCTGGAACGACAATTACCTTTTTCACTTCCTTGCCAGCAATATACCGCTGGGCCACTTCCGACTCGCGGGCAAGCTGTTCCAAGTCTTCCCGGCTAGAGCCAGCCGGAACTTGAATGGTGCCTCGGGTTTTACCCATAATCTGAATCACTAAGGTAATCTCATCGGCCACTAGGGCTTCTTTATCCACCTGGGGCCAAGCCTGACCCAGAATCGAATCGGAATGCCCTAGGTTCTCCCATAGCTCTTCACTGATATGGGGAGCAAAGGGAGTGAGCAGCAGCAGCAAGGTTTCCACGCCTTCGGCATAGACGGGAGAGGCTTTCTCCTTGGAATCACTGAGGGCATTGCTCAGCTTCATCAACTCAGATACGGCGGTATTGAACTGATAATCGCCGTCTAAATCTTCGCTGGTTTCTTTGATGGCAATATGAACAGACCGTCGTAGCTCCTTCTCCGTTTTCGAGAGCTTGGCTTTATTCACCTTCGCTTTCTTGCCCTTGGCTTGGGCGGCATGTTCGCTCACCAGTCGCCAGACCCGATTCAGAAACCGGAATTGACCCTCCACATCCGCGCCTTCCCACTCCAGATCTTTTTCAGGAGGAGCCTTAAATAAGGTAAACAGACGAGCGGTGTCGGCTCCATACTTATTGGTGACCTCTTCTGGGGGGACACCATTGTATTTAGACTTGGACATCTTTTCGTAAAAGGCTTCCAAGGGGGCACCGGTTTCTGGATCCTTCGGATCGTCAGCATCAACATTAATAGGTGCAATATACTTGCCTGTCTCTGGATTTTTATAGGTGAGGGCTTGCACCATCCCTTGGGTGAGCAGCTTTTGGAAGGGTTCGTCGAAATTGAGAAGTTTGCGATCGCGCATCACTTTCGTAAAAAATCGCGAATACAGCAGGTGCAAAATCGCATGCTCAATCCCACCTACATATTGATCCACGGGTAGCCAATCATTGGTTTTGGCTGAATCAAAAACGGCCTTGTCATTTTTGGCATCAGGATAGCGGAGGAAATACCAAGAGGAATCGATAAAGGTATCCATGGTATCGGTTTCCCGTTTGGCATCCGCCCCGCAATTGGGACAAGCCACATTCACCCAAGACTCCAACTTGGCTAATGGCGATCCCCCTTGAGCCGAGAACTCCACATCTTCGGGCAGTTCCACAGGCAGATCGGCTTCGGGAACCGGAACGGCTCCGCAATTGGGACAGTGAATCACCGGAATTGGTACGCCCCAATAGCGTTGGCGGGAAATCAGCCAGTCCCGCAGACGATACTGGACCCTGGCCTTGCCCCAGCCTTTGGTCTCAGCTTTGGCAATAATGGCCTGCTTGCCTTCGGTGGAGACTTTGCCGTCAAATTCACCGGAGTTGACCATCAGTCCCGGTTCCGTATAGGCAGCTTCTAGGGGCGTCTCCGCATCGCCACCTTCCGGCACAATCACCGTTTGAATCGGTAGCTTATTCTGCTTTGCAAACACAAAGTCTCGGGTGTCGTGGGCAGGAACCCCCATTACCGCACCTGTTCCATACTCATACAGCACATAGTCAGCAATCCAAATGGGAATTTCTTCCCCCGTAAAGGGATTGATCGCCTTACCCCCTGTGGGAATTCCTTTTTTGGGCTTGTCCTCCGCTGTGCGATCCATTTCGCTCTCGGCCCCCACTGCCTCGATAAATTTCTCCACCGCTTTTTTCTGGGCTTTGCTGGTGACTTGGGGGGTGAGGGGATGTTCTGGAGCCAGCACCACATAGGTGACTCCATACACCGTATCAGGACGGGTGGTAAAGACGGCCACCTTGTCATCCATGCCTACAATCGGGAACTCCAGATAGGCCCCTACGGATTTGCCAATCCAGTTGGCCTGCATGGTTTTGACCCGTTCAGGCCAGCCGGTCAGTTTATCTAAGTCAGAAAGCAGTTCTTCGGCATAGTCGGTAATTTTCAGAAACCACTGGCGCAGAAGTTTGCGCTCCACTTTGGCCCCGGATCGCCAAGAGCGGCCTTCATTATCCACCTGTTCGTTAGCAAGTACGGTCTGATCCACCGGGTCCCAGTTAACGGCAGCTTCTTTTTGGTAGGCCAGTCCCATATCCAGAAATTGCAGAAAGATCCACTGGGTCCACCGATAGTAGTCAGGAGAGCAGGTGGCAATTTCCCGGCTCCAGTCAATGGAGAGTCCTAGGGGTTCTAGCTGCTTTTTCATTTGGGCCATATTGGCATAGGTCCATTCGGCGGGATGAATGCCCCGAGCGATGGCAGCGTTTTCAGCGGGTAGGCCAAAGGCGTCCCAACCCATGGGCTGGAGAACTCGGTAGCCCTGCATCCGCTTGAGGCGGGCAATGACGTCGGTGATTACATAGTTGCGGGTATGACCGACGTGTAAGCTACCCGAGGGGTAGGGAAACATGGACAAGGCATAGAATTTGGGTTTGCTGGTGTCTTCAGGAGTTGCATCTAGCCCCTGTTTGGCCCAGCTTGCTTGCCATTTGGGTTCAATCTCGGTGGGATTGTAACGGGACTCCACTACTATTACTCCTGAAGGTCTGCGTTTGCTTCACTATTCTAGAGAATATCTGGCCTAAACATTCTTTGGTTAGCAGGCTCTAAGTAGCACGACCCATCACCTTACTCTCAAGGGGTGCTACATTACACCTTGTCTTTAGTCGATAGGAGGATGCCCTAAATACTTGAGCAGGACTCAATATTATGGAGATTATATTTTTTAGTAAAATAATATTCCATTTAATTCATTAACATAGCTTTCTTTGGCATTAAAAAGTAATGAACTCGAATAAACAGTCTTAACTTGTTATCGATAACTCGCTTAAGTTTGCGTGCTTTCATAAACTGCTAATAGCTTTATGAAATTAAGTATTATTTAGAGTGAAATAAAAATATATTCTTTTTGTAGTCTCTTAAAAGCTTCATGGTGCCCAAAGTAAAAATATTTATTAGATTATTTCTATCGATAAATAACTATTTATGTTAATTTATTGCTTAGATATTATCTTCCTGATAAGTACTAGAAATACTATCAAGCAGAAAAAATCTTCAGACTAAAATATATTGTTTAGCTGATTTTATATATAGCAAGGTAAAAAAGTGAATAGAAAACAAAATTTTCAAACAATTGCCTGGTTTAATGACATACACAAACGCAATTTGCTTGATTTAACTCCTCCTTATCAAAGAAGAAGTGTTTGGAATCAAGAGTTTAAAGATTATTTTGTTGATACTTTACTTCTAAATTATCCTGCCCCAGCAATCTTCTTATATGAAGAAATAAATGATGAGGGTCTTGCCAAATATCATGTTGTTGATGGCAAACAACGCTTAACAACTATTTTTGAGTTTGTGAATGATCAATTCACAGTTTCAGACAAAGCACAAACTAGCGAACTAAGAGGAAAGTATTTTAGTGAACTTGATAAAAGAATAAAGAAAGATATTTGGTCATATCAGTTTTCAGTTGAGTATTTGCCTACAGATAATGAAGGCATTATCAATAAAATATTTGACAGAATAAACCGCAATACAGCAAAACTTTCCAATCAAGAGTTGAGGCATGCTCAATTTGATGGCCTTTTCATAACTTCATGTGAGGAAATGTCTTCATGGATGTCTAGAAATTTGCCAGAAGGATTTCCTAAGATTAGTGCTCAATCTAGGAAACAAATGAAGGATGTAGAGTTTGTTGCACATTTGTTACTATTTCTTGAAATTGGAACTAAGGGACATTCTACTCAAAGTCTCGACGAGGAGTTCTCTGCAAGAGATTTAGAATGGGATGAGAAAACAGATATCGAAGATGCATTCAAAACCACAATTAAATTTATTAATTCAATTGTAGAACTTGATAATGATGGGCGCTTAGTAAAATCTAGATTCAAAAATCAAGCTGATTTTTATTCGTTATTTGGAACTGTATCAGGTTTACTAAAAAGTGAAAACTTAGAAAAAAGTAATTCACTTCTCAACTGTTTGCTTGATTTCGCAGACGCTATAGATGATGAACAACATAGATCTACTCAAGCTGATTATGAGGAATACTATAAAGCTGCTCGTTCTGCATCCAATGATAGTGGTCCGCGTACTACTAGAATTAGAATTCTGAAGTCTATAATCAAGGAGTATTAAACATAATGTTATCCTCATGTTTAATACTACGGTATTCAGATGATATGCCAACAATATCAAGACTTCAAGATACGGCAAAAGGTATTATAAGGCCATTCTGTGAGGCAAATAAATTCTTGTTTGAAGGTCGTATAAAGTCAAGAGAATCCGTATCTGAAAAGTTAGAGACTGGAATGTATTCGAAATGGGAAGATATCAATGACTTATATGCTTGCACCATAGTTGTTAACCTTCCTAGCGATGAAGCATCAGTTCTTAAATTCATATCGGAGTCATTTGTTTTGGATGAAGATAAAACACGATATAAAGGAAAGCAAAACAAACCTGCTGATGTTTTTAGATATGATTCAACAAGAACATATTGCAAGCTCAGAAAACCTGCCCATATAGAGTCCAGCCAGGGAGCATGTCACCTTTGCAGATTGTTTTGAAATCGTTCAGGATACAAGTGTTGCCCAGAAGTCTTCATCAATGAACTCCGAAAAAGCAGCTCAACTCAAAGTCCATCTTGATGCGATAGCCCAATTACTGTACGAAGAAGCGATCCAGAGAACCTGAAGACGCTAGAAGGTATTGAGATGACGGTGCGTCAGCAATTCAGACCCATGTCAGTCCCGAACTCGGTCATTTTTATCCGCACAGCTACTGGCACAGCAGCAGGCCGCAACCGACGCCTGAAAAGCACCTTGGGCGTTCTAAGCATTACAACTCAACAGGCACAGCATCTAGCCGTTTCCCCCTATCGTCAAATCAGTCCTCATTTAGAGAATTGTTGCTTGCGCATCAGTGCCAATGTCTCCTATGCTCAAACTGCTAAAGATGTGGCTTATTTAACTGGGATTCAGGTACCAGCCAAAACCCAGCAGCGATTGGTGCATCAACAACGGTTTCCTACCCCCAGGCTCATGAAGCTTTAACCGAAGTGAGTGTAGATGGTGGCAAAGTGCGCATCCGCACCCCTTTAGGACACCCTTGTCAGTGGAAAGACTATAAAACCCTGGCAACGCATGTGGGACTCATCGCGGATTATCACAATAATGCCCGGCTCATTGACTGGACTCACCAGCAACCGTTAGCCTCTCCACTGACTTGTTTAGGGGATGGTCATGATGGCATTTGGAATATCATTCGTCAGCTGAGCATACCTGAGCAACGGCGAGAGATTCTGGACTGGTACCATCTGGTGGAAAATCTTCATAAGGTCGGTGGGTCCCTCAAACGTCTGCACCAGGCTGAGCAGCTCTTATGGCAGGGGAAGGTTGATGAAACCTTGGCTCTATTTGAGTCATTGAAGAAAAGCAGGCCCAAGTCTTTTGCAACTATGTTCGCAAACATCGGCATCGGATCGTCATTATGACTATTACCAGAGTGAGCAAATCTGCTCTATTGGGTCTGGGGCTGTTGAATCTGCTATCAAGCAGATTAGTCGCAGAGTCAAAATTTCAGGGGCGCAGTGGAATGAAAGTAATGTCCCGCAAGTGCTGGCACATCGGTGTGCTTACCTCAATGGCTTAATTGGAATGCAAAGGTGACATGCTCCCGTCCAGCCAGAGACTTTACGAAGTTTATTTTGAAGTACAAATTAGAACGATTTTTGAATACGCTTGGTCAAAGACTACTCATGCTTTAGCATATAAATCACCTGTAGTTGATTGGAAACGGCAGCGTCTAGCTGCTCAACTCAAGGCAGCAACTGAGCAAATGGAAACGCTTATTTTAGCCTTCGATCTTGCTAGTGAGCATATTACTGCTAGCTACAGCCCTGAGATTGAAGATCAAGCAAAAATATATAAACAGTTCAAAGATTTATTTGATAGAGGAAGTCTACCCACAGAGTTGGAGCCATCTGATTGGACAAGATTTTCTATTAATATCTATAAGATCTTCCAGTTGGCATCTAACCAGAAACCGACTGGAAGATCTTATAAACCTATCAATGACATAGATAAATTATTAAGTAAGATCACTAGTTATATTAACGACACTGGTAGCAATTCAGTGCCTAGGAGTATATCTTTATTTCAGCTTGTTTTTTGTATTCTTTTTTCTGGTGAAAAGATGGATCTAAAAAATAGGGATGATTATTACTTACTAGTTACTAATGAGATGAGGGATCTTTTTCCCCATCTTTACCTTCCCTGTAAAAGCTTTGATTTAGGGAGCGATTATTAGTTTTCAGACCTCAGGGCTATTTTAAGCTACTAGAAAAAAATGTTGTCGATCCGATTAGCAATTTTAGTCATGGTGGTTTTGAAATGTTAATGACCATTTAATCGCAGAATATTAATCATAGCTGACCTAACGACTCTGCACTGAAAGTACAGAGGGCTATTTATGGACTGAAAGTCCGGTTCCACTGCACTTATCCGGGTACGGACCCAAATTGTTAGCCTTTCTTGAAGATCAATCGCAATCGAACGATCTATTCACCTCGACCAACAAATCCAACTCACACATGCAGTATATCCTTGAAAAACTAGGTTGCAAACGGTCAGGAGTTATTCATGATCTTGAAGATATCGTGTACGTCAAGCGTTCAGTGCGTGCCTAAAAAATCGTTGGAGCGAGGATTGAGTGATGCCCATAAGCACAACCCGCTGGGATTCAGCCGAACATCTCAAAACAGAAGAAGATATTCAGCTATACCTAGAAGCATGTCTGGAAGAAGCCGGGGATGATCCCGCTTTAATTATTCATGCCCTAGGGGTAGTCGCTAGAGCTAAAAATATGAGTCAGCTATCCCGAGATACAGGTTTGAGTAGAGAAGGGCTGTATAAAGCGCTGTCTCCTGATGGCAACCCCACATTTTCGACGATCGCTAAAGTTACTAAAGCGCTCGGATTCAAGCTAACCATTCAGCCAACACCCTAGTTTGAGCTAAATCCATGTCTTGCCAACACCTGCACCGGAGTTCGGTAGCCATAGCCACAGCGTTCTTTTTTAGGTCTATGCCGTTATAGCTAGAAGATGAACCAAAAGATCAAAGAAAGATATCAAACAGATTTTCTCGTTCTACTCGCTGAAGAGTACGGATATAGAAGGTGGTTTTGGTTCCCTTCAATGGATGAAAAAGAACTGGAAATTTGGTGGGAGAAATTAGAGTCCGTTGACCCATATTTCATGACTCCTGAGCCATTACCGGGAGATCTGATACAAGCTGAAGACAACGATGAGTTTGAATTATTCTTTAAACTACGCGATTCCGGTAACTATTATACCGCCCATACGCATTGTGATGATGACAGTGTTCTAATAAAGCCCAATGAAACAAAAATATTTCATAAAGGGTACAAAAGTGCTTAAAGGCTATAACGTCGCGGTAAATTATTTTTATGTCAGAGTTCGAGGAATACTGATTTTGTGTCATTAATTTGCTCAAATCCTCACATTGAACAATTTTTGAGATTTACCTATCCGTCTCCTTGAACAAGTAATAGCCTAGAGATATCCTTCCCAGTGATTTATCTGTATGAGTGAGTTGCTTGAACAAGCGATTGCCCAATTAAAGACCTTGCTGACCGACAAGCAAGATGCGATCGCAACCCTGATTTTAGAAGAACTTGAAGAAGAGCAACGCTGGGATGATTCCTTCGCTCGCTCTCCAAACTTGTTGGCAAAACTGGCAGCCGACGCAATGGCAGAATATTGAGCAGGCAAGACTCAGGAATTAGACCCAGAAACGTTGTGAGGTCTAGAACCACTTCTAATTTCCGGGAAAAGTTTGCTGATCTCCCGAAGCCGATTCAAGAGTGAAAAAGATATGAATATCGGAATTTACATTTATGATAAAGCTGAGGTTCTGGATTTTTCAGGCCCGTTTGAAGTGTTCTCAACGGCAGAAAGAGTTTTAATAACAGCCGATACTTTTAGCATTTTTCTAGTGAGTGAAACAGGCGGTATAGTTTCAGCCCGTGGAAGTTATAAAGTACAGCCTCATTACAGTTTTTCAAATCATCCATCAATTGATGTTCTTGTAATCGTAGGTGGTGTTCATACTAGGGAACTCGAAAAACAACAGGTACTGAGCTGGATTAAAGAGCAATCTAAACATGCGCAACTTGTTGCTTCAATTTGCACTGGTGTATTTCTATTAGCTGAAGCTAAGGTGCTTTCTAGTCAAAAAGTGACAACGCACTGGGAAGATATTCCAGACCTGCGAACATCGTATCCAAACTTAGAAGTTATTGAAAATCAACGATGGGTAGATGAAGGCGAAGTCGTTACGTCTGCAGGTATATCTGCAGGCATTGATATGAGTCTTCACTTAGTCAGTAAACTTTACAGCCCAGAATTGGCAGAAAAAACAGCGAAACAGATGGATTATGAATGGACAAAAAACACATAGCAAGTACAGTCAGCAGGACAAAACTACGCTATGCCCCGGCTTGCCTCTGCTGTAGGCGTTAGGCGCACATGGCAGAGCATCTGATCCGACAGGCGGTCCCCGACGACATCTCGACCTTGAGCGACCTCGATCAAATCGCACGCGGTAGTCCTGACCGAAGGGCCTTCATCCAAGACGCGGTGAAAAATAATCGCGCTTGGGTCGTCGAGATTTGCACTGGCATTATCGGTTACGGAGTCATCTCCCATGGGTTCTTTGGCCGCTCGTTCATTGATCTTATCTACATTGCAGAACCGCTGCGCTCATCCGGGTACGGACCCAAATTGTTAGCCTTTCTCGAGGGCCAATCGCAATCGCACGATCTATTCACCTCGACCAACGAATCCAACTCGCACATGCAGCATGTCCTGGAGAAACTAGGCTACGAACGCTCAGGAGTCATCCATAATCTTGATCCAGGCGACCCAGAGATCGTGTATGTCAAACGTTCATTGCGCGCCTAACCAATCGTTGGAGCAGACCTGGAAATGCGTCACGCCCTTTTGCTCTGCCTCATTTCCAAACCGCTCAACTCCACCGTCAGCGATCATTGTCGACGAAATTTTTCAACGAACAAGCAATATCGGGGAATGCCTTCACCAGTTTACGGTCGGCAGTAACAAGCGGAATTGAGAAGGATTGTGCGAGCGCAACGAATTCACAATCATACGCAGAGCAAGCGCTCTTATCTGCCAGGGATAAGACATGGCTGGATTGCACACTGAATTCATTCTGATCCATCAGACTTTCCGCCTGGCTCTGGATTTCAAGAGCGGTCGGAAAGTCTACAATATCTTTACGCAGATATAAAGCAAGAATATTGCGAAACTCACTCCGCCAGAGTATGGGCGCTACCCAATGGTCATCCGTTTCGACGAGATGTTCCACATATCTCGTATTGTTATCCGCTGGCAAGAATAGATACGCAATAACATTGGTATCAACAACAATCACTCAGGGCGTCCCATCATCTTCGCATCAGCAATATCTTTAGCACTAATTTTTTTTGTTTTTACTCGTGCTCGAACGGCTCGCGCATTCGCGAGTATCTGATCTGGGGCTAGTCGATTAGGCAGTAACATTTGCTCCAGACATGCGATTAATTCGCTGTTAATGCTTCGGTGGTTGCGATTCGCAGTCTCCTTGAGCAACTCGTAGAGGTCGTCTGGAATATTCTTTAGAGTTAGATTAGCCATAAGGCATGGTTTTTTGAAAAGCGGTAAATACCATTATGGTTTCAATATGGTTCTTTTTCAATTACTGCAAAGATACTCACTCAGGCTATCAGCATAAAGTGCCGTATTTCCAAGCACCAAAGTACTCCCCATCCAGTTCCTAGATAAAATAGTGTTGAGTTTCCAAACTTGCGGGCAAAGAGTAAACCTAAATGGTACAAACACCCTCAAAAACGCTGACCTTGGCGGAGTTTCTGGAACTGCCTGAAACGAAGCCTGCAAATGAATACATTGATGGTCACATTATTCAAAAGCCAATGCCCCAAGGGAAACATAGTGTCATTCAAGGAGAACTTGTACCTGCTATCAATGGGGCCGTTAAGTCCAAGCGTACTGCTCGTGCCTTTCCTGAACTGCGCTGTACCTTTGGTAATCGTTCCATTGTTCTTGATATTGCAGTGTTTCTTTGGCACCAATTCCCCGCGATCAGAATGGGGAAATTGCCAACACCTTTTCTATCGCACCAGATTGGACCGTTGAAATCCTGTCTCCCCATCAAAGCCAAACGAAGGTCACAAAGAATATTCTCCACTGTCTGCACCACGGAACCGAAGTGGGTTGGTTAATCGACCCAGGTGAGCAAACAGTGTTTGTCTATCGCCCCAAACAAGAACCTGAAGTCTTGGATGAGCCAGATAAAGTCATTCCTGTACCCTCTTGTGCTAGTGGGTTACAGCTTACGGTAAAAGAGTTGTTTGCTTGGTTGCTGGAATAAGACTTGAACGTACCTGTGCAGTTCTCGTTCTTCAATGATTAAAAAGTAATACTATATTGGTATTACATTGATTGAGAAAGAGCCGCTCAGATGCGAGTGACCACAAAAGGACAAGTGACAATCCCTAGGAAGGTTAGAGAAATTTTAGGTATTATGCCTGAGACAGAGGTTGAATTTATCGAAGAGAACGGAAGATTTTACATCGAGAAAGTCAGTAGCCAAAGGGCAACCAAAAAATTTGAGAAGCTGAGAGGCATAGCGACAGTCAAGATGTCGACTGATGAGATTTTAGATCTCACCAGAGAACAGTCGTGAACGGCATTTTGATTGACTCATGCGTGTTGCTAGATTTATTTACGGATGATCCAAATTGGGCAGAGTGGTCAGAAAGCATTTTAGAGAGATATAGCCTCACCAACACCCTCTATATCAACTCGATTGTCTACACTGAAATATCAATGGGGTTTGAAAAAATAGAAGAATTGGAGAGCGCTATCGAAGTATTGCATTTGAAAGTTTTGGAAATGCCTCGTGAAGCATTGTTCCTAACCGGTAAGGTATTTTTGCAATATAGAAAAAATAAAGGAACGAAAACCTCACCCTTACCTGATTTCTTTATTGGTGCTCATGCTTCTGTTTCAGAATTTGACTTAATCACTAGAGATGTCAGCAAATATAAAACATACTTTCCACAGGTCGCACTGATCTATCCTTAGCCTTGAACTTTCGGAGGATAGATCAGAATTAATCGATGACATTCAGCAACCCACTCTAAAAATAAATTGTTACTGCCCAGGCTGAAGCACTGGTCTAACAGGATTGTCAGCAAAAATACTTTTGAGTGCATCCAGTACAGGGATATCTTGCTTTCTCAAAGTTGAAATATAACCGCGAATGCGGCAGAACTGCTGGGCACCTGCCAAGGAGCGAAAACATCCCGATATCTTCTGCTTCAACTTCATCATGCGGATATCGCGCTCAGCCTGATTGTTATCAAAGGCACCTGAAAATCATACATAAACGCCAAGACAGCAGCTTGGTGCTTTCGAAGTCGGTCGAGCAAGTTTTGGGTGTACTCTGCTTCTGCTTGCCTCGTTTCTTGGGTGCATTTTCATCGACGGTTGGCATTGGATTATGCTTGAATCCATCGGCTAACACTTGGCGATACCGCTGCTCAAACGCCTCGACTTGTCTCGCATCGAGAACGCTTAAGTGTTCAGCTTTTGCCCGCTCTACCTCAGCTTTGATATCTAGCAGCAGTGAGATCATCTCCTCAGCCCAAGGTTGTTTGTAGCGTTCAACAATAAATCGGAGTTCGCGCAAATGATGGGCATTGCATAAGCTATGCGTACAACCATAGCGGGCATAGCTCTTCCAACCATCATGAATACTCGTGCCCGTAAAGTTTGGCAGAATATCCATTTCGTCCATCGCTGCTGTGCCGCGTTTGGCATGGACAAAGTAGTAGGTTAATCCACTCGTACAAGCGACATGCAGCCACCACAACTTGCTGTTGACTCGCAACCCCGTCTCGTCAAAATGTCCCACAGCTGCTTGCTCAATAGCGTCTTTGATCTGGGCTTCAATCGGTTCTAATTGCTGGGCACAGGTTGTACGGGTGTTGCACAGGGTTCCTTCAGAAACCTGACAACCCAAGAGGTCTTTAAGCAGTTCACGGGTGCGCTCAAACGGCAACAGTTGAGCCTCCATCAAATACACCATCAAGCCTTTGAGATTACTGCCATACTGAACCACATTGGTGACATCGCTGGGGAATTTACCCCGGTTCAAGGTTTGACAGTGCTCACAATATTTGACTTCTGCTTGATGCTCGATGACCTGTAATGACAAGGAGGGCAGCTCATGAACCTGGCGCAGTTCATACTCAAGGACGGCGACCTCTGTTAACGAGGCACCACAGCCTTGACATTGAGTGACTGGATGTAACACTACGGCATCGACGGTTTCACGCCATTCCAAGGTACTACCGGGATGGCCTTTTTGACCCCCACTTTTACGCTTACTCTTACCCCGTAGACTTTTGGTCCGCTTCCCAAAGCCATCGCTTGAGGGTGGTTTACTACTGTTCCGACTATCTTTGCCAAGATGCTCTTCTAGTCGCTCTATCCGTTTAATAAGAAGGGTGACCAGCTCAACAACTGCATCCTCTCCTTGATGGTAGATTGCTCGAATATCAGATTCACTAATTTTCTGGTCAGAGACTTTCTTGTTCAACGAATGAGTACGGATTGACTGCTGGTGTGCTTAAAACATAGTCTCAGATAGAGTTATACCTTCATTCTCAACACAATGATTTAAGCCTGGGCAGTAACAATAAATTAATGGCAAAGCAAAATTGGCGCATCAAGATTGGCAACTTTGGGAATGTCGATAGTTAATCACAATTTGCACCTATGACTGAACTCTTCCAGCAAGCTATTGCAGAGGTTTCCAAGTTATCTGAAGAACAGTAGAATGCGATCTAATACCAAATCCGACTCATTAAACCCCGAAATATCTTATCTGTCAAGCTGGCCACCAATGGTAGTGAGTGAGAGCTTTAATGTCCGATTGCATTGTCATTAAAGTTCGACAGCGCTGTTCGAGAACATCTTCGAGGTCTTCCAGGGTCTCAAAACACCGATTGGCCAGTGGTTCATCCGCTAGCCGCCACAACCGTTCAGCGGGCTGTAGCTCTGGAGAATAGGGGGGTAAAACCTTCAGATGAATGCCAGGTGGCACCACCCGATTCTTACAGGTATGCCATCCGGCTCCATCCAGAACGAGAAGAATCTGTTTGTGCTTTCCCGCTCCAACTTGCTGAGCAAAGCTTTGTAGGGCTTGATTAAACCATTCTCCATTGACCCGAGGCAGAATGAACCATTCGGTATTGCCAGTTGCGGGATGAACGAATCCATACAGATAGGTCCATTCATAGCGATGGTCCACCTCAGCAATTGGACGCTGACCCACAGGCGCCCAAATCTTTCGAATAATGGGTTTAAGGCCTAAACGATGTTCATCCAAGGACCAAACTTCGACCTGAGCATTAGGGTAGCGTCGCTCCAATTCTGCTTTGTACTCAGGCAGTTTTCTTAAAGCGGCTTGGGCCTCTGGTTCACCTTTACGGTGGTGAGGACGTGGGCATTGCAGGGACTGCTCCAATCGCTTGAGATAGTCCCAACCGCGTTGGGGCCAAACCTTATCGACTCCTGTCATCTGAGCGATGACCTGGGCTACTTTGGGGCCGTTCCATAGACCACCGTCGGCGGGTGGGGTTTGTAGACGAGTCAACAATTGTGCACATTGGTCTTGAGTCAGAAGACTGCGAGATTGATGAGGTCGCTTATCTTTGCGTCGGTTGCGTAACCCATGGGCGCCATTGTGGTTATACTCCCTGACGATTTCTCGAGCGTAATCGTAGTTGAGACCGACCACTTGGGCTGCTTGAGTTAGCGTTGTTTGCTCACTGACGAGCCATAGTAGATGCCAGCGGCGCGATTCTACTGGGTCTTGGCTGGCTCGGTAATGAGACTTCAGCTCGTCAGGCGAAAAATGGGGTTCGAGATTGACCTTTACTCGAAAAAGTGGACAGTTCATTTAAGCTGCGAGTGTTTGATTTCGTGTCCTCCAGTAATTTTCTTCAAATTGGACAGGGGCGCAATATCCAAGGGTTGAATGAAGTCGTTGTCGGTTGTAGAAAACCTCAATTCATTCTGCAATAGCCGTCTTAGCCATCGCTCGATTAGGGAACGTTGTGGGATAAATTAACTCAGTTTTGAGGGTCCCCAAAAAGCTTTCAGCCACCGCATTATCCCAGCAATTGGCTCGACGACTCATACTACAAGTGATTCCCTTCTTGATTAAAGCCTGTTGATAGTCCCCACTGGCATATTGACTGCCTCGGTCAGAATGAAAGATTAATCCAGTCTGTGCTGGTATCCGTTGTCCTAAGGCAGCCTTTAGGGCATTGAGAACTAATTGTGTCCGCATATGCTCAGCCATGGACCAACCTACGACTCGTCGAGAGAACAAGTCAATAATGACGGCCAAATATAACCATCCTTCATGGGTCGAGATATAGGTGATATCTGCAACCCAAGCTTGGTCAGGTTTCTCGCTCGTAAACGTCCTGTCTAGGATATTCGGGGCCATCGGCCCATCATGCTCAGAATGAGTAGTGACTTTGAATGGACGCTTCGCTTGAGCACAAATCCCTAGCGTTGAATCTGCTCTGACAAGATTTCATTCTCCTGGTGTCTAGGGGAGGGCTTTCGCTTTACCCAGGCATAGTAGCCACTTCTCGATAACTTGAGGACTTTACACATCAAGACAATGGGGAAGTTCACCTTCTCTGCTTTGATTAACTCATAGGGGTTGAGCTTTCCTGAGCAAAGAAGGTTGCTGCTTTTTTAGGAAATCTCGTTCCATCTGAACGCGTTTGAGGTCTCGACGCAATTGGTTGAGTTCTTGACGCTCAGCAGATGTCAAGGGGCCACCGGGGATAGGGTGTTGGTCAATTTGGGCTTGTTTGATCCATTTGCGTAAGGCACTCGGGTTAAGTCCAGTTCTCTCGCCACTTGATTAACAGATTTACCAGACTGTTGAACAATTTTGACGGCCTCAGCCTTCTGTTCAGTAGTAAAGGTTCGACGGGGTCTTTGTGTCATGTAAACATTCTCCTAGGTTATCGACTCTTCGGGAATGTCCACTTTTTCGAGTAAAGGTCAAATGTCCACTTTTTCGAGTAAAGGTCACTGTGGTTGAGCCAACGACAGGTTGAGTTTGTGCTCAGGCAAAAGAAGAGTGCTTATGTTCAACTCCAGGGTGAAGTGGACTATCAACCCCTCAAACAGAGGGGATTTGCCCCAGACCAGAAAGGGTTCCTTCGCGATGTCTATTGGGGAAAGCGAGCTGCAAGGGCGACATGGCGACTATAACCCAGCACAGACAAGCTCCATCGCTCTCATCCCCCGTTGATATTCAGGTAGCTTATTGGGAGAGAGTTTCATCAGCTCATCCACCAATCGAGCCAGAACTCCATCCCCTGTTATCGCCCACAGATGAGCAGAGAGTCCGACTCGGAATGCACTATGACGCTTGTTCGGTGAGGTGGGAGATTCGGGTCTAGTAATGTAGCGCTGGAGTCCTTTTTGCTTAAGACTTTGCCCTTGCAGGGCTGCACTGGTATAGGCAATGGCAATCAGAATGACAATCGCAACCAAACGCTCTTCCATCGCTTGAGAGCCTTCGAGGCAATAGCCTCCCTGTTTGAAGTCGCGGAACATTTCTTCGATACAGAAGCGTTTTGATAGCTGACGATAGCGCTGTTGAGGTCACAGAAGTTCGTGAGGATAAACCAGGCTTCATCAGGCGCAAAGCCGTGATAGCGTCGTTTCCATTTGGCGGCCACATTGAAGTGTCCAAAGCCTTTAGCCTGAGTGACGCGTACATCATTGAGAAACAGCTTTTGACCAGGGCAAGGCCAAACTGTTGAAGTTGTTGAGTAAACTGCTGGTCCATAGACACTTCGGTATTCCGCTTGAGGCGCAGACAAAAGTGGACCTTCTGTTGAGCTAACCACTGTCCGAGCTTGACGGAACAAAACTCTCGGTCACCGAGGATAACCAGACGATAGGCGGATAAATGGCGAATGACGTTGCTCAAAATAGCCGTTTGCTCGTCATAGTTGCTGCTGCCCTTTTTAGCGAGCGCTTCACACCATATGGGAATAGCGCGATGTTGCCAGACCACGCTCACCATCAATAGATTAATCACACCCCAACTGGTACGGTCGATGACGATATAAAGCTGGGAGCCTTGAGGGTACTGCTTGCTCAGCCACAGTTCAACCAGCGGTAGCCAAAGCGTTTCAAGCTCAAGGGTCGGTAAGGATAAGAACCGTTGTATTTTTTCGGCGACTCTCAAATAGAATCGGCAGTGGCAGTCCTTCTGCTAGGGTCTCGATTTTGACACAGCGAAGCGTTTGTAAAAGATGAACCAGAATCTCAAGGAGAAGATACTGGGCAGGAGACAGTTGACGGCGTAAATGGGGTTGGTATAGTGGCAATATCATTGTCAATAAGGTGAGCTGGAGATACATCATTTTCAGCCCATCTTTTTTCTTGTCTACCTGATTATTAGCCAAAGAAGCAAGGTGTCCACAGGGCATGTCGCCCCTCCAGGAAAGCGAGACCAGTTGGGACCGTTTAACCTCGCGTTTTACTGGAAGCGACAGTATCGAGGCAAGGAGGGAAAAGATCCTTGGTTTATCATGACGAGTTTACCGACACTGGAGCAGGCTCTCTCGCTTTACGCTTGCCGATGGGGAATAGAGATGATGTTCAAAGACTGCAAGAGTGGGGATACAATCTCGAACGAACGAAAGTCAATGATGCTCGTTTCCTTGCTTTGGTACTGGTGATGGCGATGGCCTATTGTTTAGCAACAGTCGCTGGCTATGGATTGAAAAAATTGAAAGTCAACCACTATGTTGCTCGGCTCAATGAGCACTCTCGGCGGCGGCCTCGACACAGTGATTTTGGCACGGCGTTGTATGGACATTTATGGTGTTGTGGCATGGAAATTTGGACCTCATTCGCCACTGAATTAATGCAACTGATACCCCATAAACGACTCAATTATCAGAGGGGCATGAGGGCGCTATCACTGATTCAGACTATGTTGTAAAACCCTTGTCATCCCCAAAGTCAGAGCTTTACTCACTTGATGGATCACCTCATCGGCTAATTGTCGTGAATACCCTTCCCAGCCATCGGTTTGCCAATGGTGACAGGCAGTTTTGCCTTCGGTATTCTCAATTAATTCTTGAGCGAGTTCGTCGGTATGTTTGCCAATACGGCCACTGAGCACCAAGCCACTGTCTTTAGAGAGACTCAACGCTATCCAGCAATCACCGACGCTCAACTCTTTCGGGTCACAGGGCTTTTGCTTTTTTTGACAAAGGACCACAACTCATCTGCATTGATGACGTCAGTTGAAACGGCCTGAACGTCTTGGTTGTGAATCATTTGGGCTTTATGGCTCGCTGAACGAATCACACTCACACAAGTGTTGTAAGCCACACCTGTGATGCGGGATAGGCCTCTGAGGCTACTGCCTTCAGCATGAGATTGAAGGATGGTCTGGATGGTTTCAGAAGAAATCTGACGGCGATAATAAAGGGTATCAAAGGTCTCACTGAAGGTTTGGTGACAGTGGGGGCAACGGTAACGTTGGCTGCCTTTACTGGTTTTACCGTGTTTGTGGGTCTTTGGATGACCACATAGAGGACATTGCATCAGAAGATAGGAAAACTCAACTCCCTATAGGTTTAACAAACCCACACTTTTTTGATGCACGACCGTTTCATTGCGACTGTGAGAAAATAAACAAAGTTAGCTTTATATCCCTCAGTCTTCTTTCAAAACTAAGTTTGAAGACTGAGATTGCTGACAATTAGAAGGATAGAGTCTATGGTTTGTATTGGATTGAGCTATACGTCCTAGGAGAGAATCGGGTTGCGATCGATCGCAACTCGCACCGTAGATTTGCCTGAATCCACAGAACCGTTAGCGAGGACTATCCATATTGTGTTTGACTTGCCAGAATATCTGAAATTAGTGGCGGGTCTCGCATCAATCGTTAATCCTGTGGGTGTTATCCCTATCTTCCTCAGCTTGACAGAGGGGCAAGGCTCTAGCCAAAGGCGTCTTATTGCCTTTCAATCCTCTATTGCTTTAAGTATTGTTCTGTTAGTGGCTCTTGTCGCTGGAGAAGCCATTCTCAGCTTTTTTAGCATTAGCCTACCGTCCTTCCGAGTCGCAGGCGGCTTATTAATCCTGCTAACAGCATTATCCATGTTACGGGCAGAAACCATCGAATCACGCCAACTCACAGAAACAGGTACCGTCGATCCGAATGAACCACCGACATTACCGGATGCTCCTGTTGCCGTTGTCCCCATTGCCATTCCTCTACTCGGCGGCCCTGGTGCCATCAGCACCGTCATTGTTTATGCGCATACCCAGGAATCTATAGAACATACCATTCTCGTTGGTTTAGCAATTCTAAGTGTCTCTGTAATCGCCTTAGTGGGATTACTCATTGCCCCCCTGATGGATACTGTGATGGGTAAAACAGGTATGAATGTGATTAGTCGAGTCATGGGATTAATCATCACCGCTATTTCCATCGAATTTATTGCCGATGGTGTCAAAGAGCTCCTACCTGGATTAGGCTAACAAGAGTGAGTATCGATTCCTAAAGCTTTCAAGTGCACCTGCATCAAAGCATTTGCCATTACTAGCTGATCTGCAAAAATCAAAATTTTTTATCTGATTGTTAGAGTTTGCTAGTGATTAGGCAACACTAGGGGATGACGAGACCAAGACACTTTGGTTCAGCACCACCATTGTGTCAATTCTTGCAGCCCTCTAGGCTTACTTTATGATTCAAAGAGTAGGACGATCCAGCCAAGAACAACTTGTAAGAATCCAGACTTTGATAGAAGGATTACTGGATCATGATCAGCTTGAGTCTTTAGTAGATAGTGCCTTAACGTTTTTGAAATCCGAGTTGGACTACCCACTATTGTGGATTGCCCAGTACGACGCTAATCAATCTGAATTGATCGGTTTAAGTGGTGGTTTACCCCAGGCTGATTCCACCGCTTTTAGTCAGCGCTATCCAGTCTTACCAGGCGATTTATTTGATCAAGCCTTGCTGACCCGAAACCCCATCGAGGTTATGAATCTCCAAGAAGAAGGTCGAGTCGGCAAATGGCAAAAACTTGCTCAGCGGTTTGACATTCAAGGAGCTATTCTTTACCCCATTCAATATCGAAAAGAATGTGTTGGCCTTCTGCTATTAGGTTCTGTCCATTGGGGCAGAAATCCACGCACCGAAGAAAGCACTTTACTCTCCCTATTAACTCACTCCCTAGGGGCCGCCTTCAATCGATTGAGCCAGGAGGCAATTGAGCCTGTTTCGACACCTGCCCAACCCCTAGCACACCTCATTAATCAGATGAGTGTACTCACGGATTGGGATGAACGGGTCAATGTCATTTTGAAATCAACACAGCAGGCCATCGATCCCACCTTTACTGGTTTGTATTGGTTAGATTTAGAAGAAAATAATTGCACTTTAAAAGTAACTTATCAACCTGGCCAGGGCAGTCGCTTAGGTCGAGCACGCCCGATTAAAGCACAAGTCCAGATTGCTGAAATTGAACCTTTTTGTCAAGCCTTATCCGCAGGTCAGATGATATCGGTCAGCGAAAGCCAAGGTACTGTGAATGCCAAAGTTCCATTGCGCTTAATGCAACAAACTAAATCTCGGTCTTTTCTCTGCGCACCCATTATGGGGAATGGACATCTGATGGGATTTTTGTCAGTCGAGGGCAAAGAACCTCGAGTATGGCAAGAACAAGAAAAGAACTTTATCCAAGCTGCAGCCCAATTAATGGGTTTATCTGCCGTTGCCCCTGTCGGGGATAACCCCGTCCAAGTTTCCTCCCAAACCCAAACCTTGATGGGGCAATTCACTCAATTGATGGTGGAATCCAAAGATTGGCCTAGAACACTCAAAAAGGTTTCTGAGCACTTGTGTCGGCATTTGCAAACCCAACGGCTTTTACTACTTAGCCAGGATGAACAAACAGGTGGGTTTCGGATCGAATATCAGTACCATAGCCCCAAGCTGCGGCCTTTGTTAGAGTCCTTACATCCTCTGAGTGATGTGGATCGGCGGATGTTAGAGCGAAACATCGGCTCGATCACCATCTCAGATCTTGAAGAAGACTTACGATTCCTAGCATGGCGAGAGTCACTGATCAATCAGGGATTGCGCTCCCTTTTGCTCTGTCGCACAGTTGCCAATAGTTCGACACCCCAAACTATCCTTGTTTTAGGCAATCATCGAACCCGCACTTGGAAGCCCAAAGAGATTGAATTCTTACAGGAATTTGCCCAAACCCTTGGGACCTTTGAGCAAAAACAGCGAGATTACATCCTCCAGCAATCTCAGCTGAATCAATATGACCTTGCCCACAATGGTCTGCAAACCCTGTTGAAAATTGAAGATCCGACTCAACTTATCACTTCAGGCATCGAACTTATTACCCATATTTTTAATGGTCCTCTTGCTGCAGGCATACTGTGGATCCCTGGCCATAACCAAGGGAAGATTGTCGCTTGCCATGCAATATCACCCGAATTTGCCATTTCAGATGACGAACTGATTCAACTGGATCAAGATCCTCTATTCACACAACTATTGCACTCACTGGATCAACTCCCTCACCCATCTGAGTCCATCATCCAAATATCGGCCAAAAACATCGCTCCAGAAACTCGTATTTGGTTAAATGCTCCTGGGGTCGCTCAAGTTCTAGTCATGCCATTGCGATCGCCCGATTCTCCAACACCTCTGGGTGCCATCGTCCTTGGCACTTCCGATGATTTCTGTTACAAGACCTCAGAGCTTAAGCTGATACAAACCCTGGTTCAACAGTTAGGCAGTCGTTATCGGTACCTGCGAGAAACCAACTTACTCCAACGACAATGGATGAGTTTGGAGAGTTTAACTTGGTATAAAAACCGATTTTTAGAAACAAACTTAAGCCATCTTAAGGACTTGCAAAATCCTCAAGAATCATCACAAGACGAGTCCATAGAACTTAAATGTGACTCACGCCAAGAAGCAATCACTTCCCTGACAACTTTACTCAAGACGGAAGATTGGCAACTCAGCCTTGCCCAAGATTCTATTCCCCTAGCTAGTATCCTTCGACGCTGCTTGGAACAGATAGAACCCCTTGTTCAATCCAGACAATTATGGACCCAAATTCATAATCTTACGTCCAATACTACCCTTACAGGAACCAGCAATAAGTTAGAACTTGTTCTTTACGAATTATTGGTAGCTGCTTGCCACCGCTCTAACCCAGGGGATCGGATTGATATTTGGTGTCGTCTAATCAATGCCAAATGGGTTGAACTTTCCATCACCGATCAAGGACAACTCCACCCCCAGTTCATCCAAGACTTTCAATCTGTAAAGACTCGCGATTTATTATTGCCGAGTCTATTAGATAAAGGACCGGGCCGAAATTTAAACGCATGCCAATCGATCATCGAACTTTTGGGGGGGCGAATGGAAATTGCCCAGCTCGAAGACGGGAGAACCCTCAGCCGACTGACCTTACCTCAACAGATGAAAGGAGGCAGGTCTAACTAGGCTACCTCAGAGGGCTCAGGCTGTCGTTGCGGTCGGAATTGGAAGAGAGAATAAACAACATTACGACGAATTGCAGTCATCATATCCAAAAAGACTTCATACCCTTCACTTTTGTACTCAATCAGTGGATCTTGCTGACCATAGCCGCGAAGCCCAACAGCTTCACGCAATGCATCCATCTGCTGCAAATGCTCTCGCCAAAGCATGTCAATTTGCTGCAAGATAAAGAATCGTTCTGCTTGGCGCATCAAGGTCGGTTCCATCTCGTTTACCTCTGACTCTTTCTGGTCATAGGCAATGCGGACCTGCTCCCGCAAGAACATTTTCATCTCTGGCATGGACAGATCAGCAATGTGGCTGGCTTCTAGATCCTCCAGCAAATAAACAAACTCTTTGGTTTTGTCTACCAATTGCTCCAAATTCCACTCTTCCGGCGGTAGTTCTGGATTGACATAGGCTTCCACAATGTCATCCATCGTCTGTTCTGCATATTCAATAACCCGCTCTTTCAGGTCTTCACCTTCCAATACCCGTCGACGTTCAGCATAAATCGCTCGTCGCTGATTATTCATTACCTCGTCATATTCAAAAACTTGTTTCCGAATATCGTAGTAGTAAGTCTCAACCTTCTTTTGGGCATTTTCTAGGCTGCTCGTCAAAATCCGTGACTCAATGGGCATATCCTCTTCTACCCGGAAAGCGTTCATCAATCCTGCAACCCGATCACCACCAAAAATGCGCAGAAGATTGTCTTGCAAACTCAAAAAGAAGCGGGTTGAACCTGGGTCACCCTGACGTCCAGCCCGACCTCGCAACTGGTTATCAATGCGGCGAGAATCATGTCTTTCCGTACCAATCACATGGAGACCGCCTCGTTCTACAACCTTGTCATGCTCCTTGCTGGTAAACGCTTCATATTCTTCTAGAATCAGGTTGTAGACTTCCCTGAGCTTCTGGATGACAGGATCATCTGTAGGTGCTTTTTCAGAGGCGACCGCCATTAAGTCTTCAGCTTGTAATTCAGGTAAGCTCTGTTCACCATATTGTTTAACAGCCGCGTTTACGGCTTCTTTCAATAAAGATTCAGCGTCCTTAGAAATAGTGGTAGGGAAGATTTCGGGAGAAACCTTCCAGGTTTTTCTCTGTATTCCCTTTTGTTGACCGTCTCCACCAAACCCTTGGCTGTCAGCCTCAGGTAGCTTGACCTGCATCATTGACAACGGGTTATCATCTTCGGGTTGGACAATCCGGGGCATCAAATACTCTCGTACCTTGAGACGCGCCATATACTCAGCATTACCGCCCAAGATAATATCCGTCCCTCGACCCGCCATATTTGTGGCAATCGTTACACGGCCCTCTCGACCTGCCTGAGCCACGATCTCCGATTCCCGCTCCACATTCTCAGGCTTCGCATTCAGGAGATTATGTGGGATATTGCGTTCCAAAAGAAGCTTTGACAATACCTCGGATTTCTCAACACTCGTGGTTCCTACCAAGATGGGGCGCCCAACTTCGTACATATCAGCACATTCATTGGCAACGGCTAACCACTTTGCTTCTTCACTCTTGTAGACCACATCAGAGATATCTTGCCGTTGATTAGAGCGATTAGTCGGTACAATCGTGACTTCTAACTTATAGATTTTTTCAAATTCAGCTTCTTCTGTCTTTGCTGTACCCGTCATCCCTGCCAACTTGTCATAAAGCAAGAACAAATTTTGATAGGTAATCGTGGCTAGAGTCTGTGTCTCATTCTGGATTTCAACTTTTTCCTTGGCCTCAATTGCTTGATGGAGGCCATCACTCCATCGCCGCCCTGGCATCACTCGACCCGTAAACTCATCAACAATGACTATTTCGTCATTACGAACGATGTAATTAACGTCGTTAATGAATAGTTCTTTAGCTTTAATAGCATTGAACACATAGTGAGCCCAAGGATCCTCAGGATCGAATAGATCGCTAACCCCTAAGATTTTCTCTGCTTCAACAAAGCCTTCATCCGTCAAAATAACATTGCGAGCCTTTTCATCCACCTCGTAATGCTCTTCGGGTTGCAAAGCATTGGCAACTTTAGAGGCATCCAAATATTTTTCCGTTGGTCGCTCAACCTGACCCGAAATAATTAGAGGAGTTCGTGCTTCATCAATTAGAACAGAATCCACCTCATCAATGACGCAATAATTGAGGGGTCGCTGAACAACTTCCTCGATGGAAGTTGACATATTATCTCGTAGATAGTCGAAGCCAATCTCACTATTGGTCCCATAGGTGATGTCGCAAGCATAATTTTTCTTGCGCTCCGTCGGAGACATGGACTGTTGAATCAGCCCTACACTCAACCCCAAGAATCGATGGACCTGCCCCATCCATTCCGCATCTCGTCTGGCCAGATAATCGTTCACCGTAATAGCATGAACTCCCTTGCCAGTTAGCGCATTTAAATATGCTGGCAAGGTTGATACTAACGTTTTACCTTCTCCAGTTTTCATTTCTGCAATTTGACCATCATGCAGAATCATCCCGCCTAGAAGCTGAACGTCAAAGTGACGCATACCCAATACTCGCTTGGATGCTTCTCTCACAACGGCAAACGTTTCTGGCAAAAGATCATCTAAGGTCTCACCGTTTTTCAAGCGCTCTTTGAACTCATCAGTTTTTGCTCTTAATTCCTGATCTGAGAGAACCTCTACTTCTTCTTCAAGGAGATTGATTTCAACCACATCGGGTTGGTACTTTTTGAGCTTTCGCTTATTCGGGTCGCCCAATAATGTTTTAAGCATGGTTCTAGATAGTAGAGTTCAATCCAATCAGAAATAAATATTTTGTTTCACCCATTGGGTAAGGTGTTGATCACCATCAAGCAGGATACTTAAGCTCATTAATCTAACGATTGCCGTTTTAAATACCCTTATAGCTTTGATTCTTATTAAATAATGGCATGTTTGTTTACGCCGTATATAATCGATACACAAGTAACTAACTGCATTATTGACCAAATTCTAGACGGGCTAGCTCGACCAACTCTACAGTGACAACATCCAAATTTGATTCTCGAGCAATCGCTTCAATCTTTTGTCTTGCTTGGGATCTTGCGAAAAACGGAATATTTTTGAGTTTCGCTTCTGCAGTGGAAGTCCATTGGAGTAGATCAGTCAAGTCAGACTCGCGCATTGTCTGCAGCACCTCTTGGGAGAATTCCTTTATTTATTTTAAATCCTAAACAACTTTAGATGTTGGTCTAGCTTGTTTATCTGTTTAAGTTAGCAACGAAAATACTCATGAGAAAGCCCCTCCTATTTTAGGTAGGGGCTTTCTAGCCGATATTACTCAGCTAGTTATCAAAGTTACTAAAGGTAACTTAGTCAACTGATGTAGCGTCGATATCAGGCAGAGATAGTGCGTATTCTGTCTTCCGCTCAATACCCTTCTCGAAACCAGCAGCAGCAGCCCGGGCGCGGCCGGAGTGCCAAATATGGCCAACAAAGAAGAAGAAAGCAAGGCAGAAATGTGAAGTGGATAACCAAGAACGGGGAGAAACATAGTTCACCGAGTTGATCTCAGTTGCCACACCACCCACAGAGTTCAATGCACCCAAAGGAGCATGAGTCATGTACTCAGCCGCACGACGAGCTTGCCAAGGCTGAATATCATTTCTGAGCTTGTTGAGGTCCAAACCGTTGGGTCCACGAAGGGGCTCCAACCAAGGTCCACGGAAATCCCAGAAACGCATGGTCTCACCACCGAAGATGATCTCACCAGAAGGAGAACGCATCAGATACTTACCAAGACCTGTAGGACCTTGGGCAGAAGCGATGTTAGCCCCTAACCGTTGGTCACGAATCAAAAAGGTCATTGCCTGAGCCTGAGAAGCTTCAGCAGCAGTAGGACCGTAGAATTCACTGGGGTAAACAGTGTTGTTAAACCAAACATAACCCACAGCAATCATGCCACACATGTAAAGGGCACCCAAGCTGTAAGAGAGATAGGCTTCACCAGACCAGACATAGGCTCGGCGAACCCAACCCCAAGGCTTAACAAGAATGTGGAAAACGCCACCGAAGATGTAGTGAACACCTACGAGAAGGTGACCACCTACAACGTCTTCTAAATTGTTAACACTAACGATCCAGCCACCTTCTCCCCAGGGAGACCGGGTAATGTAACCCAGGAAAGTACCTAAGTTCCAAGTTGGGTTAGTAATCAGGCGAACATTTCCACCACCAGGCGCCCAGGGATCATAAAGACCGCCAAAGAACATTGCTTTTGCAGCAAAAGCAAGAGCACCAATTCCGAGGAAGATTAAGTGAATCCCCAGGATCTGCATCATCTTTTCTTTGTCTTCCCAGTCATATCCCCACCAATCAGAGTAATCCTCAAACTTAGCAGGGCCTCTGAATGTGTGGTAAAGACCACCAAAACCGAGGACAGCAGAAGCAATCAGGTGAATAGCACCAATCACAAAATAAGGATAAGTGCTAATAACTTCACCACCAGGTCCAACACCAAAACCTTCAGCGGCCAGGTGAGCAAGCAGGATGCTGCCTTGCTCGTACATAGGCTTTTCAGGAATGAAGTGAGAGACTTCAAACAAAGTCATTGCACCAGCCCAGAAGGTAATCATTCCAGCATGGGCAATGTGGGCACCAGTTAGCTGACCAGATAGATCAGTTAGTCGTGCATTTCCAGCCCACCAGCCATAGCCAGTGGTTGCGCGGTCATAACCAGCCGCAGATGGATTAAAGGGCGTTTCCACGTGGTAGAACCTCCTCAGGGAAGATGAAGTTTTCATGGATTTGGTCTTGGGGTGCCATCCAAGCACGCAGACCTTCATTCAAGAGAATGTTCTTGGTATAGAAGGTTTCGAACTCAGGGTCTTCAGCAGCCCGGATTTCCTGGCTAACGAAGTCATAAGCACGCATGTTGAGGGCGATACCCACTAGGCCAATGGCAGAAGCCCATAGACCGGTCACAGGCACGAACAACATGAAAAAGTGCAACCAACGCTTGTTGGAAAAGGCAATCCCGAAAATCTGAGACCAGAATCGGTTAGCAGTGACCATGGAGTAGGTCTCTTCTGCTTGGGTCGGAGTGAACGCAGCAAATGTATTGGCGTCTTGACCGTCTTCAAACAAGGTGTTCTCAACAGTGGCTCCGTGAATGGCGCACAACAGCGCACCACCCAAAATACCTGCAACACCCATCATGTGGAAGGGGTTGAGGGTTAGGTTGTGGAAACCTTGAGCAAATAACAAGAATCGGAAGATGCTTGTTACACCCCAGCTAGGCGCAAAGAACCAGCTGGATTGACCCAAAGGATACATCAAAAAGACGGAAACATACACGGCGATAGGACCGCTGAAGGCAACTGCGTTGTAAGGACGCACGCCCACTAGACGGGCAATCTCGAATTGACGCAGCATGAAGCCGATCAAGCCGAAGACACCATGTAATGTGGTGAAGTTCCACAGTCCACCCAGCTGACACCAGCGGGTGAAGTCACCTTGAGCTTCGGGTCCCCAAAGTAGAAGTAGGGAGTGGCCGAGGCTGTCGGCGGGGGTGGATACAGCAACGGTCAAGAAGTTAGCCCCTTCTAGATAGGAGCTAGCAAGACCGTGGGTGTACCAGGAAGTTACGAAAGTTGTGCCGGTAAACCATCCCCCGATGGATAGAAACGCACAGGGGAAAAGTAGGATACCTGACCAACCAATAAAGACGAACCGATCACGCTTAAGCCAGTCGTCGAGGACGTCAAACCATCCTCGCTCCTGGGCGCGTCCGACTGCTATGGTCATGGAAATAAACCCTCTTGATCTAACTTAAAAATTGCAAGGCCGCAAAATTTTCTTTCGAACCTTGTGAGGTTTCTCAGAAACCGGACTAAGGAATCGAGAGTTTGGGTTCTGGGAATTAATAGTGTAAATCGCCCTAGAACCTCAACCTACACCTCTTCATAACCAAATGTTATAGAGATCATTCACTAAATGTAACAGAGTTTCGTCAGAAATTGTAGCGGCTACAAAGGCACCTCCACTGAGGTTTAGCCAACTTAGAATGAATACTGAGTACAAAACTTTATCTACCTCAACCATCGATTTTTTAGGGGTTGGCTCCTAAAATGGCTTGTCCTCAGCTTGGCCTTAAGAGAAGTAAAGTTATGTGGGGCACTGAAACAAAACTTCATAAAACAAATCAACAATTTTATTGATCTCATCAAATTTATATTTAACGCTATATAAAAGGTCTAGATGTGACCGTAAGCTTTGGTTGCACCTTGGGAATCTAAAAATTAGGTTCTTAGGAGTCAACTATAGCCTCATCAATTGTTGAGCTGGGCAGCTTATACTCATATATCAGTGCTCATCATTAGTTTAGGAATCACAAGAACTTATCCGACCATGACCACACAAAAACTATTAGATAAGCAAACTTTGCGTTACGAAGTTCTTGGGACTCGCCGGTTTAGCAATTACATGATCGCAACGATGGTCTCCATTGGAGGGGTTGGTTTTTTCTTAGCTGGTCTTTCTAGCTATTTCAAAGTCGATCTCCTGCCAACTGGTAATGCTGTTGATCTAATTTTTATCCCTCAAGGCATCGCTCTTTCCTTCTACGGTACTTGTGGTTTACTGCTCGCAACCTACCTATGGCTAACCATAAGCTGGAACGTCGGAGCCGGTTTTAATGAATTCAGTCAAGATTCTGGTAAATTTCGACTCTTTCGTTGGGGCCGCCCAGGCAAGAACCGAAAAGTTGAGCAAACATACCCTTTAGAGAATATTCAATCCGTCCAGATCAAGATCCGTGAGGGACTCAATCCTCAACGGACCATCTATCTGAGAATCAAAGGGCGTAATGATATTCCTCTCACCCGAGCGGGGCAACCTATGGCTCTGGACAAAATTGAGAATCAAGCAGCTGAGATCGCTCGTTTCTTGGGCGTTCCCATGGAAGGTTTGTAAAACCCAAAAATGTAGTGTATAGACTCCTTATGCTTCACTCAACCAAATCTATCAGCTTCTTCAGATCATTTTGGGTGATGGTACTCGTGTTCTTATTAATGGCATGTAGTGCTCCTTCCAATTCCTCAGGTACATCAGATACAGGTGGCGCGTCACCATCTGGTTCTCCTGCATCTGAAAGCACTCAAGAAGGCAATTCAGAAACGACTGGGGTACCGGGTTCAGAATCAACATCTCCCTTAGCTCAACTACCACAACTACAAGGGGAAGCTACGGTAGTACTGCAAGTCAATGGGAAAACAATCACCCTGGCCATTAATGGTAAGGATGCTCCTATTACAGCAGGGAACTTTATCGATTTAGTTGATAAAAAAGTGTATGACGGTACTGCTTTTCATCGGGTAGTTCGGACTCCCTCTCCCTTTGTTGTTCAAGGGGGAGATCCACAAAGTAAGGATCCTAATTTCCCTGTACAACGGCTGGGGACGGGTAGCTATATTGATCCCGAGACGAAACAAGCCAGATACCTACCATTGGAAATTCTGCCAGAAGGGGCTGAGCAAGCCGTTTACAGTAAAACGTTGAAATCTGCAGGTGAAAACAAGCCTCCAAAATTACGACATACTCGGGGGGCGGTCGCCATGGCTCGCTCTCAATTACCTGATTCAGCGTCTGCCCAGTTCTATTTTGCTCTTGCCGATGTAGATTTCCTAGATGGAAACTATGCCGTCTTTGGTTATGTGACAGAAGGTATGGACGTTGTGGATCAGATCCAACAGGGTGATCGCATTGAATCTGCAAAAGTTACTGCAGGCATAGAGAATCTAAAGCGATAGGCGGGTATTTGTGGCTCTATGGCCATAGTGGACTCCCAAGTACGATTAGCAAACTTAGGTGATAGGCATATATTGCTAAGTTTGCTGATTGCTTTTTATGAACACTTGCATATGCCGATAGCAGGCCCAGAAAAACTGTACGCTGCATTAACGAAGTTGATGAAAGATCCGATGTGTGATTTCACCCTTGCAGTGGCGGCAAATGAATCAGGTGTGGCATACATACAAATCCGCTATTTTTACTCCTTATGGTCACTGGGTTTAGAAGCCAAGCTTGAAGATGTATACGTTATACCTGAAGCGCGGGGGCAAGGGGTGGGCTCCCGGTTACTGGCTTTTGCAATTGATCGGGCTCGACAACGTCAATGTCGGCTAATTGCGTTGAATGCCAATGACAGAAATATAGCTGCCAAAAATCTCTACACTCAAAACGGATTTAACTGCCAACCCTTACGATGGCAAGGTGGACAACAACTGTGGTTTGAGAAGATTTTGTAATCCTGCATGATGGCCAAAATTGTTGTTACTGGAATGGGGTTAGTCTCAGCCTTGGCACCTAGTCTGGATAAGACCTGGCAGCGATTACTTTGTGGTGAGTCAGGGATCCAACATTGCCATCCTTTTCCAGACATTTCTGCTCAACCGTTAGCCTTGGTTGGTTCTCAGCCTAGTCATCTTGAAGACTTATTAAAACCTGCATTGTCTGAAGCGTTAGATGATGCGGATCTTGCGCCACCCATTGCTGATTGTGGTGTCGCTATCGGGTCTAGTCGTGGTTTTCAATCGCAGTGGGAGGAGGGAGCATTTGCTTATCACACTCCCATGGCCTCTCATGGCGAAAAGAGATCACTTTTAGCTGCTCCAGAGCAACTTGCCCACATCTATAATGTATCTCCTGCCTCAATTGTTGCCCAGGCAATTTCAGCTCAAGGCCCTGTTCTCGCCCCCCGTGCTGCATGTGCAACAGGGATTTGGGCAATTGCCCAAGGGGCTGACCTGATACGGGCAGGCTATTGTTCACGCGCGATTGTCGGTGCTGTTGAAGCCCCCATCACACCATTGACCCTCGCCGGATTCAATAAAATGGGTGCGATGGCTCAATCAGGCGCTTATCCCTTTGATCAAAATCGAGAAGGATTTGTTTTAGGAGAGGGGGCCGCTATTTTAGTTTTAGAAGAAGAGTCGGTTGCTCAGAAACGACAGGCCAAAATATATGGTCAAGTCTTGGGAGTGGGATTAACGGTGGATGCCCATCATATGACTGCACCTGAGACCAGCAGGCGGGCGGCCATAACCGCTATTCAGGATTGCCTGCAACGCAGTGGCTTAAAGGCATCGGATGTTGGCTATATTCATGCCCATGGCACGGCCACTCATTTAAATGATCAAGCAGAGGCTGTGGTGATTAAAGCACTATTTCCGTCTTCAGTTGCCATTAGCTCTACAAAAGGAGCGACTGGACATACATTAGGCGCATCAGCAGCTTTCGGATGCATTTTCAGTTTGATGGCTCTTTCTCAGAAGGTCCTTCCGCCTTGTGTTGGATTGCAAGAGCCAGCGTTTGACCTGAATTTTGTTCGTGAACTCCATGGGCATAATACGCAGTCTGCCCTATGCCTAAGTTCTGGTTTTGGTGGACAAAATACGGTCTTAGCCTTATCTTCGTGAGCATTAGTGTGAAAGGATACATTGCGTGAGATGTATTGAGTGTTTTGTGCGGCATCTCTTTTCGCTAATGAGTGGGGATTGAGAAGGATGGATCTCTTGGGCAATGAATTGGGCACACTGGATGCAAGTTATTTAATGGGGTTACAAGAAGTGGGTCGTTTGCTATTACTTTCTGCCCAAACTAAAACTTGCTAAGCTTCTTGTACTCTTTGCAGTCAATTTTGATCGTTTCTAAAAAGATATGTTTGAGGAAGTCAGTTCAAACCCTACATTAGGCACCAATGAATCCCAACAATCATCCGCATTGCCTACGTCTCACGCCAGTATGGGGGCTGACGAACTAATGGATGAGTTATTCCACGATCTGGAAATGGGTCTGGATGATTCAAACTTTACCTTAGCAACGCGGGGAGATGAGTCTGTAGGATATGCGTTGCTAGAGACTGAAGGACAAAACCCGTCCAATCATCCTGGGGACGATTTATTAGTACCCTACACACCATTAGATTCAACGTTGGCACTGAGAGAGGATCTAGAGGCTTCCCTTAGTCTTGATTTAGCATCCTCGCAAGAATCTGACAAAAATCAACTCACGGGCAAACGTCTACTGATGACATCAGCATGCGTCTCCCTGGTTGGCATCAGTATGTTTTGGGTCGGACGACAATTGCGGTTACAGCACGCCCCTGTAGCAGCTGCTCCTCAGCCGGCTATCGCACTTCCTCAGGTCCCCTCAGAAACCGTTGCTTTTGCTGACTATGTTAGTCAGTCTTTGGAACGAATTCATCAAGACACCAAAGCTGCAAAACTGGCTGCTGCCAAGGCTAGAACACAATCTAAAACAGTGGCAACTCTCCCAAGTGCGGGACTTCCTAGTTTGCCGAATGTGCCTAAGGTGAGTGTTGCTAGCCCAACCACAGCTCCCATTCCCAATAATGTCGAGCGAGTGTACGTTCCAGTTACAGAAGCCCCTGCTCCTGCAGCTGCACCTAAGCCTGCCAGTACACCGGTGATTGCGGCTGCTAAGGCCACAACCCAAGAGGATGAGTTACCCGTCGTTAAACCTTTACCTCTAACTCCACCGAGCAATGGTGAGCGGAAGTTCTTGGGGGGCACTAACTTGGGTAATCAGCCTGTGTTTATGGTTTCGATCAATGGTTCTACCCGCCATATTAAGTTAGGGGAATCCATTGATGAGACAGGGGCAACTTTTGTGGAATTTGATGGCGAACAAAGTGTGCTCAAACAGGGTAACCAATTGAGATCTGTTACAGCTGGACAATCTTTTTAGATATCTGATTAAGCCCCTCTTTGACTCTAGCCATACTTTGGAAAATTGGTTGGGGCAAGTTTGGGCTATTGCCATATCTAGGATGCATAGGGATGTCCTAACATAGGAAACAGCTTAGAAGCATTGACCTTCATGGTGAGGGGCTATGCCTCACTTGTTCCTAGATATTTTTAATCAATAATTGATGTCTGACTTTTTAACGGTTGCCTTCTATAAATTCGTTGAGCTGCAAGATTATGTAGAGTTGAAGGCCCCTCTTTTAGCATGCTGCCAAGATAATGATGTTCAAGGCACAATTCTCTTAGCGACAGAGGGAATCAATGGTGCGATCGCAGGTCTCCCCCACAATATCCATGCGGTCCTCAATTTTCTGCGCGAAGATCCACGCTTTGCCGATTTAGCACCGAAGGAATCCTGGTCGGAGAAACAGCCCTTTTATCGCATGAAGGTCCGACTGAAAAAAGAAATCATCAAAATGGGGGTGCCAGACATTGACCCCACCCAAACCGTTGGCGAATACGTGAAGCCAGAAGACTGGAACCAGCTACTCGCCGATCCAGACGTGGTGGTCATTGATGTGCGCAACGACTATGAGGTGGCCATTGGCACGTTTAAAGGCGCTATAAATCCCAATACCAAAAGTTTTTCTGAGTTGCCCGAATGGCTCCAAGAACAGGCTGAATTGCAGAAGAAGCCGAAAGTTGCCATGTTCTGTACGGGCGGCATTCGCTGTGAAAAGTCAACTGCTTTATTGCGACATGAAGGATTTGAAGACGTTTTTCACCTGCAGGGGGGCATTCTCAGCTACCTAGAGAAAGTGCCAGAGGATGAAAGTCTGTGGCAAGGGGATTGCTTTGTCTTTGATGAGCGGGTTGCTGTCGGCCATGGCCTTAAGCCAGGACGATATCAGCTGTGTCGAGCCTGTCGCACGCCCATTAGTCCCGAGGACATGAAGTCGGAGCACTATGTGCCTGGCCAAAGCTGCCCCCATTGCTATGGCACCAAAACCGAAGAGCAACAACAACGATTTGCTGAACGTCAGCGGCAGATCGAGTTGGCTAAGCAACGAAATCAAGTCCACATTGGGGCGAAATATGCCCGTCATCAACCCGGCTAATTTCCATGACAACCTATCCTATCTTGTATTCCTTTCGCCGCTGTCCCTATGCCATGCGGGCGCGATTGGCTTTAACCGTTAGCCAACAGATCTGTGAACTTCGGGAAGTGGTGTTGCGAGACAAGCCCCAGGAGATGCTGGATATTTCCCCTAAAGGAACGGTTCCTGTCCTAGTTCAGGTGGACGGTTCCATCTTGGAAGAAAGCCTAGAAATTATGATGTGGGCTCTTAATCAACAGGATTCTGAAGTCTGGCTTCGAGCAGATCCAGGGCAAATGGCACATCTGCAAGCTTTAGTGGCGGCAAGTGATGGTCATTTTAAGCATCACCTAGATCGCTACAAGTACGCCCAACGCTACGAAAACACCAATGCCCAAGAGCATCGGACTGAGGGTTCTAAATTTTTGGAAACGTTGAATCATCAACTAGGCGAAACAACTTATCTTTGTGATCAGCACAGATCCTGGGCAGATATGGCGATAGCCCCATTTGTTCGTCAATTTGCCAATACCGATCGACCTTGGTTTGATGCTCAACCTTGGCCCCATCTACAGGCTTGGTTAGCAGAATTTTTAGAATCCGACCTCTTTCAGCAAATTATGGGCAAGTACCCCCAGTGGAAATCTGGTGAAGTGGGTCCTTTGTTTCCAGGTCCCTAATCTCGTCATCTCTATCAATATTGAATCTTGATGAGGTAACAAAAAAGCCTGTATATCCTTGAATGGCGACTTTTTGGAGGTCGATATACAACTTTTCACAGTTCTCAGTATTTCCTGATTTACTGTAGTGCTGGCCAACGTTCCATCATTGTTTGATTAAGATAACTATCTGAAATCGAATGTTTCTCATTTAAGGGCAAGGTTTAGATATAAAATTCGATCAACTAAACAGGTATCGAAATTGACAAATCCACAAGTTACCTTTGCCAGGAACGTCGGGTTTAGGAAAGAATTGAGCCGACGGGTTAACGAATATTTCGCCACAAACAATATCAGGCCTCGGGATAATCCAGCGATGTATTTCAAGACGCTAGTGATTACCACTTGGACGCTGACCGCTTGGAGCATCATCCTCTTTGGGCCACCCAATCTTGCCATCAAGATAATGGGGTGTGTGGCCTTAGGAATGGGGGTGGCTGGCTTCGGCATGAGCGTAGGCCATGACGCCAATCATGGTGGTTACTCGTCGAGCCCCCTGGTCAATCGAATTGTTGGCAGTTGTTACGACGTTATTGGTGTCTCTAGCTTTTTATGGAAATTTCGCCATAATCAGCTCCATCACATCTATACCAACATTGAAGGGTACGACAACGAAATCGAGGGAGATGGTGTTGTTCGTATGTCACCCCATACGGACCATAAACCTCACCATCGATGGCAACATTATTGGATTTGGTTTATTTATCCCTTTATTCCTATTTATTGGTATTTCAGAGATATTCAACGGTTTATCCGCAATACTCCCTATCAAACCAACACCCTTCCAGCCAGGCAACCCATTGATTACGTCACCTTTTGGGTGGGGCGAATCATTGGTGTGTCGTTCTTTATGGTCACCCCTTATTTGGTGGGCTACTCTCCCTTACAGATAGTGCTGGGTTTCTGTATCGCCTATTGGACTTATGGGGCTATTGTCTGTGAGATTTTTATGTTGGCCCATGTCATGGAAGGCATTGACTTCCCTAAGCCTGATCCTGAATCAAACCAGATTGAAGATGAATGGGCGATTTTTCAGTTGAAAACAACAGCGGACTTTGCGCCTCGTAATCCTTTCTTAAATTGGTATGTGGGTGGACTCAACTATCAAGCTGTACACCACTTATTCCCTCAAATCTGTCATATTCACTATCCCAAAATTGCTCCAATCGTAGCCGAAGTTTGCCAGGAATTTGGCGTCAATTATATGGTGTACCCAACCTTTGCAGAAGCTATCGCTTCTAACTACAGATGGCTAAGGTTGATGGCGATTGGTGAGGAAGAGGTTAGTTACTCCCAGGCAACAATGTCTTGATTGCGTTATTGATGCTCTTCAAGGTAGCTGAGAAATTAGGCACCAAGATGGCCTAAACTAGACAGCATTAAAAAAGCTGTTAAATAAAAATGCCTACTTCCCCAATCATTCCGGCCCATGAGGCTCAGTGTAAGTTAGTTGGTTTAATTGACCGTGTTAACGATACCCATGCTCCCGTGACCATTACGAGTCAGCAGGGAAATGCAGTTTTGGTGAGTGAAGAAGACTGGTGGGCCATTGAGAAAACCCTCAATCTTGAGGAGCATCAGCTCTCTCCATTGAAAGCTTAAGCTGCACTCTCCTTTATCGACCGACACTGCTCGGGGCTAAGGTGGGGAATCGAATAACTAAGAAAGGTGCGATCGCATCGTTGTTACCCCCATTTAAGGGAGGTGATTTGTGGAGTTGATTGACCGTTCCATAAACATAGCCATCGGGGCCAATTGCTAAGCCATCTGGCCAACTCAGGGTCTGATCATCTTGATAGAGAATCTGGTATTTACCAGCGGCGTTGATTACACCAATCGCATTAGCCGTAATGTCTGTAATATAGATATTTCCTGCACTGTCCGCCGTAATCCCATCACTGATTGGTTTATCGCCATAGCGTTGGACTTTTTGCTTTAACTGCTGCTCATTTAAGGATTGATTCAATAAATCCGAGGTGCGAATTCGATAGAGAGACTGGCCATTCATCGCCCCAAAGTAAACCCATTGATAGGCCGGATCGATGGTGATGGGATTAACGCCGATTCGGGCTGGGGCATCTCCTAGGGAAATGACTCGACCATCAATCTTTATATCGATATCTTCTGGGACAGTATTTGGGCTACCTTGCAGAACTCGACGAGCTAAGCCAGTCTTTAGATCAACCACAATCAGAGCCGCATCCGGTCCACCTGCAGTATCGGCAATGTAAATGGCTTCATGCTTGGCATCCACTGCAAAATCATTGAGAAAGGCATTCTCCGTGATCACGGGTGGAGGTAAATAAATCACCTGATGAAGTTCATCTCGTCGCGTATCCCAGGCAATTAAGCGTCCTGTGGGAAAGGCAGGATTAGGATTATCCAAGAACCAAATATTTCCCGTCCCGTCTGCCTGAATTCCCAACGTATTGTTGAGACCTGACCAATTGGGAGGGCTAGCATCCGGGGCTTTCCCCCAATCTGAATTGGGATAGATTTGCCAATTTTTTTGATCAAGTACTTCGATGGCCCGGTTTTGGTTGCCAAAGAAGCTATGGACGCTACAAAAAATTCGCTTATCTGCCGTAACGGCAATATTTCCGACTTCTGCCCCCTGGGGGAGTTCAGCCACAATCTCTAACTGATTGGTAGTAGGTTTGGCGGTGACTGCTTGGGGGGGATGGAAGTGAAAGCCAATTAAAACTAGGCAGGTACAGACTGCGATCACAACTTGTCTACGACAAAAACGAAGATTAGGCCAATTCAACGGGGATGCTCCAAACGCCTACTAATGGTGATTAACGTGCAGATAGAAAGTAATGTCAAGCATGACAATTCGACTTAAAGGAAGCTCCATTCTCCCGGCAGACAAGAGTATTAGATTCCAAGAATATATCCAAGAATATAATTAACATTTATATTCTTGGAATAAATACCCATAAAATGTTTTCACGTGATCAGGCGATTCAGATTCTTTATGGTTCAGCTTTATATCGAGACGAAAATGCTCCGCTAGAGCAACGAATGATTATTTTCGATGATTCAACCATTGAGAAACACTGGGGTTGGATATTTTTCTTTAATAACGAAAAATATTATCGAACAAGAAATCATTTAGATGCTGTTGTTGGTCCTGGACCTGTGTTTTTCAATCGCCATACGGGTGAAATTCGGAAATTTGGTTCTGGCTGCAGCTTGAACGATGAAATCTATGATTATGAGATGGAAATTTTAGCAAGTGGTAAATTTTGGTGCCTTTGGCTCACAGGTGACCAAGATCGAAAGGATGCCATTCTTAAAATCAAGAAATTGCTTAAGTTAACTTCTAAACGCGCTCGTGATTTTGTCCCATGTCTTCCCACACCTCTTTTTCATGGTATGCGTCGCCATCTGGACTGGATAACAGAAGAATGTGATGCCATTGAATTGCATACAGAAATCAGACTGGAAGATAATCTACCAGCCTGTATGGCGTTTGAATTTCCAGAACATATGATATCCCCAACTGCAGCTGAGGCATTTCATTTTGGCTAGGGCAACTAGCTTTAGATCGCGGTATGACAAGGCAATGAACTAAGTTCGCTTTTGCTTGATGTAAATGGTATAGGAGCAGCAGAATAGATCTTTTCGCAGAAAATACCCTTATTTGAGGAAACTATCCCACTAAAAGTTGTCCCCATCTAGCAAGTCACCAAGGCTTCCTAGTAAAGATCCTTCACCACGACTACTCCCTCCACTTCTTTGAGGCGCTGCTGCTAACATTCGCCCTGCCATTCTGGAAAAGGGAAGAGATTGTAACCACACATGCCCCGGCCCTGTTAGGGTCGCGAAAAATAACCCTTCTCCACCAAAGATAATGGACTTAACATTACCTGCTTGCTGAATGTCGTAATGGACAGAGTCCGTTAAGGCAACGAGACAACCCGTATCCACATGTAAGGTTTCGCCCGCTTTCAGGTCCCGTTGAACTACTGTCCCACCGGCATGGAGAAAGGCTAAGCCTGTACCATCTAGCTTCTGCATAATAAAGCCTTCACCGCCAAAAAGCCCTGTCAGAATCTTTTTCTGGAAATGAATGCCAATTTGAACTCCTTTGGCAGCGCAGAGGAAGCTATCTTTTTGACAAATCAACCGGCCGCCATAATCGCTAAGCTTGGCAGCAATAATGGTGCCGGGATAGGGAGCCGCAAAGGCCACATGGGCTTTCCCTTGGGGACCGCCGTGGGTAAATACAGTTGTGAACAAGCTTTCGCCCGTAACCAGACGTTTGCCTGCGCCGACTAACTTATCCATAAAGCCCCCCTGGGACGCTTGGGCTGACCCATCGCCAAAGATGGTTTCCATTTGGACAACGGCATCTTTGTACATCATCGCTCCCGCCTCAGCCACGGCACTTTCACCTGGATCGAGTTCGACTTCGACAAACTGCATGTCTTCGCCGAAAATTTGATAGTCAATCTCATGGGCTGCACCCGGTCCTACAGGAGGTGGGGGAGGTGGGGCTGCAGCGGCAACCGCATCTCCCTGAAGTTCGGCTACTTGGGAGATGGGGAGCCAATCGGTAAATCCCTGGCGCCAGCAATAGCCATTAGGATTTTGTCTGGCTTGGTCAATCGCCTGCTTTTCATCAAAAGGACCAAGGCGATCGCTACCGTAGTTGAAATACCAAGTTGTCATGATGCTCTCTAATTGCCGCTCACCAAACTACAAATATCATTGCTCAAAGTCCACACAAGCCGTGGGAGCAAGGAACGATGTGATATAGCTTTCCCAGATTGCAGGCTACAGATTCAGGTCTGCAATGAAACGTTCAAATTTATGAAAGAAGAATTGGTACCGCAGCAGAACACGGCAGCACAAGCTTCCGATGAAATTGAACATTAGCGAAAAGAAACCGAATATGAGTGATTTTATGCAACACCTTGCTTAAAACAGCATCGCCCCATCAATCTCCACAGGTAAATGGGTATGGGCCCCTTCCCCACAGGTGCGAGGTGTGGGAAAAACCTTACCAGGATTGGCTAACTCCTTGGGGTTAAACACATGACGGACCCACTGCATCGTCTCTAAATCCGCCTCCGAGAACATATCCGGCATATAGCAGCGTTTATCCGCCCCAATGCCATGTTCACCGGAAATACTGCCGCCAACGCGCACACAGAGCTTCAGAATTTCGCCTCCCAACTCTTCCACCTTTTCTAAAGACCCCGGAACCGACTCATCATAAAGAATCAGCGGGTGTAAATTTCCGTCTCCGGCATGGAAAACATTGGCAATGCGGTAGCCAAATTTATCACCAAGGGCGTTGATTTCGCCTAATACGTAGGCCAGTTCAGTTCTTGGAATCACCCCATCTTGGACAAAATAGTTGGGACTAAGCTTTCCAGCCGCTGCAAAAGCCGCTTTCCGTCCCTGCCAAAGCCTCAGCCGTTCTTCTGGTTCTGTGGCTACGGTGATATTTCGAGCCCCGTTTTGGCGGCAAATTTCTTTGACCCGTTCACTACTGGCATTCACTTCAACTTGCAGACCATCCAACTCAATCAAGAGGATAGAACCCGCATCGCGGGGATAGCAGTCTGTCGCCACCACATCTTCCACCGCGTTGATGCTGAAGTTATCCATAATTTCCATGCCAGCGGGAATCACCCCTGCCCCGATAATGTCGGCAACGGTTTTTCCGGCGGCATCAATGGTGGTGAAATCAGCGAGTAGCACGGAAATAGCATCAGCGCTGCGTAAAATTCTCAGGGTAATTTCTGTGGCAATGCCTAAGGTCCCTTCCGACCCCACAAACACCCCTGTCAGGTCATAGCCTGGCATATCTGCAACCTTGCCGCCTAGATCCACCACTTCACCGTTGGTGAGGACCATTTTCATTCCCAAGACATGGTTGGTGGTCACCCCATACTTGAGACAGTGGACGCCACCGGAATTCTCGGCAATATTGCCACCGATGGAGCAAATAATCTGGCTGGACGGATCAGGGGCATAGTAAAAGCCATCAGGGGCGACCGCCTGGGTCACCCAAGCATTAATCACCCCCGGTTGGACCACCACGCATTGGTTCTCAATATCAATTTCGAGGATTTTATTCATGCGGGAGGTCACGATTAACACACAACCTTCTGTAGGCATTGCTCCGCCAGACAGACCTGTTCCCGAGCCTCTGGCCACGAACGGTATCTGGTTGCGATCGCAAATCTCCACCACCGCTGCCACCTCTTCCGTCGTTTGTGGCAAAACAACCAGGCTAGGTCGTTGTCGGTAGCTCGCTAAGCCATCGCACTCGTAAACCGATAACTCTTCTGGCGTGACGATCACCCCATCTTGGCCGACAACGGTTTGCATTTGTCGGATAATCGGTTGCCAATTGCGTTGAGTATCTGTGGCAATCATGAGGATATAGTCTGCAGTAAGGGGCAGGCCGCAATGACCTATGCCTAGCTTAGACTAGAATTACGCCCCCTCAGGCTGAGGAAGCTCAATCTAGGAGTCAATGCCCCTGTCGTTCGTGCTTCTGCAGCACTAATCACAATGATTTTGGATGGTTAGAGAGTTAGAAATTTAAGCAGATCGCTGATCCTGGAAGCCCGCTACTTCAATTTCCGTCAAACTGTAGAGAAAAACGCCACTACCCACTTTCACGACATCTCCAGAGAGAATATCGATACTACCGGATAAAAAATCGATAATGCGCTGAGCTAGCTTAAAGGGGAGTTCAGAAACATTACACATTACCAGACAACCACTTTTAAGGTGATCGACTGCTTGTTGGGCTTCTTCAAAGGAGCTGGGCTTCACAACCTTAATCTCCGGCTGTGAAGTACTAAATAGAGGAATGATATTGTCCATGGTTCAAGTCTTGATGCTGAAACAGCTCAAATGGAATCGTGCTCAAGTCAACACACATCTAACCCAGCCCCCAAAAGGAATACTGGACATCATCTATCTGAGATAATGCATGAGAGATAAGCGCTAGGCTCCTAGCGAATTAGTGAGAGAATTCAGCTAGTAAACGCCCATAACACTGACATTGAAGCAATAAGCTTCTCTCCCCCCTATCAGCTTTATCTTCCTCAAACCACACCTTAGTAGAACTAAGTGACTAAATGTAAGAATCTCCAGGTGGAAGAATAAACGAGACCAAACTAAATGTTGGTGAAAGCTGATGCCTCGATACCAGAAATATTTAATTGTGTAATCATTTGTCTGCACATAGGCTAACACTGATCCAATTTCCTTAACCCTTGCCAGGGATAAGCCTTACCTTAATTTAATATTTGAATATTTTGCTTCATTGTTCTTAGTCTTTCTAGAATGTCACTTCATCTTCGGAATCATTTAGTGGGAGACGGCAGACCTCTTAGCTCCGAGATGGATCCCTCGCAGAGAGGGTTCGCAGGGTTGGATTAGGCATTTTTGGTAAATTCAACTATAATTCTAATTGTCAACTATTAACCTTCGTCAAAAAATAGACGCTGACCAGTGTTTACAACCGCCCTTCGCCCAAATGATGTTTTGTCAACGCCCCATGATTTAGTGGGTGCGATTAATGACCTAAAGAAAGACCTGAATGCCATTGTCTTGGCTCACTACTATCAAGAGCCCGAGATCCAAGATGTCGCAGATTACTTAGGGGACTCTTTAGGCCTCTCTCGCCAAGCTGCTGACACCAATGCTGAAGTCATTGTTTTCGCTGGCGTTCATTTCATGGCGGAGACGGCTAAAATTTTGAATCCAGATAAATTGGTATTGCTGCCTGATGTGGACGCCGGTTGTTCTTTGGCAGATAGTTGTCCCCCTGACCAATTTGCCACTTTCAAAGCTGCTCACCCCGATCACTTGGTGATTTCCTACATCAACTGTACGGCTGAGATTAAGGCCATGAGCGACATCATCTGCACTAGCTCCAACGCGGTTCATATCGTCAATCAAATCCCCGTCGATCAACCGATTATTTTTGCTCCTGATCAAAATCTGGGTCGCTACGTGATGGCCGAAACGGGGCGGGACTTGGTGCTCTGGCAAGGAAGCTGTATCGTTCATGAAACCTTTTCTGAACGGCGGTTGATTGAACTCAAAACCAAAAATCCCCAAGCAGAGGTGATTGCTCACCCGGAATGCGAAGCTACCATTTTGAGACATGCCAGCTTTATTGGCTCGACAACAGCTCTCCTGAAATATACGCAAACCAGTCCCCTAGACACCTTTATCGTGGCGACGGAATCGGGCATTTTGCACCAGATGGAGAAGCAGGCCCCCGGCAAGCAATTTATTCCGGCTCCACCGACGGGGAACTGTGCCTGTAATGAATGCCCCTACATGCGGTTGAACACGTTGGAGAAGCTGTATGTATCGATGCGCGATCGCAAACCGGAAATCACGATACCGGAAGACATTCGCCAAGCTGCCCTCCATCCCATTCAGCGCATGCTAGAGATGAGTGTTTGATGCCCGCCACAAATATAAGTGAAATCACGCTGTTTTGGGCAGAATAACCACGGTATTCTGCTAGTACAGTTTGGGAGAAATTCCTGATGATTCCGACCAATAACAGTAAGGAAGAAGAAACTCTCGCGCGATTTCTGAACAAGCTCCCCTTAGAGGTGTCTGAGTCCTTTGATGCCACACAGCGTCAGGCTTTGATGACGGCTTTAACAAGTTCTTCTCCACCCAGTCGGAAGTTGGATGTCCGTAAGTCCTTCTCGCTGTTGGGACGCAAATATTACTTTGTTGTTTTGTTAGGGAAAGATCGGAGAACTCATAAACGAGTGAGGATTGCCCAGCTAGAGGTTCATGATCAAGGCCTGCGTCGCTATCTATCCATGGGATTGGCGGGAAGCCTGCTGTCTGCTGTGGTGCTGAGTACCGCTTATTTGGCTGCATCAGCCGTCGGCGTTAACTTTTTCCCGCAAAGTCATGCAGATAACGTTTTGTTTGCCCCTCAAGCAGAAGCCAGCGAACCCTAGACCTAAAATCTCAATATTCATAAGGAATAGCTATGCGGATGGCGAGAATCGAACTCGCAAGGCATAAGCCACACGCCCCTCAAGCGTGCGTGTCTACCAATTCCACCACATCCGCAGACTGGGAAGCACCTCGACACCAGTCAGGATGACTAATGCACAAAAGCTCATCTAGTATACCAACATATCCCTAGATGTCATCTGGGGGCTGAAAATTTTTGCCTATCTGTTGACCAACAACGATTTGAGCGGTCTCTTCTGGAGACTGAACAGGGGTAATTCTAGACGAGGTGCTTGAGAATGTCCCAGATTTCCCATCAGCACTACGAGGTTGGCATCCCCACCACCTCCCGACAAGTCCAGGCCTTGGGCCAATTGTTAACCCAGTGTTTTAATGTGTCTGCCGAGCATTGGCAAACCTTTGCCCGGCAGCTGGGACAAGATAATTTAAGGGTCATTTGCCATGGTGACACCGTATTAGGGGGCCTAGGGATTTATCCCATGGGCCAGTGGTTTGGCGGGCAGCGCATTCCCATGCATGGTATTGCTGGCGTGGGCATCGCCCCAGAATATCGAGGGGCAGGGGTCGCCCGGTCCCTGATGGCTGAAACCGTGAAAACCTTGCATCAGCAGGGCGTTCCGTTAGCAACCTTGTATGCGTCCACCTCACAGCTCTATCGAAGCGTGGGGTTTGAACAAGCGGGCACTTACTGCCTCTATGAGCTGTCCACCCAGTCCTTGACGATTCAAGATCGGAGTTTACCGATCACGGCGATGGACCCCAGTGATTTAGCTGTCTTGATTGAGCTGTATGAGCAGCGAGCCCAGCAAACCAACGGTAACCTGGATCGCCACCCGGCGATTTGGGAACAGATGATAGAGGATGATACGCCTATCTATACCTACCTAATTGGGGAACAGGCCCACCCGGAGGGATATGTGATCTTTGCCCATCAGGTGGATTCAGGGTGTTACAACATCAATATTTACGACTGGGTCTGGATTACTCCCGCCGCAGGACAACGGCTATGGACCTTTTTCGCCGATCATCGGTCCTTAGCCAAGGATATCCAGTGGTATGGGGCTCCAGTCGATCCATTGCAGCTTTTTCTGGCGGAACAAACCTATCAGGTAAAGAAAACAGAACGCTGGTTGATGCGGATTGTCGATTTACCCAAGGCGTTAACCCTGCGGGGCTACCCACCTGCCCTGGAAGCAGAGCTGCATTTACAAGTAGACGATCCGCTCGTGCCTGCTAATTCAGGCCAGTTTGTATTGCAAGTATCCCAAGGACAGGGGCAGGTGAGAACCGGGGGGCGGGGAGACTTGAAATTGAATATTCGCGGTCTTGCGCCGCTCTATTCCAGTCTGCTGACGGCCCAGGAGTTAAAGTTACTGGGGGCTGTCGATGGTTCGAGGGAGGTTCTGGCTTTGGCAACCACACTCTTTAGTGGTCCTCAACCGTGGCTGAGCGATCATTTCTAGAGGTGGGCTGAGGTTAGCCTATGGCCAATTTCATCAGCGTGATCGCTGCAACGAGCCAGAGGTAGGGGGCAAACCATTTGAACTGTCCTTTTTTTAAGACGGAAAACAGCCAAAGCAACGCGATGTAGCCTGTAACGAAAGAGGCAATAATCATGCCTAAGAGGGGAGCGAGTTGTAGTCCTTCTTCTCGCATTTCATCAATACCCAAAATGGCTACACCAAAGGACACCACTAAATACATGAGAAAAGAAAAACGGGGTGCTAAATCGGAGGTCGCACCGCGCCAGAGCATGGTGGAAATAGTGCTGCCAGACCGGGAGATGCCTGGAATAACAGCACATCCTTGAGCAATGCCGCCTATAGTGGCATCCAGCCAGCTAAGGGACATGGCATTGCGCTTAAGGCCGGACTTGGGGGTGAACCATAACACCAGTCCCGTCACGATTAAGGCAAAGGATACATAGAGAGGTTGATTGAGTTCCTCAAAAATGGGTTTTAAGCCTAAACCAATCATGGCTGTGGGGATGGAGCCTAAAACCACCAGTAGCGCCATTCGCCATCCCTCTTGCTGTCGAGCCGCAGACGAAGTCAGGCCCGCAAAAAAACCCGATAAAGCTTGCCAGACATCTTTACGGAGAGCAACTAAAACGGCTAAGAAGGTGCCTGTATTGGTGGCGATATCTACATAGAGGGGCAGCTTCTCCCACCAACCTAAGTAATAGCTGGCGAGCACTAAATGCCCAGAGCTGGAGACGGGCAGAAACTCTGTGAGTCCCTGTACAATCCCCAAAATAATTGCTTGCAGTAAGGTCATAGCCGTGTAGAGGAGAAGAGAAATCGCGTTGTTTTAATATCCTTGGCGAATTTACCATTAATAACCGAGGTATGGGGTAATTGTGGATGGTGAAGGACGACAATTTAGATGTAATCATTATCGGCAGTGGCATTGGTGGATTGAGCTGTGGGGCGCTGTTGGCCCAGTATGGCCTTAAGGTTTTAGTGTGTGAAAGTCATACTCTACCCGGTGGAGCTGCCCATGGATTTCAACGCCAGGGCTATACCTTTGATTCAGGTCCGTCTCTGTTCTCAGGATTATCTTTTAGTCCATCCCCGAACCCCTTACGCCAGGTGCTCGATGCCATTGGTGAGGATTTGGAATGGGCCACCTACGATACTTGGGGATGCTGTTTACCGGAGGGGAATTTCTTCACTTCTGTCGGGGCCGATCAGTTTTGTGAAGTCGTGCGGGAGCTGCGAGGAGAATCAGCCGTTGCTGAATGGCGGACCTTACAGCAGCGAATGGAGCCGTTGAAAGAAGCTGCTATCGCACTTCCTGCTGCAGCAGTTCGATTTGACTTAGGTGTATTGCAAACCGTCGGTCGGTTTATCCCCAAACTCCTGAAGAAATTTCCGCGATTAGCCCAACTAAACGGCCCGTTTAACCAGGTGATTCAGGGACAGGTCACGGATGAATTTCTGCTCAACTGGCTGGATTTAATGAGCTTCTTACTAGCGGGGTTACCAGCGGATGGGATTATTGCGGCGGAAATGGCCTTTATGTTTGGGGAATGGTATCGCCCGGATGTGGTGTTGGATTATCCCATGGGTGGCAGCGGTGCGATCGCAGAGGCGCTGCTCCGAGGACTGACAAAAAAGGGCGGCCAGATCCGATTCAGTTCCCATGTCGAAGAGATCCTGATTGAGAACCATCGAGCCGCTGGGGTGCGATTACGAACCGGAGAGGAATTGCGATGTCGTCAGGCCGTGATTTCAAATGCCTCTTTCTGGGATACGGCTGCTTTACTGCCCGCTTCCCATAGCCGTCATCGGCAAAAACAAACCTTGCCGGACTGCCCCAGCTTTATGCATTTGCACTTGGGAATTGACGGACAAAACCTGCCCTCAGATTTGGCCTGTCACTACATTGTGGTGAATGATTGGCAACAAGGGGTGACGGCCCCCCAGAATGTAGTTTTGGTGTCTATTCCATCCCTGCTGGATCCCTCACTGGCTCCTGAGAATAAGCATGTGATTCATGCTTACACCCCCGGCAATGAACCCTATGATCTCTGGCAGGGGTTGGATCGGAACAGTTCTGACTATGCTCAGCTTAAGCAACAGCGGGCAGAGGTGATGTGGCAGGCTTTGGAGCGGATTATCCCCGATATTCGATCCCGTTGTGAGGTGTCCTTGGTGGGCACACCCTTAACCCATGAGCGATTTCTACGTCGCCATCGGGGGACCTATGGACCCGGGATTCGTGCAGGTACCGGACTGTTTCCTGGTCCCAAAACGAAAATTCCGGGTCTGCTTTGCTGTGGCGATTCCACGTTTCCAGGGATTGGCATGCCTGCAGTGGCAGCGAGTGGATTCTTAGCCGCTCATGCTTTAGTGCCTGCTCAACAACAACTGGAAATGCTTCAGCATATTGGTTGTGTAAATTAAAAGCTTGAGCTTTAGTGGTCTCTGAAGAGGTTCAACCACAATTCTCAACATAGGGAGGAGGCGTTGGTCAGTATGATAAATCCTTCTTAAGGCAGTGGCTATCTGCCTATGAAGGAGAATTTGGCGTTATCCTTATGGATAGGGTGATCAATTCATGTAGCTTGCTGCTGCATTGTTCAGTCGATTGGTCTACATCCTCAGCAAACCTGTCTTCAAAAACGCATGAACATTCTCTCTAATCTATTGGCACAGCCTGCCCAGCCCTCTGTACCGAAGCAACGAGGTCGAGGGATTGAAATCAAGTCCAAGCGTGAGATTGAAATCATGCGACAGGCGTCCCGCATTGTCGCCACGGTTCTGAAGGAGATTTCTGAACTAGTCGAGCCGGGCATGACGACTGCCGATTTGGATGCCCATGCTGAAAAGCGAATTCGGGAGATGGGCGCCACCCCTAGTTTTAAGGGATATCACGGTTTCCCGGCATCTATTTGCGCCAGCATTAACCATGAAGTGGTGCATGGGATTCCCAATCCCAAAAAAGTGATTCAGTCAGGGGATGTCTTAAAAGTTGATACAGGCGCGTATTTTGAAGGCTTTCATGGCGATTCCTGTATTACCATTGCGGTTGAAGAAGTCACTCCCGATGCGGCCAAACTCATCAAAATAGCTGAAGAATCCCTCTTTAAGGGTATTGAGCAGGTGAAAGAAGGCAATTACCTCATGGATATTGCCGGAGCTATCCAAGACCATGTGGAAGGAAATGGTTTTGTAGTGGTAGAAGACTTCACGGGGCATGGGGTCGGTCGTAATCTCCACGAAGAACCCTCGGTGTTTAACTATCGCACCCGCCAGATGCGCAATGTCAAACTTCGCTCTGGGATGACGTTAGCCATTGAGCCGATTCTCAATGCGGGTTCCAAGGTGACCAAGATTCTCAAAGATCGCTGGACGGCAGTGACGGTTGATAATGCGCTGTCAGCTCAGTTTGAGCACACCATTCTGGTTACTAAAACTGGATATGAAATCCTGACAGATCGCAATCTGGTGTAGAACAACGGCCTCAAAGGCCTGGTTCAAAGAATCTCCTAGCCTAGGAATGATTGTGCGGTCCCACTCGCATTTCTGAAATGCTTTAATTTCCTTATGAAACGAAGGAAGTTTATTCGGTATGCGGTGGGCTCAGCTTGCTTTCCTGGGATAGTGAGCCGTGAATTAAACGTTGCTCAAACGGCCCAATTGGCTTCAGCCCATGCACACTATAAATGGGCTGTTTTGTATTGGATGCCTTATGACAACGACCTGTCACATTTTGGGGAACCCATCATTGAGATGTTGATCTCTGGCACCCAAAACACTGACGTTGCAATAGCCGTGCAATCTGACTATTGGGGAAAATCCCGAATGCGTCGTCGTCAGATTATTAAGGGTACTGTCACTGAGATCGAGGTTTTAGAAGAAGACAGTAGCGATCACACTGCTTTAGTCGCGTATTTGAATTGGGCCAATCAAACCTTTGAAGCTGAGCATTGGGCTGTCATTGTTGTGGGTCATGGCGGCAAGATCAATGAACTGAGTCCAGATGATCACACCCATCATCGTCAGACGCGCACCTGGATGAGCGTTGACCAATTTACAAAAGCTATCCGTCAATTCAACCCATCGACGCAGGACCAGGTTGAGTTACTGTATTTCCAAAATTGCAATAAAGCGACCCTCGAAGTGATTTATGAAGCCAAGGACTGTGCACGATACACCCTTGCCTCACAACTTACCTTGGGTGCCCCAAATTACTACTATGAAGATTGGCTGAAAAAGCTTGACACATTAGTAGATGGACGTGAAGCTGCCCTTACCATCATGGATACTGAAAGGGCTGATATGTATCACACCCTGACTTTGGTGGATAATCAAGCTGTTGAGGAAATTCCTGAACAACTTTCAAAATTGCTCCAACCCATTCTTAAGGGGCGTCTACCTTCACTCAGTCAATTAAATATTTCCACTTATCCATACTTCGGTGAGTTGCACTGTGATGCGCTCATGCTACTCCAGCGTCTCTCGGAATTCAGTGAACAAAGTGAGGATGAACTGGTTGAATTTGCTGATTTTCTCAAAACCTCGGTGATAGTGTCCCATAAGACTGGAGGACAACTTTTCGGTCCCCCTCTGCCCCACACTGAGGCTGAAGTGTTATGTGGCTTAGGTTTATATTTTCCTGAAACTCAACAAGATGTGGCCCGCTATTCTTCCTTAGCCCTGTACCAGTACGTGAACCTAGTGGGGCTATATACCCGTTTAGTGGAGGGGTAACCGACTCAGAATATGCCTGGGTATTGATCTGGGCTCATAGGCTCAATCAAGAGGAATGCAGAGAATGGTTCTGTTGCGGCATTTGTCGCGTTCTAAAGAAAGACCACTCTGTGCTGATCTGTGCTGACACTCCCCTAACATTTTATCTGGCTATTGCTATCCCCAGCACCAATCACTGATGCCAATGGGTGGGTTGAGTTAAAAATGCGCTTAGCGAAAAAAAGGAATGAAGTAGAACCTCTTTGATTAAATTATATTCGAAAACAAAATAAATATTGCTCTTCAAATTTTCATAAGCTAGATTTGAAGCAGATGTTTTGGGAACTATTGGTTTAACGTCTCTAATGCATCTTCTGCTGTTTTAATTTCTCCCATGAAAACTGAATTTATTAAAATTGCCTGTGTAGTAATTTATGTCGGCACAATAGCTTCATTTGATGTCGCTCAAGCAGCAGAGCAAAATATTCCTGAAACACCTTTGCCAGGTTTGGATCAACCTCGAAATTATTTGCCGAGTGCCCATGGGACTCGCCGGTTAGAACTCAGCATTAGTCGTCGCCAGGTGACCCTATTTCAGGGAGATCAGGTCTTAAAAACCTATCCGGTAGCGGTAGGAAAAGCCGGATGGCCCACCCCTGTAGGAGATTTCGAAGTTCAAACAAAAGTTCGTAATCCCTCCTGGCAAAACCCTTTTCAGGGTAAGGACTACGTCATTCCAGGGGGTGCCCCCGATAATCCCCTCGGTACCCGTTGGTTAGGATTTTGGACCAATGGCAAAAACTGGATCGGGTTTCATGGCACCCCTAATCGGGCTTCCGTCGGCTCCGCCGCGTCTCACGGTTGTGTTCGCATGTATGACGAACATATTCAGGAGCTGTTTGAATTGGTTGCGGTGGGGACTCCCGTTAAGGTGACTCGTTAGACCATAGGTCTGTAACGTCATAACCTAGCTCTGTTAGCATTTGCCGCAGTAACGGCAGACTTAGGCCAATCACATTGCTATGGCAACCTCTGATCTGCTCGACAAACAGTCCCCCTCGACCATCTAGGGCAAAGCAGCCTGCACAGTGTAAAGGTTCACTCGTTTCTGCGTAGGCTCGAATTTGACCATCCGTTAGGGGAGCAAAATCTACTTCAGTGATTTGGCAACGGACGAGCTGACGGTTTTGCCTGAGATCGATCAGGGTATGTCCGGTGAGTAGGCGACCTGTCTGACCGCGCATAGTTTTCCATCTTGCGATCGCATCTTCAATCCCCTGGGGCTTACCATAAATTTTGCCTCCTAACTCCAACACCGAATCGCATCCCAACACCAATGCAGGAGGCTGTTGCTGGTGGGCAACCACTTTAGCTTTGCCTGTGGCCAGGGTGGTGACCAAGGCTTCCGGATCCGTTGTAGTGACTTGAGATTCGTCAAAATGGCTGGGAAGAACCACCGGATCAATACCGACCGTCTTCAGTAGTTGGCGACGAGCGGGGGAGGCAGAGGCCAAAATAAAAGGAATCGTCATAGGGATGGATACCAAACGGCTATATGTCTTGAGGAGCTGGTGTTCCTTTAGCCCTAGGTGAAGTGTCATTCATGCCCATGGGATTGGGTAAACTGAGTGCGTCTCTAGGGATACGGGGTTGACGATCATTCTATGGGTAAGCTGCGAACATGGGGAATAAAGTTCGGACATTGGAGCATTATTTGTTTACCCCTTTGGCTGGAGTCCGCTGCTCAAACCCATCCTCAAGGGTCGTCCACCATTGCCCAAAAACTGGCATTCCAGCACCAAGTCACCATTGAAGTAAAGGGGAATTATCGCTACATCACCAGTAATGGTATCCCTGATCATCCGCCAGGCACCTTTCCAAATCGTGGCAACCCCAATCGAATCTCACCCCAAACCCATCAGTATCGTGTGACTGTTCGTCCCCAACAAGCTGCAACCATTACCCCTATGAAGAGACAGCCGTTTGGCGTGGCATTGAATGGGGTTCCGTTTGATCCAGGAACGGCAGAATTTTGGAATAACGATCGCCAATCGGGATGGCGGTACAATGCCTTGTCTGGGGCTATCAATTTGGGACTGGATGACCATCATGCCCATGTTCAGCCGACGGGAGCATATCACTATCATGGGTTACCCACAGGTTTAATTGTCTCTCTCTCCTCTGCCAAACCGATGATTTTGGTGGGATATGCAGCTGATGGATTTCCCATCTACGCTGTTAAGGGCTATACCGATGCCCAAGATGCTAATTCAGAGCTAAAACAAATGAAACCGAGTTATCGGTTAAAGTCAGGCCGGAGACCCGACGGCCCTTTAGGGCTATATGACGGTACCTTTGAGCAGGATTATCAGTTTGTTCAGGGTATCGGTGATCTGGACCAGTGTAATGGCCGAGTGGGTGTCACCCCGGAGCATCCTCAAGGGATCTATCACTACTACATTACTGAGACCTATCCGTTTATTCCTAGATGTTTTCGAGGCACCCCTGATTCAAGTTTTGCCCGCAATCATCTGCCGCCTTCGCGGAGGCCACACCACCACCCTCCCTCTCCTCCTAAGCAGCATCCACCCAAACACCATCCGCCTCGACATCGACCCCCTCGACATTGACGTCCGCCCCACCCTGGTAATTGGCCTCCTCCGCCTCGGCACCACCATTAACCTCCCCTAATCTTGAAGAGATCCCAGAGCTTAAGAAGAGGCAAAAAAAGCTCTCAACGAAGAAAAGCTGAATCGAAATTGAGAATGCCAATCTGTTCTGGGCACAATAGGCTCAAACCAACTGACCTCCTGGTTTTGCTCAACTTTAAGCTAAGACTCTATTTAGAATGAATACGGTTTCTGAGTCACCACTCGACCCTCCTTCTTCTGTTCCAACAAGACCCTCAATTAATCCTGCCGATCTTCACTTCCCTAGCGGTGCGATTTCGTTAGATTCATCCCTCTATATTGAGCGATTACCCCTGGAGAATCATGCCTATCAGGGCATCGAAAAACCGGGCGGTTTAGTGCGTATTCAAGCGCCCCAAGGCATGGGAAAAAGCTCTCTGTTATTGCGGCTCACTGCTCATGCTCGTGCCCAGGGCTATCAGACGGTGACGATCAACTTTCAGACTGCGGATCAAGATATTTTTACCAATATTGGCAAGTTTTTGCGGTGGTTCTGCGCTAGCGTTACTTATCAGCTGAGAAAGCCCTCTTGTTTAGATGACTATTGGGATGACGACATTGGGGCAAAGCTAAGCTGCACCATGTATTTTGAAGATTATTTGCTGGCTGAGCTAGATACCCCCCTGGTCATTGCCCTTCAGCATGTTGAAGAGATCTTTGAACATGTCGCCATTGCCGTCGATTTCTTACCCTTGTTGCGCTTTTGGCATGAGCAAGCCAAACAAGGTGATGTTTTTCGCCATCTGCGACTCATGGTCAGTCACTCCACAGAAGTGTATGTTCCCCTGAATATTAATCACTCGCCGTTTAATGTGGGCTTGCCGATTCGGTTGCCGCCGTTTAATTTGGTCCAAGTCAAAGCATTGGCCTATGCTTATGGTTTGGACTGGGAATCCGACAGTGAGGCCCAGCAGTTAATGGACTTAGTGGGTGGGCGTCCTGCTTTAGTCAATATGGCCCTGTATGACATTAGCTATGGCCAAAAGACCCTAGACCAGTTTTTGCAGGAGGCTCCCACCCAAGCAAGCATCTATCGCCACCACCTCCAGAAGCTCTTAACCACCCTCAATCACCAGCCTGAGCTAGCGGCGGCCCTCAAGGATGTGGTATCAGCAAAGAGCGGGTTTGAATTAGAACCCGTCATTGCATATAAGCTCAATAGCTTAGGGTTAGTGGAGCTAAGGAGAAATGAGTGCCTGATCTCCTGTGAACTCTATAGGCAATTTTTTGTTCACAAAACCTTCAGTCAACTGGATGCTTGGCGAGAACGGTTAGCCCAACTGGAAGAAGAGAATACGCAATTAAAACAGCTTGTTAATTTAGATGCCCTTACCCAAGTTGCCAATCGTCGGTCCTTTGATGAGTTTATTCAGGCAAAGTGGCAACAGTTAGGCGAGATGCAAGCTCCTTTGGCCGTGATCTTGGCAGATGTAGACTGCTTTAAGCTCTACAACGATACCTACGGTCATCAGGCTGGAGACCAATGCCTTCAGCAGGTTGCTCAGGCTATGCAAAGGTGCGCTCAACGAGCCTCGGACTTGGTGGCACGATATGGCGGCGAAGAATTTGTGGTGGTGCTGCCCCTCACCACTGCAGAAAGTGCGGCCCAAATAGCTGAGACCATGCTGAACTGCATCAAGGAGAAAAAGATAAGTCACGATCGTTCTACCGTCGCCACCAAAATTGTCACGGCCAGTATGGGGGTCGCCAGTATCATTCCCACCCTCGATCAGGATCCGACGAGTTTAATCAAAGCAGCGGATCAGGCACTTTACCAGGCCAAAGCATTAGGGCGAGATCGGGTGCAGATTGCTATTGCGGCTGACTAACCTGGCCTTAAGCTTATGCAATATCAGATTGGTGGTAGTCTTTCAGCCAGTGCGTCGACCTATATTGCCCGGCAAGCCGATCAGCAGATCTACGCTGCCCTAAAACGGGGCGAGTTCTGCTATGTCCTGAACTCCCGGCAAATGGGCAAGTCGTCTCTACTCGTGCAGACGCGTCACCGTTTGCAGGCAGAGGGCTATCGATGTGCAGTTGTCGATATGACCAATATCGGTAGCGAGAATATCACTCCTTTGCAGTGGTACAAAGGGATGATCAAAGATCTGTGGCGCAACTTCAAACTGATCCGTCAGTTTGACTTCAAATCTTGGTGGCAAGACGAAGCCGATATTTCTTTACTACAGCGATTGAGTCAATTTATCAAGGTTGGGCTGCTAGAGCAGTTCCCCGATCAGCAACTGGTGATTTTCATCGATGAAATCGACAGTATTTTGGGGTTGCCCTTTTCTGTTGATGATTTCTTTGCCCTGATTCGCTTTTGCTATAACCAACGGGCCGTGGATCCAGACTACTGTCGACTCAACTTTGCCCTTTTTGGTGTAGCCACACCGTCGGACCTGATCCAAAACCGTCAGCGTACGCCCTTTAATTTAGGCACCGCCATTCCTCTCCAAGGTTTTACGGTGGCGGAAAGTAAGATATTGGCTCAGGGGCTGGATTTGAAAGGTGGGGATGCCGATGCAATCTTAGCTGCGATTTTGTACTGGACCCAAGGTCAGCCGTTCCTGACCCAAAAGCTCTGTCAACTCGTGGCTCAAGCCAGTGATGAAGCTGTCAGCATTTCACCGGGGAAGGAAGCGAACTGGGTCGAGCAAGTTGTGAAAGACCATATCCTTCAGCATTGGGAATCCCAGGATGAACCGGAACATTTAAGAACGGTGCAGAATCGATTGCTCAATCATTCAGCTTCTGCTGGTCGGCGCTTAGGACTTTATCAGCAGGTGTTGCAGGCTACCGCTATTCCGGCAGAAGAGAGCCCAGATCAAACCGACCTGATTCTATCGGGGTTAGTCGTTAAGCAGGATGGACAACTTCGGGTTAAGAACCCCATCTATCGCCAGGTTTTCAATCAAGCTTGGGTGGAGAAGCAGCTCGGCCGACTCCGTCCCTACAAAACGTCTTTGGAATTTTGGTTGGCCTCAGAGCAGCAAGATGAATCCCGGTTATTGCGGGGCCAAACCCTGCAAGAGGCGCTGGACTGGTCCCAAGGGAAACGGCTCAGCGATGAGGATCATCAGTTTTTAACGGCGTCTGTGGAATGCGATCGCAAACAGATTCAAATGACCCTCGAAGCCGAACGGGCACGGGCTATTGAAACCCAGCTTCAACAGGAACAGCAAACCACCAAACTCCAAAAGCGCTTCTCCATTACCGTTTCTATTGCCTTCTTAATTGCTGTGGGCTTAGGAGGAGCTGCCTATCAGCAAGCACAAACGGCCCAAAAACAGACTGAATTGGCCCAGGCCAGTGAGCAAAAGACCCTAGAAAGTAACATTAGGGCTTTCCTCTCCTCTTCCCAGGGAAATATGGATTCCCATCGACAGCTTGAAGCCCTCGCCGACATTATTCAAGCCCATCAACAACTCGATCACCTGCAAAAGGGGGCTGATGGTCTAGCGAACGAGATCCAAGCCACACTCCTTAGTAACGTCCACCGGATGGTGGAGCGAAATCGTCTAACTTTAGGCGTTAAAGTGGAGCATGTTGCGATTAGCCCAGATGGCACCCAAATTGCCACTGCCGCCGCCGATGGCTCTGTCAGTCTTTGGGGGTGGGATGGACAAATACGATGGCAAAAATTTAATCACCAAGCCGAGGTCAACCAAGTCGTCTTTAGCCCAGATGGGCAAACCCTTGCTTCAGCTTCAGCCGATAGAACCGTCAAATTGTGGAATTTGCAAGGCAAGGTCATCCATACCCTCTCATCGTTTGATGCTGAGGTCCGTGCCTTAGTCTTCAATGCTAAGGGGGATCGGATTGTGACCTCTACGAATAGCCACAAAGTACAGTCTTGGACACTCAAAGGCGAACTGATCAACTCCATTACCAAGACGAAGTTTTTTACCCAAAGTGCGGATGGTCGCTATCTTGCTAATAACTACAAAGGGCATGTTATTCAAATTCGTGATGCCGATAGCACCCTGATTCGGGAGCTGCCACCAGCTCCCGAATTATTGCGAATCATACGATTAAGCCCAAACGGGGACTATATTGCAGCAACAGGGCTGGATCAAAAAATTCGGATTAGGACCAAAAAAGGCAAGGTAGTCAGTGAGCTACCAGGTCATGGTGCCTTAATCCGAGACATGGCGTTTAGCCCCAATGGTGAACTAATCGCCTCAGTGTCGTCCGACAAAACAGTGAAACTTTGGCACCGAAATGGCCAGTTATTGAGAACCTTCAAGGGACATCAAGCGACCGTTTGGTCCGTCACATTTAGCCCAGATGGTCAGTTTTTATTATCTTCTTCAGAAGACGGAACAGTGCGCTATTGGCAGCTTAACAATCCCTTTTGGCAACGGTTAGTTGGCCCCACAGATTTTCTCAGCCAAGTGGCCTATCACTCGGATGGACAGCAACTGGCAGCGATTGCCCCTAGCCACAAAATTTATCGCTGGCATCGTCAGACATCAACAACCTTTGAAGCCGTGCCTCAAGTCACATCGCCTGAATTAGGTGGCCCCTTACATGGGTTGGCCTATCACCCTAACAAACCAGAATTTGTGACAACAGATCGCGGTGGCTATATTCATATCTGGAATGCAGATGGCTCACTTCGCACCCGAAGATCAACGCCAAGCCGCCTATGGTCAGTAGAGTACAGTCCCGATGGTCACCAGTTAGCAATAGGGTCCGCTGACAATACGATTCAACGCTGGCAATTTGATGATCAAGGGCAATTGGAACAGACTCCCTTTCAAATTTTAGACGGGCATCAAGCCACCGTTCGTGATGTTAGTTTTAGCCCCGACGGTCAATGGTTCGTTTCCGCTTCTCTCGACAAGACTCTAAAACTGTGGGCAAAGGATGGCACCTTAAAAACAACGCTGTCTGAGCATCGTGCGGCTGTCCAAAGTGTGGCCATAAGTCCTAACAGCCAGTGGTTTGTATCGGCCTCAGAAGATAGCGATATTAAGCTATGGACCGCTTCAGGTCAATTAATTCAAACCCTGCCTGATCATCAATCTGCGGTCCGGGAGGTCGCCATTAGCCCAGATGGCAAATGGTTAGCGTCTGCGGCGATGGATAACACGGTCAAACTCTGGCAGGTTGATCTTTCAAGAACGAAACCGGCCACTTTGGTGCGAACGCTAACCGGGCATGATCGTGCAGTCCGTAGCGTTGCGTTTAGTCCAGATGGGAAATCCTTAGTTTCAGCGAGCGATGACCAAACCCTAATGCGCTGGAATTTGGCGAAACTTCTACAGATAAAGGAAGAGGAATATGCTTGTCGTTGGATCTCAAATTTTCTAAAAAATAATGCTCAGGGACATCAACATCGCCACCTCTGCTCACCGCTTTAGAGCTTAAGTTCCCAGTCGAAATCCCAGAAAAAAAAGAGCAATCCCTCCATAGACCAACAAAGCAGATTTCGCCTTGTCCGATAGTTGGCGAGCGCATAAATCGCTGGTTCCCAGAACCATTCCCACTAGGACATCACCGATACAGCCCGTCAGTCGAAAACGATTGATAGGAATATTGCCTTTGTCATCGACAATAAACTGGAAGTAGCCTGTCAGTAGGCTAATACATCCCAAAATAAACAGGGGAATCAGTAGATTTTTCACAGGTTAGCCCAAAACCCTTTAGCCCCTTTATGATGGCCCACTACGAACCTGGGTAGAACAGTTTGAAATAAGGCTACGTTTTTATCTTGAGAGTTATCTGCTGCGCTGCATTGCCACTGAAGTCATCTACAAGTTGTTCAGGGGACTAAGAAGATATCGTGGGCACCGCGGACAACCTCCAGTTTGTAACCCGTGCGCTCTAATTTTGGAGATTTGCCCGCTTTTACAGCCCAAAATTCAATGGCCCCTGTTTGAGGACTGGGTTCTCGGTAGTTGTATATCACTACGGCTAAGGCATTGCCGCTGGTGTCGAATGTGACTTGTTCGGCTAAGAGGCCTTCGAATCCATACTCCTTACCCTGGGTGAGCTGGCCAGTGCTTGGATCAAACGGGACCAATGATAAGGAACTGTAGGGTTTCCCTCGCCATGCGGGTAGGAAATTGGGTAAATAGGTGCGCCGCATATTCACCGTGGCAATGAGAGAGTTGTCGGGATTGAGGGCAAACCCCTCTGGACTCAGACCCACTTCAACCCTAGAAACGACCTGGGGCGCTTTTCCTAAGTTAGGCTCAAACTGAACGGCAATTAATTCGCCTTTGGGGTTCAGCAAATGGTTGAAAATTGGAATGGTGTGTAGACTCCATTTCAAATCTGTGACTAGAACAAAACGACCATCGGCAGTAAAACGAGGGTGACTTAAATGGTTGCCGAGGGGAAGCGAGTCAGTCACTGGAGTGAGGTTAATCTCTTCATTAGCGGTTTGCACTCGATAAAACCCTAGCCGTCGATTCTTTGCCTGAATCATCGCTAAATATTGCCCGGAAGGATGCCAAATTGCGGTCTGATTATCCTCACGAGTTCCTTCTGTCTCCACCGGGAAGTAGGTGCGATGACCTAATGTTCCATCTGCCTTGATTTGGGCAATCAGCAATTCTTTGCCAGGTTCATTTAAATTGACAGCCAAAAAGCGCCCGTTTGGACTGAGACTCAAGTGTTCAGGATTGCGACCGACTTTGACGGTTTCAAGTACTTTCGGTTGGCTACGATCGGCTATGTCAACCACGGTAATCTTCTCCCCAGGAGGCATTTGGTCAATATCATCGAAGGATTGAATGCCGTCAGCAGGACGCGATCGCACTTCGGCAACATAAGCTCGCTGACCATCCGGGGAAACGGCGATTATCTGAGGCCAGGACATCACTGAATTGGACACTTGCACCGATGCGATCGCAGGTTGTTTCGCATTCAGAGGCAGTCCCACAATCGTCAACGCATCCTCTATGCCCGCAACCCGATCCAATTGGGCGTCGGCATAAGCGGTGGCGACCATATCGGCATCCGATGCCACCAATAAGGCTTGTCCCGTAAATTGCACTGTTGCATTGGCAGAGATGGGGGTGATACCAATTGGCTCAATCAGCTGGAGGAGGCCATAGATCAACAGTGCTAGGAGCATCCCTAGTCCGGCTAGCAGCCCTCGCTTTAGCCCCTTAGATTTCAAAAGACTGATCATATCTGCGTTTCAGAGCAATTCAGGGTTCTCCCTTGACAGCCTATCGAGAAGAAAAAAGGTTGTCCAATTCATTTTTGGCATTAAACTAATAGCTAAAAGTTATTAATTGGTATGCTCTATGGAGTTTCGGCAACTCCAATCTTTTATCACCCTTGCCGAAGAGCTGCACTTTGGACGAGCGGCAGATCGCCTAGACATTACTCAGCCAGCTCTGAGTAAACAGATTTTGGTCTTAGAAAAAGCCGTGGGCGTGCAGCTCTTCTCTAGGACCAAGCGGACGGTAACTCTGACCCATGCAGGGCAAACCTTTTTGCACCAAGCCCGACAACTGCTACTGCAAAGGGACCAGGCAGTTCTACTGACCAGACGCACAGGGGATGGTGAAATTGGCCAATTATCGATTGGATTTACTAAAACCGCAACCCAAACAGTCCTGCCGCAACTGCTACGGCAATTTGTCCAGCGTTATCCAGAGGTCGATCTAGATCTGCGAGAACTGGCAACGGAAGCACAAGTAACAGCCCTCAATCAGGACAATATTGATGTTGCTTTTTTGCATCCCCCCATCGATCAACGAGGATTGCAGTTGCAGGTCATTTTGGCAGAACGTTTTGTCGCAGTACTACCGCCTCAGCATCCCTTCGTTCACTTAGACGCCATCCCGCTAGAGGCGTTTGCCAATGAACCCCTTATCGTTCACCCTCGCAAGGAAGGGCCTATCCTTTACGATGGGTTTCTGCAAGTCTGTCAGATGGCAGGCTTCCAGCCCAAGGTCATCCAAGAATCCATTACGTTGCAAACACGCCTATGTCTGGTGGCTGCAGGTTTAGGAATTACCTTTGTGTCAGATCGTTTGCAAACTTTGGTGGGGACGAACGTCGTTTGTAGACCCATACAAGATTGTCCAATTCAGCTTGAATTTGGTGCCGCTTGGCGGCAGAATGCGGCAAATCCAGTGCTCCAAAATTTCTTAGAGCTATTGGTTGGGAAAAAAGACGTTGGCACTGGTCTGTTAGCAGGATCTAGCTATAATGCTTCCGACGCAACCTAATGTAGATCAATGGAATGCCCATATTGTCTAAGCGAGAAGATCCTAAAGCGCGGCTTTGATAGCCTGCAAGATGGGACATTAGTCCAGCGATATCAGTGTAAGGATTGCAATCGGCGTTTCAACGAACGCACGGGTACCCCAATGGCTCGCTTACGCACCGCTAGTTCAGTAGTGAGCTATGCCATCAAAGCTCGCACCGAAGGGATGGGTATTCGTGCTGCAGGTCGAACTTTCGGTAAATCTCATACCACCATTATGCGTTGGGAAAACGCCTAGCAGACCAAGCACAGAACTGGTCACCTCCCGCACCAGCAGCCTCTGATGTGACGGTAGAAGGGGATGAAGTTTACACGCGTGTAGGCAAAAATCTTCCCCCCCAGCCAATCCCAGGGCTGGACCATCCATTTCCTTGAACGCGAAAGCCGCTATTGGTTGACAGCACAAGCTGGCCTCAAGGATGCACAACTTTTGCAAATGGCGTTTACTCAGCTTGGGAGTGGGTCAAAGCCTGTGATGGGATTCGATGGTTTACCGATGGTGAGAGGCGTTATGGACAAGAACTTTGGAAGCTCGCCAATGTCTATCTCAATGGTGAGGAGTGTCATCCTGACTATGGGCATCGCAAGGTTTGGCGAGAGGGGTTAGAAGTCGCGATGAAAGTTAAAGGGTCTCAGGGGAATCGGCGAGTAGAGTGGGTGAAAGCAGAGCATCCCTTTACCGCTATCAGTCTAGGGTCTGAGGTCCATGCCAATCATAATGAGGCTCACAATGCTGCCTTGAGGAGACGATGTAGTGCTTATCGAAGACGGCAGAATCTCTACGCTAAGAAGCGGTCGGGGTTACAGCGAGTGCTAGATGTACAACGCCTGATTCATAACTGGGTTAGACCCCATTGGGGGCTCAGTAAGCAGACCACACCAGCAATGGAGATGGGATTTTGTTCTCGTCCGTTGAGCACACTAGAACTCCTCACCAATAAAGGGTTTAGGTATGTGCCCTGTTAGTAGACCAGTGCCAAGACGTTTGAACAGTGAGGCATGACCTATAGATGCATAAAAATCCGGCTATTAATATAGTCTTTTATAAAAGAATGCAAACCAAATTTTCAACAATATTGGACGCAATATTATTGAGAGCCATTGCCTTCAAAAAATGAGGCTGCCTCTAACTTTAAAAAAGTCATTTCATGGCTCAAGTAGATCGGGAGCATGTCACCTTTGCAGATGCACAAAATTTAGAATTAAAAATTTGGTGTCTGAAAGCAAGGCTAGCAAGGATTTCTGAGATGAGTATAAATACTAGCTTGCAAAAGTGACATGCTCCCAAGTAGATCTCTCACAGCCATGTCTGAATGATTAGAAGTTCAAGGCAGCCCAAAGAGGGTTTTGGTTAGCTATGGACAGGATGAATAGTACGTTCGGCAACTTTATGAGTCGTTGCATACAGTTTACGAATTTGTTCTTCAGAAGAGTAAAGTCTTCTATCTCGTAAAATGCTGAATGCCTTAGCATCTTCTTGGGCAATTTTTGGATCAAGAAAATAGGCCATATCTTCTCTACCCGGTTTTCCCCATTCGAGAACTGCCCAGCGAATCAACCCCTTAAACATGTCATGATCCCAGGCAAATGGGACATGACGGTGAAGATTCGCTTGTTTATGCAATAACTCTGAATATCGCTTGACGAGAGACGGATCATCAGAGTTGATCGTATTTTTGTAGTCCGCAAACATCCGAGCATCTTCTTGGGCCGTTTCTTCGTCCACAAAATAAGCCACATCCCTTCTGGGTGGTAAGGCTTGTGGTCCACCAAATTTTTCCCCAAGGCTAGAGCACTCTACCACTAGCCACTGAATAGGTGGATGTCCAACTTTATGGTCCCATTCCAGTGCGACATAAACCATATTTTTTGTCCTAACTGATTATCTGAGGATAATGTTTTCAAGCTTAAACTAACAATATCGAGATGTAAATATGGCAAGAAAATATTTACTATATCTCCAGAAAAAGCAAAATCTTTTATTAGGAACGTATTTTAAAATACAGTTTTTAGTTATCAGGTATTTAATTGATTTTTTCCTTTGCAAGATCTTAAGGTAATATGCTTTATTCCTGTTTGGGCCACTAAAGATTTAGATTCATGGTGTTATACACTGATTCTATTCAGGGATCGTGGCTGATTAGTAGATGTATCGATTAATATCCTTGCTACACTGATTGGCTAAATAGGAAAGTAGTTGGAATCTCAACATAATTACTTCACCCTCAGCTGGGTTGAACTTGCCGAGTAAGGCAAGCTGGAATAATTTATGGCTCTGGAAATAGATTTCTCGTTCAAATGGGCACTGGTATGGAATTAGTTCACAGATCAGACTTGTGGTTTATGGATCTTCAATATTGTTGGAGGCAAAGATGGGTGAATGAGCTTTAGAAAGAACCGTTTGAGAATGTATCCTGTCAATTTAAGATTTTTCAGGCTGCTTGTAATTAACATCAGAACTTGCTTCATTGGTTCATTGAGGTGCGCAGGGCTGCCTTAGTCTGCATTAACAGCTTCCAAGGCAAAATAAAATCCGAAGACGAAACAAATAGCCCAGGTACTCATGATTTGAATGAATAAGAATGTCAGCATGGTTGATTCTCCTTTAGGTTCTGCGGGTTATTGGTGCACTGCTGTGCTTTGTTGAATTCACTATCTTCGAAATAGCCAGCAGAAAAAATCCTGAAAAGTTCAGATTCCTTCAGGAGTGAGTTCAGGTATTGCAGCATGTTTTGGATTGGTTTGGCTATTGATCGCATGGTATGGATCAGGAGTACCTGCGACTAAGCCATTAGACTTCCCTGAAGAATAAGGTCTTTGGCAATCGGATAACCTATTTGTTGACTGTATTGCTGTGCCTTGGGAAGGTTGAGTTGCCAGGAAACGGATAGGTTGATGAACTCCCTTTCTTTATTCAGGGGTTTCTTTATTCCTTCAAGATCTCCTGCCTGAGATTGATTGATAAGATGGGCGGTGTGTTCAAGTTTAGCTGTCATAGCAAATAGTACAGAGCGCTCTGAACAAGTAACAATTTCCCTGATATCGGGTGGCTCCAATCGTTCGAGCACTTCCTTGTTAGGCGCGCACCAAACGTTTGACATACACGATCTCTGGGTCGCCTGGATCAAGATTATGGATGACTCCTGAGCGTTCGTAACCTAGTTTCTCAAGGACATGCTGCATGTGCGAGTTGGATGTGTTGGTCGAGGTGAATAGATCGTTCGATTGCGATTGGCCTTCAAGGAAGGTTAACAATTTGGGTCCGTACCCGGATGAGCGCAGCGGTTCTGCGATGTAGATGAGATCAATGAAAGAGCGGCCAAAGAATCTATGGGAAATGCAGGGCTGTTTTAAGTTAGCAGCGAAAAAATAATATCGACCCGATTAGCCAGCTTAGTCATCGCGGTTTTGAGGGATTGATAGTCGTTTAGCCGCAGGATATTAATCCCAATAGTTCTAAGCACTGACCAATTGAGCAGTGCTTGTTCATCTTCGAGTCGATAATCATCTTCGCCAAAACAACATCCTTCGGCCAATGCAACCGATTTTCAATGCCCCAATGTTCTCGGACCAGAGATTGCCAATGCTGGGGTGAGGTGGCAGCTGAACTGATGTAATAGGCCGTATTGTGATACTCCTTTCCTTTGCGAGTGCCCCATCGTTGGACACAAAGCACAGAGCGAATTGCCTCCCATTCCTGTAAGGCTATGCCGACAGGCTCATAAACCTGTATACACCGATGTTCATCTCGTCCTCTACTTTGGGCGGAGTGGATGTGCTCAGCCATGGGTTTAAGACACTCAAAGTAAGTCTGGAGGTGGTCGTAAAGTCTTCCCTGATTGGATTTGACCGCCACAAGATAGTCGTTACCCGAGGCCACAATCTTCTCAAGTGTTTTTTGGGCGTGTAAGGCATCCATGGTAATCAGCAAGCCATCGAGTTGAAGGGTTTCCAACAGTGCCTGCACGACTTTGATTTCGCTATTATCCTCCTGAGTGAGGGCTTCGAGCTTGAGGGTGATGCCTGCTTCCACCGCAAATAAACTCACCAACCCTACAAAACGCTGCTTCCCCTTGGCATCTGTCAGCCCCTGACGAATCCGTTTGCCATCAATGGAGGCTGCATAATTATCGGGAGAGTGAGTCTGGGCTTTCGAGAGCATCCATGCTTCAAATTGGTGGCTCAACGCTTGGAAGTCAAGCCCCTTCATCACTCGACGAAAGGTACAGTGAGACGGAACTTCGAGGCTCTCAAGCCCCAATAGCTCACTTAAAGGCTGGCGATAATCGCTCACAAAGGTTTCTAACGGACGGTACCCTTGATATCCAGCAAGCATGCCCATCACCATCAATAGCAACAGCAGCCATAACGGATGAATACGGCCATGGGCACTGCGGAAATCCGGGACTTGCTTCAAAGTATCGATTAGATGGCTCATCGGTCTCTCTACTGTTGGTCAGTAGAACCATCCTATTTTTTCTAGGAGTAACGTAAAACAACCCTGATGGGAAATGACTCCGTAACCGATAATGCGATCGCAAATCTCGACGACCCAAGCGCGACTATTTTGCACAGCATCTTGGATGAAGTCCCTTCGGTCGGAACTACTGCGTGCGATTTGATCGAGGTCGCATAAGATCGAGATGTCGTCGGGGACCGCCTGTCGGATCAGATGCTCTGCCATGTTCGCCTAACGGGGCAGCATCAGGGGCGCACGAGAAATCTCGTATCGAGCCCGAAGGTTCGGGTGCTGCGTAGCGTCCCTCTGCATGCCCTGGTTAGAAGTATAACGTTCGCGTTTGAGTGAATGTGAGGGTCGTGCATCAAAAAAGTGTGGGTTTGTTAAACCTATAGGGAGTTGAGTTATCCTATCTTCTGATGCAATGTCCTCTATGTGGTCATCCTAAGTCTCACAAACACGGTAAAACCAGTAAAGGCAGCCAACGTTACCGTTGCCCCCACTGTCACCAAACCTTCAGTGAGACCTTTGATACCCTTTATTATCGCCGTCAGATTTCTTCTGATACCAAATCCGACTCATTAACCCCCGAAATATCTTATCTGTCAAGCTGGCCACCAATGGTAGTGAGTGAGAGCTTGAATGTCTGATTGCATTGTCATTAAAGTTCGACAGCGCTGTTCGAGAACATCTTCGAGGTCTTCCAGGGTCTCAAAACACCGATTGGCCAGTGGTTCATCCGCTAGCCGCCACAACCGTTCAGCGGGCTGTAGTTCTGGAGAATAGGGGGGTAAAACCTTCAGATGAATGCCAGGTGGCACCACCCGATTCTTACAGGTATGCCATCCGGCTCCATCCAGAACGAGAAGAATCTGTTTGTGCTTTCCCGCTCCAACTTGCTGAGCAAAGCTTTGTAGGGCTTGATTAAACCATTCTCCATTGACCCGAGGCAGAATGAACCATTCGGTATTGCCAGTTGCGGGATGAACGAATCCATACAGATAGGTCCATTCATAGCGATGGTCCACCTCAGCAATTGGACGCTGACCCACAGGCGCCCAAATCTTTCGAATAATGGGTTTAAGGCCTAAACGATGTTCATCCAAGGACCAAACTTCGACCTGAGCATTAGGGTAGCGTCGCTCCAATTCTGCTTTGTACTCAGGCAGTTTCTTAAAGCGGCTTGGGCCTCTGGTTCACCTTTACGGTGGTGAGGACGTGGGCATTGCAGGGACTGCTCCAATCGCTTGAGATAGTCCCAACCGCGTTGGGGCCAAACCTTATCGACTCCTGTCATCTGAGCGATGACCTGGGCTACTTTGGGGCCGTTCCATAGACCACCGTCGGCGGGTGGGGTTTGTAGACGAGTCAACAATTGTGCACATTGGTCTTGAGTCAGAAGACTGCGAGATTGATGAGGTCGCTTATCTTTGCGTCGGTTGCGTAACCCATGGGCGCCATTGTGGTTATACTCCCTGACGATTTCTCGAGCGTAATCGTAGTTGAGACCGACCACTTGGGCTGCTTGAGTTAGCGTTGTTTGCTCACTGACGAGCCATAGTAGATGCCAGCGGCGCGATTCTACTGGGTCTTGGCTGGCTCGGTAATGAGACTTCAGCTCGTCAGGCTAAAAATGGGGTTCGAGATATAGTTTTCTTGGCATTCTCTAATTATGCATTATATCGGAGTTATATAAATCGGATTTGGTATGAAACCATCCAGACCATCCTTCAATCTCATGCTGAAGGCAGTAGCCTCAGAGGCCTATCCCGCATCACAGGTGTGGCTTACAACACTTGTGTGAGTGTGATTCGTTCAGCGAGCCATAAAGCCCAAATGATTCACAACCAAGACGTTCAGGCCGTTTCGACTGACGTCATCAATAGACTTGTCCGAAAATTTACAGCCCATAGTGTGTCTGCTGTCAGAGCAACCATGCTCAAAACCAGACACACTATGGGCTGTAAATTTTCGGACAAGTCTATTGGTAACTCAAGAAACCCTAAATTCGGGCAGGTTCCCAATCCGCAAGGGCTTTTGTGGAGATGGACAACTGCTTTGGATCGACTAGGCGTTGTTGCAGATGCTGCTTTAGGGTAGCTTGCTGTTCGATGGTGCCTGCGAGCAGAACACTAATTTTACCGACCAGAACCGTTCCCCAGTTGATTAAAATAATTCCGGTCCCAGTTTGAGGCTCGAACTCTAACCCCTTCAGATCAATATCTGCTAAGGAATGATGGTGAGTTTCAAACGTTTCGCTGCTCCATTGGGGAATGTCTAATTTTTCAGCAATCAAGGTTGGATAGGAAGACCCGTTAAATCGCGGGTTGCATTCGATGGCTAAATATTCCACTGCTGAGCCATTTTGTATCACTGCCGCATCAAAGGCGAACACCCCTTTCATGCCTTGCTGAGCTAGCCACTCGGCCATTGGATCAAATAATGACCACGGTTGGTGGAGGGTGGGATAGCGGTTCCCACCATGCACGCAGCCATGCAGAATTTGTTCGGAGGCTAATAGGTGGCTTACCCCATGGTCTGTGATGTGATACTGAAGGTTGATAAAGGTTGAGGTGGCAACTTCTGCTTGCACTTGAAAGGGAATCTGATTCCCCAATTCCAACAGGGTGGCGGATAGCTGTCTAGGGCTGGTACAACGGACAATACCAAAGCCACTGTCAGAGACAGACGGTTTGAAATAGCAAGGATAGGCTAACCTATCTAGAGATGGAATCGCCTCAGCACTATGAAAACAGGCCGTAGAGGGAACCGCTATGTTTAGGGCCTGAGCCAGGTGCATAAAATTATTTTTGGAGTTGATAAACTCAACCACCTTAAACCAGGATTCATCCATCGACCGAAAGAGCTGGGCATGCGCACTATTGGCATGGACAGCATCCCCGAATAAATAGACAGAAGGCTCATAGCCTTCCTGTTGCAGATGCTCTAGAGCGAGATCCCAAACCACGTTCTGGGAATGACTCAAGCCAATCTGTAGATAATGAGCACAGATAGCCTCCCATTCGGATTTCAGGGCTGGATGGATTTGGACAATATCATCTTGTTCAGACAGTCCGAGCACTCTACCTGAGTAAAGGTGAGTGCCTCCAACGGCTTCGTAGGTACTGGTCTGAATGTCGTGATTAAATATTTTCATTCCATTTTCTAGAAAGGCTAGCAAGTCCTAGAAAGATACTTCAACTTGAATCTTTCTGTGCTCAATATTTAGGTATGGGAGGATAAGGGTGCTTATCAGTGCCCTAGAGAAGAGTAATCTAATTTGTTAAATTTCTAACAACTTTTTCTTAAAATTTATATTTCGATTGATCCGAATAAGTTACCTGCTTAATGGTTGAGTATTTAAGGGCGATGCGTGGATTCTTTGATGATGCAGAAATGGCATATTGAGCTGGAAAATATCTAGCGCTACTCATTGGCCGCAAAAGTGACAAACGCCTCTATCTTATGTTTGTTAGTACTTTAGAGATTTCTGGAACTCTTGCTATTAGAAGATCTCAGATATTTACTTAAGGGAATAATTTGTGCGATCAGAACACTTGAAAGCATTGGAAATAATTAGTTTATTTAGAGATGATTAACTTTGAATAAATTAAATAAGCAATAACTGTGCTATTGTTTAATCAATTCAGGCAGAGTCTTATTAGATTGCATATGATCGCTTCATGAATATCAATGTCGGTCTTAATGCGTTTTTCGCATGAGTTTTGTTTTTTTGAATAGCCAAAGTAGTGAACAGCGTTTAATTTGTTATTTCTGATGGGCTGATTGAATGCTGGTGCAATGAATTGTTATTTGCCCTTAATTTCGTTTGACAAATTCAAGACATTCAGAATGTTCGTATTGAGGGTGCGATCGCACCTTAATCCCCACTGAACCCAACGGAGAAATATGCGGTATGAAAATTTTCAATCATGACATTATGAACTGCACCCATGAGCAGGTACAGGGCAACTATCTGTATTCCGGGCGGGTGCTGGGGTTGACGGAACCTGATGATGTCATTCAGCTGCACCCAGAACTGAAATCAGAATGGCGGGCAATCACAGAGCACTATCATCGCATTGGCCTCCATCACACTCATCAAGTGGTTTGGGACGTTTCCCTCAGTCGAATTGCCGAGAATCCTGAACTAGAGCGATCTGTTTTTTACTTTGGTGATGCGGTTAATCATGAAAGTTCCTACGCCGAACAATGCCGACAGTTAGATCAAAACTGGTATGGGGTGGTGGATTATGTGAATTCCAAGAACAACTTTATGGACTTGGCCCATACCTTGGGGGTTACCGTGCCCCAAACCTTGTGTTTTGATGACAAGTCAGCCATTGACCTGAACGCGGATATTCCTTATCCCTGTTATCTCAAGCCCTCTATTTCCGTCGACGGCGTGGGGATAGTGCGGTGTGACGATGAGCCGCATCTCCTATCGGCTTTACAAGGGCTACCAGACTATATGCCCTTCCAGATTCAAGAAGAGGTTCAAGCCATCAGTTTTTTAAATTTGCAATACCAAGTGACCCCTGAAGGGGTAGAACCCTTGGCTGCCTCCGAGCAAATTTTAGATGGTTGTGCCCATAGTGGGAATCGTTATCCCACTCATCATCAGCCCTGGGATGTGGTTGAACCCATGGCCCAATGGATGGCACAACAAGGCATGAAGGATATTTTTGCCTTTGATGTTGCTGTGGCTGAGAACGAAGGAGGACCTCGCTATTTAGCCATTGAATGTAATCCTCGGTTTAATGGGGCTTCTTATCCCACGGGAATTGCTCGGAAACTCAATATTACGAGCTGGACCAGTGAAACCTTCATCACATCAGCCCGCTCTTTACAACAGGTCGATTTAACGGATATTGAGTACAACTCCCATACTCAGCAAGGGATTGTAATTGTGAATTGGGGCAGCATCTTGATTGGTAAACTGGTCATCCTGCTTGCAGGCACACCAGAACAGCAAAATCGCTTGAGAGAACAGCTAAAGCAGCGACTTTGAGTGGTCGAGATAAATCTAGTCTAGACCAGCCATTTGTTGCGAGAATAGGATTCAAGCTTGGCAACAGATTCTGTCTATGGATCCCAAGGGAGGATTATCCTTGTGGCGATCTTGCGAAGAGGATCAAGTAATGACCTTTTAGTCTCCCGTTCTCCCCCATCATGTCTTCTAACTACTCCCTAATGATTCATGGGGGCGCTGGTGCCCTACAACATATTCAAGCCGAGGGCAGTGAAGAGGACTTTGCCCAAAGTATCAATGGCATCTTAGAACAGGGGCGCCAAAAGCTGCAGCAAGGGGAGCCTGCTCTAAATGTGGTAGAGCATTGTGTCAGCTTGTTAGAAGATGATCCGCTGTACAACGCTGGACGCGGATCCGTCCTCAATGAGTATGGCGAAGTAGAGATGGACGCGGCCATTATGAATGGTCAAGATTTGGCTGCTGGTGCGATCACAGGCATTAAAAATATCAAAAACCCAATTTCCCTTGCCCGCCTAGTACTCAAAAAAAGCGAGCATGTGATGTTGGTGGGGCATGGTGCCATGGAGTTTGCAGAATTATGGGGAGTGGAATGTTTACCCGATGATTACTTTGTTATCGAAGCCCGAGTTAAACAGTTCCAAGAAGCCAAAAAGGCGGGCAAGATGGTGCTGGATCATGAAGATATTGAGCAGGAACCCCAACGCAAGTTTGGAACCGTAGGTGCGACAGCCTTTGATTTGGAAGGCAATTTAGCGGCGGCCACCTCAACGGGGGGCATTGTTAATAAACGGTGGGGGCGTGTGGGAGACTCGCCGATTATTGGTGCTGGCGTATTTGCAGACAATGAGACCTGCGCAGTTTCGGCAACGGGATATGGAGAGCAGTTTATGCGGACTGTGCTTGCCAAAACGATTTCAGACCATATTCTCTTCCAATCTCTGACTGCTGCTCAGGCTGCTGAGGCTGGCATGGCGTATTTAGTGTCTAAGGTCAAAGGTTTGGGGGGCGTGATCGTTATTGATGCAGAAGGCAGATGCGGTGCTGGCCACTCCACCTCGGGCATGATTTATGGCTGGATTGAACATGGGGGCGAATCCCATTTTCAATTAACCTAGCAGCCTGTTCCATGCGTTCTGCTGGAAGTCGTTTGGGCAGTTAAATGGATACGACCTTGCGCATCCTGAGTCCATCCTTTTGCTTCAACAATCTGGATGGGGGATTTAACCATGGCAGAATTTTTTGCATGATCGTGAACAGGACTCAGATGAGCTGAATGGTTCGGTCTGAGATCTTGCCATACTGTATGGGGGGTTAAGTATCGACCTGGCCCAGAAGGAAGTCCTCCGCGACCAATATGGGTAAAAGAACTACCACCCAATGTTTGTCCAGGTCGGCAGCCTTGGGCAATGTTTTCTAGTGGTGGAACGACAGCAGGTAGCTCCACTAGGCTCTGGCTGGGATCTACTTCGGGGCTATTGATTTTGATAACACCATTAATGCCTTGTTGAGAGCTGGCTGTAATATCGCTGAATGGGGTGACTGTGTCGCGAGACGCAAAACCGAAAATACCTTGAGTGCTGATGGTGATATTCCCACCATCTCCATCAAAGGCGTTGGCAATAATATCGCTGTTTTCGAAGGGAGAGGCAATCAGGAATTGAGTGTTGATATTAATATTGCCACCATTCCCGAGTCCTTCGGATTCTGTGGAAATAAGGCTATTGTTCCGTAACCGCAAGATGTCCTTGACCATAAGATCTAAGTTGCCACCTTCGCCAGAAGCGGTCTCTGCGATAATTGCTCCTTGCTTATTTAAGAAAAGGGAATCCGCTTGGATGCTCAACTCACCCGCATTACCGCTACCAATATGCTGCACACCAATACGCCCCCCATCGGTGAGGGTAATTTGCCTCGCTTGAATGGTAACCTCTCCTGTATTGCCAGTTGGCTGAGAGGGGAGAAAGAAAACGTTGCGAGTGGCTTCATTTAGAACCAAGGTATTTGATGCAATTTGAGCTGGAAGATCATTTGAGGCTCTTCCCTTGACCAACACTGATTCTGAAGCGTTGATAAATAACCTGCCAGCGTTACCACTAGCCAGGGTTCCAGTATTGACTTGCCCTCCATCTAAGACAGCTAATCTTCGGGTATTAATGGTGGTATCACCTGCATTGCCCTGGCCGAGAGTAAAGGTTCCTAATATGCTGGGTGAGGGATTGAACGGGGAAGAATTAATGCCAATGACTGTTATCGAGTTTGCAGCATTAATAGTTAAGTTACCTCCTGCCCCCTTTCCCACTCCTGGTGGCAGCACACCAGCACTAGCCGCAAAAGAAAAGACAGCTGAAGATACACTGGCGCCTTCTGCTACGGTCAATTGCGGGGTAGTAACAGAAACATCACTCCCTTTTCCAGTGCCATTATTAATACTTCCTAAAAAGCTAATGATGTCTGGAGATAATCTGGATGCCCCCTGAAGATGGATCGATTGATTAGCCTGAACATCAACATTGCCTGCGTTGCCAGTTCCAGGAGAAAAACCTTGATTCCCAAACGGAAAATTTAAGCTACGTGAACTAATTTGTCCCCCAGCCCGAAGAGATAGCTGCTGAGTAGATACGTTAATCTGTCCGGCATTTCCGTTACCAAAAGTAAACGTTGTGATGCCGCTACCAGAGTCTCTTTGAAATGGGTTAACTTCTTTGCCAAAAATTGACTTTGAGATGGTGACATCTACATTGCCACCTTGGCTTGAGGCTGAAGGACCAACTAGAGTTCCTATCCGACCACCGTTAGTTAATGAAAGGGAATGGGCTGTAATTGTGACATTCCCGCCAACTCCATTACTGAAATTAGAGCTTGAAATTTGACTATTTAGGCTGTCTCCTAGCTCTCGTCTAGTATTCATGATGGGGGATGCTCCCCCATTCAAAGACAAAGTATCAGCTTTAACCTGAACATTTCCAGCTGAGCCATTCCCCAAACTCAGGGTTTGAATACGTCCACCATCGAGTAAAGATACTTTGGGAACGTTTATCTTTATACTGCCACCATTACCGTTTGCATTTGTTTCAACCACATTGGCAATCCAAGAGCTGAACGGAAAGAAGCTATCTACTTCACCGCCAATCTCTAAGGATTGACTTGCCTGGACATTGATATCTGCACCAGGCTGATCGGCCAACATTTGGGCTCGAACTTCAGATTGGCTGAGGCGGATGTGACGGCCTTGAATTTGAATCCCTCCAAAAGGATTGCTAACCACATTGGGATTTAATAGGGCCGATTCTGACAGCAGCTGAATATCACTAAATGCCTGAACTTGGTTGTACCTCAGATGCCATCCAATCTTAGAGGGAGAAAGGGTGACTGAGCCTTGACGGACGCTACCCACTTCAAGCCGTCCAGATTCTGCGATGGCTGTGCCGCTATTGAACTCAACATTACGGCCCACTAGGGCTAGGGTTTGACTAGGGGGTACAGCTAATGTGCCCTGCACCATAATCTGTCCAGATTGAGTTCCATTAAACTGGAGCCCAGTTGGCCTGGAAATCGTTAAGAGGGGTGGCGATTGTGAATTGGTTGTGTTCAGGACACTACCGTCTTGGAACTGGACTCCAACTGCCGTACTAGCAAGGAAGGAGCCGCCCATATCCAGGCTGGAATTGGGACCAAAAATAATGCCATTGGGATTTAGAAAGAGTAAGTTAGCATTGCTATTTACTTTGATAACGCCATCAATATTGGATATAGATTTCCCAGTAATTCGACTAATGATGTTGTCGATGGCAGAAGCAGAATTGAATATCGCTTGATTAGAATTTGTTAGAGAAAATGACTCAAAGCTATGAAAGAGATTGTTTCCTGCAGTTGTTCCACCTTCAATCACAATATTGTTGCCATTGGCCGTGACCTGGGAATTAATTGGTAGGGTTTGGTCGGGAATGATCTGGGCCTGGAGAGGGTGAGGGTTAAATAAGCATAGGGGCAGCATTCCACCTATGAGATATCGGATTTTAGCGATAGGTAGGGCTGTCCAGGATTGATGCTTTCTCAAACAAACAAAATTGGGCCTCAAGTCAGGTTCACAATTCAAAAGGAGTACTGGACTGCAACCATTACTTTTCAGCCCAGGATTATGACTTTATTCAAGTCGCAATAAAAGTTAAGATGATTGAAATTCATTGAAGTTTTTTAATTTTAAATAGAAGCTTTGCATTAGCTATGAATAGAAATATCAATTGATTTATATATAAAATTAGGAATACAGGTTCTTAATAGTCATCTCTGCATTTATTTCAGTAAATTCAGTTAAATGAGTGAATCGTGAAATAGTACTTTATAAATAGCTAAAATATCTATTGATAATTAACGAAAAAATTTAATTTAATTTATGAGTATACAAAAACCAAATAAATAATTTGTGCTAAATAATCGTGATTTTCACCTGATTCGAGATGAAATGGCTCTACTGCATTATTTAACGTCGAAAAGCTAGCTTCTGCCTGGGAATGCAGAAGCTAGCGTGCTGGATTAGAAATAAACAGAAAATTAATTATTTCACCTGGGCAATCAGGGTGCGGTGACGAGGGCTGTTGCAGGTCAGGGAGGGCCGTCGGAAACCGGCCTCGACAAAAGCTTGCTGAATATCAAAGGTGAAGTAGTCGTCTAGATAAGGCTCGGTACTCTTAAGGAGCGTCAGCACATAGGGGGGCAACTTGCGGTGGACATCGGAGTTGGGGTTCATATCCATTACAGCTAAATGTCCTTGGGGCCGCAGTAGGCGATGGGCTTCGGCAAAGATATTGCGGATGGCTGTGCGGGGTAACTCGTGACAGACCAGGCAAATAGAGACTAAGTCAAAACTGTTATCCGGTAAGCCCGTCTCTTCTGCGGCGCGGTGTATCCACTGGAGAGAGTCGTTGGCGGGGGTATTGTGGTTTGCGATCGCCAAAAAATACGGAGACAGATCCAACCCCGTTAACCTCGCCTCTGGATAGGTCTCTTGCAGCGCCAAGGTACTCAGCCCAACGCTACAGCCCATATCCAAAATATCTTTAGGAGCTGTCGAGATTTTCTCCTGCATCACTGTGTGATAACTCTGGCGTAAGCGGCTATCCCCCTGGGCACCCGACTCAGGCCAAATCCGAGCATGGGCAGCATAAGACGCGACTTCCACTTCTGTCGCCGCTTCCCAACTCAGATTTCCTGACTCGTAAGCATGAAAGGAAACCACATAATAGTCTGGATAGTCCAAATCGGGGGTTTGAATGGCTTGTCGCTCTGCTTCCCACACCTCTAATCCTCGATCCATCAGGGACGAGGCTCGTTTTCGCCAGGGGACTCCGATTGACTCTGCCCGTTCAATCATCATTTTCCGGGCTTGGAACTTAGCAAAGTTAGCCAGCGGCTTGATAGCTAAGAGACCATTGACGACGCGAGACGCAAGTCGGGGTGCTTGGGGGGAAGCAGCAGTCATTTTTTAAAAGTGATTTTTATATAAATAATGAACAGGAATAGCCTCATTATGACAAACAACGCCCCCGAAATTGAGTCAAAGCCTGTGCGCTAGAACCACTTGGGTTGAGCTGATGCTAGCTTGAAACCCACCCTTGATGCCCATTAGAATAGGGCGACGCAGGCCCGTTGATGACGCTTGCTGATGCAGTCCCTAATGGGGGTAAGGAAAAGTAATGGCAGATTGGCAGACCGTTCCAGGCGGGGTGACCGCTCCCCAGGGATACCGTGCAGCAGGGATAGCAGCAGGCTTAAAGCCTTCAGGGGCAAAAGATTTGGCTCTGATTGTGTCTGATGTCAAAGCTCATGGGGCTGGGGTCTTTACGACCAATCGGGTCAAAGCTGCCTGTGTGACCTATAGCCAGGACCGGATCCAAACTGGTCCGACCGAGATTCAGGCAATTTTGTGCAATTCTGGCCAGGCAAATGCGGGAACAGGCCCCCAGGGAGACGCCATTGCGATCTCACAAGCAAAGAGCGCAGCTCAAATCTTGGGACTGACTCCGGACGCCATTCTGATTGCTTCGACTGGGGTCATTGGCGAACAACTCCCCATCGATAAGGTAGAAGCAGCAATGCCCCAACTGGTAGAGCAGCTTTCTGCTGAAGGGTCTGATCAAGCAGCCCAGGCGATTATGACCACTGATTTAGTGCCCAAAACCGTTGCTTTAGAAACTCACATTAGCGGTCAGCCAGTTCGAGTCGGCGGGATTGCCAAAGGCTCGGGCATGATTCATCCTGACATGGCGACCTTGTTAGTGTTTGTCACCTGTGATGCCCAGGTGGAACCAACGCTCTGGCAACAAATGATTGGGCGAGCTGCCAATCGCAGTTTTAATCAAGTGACGGTGGATGGGGATACCAGTACCAACGATATGCTGTTGGCATTGGCGAATGGCCAATCTGCCGCTCCAGCCATTCAGGGTCCCGGTCCTGAAGCGGATCAAGTGGAAGCTCTGGTGACGGAAGTTTGTAAGCAGTTGGCACAAAAAGTTGCCCGAGATGGGGAAGGAGCGACCTGTCTGATTGAAGTACAGGTCCAAGGCACTACCGATGAAGCAGAAGCCCAGAAAATAGCCAAAACAATTGCCGGGTCGATGTTGGTGAAATCGGCAGTGTTTGGTCGTGACCCCAATTGGGGCCGGATCGCGATGGCGGCAGGTCGGGCAGGGGTAGATTTCGATGCGACCCAACTCCATATTCAGTTGGGTGATTTTGTCCTGATGCATCAGGGCGCACCCCAAGGGTTTGATCGTGAGGCGGCTAGCCAATATCTCCATCAAGATCCGGTGATTATTCAGGTTAGTGTTGGAGATGGAGATGGGATGGGCAAAGCTTGGGGATGCGATTTGAGCTATGACTACGTCAAAATCAATGCTGAATATACGACCTAAGGTTTCAATGGAAGGTTGAATACCTAAAAGACTAGCCGTTTTGTATTATGTATACTACAATTAGTTCTGCTCATTTTCATTGATGGTGAGCAGCCATACCATTTAGTCACACAAGGCCATGCAACCCCATTTGATTGTGCCGGTGGGTACCCAAGTGGTCAGCCGAGTCGATGTTAATACTGAGGCAGGGGTCTGTCTCGCGGGCGCCGTTGGCAAAATTGTCAAAGCCCCCACGGATAATTCCCATTCCTATGAAATTGAATTGCCCGATGGTCGCCAATTACATTTACAGCGGCACCAGTTTAGCCTGCGTAAACAGTATCAGACACAAGGGTTCCCTGACTTTTTGGCAGACTACAACCTGCAAGATTACGTGATTTATCGCTGTGTGGTCGGGTCGCGAGCTTATGGTTTGGATGACGAGTATTCAGATTGCGATCGCAGAGGTATCTACCTCCCCCCTGCCCCCTTGCATTGGTCTCTGTACGGAATTCCCGAGCAAATTGAAGATAAACCGGCTCAAGAATGCTATTGGGAACTGCAGAAGTTTCTCTTGTTAGCCCTTAAGGCCAACCCCAATGTTTTGGAATGTCTCTATTCACCGCTGATTGAAACGGCAACGCCTCTGGCACAAATGCTTCTAGACCAGCGCACGATGTTTTTATCCCGGTTGGTCTATCAAACCTACAACGGCTATGCCCTCTCCCAGTTCAAAAAAATGGAGCAGGATTTACGGTCCAAAGGCCATATCCGCTGGAAACATGCGATGCATCTGATTCGGCTGCTCTTATCTGGGATTACCGTGCTTAAGGAAGGGTTTGTCCCCGTCGATATGCGTGACTATCGTGAGCGTCTGCTAGGGATAAAATACGAGCACTGGACTTGGCCCCAGGTGGATCAGTGGCGGCTGCAACTCCATCGGCAGTTCGAGCAAGCCTTTGCTCAAACCCAACTGCCAGAACGGCCTAACTATGAACAAGCCAATGCTTTTTTGATCGAAGCACGACAAAGCATGGTGTAAGACAAGGAGATCCAGCAATGGCAAATTCAATTATGGTAATTGCCCCTTATCGATATGAAGAGATGTGGGTATTTGACGATCCGCTAGCGGGATTAGTGCAGGAACCCTTTGTCAGCGGTATTCCCCAAATGATCGATCGGTTGGTGGTCGATATTCCTAAAGCTGAGCAAGGATTTAAGCTGATCTTTGCTCAAACCCCTTTTCCGGGGTATCAAGCTCAGCTAGACTGGCTGCGGCCAGAATTTGGTGGCCATTGGTATCGTTGGTCGGCGGAGGAAATGGAAGGGTGGCTCTGTCCCGCCCTGTTCAAATACTTTGAATCTGCACCCCAGCAGCTCTTTTGCCAGGCTGAGGTCAAGTCCCATGACCTTTGACTTACCGCTGTATGGACTGGTTTGACAATACCCAAGAGTGACAAACTTTCCAGAAATCTATCGCGAAACAAATAAGGCTGATGAAGAGCAATCCTGCTCCCAATAATTCTGAAAATGCTTTGTCCATAAATAGATAATGTGTGCCTATTCCATCTTTATGTTGAATACCAGCACGACCTTTGATACTGGTTCGCATCTCAGCTTTATTGCTTTTTGATACATGAAAAAAATACTTTGTATGGGGATTGAATGGTGGAGCCACAAAACTTACGACTGTCGTATTATCCCAAGAGTCACAGGTGTAATCTGTATTGGCTAGTAAATTCCACGACTTTGCGATGTTTCTGTTTGATATTTCCCACTGAATGCCAAGAAATTTAATATCCTCACAAGTTAACAATAATTTTCGGCTATTTTCTAAATAAAGCCGCGCATTATACTTTCTCTCTGAAACTTCTTGAGTCGGTGTAAATGCTAAGGAGTTGATTCGATCAATCGATATAACAACTTCCTCATTGACGGGATTCATTATTTTGTCAGTATTCCACCAAGATGCTCCGGCAATCCCTACACCCCCTAAACAGAGCAATCCAATTATCCGTAAACTCATAGCTCTAAAAACAATAGGGGAGTTCCAGAAAATCCGTCTCACTATTCATGCGACAGTCTGATGGATATCAGAAAGCATTACTTCATAGCAGATCAAGACGTTTAGCACGCAAATCGTATAGCTTACACTTGTTGACAGAGTGGTTGGTTTATCGAGCTTAACTCAAACAAGTTACGGCTCATAACTGGAACCTGCTATCCACTGTAATGTGGGGAGATGTAGCCCATGACTACACAGGAACTCAACTTGCTTGATGTTGTAGCGCTAACCAATGACCTGCCTGAGTATCAACTCTACCGTGGCCAAGTCGGTACGGTCGTGGAAATACTTGCTGAGGGCGATGCTTTTGAGGTTGAGTTCAGCGATCAAGAAGGTCGAACTTATGAATCTATTGCCCTTCAAGACTCTCAAATGATGGTTTTACATTTTGCACCCATAGCCCCTGAATCAGAACCTAGGGTAGTAGCAGTATAGTGGGCAAACTACCTGCCAGAAGCCAATCTCGGCTTTTTTACCCAGCCGCAGCCAAATCCCATGACCTTTAACTTACCGCCTCAGCTCAAAGATGTTGTAGCCAAGCAGCCTTATCCCCTGCTCTTTGCCACCATTAGTGGTGCTCACTTGTATGGGTTTCCCTCTGCTGATTCTGACTATGACTTGCGAGGGGTTCATATCCTGCCCCTAAAGGAAGTGATTGGACTACAGACGGGACCAGAGACTCGGGAAATTTCTGCCGATCAGGAGGGCATTGAGCTAGATCTGGTGACCCATGATGTCAAGAAATTTATGGGGTTGCTGCTGAAGCGTAATGGCTATGTGCTGGAGCAGCTCTACTCACCGCTGATTGTGGCGACGTCTCCTGAGCATGATGCATTGAAAGCGATCGCAACCCGATGCATCACGCGACATCATAGTTATCACTATGTGGGATTTGCCCAGACCCAATGGCGGCTCTTCACCAAAGAATCTCCAGCTCGGGTCAAACCATTGCTGTATGTCTTTCGAGTCTTGCTTACGGGAATTCACCTGATGCAGACGGGCGAAATTGAGGCTAATCTCAGACACTTGAATGAAAAGTTTCAATTAACCTACATCCCCGATTTAATCGCCCAAAAAACATCTGGTCCAGAACGGGCAGTCATTAAAGAGGGAGATCAGGTGTTCTTTGAAGGAGAGTATCGCCGTCTCTTACAAAAGCTAGAAAACGCCAGTCAATCTAGTATGCTTCCAGATAGTCCTTCTGCTTGGGCCGATCTCCATGACCTGTTGGTCAACATTCGGCTGGCTGCTTGTTAAGGTGGGTTTTGACGCAGTTAATCAGCTCTGGAGTCGAGAACCCTTTATTCAAATAGTCGTTGGCACCCAAACGTTCCGCCTCTTTACCCCACTCTTCAGAAAGCCGGGAAGATACCACTAGGATCGGCATTTCCATATTGGACTGCCGACAGCGGTCAATCAGCGTAAACCCATCCATATTGGGCATTTCCACGTCGGTAATCATCATATCGGGAGCACCATTCGCTTGCAGCCATTGCCAGGCTTCTTGGCCATCGCTGCAGGTAAAGGTGGCAAAACCATAGGTATTCAGGCTACTCTCCAATCGCCGACGCATCAGGGCAGCATCATCCACCACCAAAATCGTTTGTACATCTTCAGATATAGGAGCTTTAGTCTCTTCTGGAGCTGCGTTGGTTTGGGGTTGTTGCTTCGCCAAAGACTGAGCTAGTTCCAGGGGATCTAAGACACTCAGTAACTGACCATCCGCTTGTAAACTGACGCCCATTAAGGCGGGCGGACTGACGAGGGGATGGGGCAGGGGCTGAATCAGCAGTTCTTCTTGACCCAACAAATCATCCGCAATTAACCAAACATCATTGCCGTCTGGTAGGGATATGTGGACACAAATAGCCGTATCGGACACTTGGGTGGATTCATGCCAAAAAGCTGCCAGCCCAAAGCCCGTTCCAGAGCCATCTTGAAAAGAGAGCTGCCAACTCAAGTCACTATCTGCTGGCGGCTGCAGTTGATTTGCGCTAGCCAGGACTGTTTCTCGAATGTCATCGGTGGGTACCGCCACCTTGCGTTCTCCTACTTTGAGCAGGACACAAGGAACCAATAGCTGTGGTGCTGGAATTTCAATGATAAAGGTGGTGCCTTGTCCCAACCGGGTGTCGAGCAGTAACCGACCCCCAATATTGGTAATTTGGTTGGCAACCACATCCATGCCGACCCCTCGGCCGGAGACTTCACTGACGGAGCTACGGGAACTAAATCCTGGCTGGCAGAGAACGGCGATCAGATCCGCTGATGTGTTGGTTTGAGTGAGGGGAAAACCTCGCTCTTGGGCAATCTGACTGACTTTTTGGGCATCAATCCCTTTGCCATCGTCTTGTAGCAATAGCCGATATAAATTACCACGCCGTTCCAAGGCCAGTTGAATGGTGGCTTGCACCGGCTTCCCTCGCTCCAAGCGCTCATCCATCGTCTCAATGCCATGATCGTAGGCATTCCTGAGGAGATGGAGCAAGGCCGGTTCCAATTGCTGGATAATACCGGCATCCAGTTCAACTTGTTCACCTTCTATTTCTAAATGGGCGGGTTTATCATAACGATTGGTCAAATCTCGCAGAATGGCTCGGGCCCGAAGCGTGAGATTGCTAAAGGGCACCAGGCGACTGGTTTCAATACCATCTTTGAGCTGGGTGATATTGCGACTGAGCTGGCCTAAATTGTTGACGGTGTGCTGGGTGGTGCCTTCTAGTTCTGCCCCCAGCTCAGCCATCCGTAAAATATTTTCTAAAAGACGATTGATGGTGGTGTAACCCTGGCGGTAGCGTTCCATGGAGACGCCACTGTCCGAATCCTGCACGTCGCTGATATCCCGCAACAAGGCATAGTCATCCTGAAGCTGTCGAAGTCTAGAAATATATTCAGCACTCTCTTGGGTGAGGGCCGTCAGTTGGGTGAGTTGGGACTGCAGAGTCGAAGACTCATTAAAGGCAGACCGAGCAGTCAGCAGGGTCTCAACCACTTGTTGAGAGGATTGATTAAGGCGGCTTAAGGGGACCGGGATTTTGATTTCCCGTTTTGCTGGGCTGGGGGCTGGGGCTGCAGTAGACGGTTTGGAACTGGGCTGAGAACTGGGGAATAGACCGGGCTGAGAGGATGACTCAACCGACTCTGCAACATCAACGGGTAGGTCTGGTAGATCGTCAGTGCCTAAATCTAGATCGATGAGGTCATCGAAGTCCATGGCATCTGCTGCAGCCAGGAATTCATCGGACAAATCAGCCATGTCATCCAGATCGGCCTCGTCATCCAGCTTGGCTGATTCGGGTTGATCTGCAGCAACGGCACTGGAGAAGGTGGGGTCGGCAGGGGCCATTGCGGCCAGATCGAAGTCCATTTCATCGAAACTTAGATCGATATCTGCATCGAGGTCGATATCTGCATCCAGGTCGATGTCTGCATCGAAGTCATCAAAGGTGGCATCGGCAATGGGAGAGACTGCCTCAGGTTCGTGAACGGGCGAGGGGACTGAAACTGGCTCTTCTGGCAGGGCTGCAATCAGCGATTCAAACTGCTCCTGTTGTTCAGAGGTTAGCTGGCCGCTTTGTTTGGCGCAATGTTTGAGTAAATCAAAGTACTGAGGCCATTGCTGTTGCCATACATCCGCCAATGGAAACTGCTGGAGCTGAGATGCACTATCCAACAGCTTGGACCAATCCTCGGCGAGCTGGAGGTCCTCACCAATTTGTTGCAGCTGGCCTAACATTTGCTGCGCCTTAGCCAGGGTTGACGAGGGCACCTGAGGAGTGTCCAGTTGGTTGACGGCCATTTCTAGTTCTAAAATGACCAGATCGAAACCTTGCTCAGCAAATTCTTGATGAACTTGGGTCAACTCATCCCAGTTAGGCAGATAGTTGAGCTGAATCTGCTCATGTAGGGTTTTGATGCGGTTGACCGTGGGCGTAACCGCAGATTGAGCTTCAGGGCCTGAGAGTTGCAAACAGCTACCCAGCAGTTCCCCCGCTTCTAGAAGCATGCGATGTAAGGCCCCATCTTCTAGGGGAGGCGCTTCTTCTAGATAACGCAAATCGGATAAAAGATCTTCTAAAACCATGGCGGCATGGAGAACCGCATCGGCCCCCACCGTAACCGCACTTCCCTTAATGGTATGAATGGCCCGGTAGATATTCTGGATATCTGCCACCCAAGATCTGGGATTGAGGTGTTGAGACAGCTGAAAATAGGTCCGCAGATGCTCTTGACTATCAATCTCGAACATGGCCTGCAGTTCTTTCTGCAGTTCAGCTTCAGGATCGTTGATCGCAGGATTGTGGGGGGACGAATAGGCGAAGTCGGAGTCAGTCATCTCAGTAGGACGAAAAAGATACGTTTTCTGTGGCAGTGGTTCGGTAAATCCAATGCCCCTGTTAAGACTCAGCGGCAACCGCTAGGGGAATATTGGCTGATTTCAATTCAGGATCAGCCATCAGCGGAGACAGGTCATCTTCGCTCATCGTCCGCAATTGGAAGAATTCCACCATATTGGCGAGGTTATGGGCTAACTCACCCATGGCAGCCGCTTGTTCCTGGGTAATGTTGGCTTGAGAAGCAGTATCTTCCGCTTCACGAGCAATGGTTTGAGTAGCGATCAGGGTACTTTGCACCGCCTCAAAGATGTCATCGTTGGCTTGACGGACCTGCTGACCCGCCAAGGCCACCTGGTCGGTAGCGGCCTGCATATTGGTAAAGGCTTGTCGTGATTTACCCACCTCATCCGTGAACTTGTTAACCAACTGGTTGATGTCGCTGACATCCTGGGTCAAACCCGATGTTACGGTCTGAATCTGATCCGTTCGTTGCTGCAGCTGAGCTAAGGTCTGGTTCGTTTCAGCCGCCAAATCATTCACTTGGCGAGAGAGGGTCTCAAATTCTTTAGCAATACTGGCAAATTGGGTCGGGTCTTTTTCTTTTAAGGCCCGGGTGGACAGCATAGATGCGTTGAGGGCCAAGACGCGAGTCAGAGAAGCCACCCGCTTTTGGTCTTTCGAGAATTGAGCGGCCAAATCCACAAATTCATTCAGAAGCTGGGTTCGTTTGACGATTTGCTCGGTGCCTTCTTCCAAGGTTGAGATACCCTGGACCATGGCGTTCATTTCTTGTTGACCGGTTTCAACGGCTGCTTTAGCCAGCTCCAGCGCGTTCTCTGTGGTGGTGGCCTGTTCCCGGGAGTTGGTGGTCAGGGTGTTGACGTTTTCCATCAGCGATCGCACATCCGTAACCGACTGGGTTTGGCTGGCGGCCCGCTCATTGGTCTCAACCGCCAATGTCTCTAGCTGCTCGGTGTTATTCGCAATCTCGCTGGCGGTGGTCGAGACCACGGACATAATTCGGTGCAAGGATTCAATCAAACGATTGAGGGTATCTGAGATCAAACCCGTTGCTCGGTCATTGACCTGCGCTTCAATGGTCAAATCCCCATACTCAATCGCAGAGACCACATCCAAAATATGGCCCACATCTTCTTGGAATAGCTCACTCTCTGCAATAATTTCCTGCTCTTGAGCCGACTGCTGTTTGAGCTGGGCTTCTAGTTGTTGGTTAAGGGCCTGTAAATCGACTCGGGATGACTCTAATTTGACTTGGGATCGCTTCCGTTCTCGGATATACCCCTGAACCGCTAGAAAGACGATGTACCAAGTTAGAGCTGACACGGCCAAACTTACGAGGGCAAAGGTAAATGACCAAGTCAATCGCTGCTGATAACTGCTCAACTGGGTCTGAACATTGTCCGTTACCGTTTGTAGAGTCCCCTGAATCCCATCATTATAGATTTTCTTCTGAGCTTCATATTCAGGACCCAGCAGTAAGGCCAGCGCCTCGGGGGCTTTATTCTCTCTTACTAACTCAAAGGCCTGCACCTCATAGGCCACAAGTTTTTTGTTCGCCTCATCGGTTTGCTCAGGATTAGATTGCTCGTCAACGGGCACCTGGTCCAAAAGGCTACCAATGGCGGCATCGAGCTTGGGCACATATTCGTTGTATCGATCTTCCCAGCGCGTATTGCCTGTACTGGCCCCCATTCGCGCCGACATGGTCAGCACTTCGTCTAGATGCACAATAGAACCACTCAATTCCTGTAGCTGGAATTCTTTGGCAATCGTGGTTTCTAGTCCCTGTTTAATCTGTCGGATATTCCAAGCAGAGGTGCCCGTAAGAGCCAAACTCACTAAAACAGAGGCTGAGATCGTGCCGACTAAGTGATTCTGCAAACGTTGTTGGATTCGCTGGAGCCAAGAGCCCTGTTCATTTTCCTCTATGAAAACGGCTGAAGACTCAACCTGCTCGATAGGAGCATCTTCAGATAGGGGAGAAAGGGATGGGCCAGTAGTCATCATGTGTACCTAGTGTCAGTGGACCAAATAATTTGAAATGAATGGTGTGAATCTAGACAGCAAGTGCTGACTCAGATGAAGCGGATTCCTCAGATTCTTCAGCAGCAACAGCGTCTTCGGAGTGTTCCGCAAGCGTGGATTCTTCAGATTCTGCAGCAGGAGTGGGTTCCTCGGATTCTTCAGCAGAAATTAACTCGTCGGATGGCTCAACAGCAATGGTTTCTACGGAGTCCGGATTTGAAGTTAATCCCTCAGATTGCTCAGCAAGAGTGAATTCGTCAGAGGACTCAGCAGACAAGGATTCCTCGGACTCTGCCGTTGGCATGACTGCTTCAGAGTCCATCAGAGGAGTGAGATCTTCAGATTGTTCAACAGGAACAGATGCGTCGGATTCTGCCGTAGGCGTCAAGTCTGCACATTCCATAGAAGGGAACAATGCCTCGGATTCTGCAGCAGGAATGGATGCTTCAACCGCTTCGAGTTTCTCGGTTTGCGCAACCGGTACAGATTCCTCTGATGCCAATACAGGAGTGGATTCTTCCAAGTCTTCAGTAGGAATGGATTCTCCGAATTGTTCAGCAGTCGTAACTTCTTCGGATTCCAATGCAGATGTGAATTCTTCGAATTGTGCTTCAGACGTGAATTCTTCCGATTCTGCCATAGGGCTTAATTCTTCATATTCCAATGGCGAGGCGATTTCTTCTGATTCCACAATGGGATTTAAATCTTCAGATTGTGAATCAGCAGTGAATGCCTCAGGCTGTTCGACAGGAGTCGTTTGGAGCAGGGTGAATTCGTCTTCTTCGGGCAGAGTGAAGACTTTGACTTTCTCTAACAAGTCATCAGAAAGCTGATTCATGGTATCCGCTAACTGTTGCGCATCATCCGACTGACTTGCAATTTGGTTCGAGAGTTGGGCAATGGCCTCCATGGTCATCGCCGTTTGTTCCGATGTGTGAACAATCTCTTCACTGGTTTTGGCGACGGCCTCACCAGATGCGACCGCTTGCCCCGTCACATCTTGTACCTTTTGGAACACGGATTGGGTATGTCGAACCCCTTGGGTAAAGTCATCCACCACGCCGCCTAGTCGTTGCACATCGGCGTCTACATCGGCTACAACCCGGTGAATCTGAGCGCTCCGTTGTTCTAGAGACCCGAGGCCATCGTTGGTTTGTTGAGCGAGTTGACTGACCTGGTTCGCAATCGATTCAAATTCTTGTGCCACTTGGGCAAATCGCTTCGGATCGGATTGTTCAGAGGCTCTTGCGGCTACCAATGCTGCATTCAAAGCCAACATCTGGGTTTGTTCAGCAATATCCCCTTGGTCCTGCACAAATTGATCCGTTAGACCCACAAATTCCCCTAGGGTTTTCATCTGCTGCACGATGCGATCGCTACCCTGTTGCAGCACATCAATTTCTTCCCCCAGCGAACCAATCTCAACTTGACCTTGGGCCACAGCAGTATTGAGGGTCACCAAAGATTGGTTGGTGGTTGCCAATTGCTGAGCGGCGTTGGTAGCAAAGGAGCGAACGTCATTAATCAAGCCCAAGACCTGCATAACTTCTTGTGATTGCTGATCGGTGTTCCGGGCCACAATTTCGGAAATATCTTTTTGGCGGATACTGCTTGCCGAAACTTGACGGGAAGTAGCCGAGACCTGCTTGAGAATACTGCCGAGTTCTTCAATCAACCGGTTGAGGGTATCTGCAATTAAGCCCGTCGCTCGATCGTTCACCGTAGCTTGGGTGGTAAAGTCTCCTTCTTCTACATTGGCAACCACGTCCAGTAGCTCGATAATGTCTCCTTGCAATTGGTCATTATCCTGGCGAGTCTCTTCTTCCTGCCGTTTCCGAGTATCGATCTCTTCTTGGAGCTGGCTATTCAAGACCAATTGATCCAGCTGAGATTGGTTAATCTTGTCCTGGGTGGCTTGCTTATCGCGAACGTAATCACGGACAGCAGCTAAAACCAAAATCCAGCTAGCCAACAGGATAGGGAAAGCCACCAAACCGGCAAAGTTAATGGAATTCTTAAGTTGGTTTTGATAGGCCTCTAGCTGTTGATTGATAAAGATCTCAATGCGCTTAATAACCTGTCGATTGCCTTCAGCATACTGGGCTTTCAGTAGCTCATATTCTTCCCCTGCCAGTAGCTTTTGTGCATCTTCCGCTTTGTTGGCCTTGACCAGTCCAAACGCCTGATCTTCTATTTCAATCAGCCGTTTGTTGGCTGCATCCGTTTTACTCGCATCAGCCCGAATGTCCTCGGTCACATTCTTTAAAGTTTGAGCAATGGCTTGATCCAATAAAGGCACATGATTCTCGTAGCGTTGGAGCCATGCTAAATCTCCCGTACTGGCAGCCATTCGAGCCGACATGGTCAGCACTTCATCGAGATAGGTAATATCTCCAGTGTTCTTTTGCAGCTGCAGTTCACGTTCTGAAATCTGTTCTAGGTTACGTGAACTATTCCAGATACTCACCCCACAGCCTGCTGCCACTATTAGGTTAGTAGCAACAGAAATGGCAAGGGTTGCCACCAAGTTCTTCCTGACAAACTGTTTAGCGTGGTGTAGAGGAGAAGAATATTGGATCGAGAAGGCTTGATCCGAGGGGTTGGGCTGAAGTTGATCAGAGTTCATAAGCGCAAACTGATTACAGTACGGGAAAGGCCATCCAATAAGACAGCACAATCTATCTTTTAGGCGTTCACAGGGGAAAAATCTTGGACGAAGAAGCGCACCTTATCCTTGAGGGTGCCACAAGTCTGAAGGAAACCAATCAGGCTGGAATAGAACCTGGGAATCCGTGTCCGGTGGGTGGAGTGCTTGAGTGGTAAGAACGGCTGGAGGGAGTTGTTCTTTGCTGGTGCTGCCAAGAACCTTATCAACAATGATGCCCATATTGGCTAACCTTCCTGCTTCATGACTTAGCTGAAGTACGGTGACGGTTTCTCGCAGGGTGTTTTCTTGGGTCTTCAATACCTGATGGGCTGAAGTTAAGGGAATAATTTGACTGTTGTGATGGGTAACACCAACCAAGGGGGATTGATAAAAAGGCAGATCTAGAATTCGGGATCTTTGAACTCTAAAAATTTCAGCGGCCCAGCGGGCGGGGAAAACCAGAACCCATGCCCCAACCTGGGTGAGGATATACCTTTCTTTAATGGAGGCAGAGGAGTAGACGATGGGTTTGGTTGTCGCAGCAGCTGACATCTATACCTCCATTACGAGCTAACGCGCTGTAAGATTTCTTCGATCGTTTCGTTGGTGACAGGCTTGGTGAGATAATCATTGGCCCCAGCCCGTTTAATGCCATAGTTCACTTCTAAGGGCGTTTTCTTACTGGAGCAGAACACCACATATTGGTCAGCAGTTGGGGGGTTCAGCCGAAGAGAGCGTAGAAATTTGTAGCCGTCCTGGCCAGGCATCACAACATCTAGAAAAACGAGGTTGTAGTTTCCCGCCTCAATTTGATGGAGGGCATTCTCAGTTCCATCACATTCATCGACTTCATGGCCTAGGTTTTGCAACATTGTGACCAAAGCCAATCGATCTACTGAACTGTCATCAATAACTAATAAGCGCATCTTCCTAACTCCAAAAAACTTGCTCTGCTAATAACACTCTAGATAAAGAGGTGTATTCCTAAGCACCCGTGATCATCGATGGACCAAACACCAACGCATGGATCAACTCCTGCAATTGCAGTTGAAATTGGTTAATCTCTGTTGCTGCAAGGGGTTTGTTGAGAAACTCGCAACCACTCCATTGGGCCCGCCATTTGTTAGATAGCTTCTGTTCTCCCGTTAATATGACTAGCGGAATTGCCGCTAAACTGGGCTGTTGCCGAATTTCCTTTACCAATTCAAAGCCCGTAATTCCGGGCATATTAATATCAATAAAAACGATGCCAGGTTTCACTTGAGTAATTTGTTCTAGGGCAGTTTCAGCTTGCTGACAAACTTCCACTTGATAACCCAGCGCTCCCACCAGACTATGAAATTGCTTGAGGACTAGAGGGGAGTCATCGATAATCATGACTTTAGTCGATTGAGTCTTTTGCAGGGGCTCTAAATGCAGCAATTCTGCCCGCACCCATTTTGCAAAGAGACGCGCAACTTCTAAAGGATCTTTCGCTAGACCAATAGCAATCTTGTTCAAAGGGCGCTGGTGCTGAACGATTTTTTCGATCCACTGTCGCTGGGATTGCGGTAAATTAGCCGCGTCAAGAATCTGAGGATCTAGCACCGGCAACATATTCATCGAAGGGATAATCGGTCGCAACTGTTGCCATAAGACGAGACGTTTCTGGGATTCGTCTAACAGTTCAGCGATGGGGATGCCTGGGACCGGAATGATATCCCGCAGTTGCGCACTGGGGATGAAAGACGCTTCTCCCCCTCCGAGGGTTAGAAATGCATCAAAGTCGTTGAGCATCTTCAATCTCAAGGCTTGCTGAACCTGTTCAGGCATAATCCCCAGCTGCAGCATATGCTCGTAAATGGCTTTTGCAGTGATCGTTTGGTCCTTGAGGGCAGCCTGCCAACGGGCAACATGAGGCTTAAGGGATTCCTGGCGGGTCTGTAAAATGTAGCGCTTGGCGGCTTGTAGAAGTTCACGACTACTCCAAGGACGATAGCCGGAGTAGCTAATGGTCCCCACATCCGTAATACCCAGGTAACCAAAGGTATTCTCTTTCCGGTTCGCTAAGCGAGAGAACTGTATCTTCCAATGTCCGTCACTATTAATCAGCGAGGGGTCCAGCAATTTAGTTGGAAGTTCTTGGGACTGAAAAGAAAATTGCTGAGTTTGTTCTAAAGTCTGCATTTTAATGGTTCTGCAACAAGATCATTGACAACCAAAAGATCTTGGATGAAATCACACTTTAAGTTGAATTAAATACTCAACTTAGAGAATGTCCTTCTGAGAATCTATTGCCTGTAGCTCATCCATACTGACCTAGTGTTCCCCAATTAATCCATATTTCTGGCAGGGAGAATTCTCTGTTTCGAATTAGGACTCTTTTGGATTGTTGATGTGACTCAATCCCCCAACTTCCCCCTGTTAGCGTTAGTCTATTGGAGTAATGACCTCATTAAGCTTTAGAGGCTAAATAACTGGCTAATTTTGAATGTCTTTCATCTTATAAGCTAAAAAATAGTTCATGAGAGATGGACAGAATCTAGTGCAAGTTATGATCCAAAATGATGGAACTTTTAGAGAAATTCCTAGCATTTAGAGACTTTTCACGCATTCCTTAAAAAATATTCTCCTCCATTGGGTATCATTCTGGCAATCGCAAGAGATTTCCAATATATGTAAACCGCTTTCTGGTAAAGGGTTTAAGGCTTGTCGCAAGTGTGCCCAGGACTGAATAAGTGTCCACTTGACCTGATAGGTTGCTGCTAGATGTTTCAGCTGAACCTGTTGTGGAGTGCGGAAAAATCGCTCAAATGGGGGGTCAAAGGCTGAGATCGGCAGCATTTGAAAAATACCGCCTCCGCCATTGTTAACAACAATAATTGTCAAATGGCCTTGCCAATAATACTGCAACAAAAATCCGTTGGTGTCATGGAGCAGCGCTAAGTCCCCCGTCAACAGGACGCTACTTTGTTGACGATGGGACATCCCCAAGGCCGTAGAGAGGGTGCCATCAATGCCGTTTGCCCCTCGATTGAAGTAAGGCTGAATATGCAGGGTTCCTGGCTGCCAAAAATATTCGATATCGCGTACCGGCATGCTATTGGCAATAAATAGTGGGGTGCGAGGTGGCAAGATTTGAGAAAGTAACCAGGCGATTTTACTTTCGATAAGTTCTGACTGTTTTTGCATTGCCCGATTGATCAGGGTTCGCACAGAATGATCGGCATTTAACCATGACTTTGCATACGCTGTAAGCGGCTGACAGTGTTCCTTCTTAGCTGCGGGGATAGATGCGATCAATCCTTCCACGGAGATGCGTACTGGAATAGAGAGACCATGCAATGGATCCATATTGTGATTAGAGACGTCTACCACCCAAGTTTGAGGACGCCTCTGGGTCAGCCACATTCTCAAGACTTTACTGGTTGGCAAGGCTCCGATGCTAATGACCTGCTCAGGCTGTAACTGACTCGCAATGGTCGGATTGCGCAGTATCAGGTCGTAGGTTGAAATCAGATAAGAATTTCGATCTGCCCAATTGCGCAGGGGAGAAAGCCCTTCTGCAAGTACCGGCCAACCCAGTATTTGGGCGAGTTGAGCGATGGCTAAACAATAGTGTTCTGGGGTATCGGGTTGTGCAGGTCCTGCAATAATGAGTCCACGATCGCAACTCATCCACTGATCCAAATAGACGTTGGTGGTCTGAAGGTCGAGGGAGATCTGGACCGAGGGTAAAGGGTGAACAGCAGCAAAGAATTGATCGATATCGAACGTCGTCGCTAGGCGCTCCGTTTCTACTTCGGAGATAGGTGCGAGCGGATCGCGGAACGGAATATTGAGATGGACCGGGCCAGGAACTGGTCTTTGTGATTGTTCCCAGGCGTAAACACAGGTTTGGCGTAAATAGGCCAGCATCTCTGGACGAGTACTGGGTAAAGCTAACTCAACCTGCCACCGTGGATAATGTCCATAGAGCTTGACTTGATCAATGGCTTGGCCCGCCTGGCAGTGTCGCAATTCTGGTGGTCGATCTGCCGTGAGTAAAAGTAAGGGGACTCCGCTGGCTTCAGCTTCAATGACGGCTGGGTAGAAATTGGCCCCTGCGGTCCCGGAGGTGCACACTAACACAACAGGTAAACCCTTACGGCGAGCGATGCCTAATCCAAAAAAGGCGGCCGAACGCTCATCTAAAATTGGAATGGCTTCAATGTCAGGATGCTGGGCAAAGGCGACGGCTAGAGGACCGGAGCGGGACCCTGGACAAATGATGGCAGTTGTTAACCCTAATCGGCTCAGGGTTTCTGCAATAATCGATGACCACAACATATTGACATTGCGAAAATCTAGGGTCATCGTCATCGCATCATATACAGTTGATTTGATCTGAAGAGGTTGTTGGGTTGAAAGCAGAGGACTGCAGCCGCTTCTGATACTGATAACAGCTTATCTTCCTATAACAGTGCATCGAGTAGCGTATGGAGTTTGAGCTGAATTTCGGCCAGTTCTCGTTGGGGGTCAGAGCCAGCTACAATCCCTGCCCCAGCATAGAGCCGGGCTTGGGAGCCGTTGATCAATGCGGACCGAATGCCGACTGTAAATTCACCATTCCCCTGATAATCAATCCATCCTAAAGGAGCTGCATAGAGATGACGTTCAAAGGTTTCTTGTTTGTGAATTTGCTGTTGAGCGACTTCTCGTGACATTCCTGCTACAGCAGGGGTTGGATGTAAGGCTGCCAAAATTTCCAGTAGATGCAGATGTTGAGGGACTTCAGCTGTGATCAGGGTGCGTAAATGTTGAATATTAGGGAGCTGGAGCAGATGGGGCAGAGAAGTCACTTGGGGGGTAATCCCCAGTTCCCAGAGGCTATCGCGAATGAAGTCTAGGACAACGCGATGTTCATGGCCATCTTTTTTACTGCTGAGCAGTTGATGACCTAAGGCCTGGTCATCCTCATGGGAAAGCCCCCGAGGGGCTGATCCGGCCAATGCATCCGTCACCAGGTGGTGATCATGTAATTCAATCAGCCGCTCAGGACTGGCGCCAATAAAGCTCTGGCCTTGGCCATTACTAACGGCAAAGACATAACATTCTGGATAGCGTTCCCGAAGAGTCCCCAAGGCATGACATAAATCCAGCGGCTGAGGTGTTTTGACATCTAAGGTATGAGCTAAGACCAGCTTTTGCAGTTTGTTAGCCTTAATAAGTCCTAATGTATCGACGACTGCTGTTGTAAAAGCGTCTGCATTCGTTAACTGGGGATAGAATTGGGATGCTTGAGATCGGGGTGAAGGACAGCGGCGAGGCGTTTGTAATAGCTGCCATCGTTCCCAGATGCTCCGGGCCAAGGGCTCTAAGGCAGTGTCTGTATCAATAACTGCATTAGCCACCAGTACGGCTTGGTCTTGAACACAAGCCACTTGCCAGCGGGGGAGGAAAACGGAAGCTGCAGGGAAAAACGCCTGTTCTTGATGGGTGTGATCAAAGAAGGTAAAACTGCAGAAAAAATGAGGCCCTGCAAAGGGAAGGTGGAGGGCACCCGCAGAAACGGTATCCACCAAAGAAGTACAGATAAAGTGTTGAGCCTGGGTAAATCGCTGCGTTCCGTCGATTTGTAGATGGAGTAATGGTTCCGTTGCTGCGATCGCAGTCCGTTGCGACTGCTTTTCCCAATAAAAATAAGGATGATCTGCCTGTTGCAGTAAATCCAGAGCAGCCAGTGGGTCTAACTTGGGGAGTTCCAAAGAAAGACTAACAACTTGGGCATGTTCCTTCTCAAGGGCGATAGTACGACAGGAAGCGAGAAACTCGTGGAGTGACCTGCGGTCCTGAAATAAATTGGCAGAAGAGGAAGTTACTGTCATGAACTCGAGGATAGCAAGGTGGGCCGCCGGGAATGCAGGTTACCTCCAAGGTAAAGGACACAATCTGGCTATAGCATGACCACTAGGTCGGGCCAGACTTCGTACCTAATATTCCATCTAACCATTGAAAGGGGCAACCCGTGTGGTTCACCGCCCCCTTGTTCACAAATGCTTAGAAAGAGCCAATCCTGTACCCTAAACTTAATGAAGGCCATTGCAATTTTTCTATGACCACCCAAACCCTACCAACTCGTAAACTGTGGTTCGCTGCCCTAAAGCCCCCTATGTATAGTGTGGCTGTGATACCAATTTGGGTGGGATCTGCGATCGCATGGTCAGAACAACAGCACTTAAACGCCCCCATCTTCTGGACCTTCCTCAGCGCCGCCATCCTGATTATTGCCTGGCTTAATCTCACCAATGATGTTTTTGATGCCGACACCGGGATTGACGTAAACAAGGCCCATTCCTTGGTTAACTTAACAGGCAATCAGTCCCTGATCTTTTGGCTAGCCAATGGTTTCCTGGGATTAGGCTGTCTGGGATTAGTTGCGATCGCTTGGTGGCAGCAGGACATTACGGTATTGGCCCTCATCCTCTTGAGTTGTTTTCTGGGCTACACCTACCAAGGCCCACCGTTCCGCTTGGGATATCAAGGTCTAGGAGAACTGATTTGTTTTGTTACCTTTGGTCCCCTTGCCGTTTCCGCAGCCTACTATAGTCAAACCCAAACCTGGTCGATTCGCCCCTTACCTGCCGCGATCATTATCGGCCTCACCACTAGTTTGATTCTATTCTGCTCCCATTTTCACCAAGTCGCCGATGATTTATCGGCCGGAAAACGGTCCCCCATTGCTCGTCTCGGCACCGCTCGGGGCGCTCGGTTATTGCCTTGGATCTGCGGGGGAATTTTTGGTCTGATTTTGATCTTTATGGGGTTCAATCTATTTAGCAATGGAGTGGTGTTGAGCTGGGTCAGTCTCCCCCTCGCCATCCATCTCTGTCGCCATGTGTGGCGATATCACGATCAGCCAGACCAGGTCAAAGACTGCAAATTTATTGCTGTAGGCCTACATTTTGTGAGTGGTTTGTTATTAGGAATTGGTTTGCTGGCTTAATATAGTACCGTTCTACCCTTGAGGGGGGCTGGCCCTCACTTAAGTCACCCTTTGCCATTCAGGCTGAGGAAAAGGGTACGGTTATGTCTCACCCTGCTTTAGCAAAAACCGAACCTATGAATGCCACAAACTTGCTAGGCTAAAGCTACGCCAACCCTTTTATCTCAGGTGTTTTGACGCTTTTATCACTCGATAAATACAAGGCCTAAGCCTTACCCCCAGGCTGCGTTCTTACCTGACAAGGGAACCCATGGCTTAACACCCATCGGTTGGTCTCCAGTATTTTTTGTCTTGCTTGACCCAAGGAGTAACGCTAATGCCTGCTGCGGATTACAAAGACTACTACCAAATTCTTGGGGTGAGTAAGTCTTCTAGTGAAGCAGAAATAAAGCGGGTTTTTCGTAAGCTAGCTCGAAAGTACCACCCAGATATGAATCCGGGCAATAAAACTGCCGAGGCCAAATTCAAAGAAATCAGCGAAGCCTACGAGGTACTATCGGATCCAGATAAACGGCGCAAATATGATCAGTTTGGCCAATATTGGAATCAAGCCGGTGGACAAGGGAGTGGCTTCGATTTTGATTTTGGGCAATATGGCAGTTTTGACGACTTTATCAATGAACTATTAGGGCGATTTTCCGGTGGGTTTGGAGCGGGAAACGCCTCGACCAGATCCCAAAGCACTTCCTACCGCGGAGGAACATCTAGCGCCCCAGGGTTTGGCGGGTTCCAAGATTTTTCAGGCTTCAACACACCCGGTATTTCTGCAGATGCCGAAGCAGAATTAAAATTGACCTTTTCAGAAGCCCTCAAAGGCGTAGAAAAACGACTGACCATTGGCGGCACTGAGACCATCACCGTCCGGATTCCCCCCGGTGCCAAACCTGATAGTCGCATAAGAGTTAAAGGAAAAGGACAAGTGAACCCCCTCAATCAATCCAGAGGGGATCTTTACCTCAAAGTCAAACTAGACGCCCACCCCTTTTTTAAGTTTGACAAGGAAAATGTTTTATGCACTCTCCCTATTGCCCCGGATGAAGCGGTCTTAGGAGCCAAGGTTAATATTCCAACCCCAACTGGGGAAGTCAGTATGAATATTCCTGCCGGTATCAAATCCGGACAATCCCTGCGTCTGCGAGGAAAGGGATGGCCAAGCGCTAAGGGGAGTGCCAGCGATCTGGTGGTTAAGATTCAAATCATCCCTCCCCCTGATCTGAGCACCGCCGAAAAGGAGTTATATGAGCAACTCTCAAACCTGCGGCAATATGATCCCCGCTCAAATCTGCTCGGAAAATCCCGTTAGTGAGTAGAGAAATCTCTTGACTTCACCCATACAACCCTCAACTTTCTGATAAAATATTACAAAAGTTAAGATTTGTAATTTAAGACCTCATGAATCTATTAATTGTCGGTGCTACTGGAACACTTGGCAGGCAAATTGCCCGTCGGGCCTTAGATGAGGGACATGAGGTCACTTGTTTAGTGCGCGCACCTCGCGCCGCCACGTTTCTAAGGGAATGGGGTGCTTCCTTGATTAAAGGGGATTTACGGGATCCAGAAACCCTCAAATTGGCGATGGAAGGCAACACCGCCGTTATTGACGCTGCAACGGTTCGGGCCACAGATTCCATCGGCATTCGAGAAGTGGATTGGGATGGTAAGGTGGCCCTGATTCAGGCCGCTAAAGCTGCTGGCATCCAGCGATTTGTGTTCTTCTCTATTTTGGGTGCGGAGAATTATCCAAAGGTGCCCTTGATGGACATTAAGAACTGCACCGAACTGTTTATCAAAGAATCTGGCCTAAACTACACGATTCTGCGGCCCTGCGGTTTCTTCCAGGGACTAATTGGACAGTATGCCATTCCCATCCTTGAGGATCAGTCCGTTTGGGTGATGAATGAAGCCACCTCAACGGCATACATGGATACGCAAGATATCGCCAAGTTTGCGGTGAATGCACTTTCCCATTCTGAAACCGAGAACAAAACCTTTGATTTAGCTGGCCCCAAAGATTGGTCCCCTGAACAAATTGTGGCCCTTTGCGAGAATATTGCCAATCAACCCGCCAAAGTGACACGGATGCCGATTGGCTTATTACGGAGTGGGCAAAAAATTGCTCGTTTCTTCCAATGGAGCTGGAACATTGCTGATCGCTTAGCGTTTAGTGAAGTGATTACGTCTCAAGCGCCGATCACCGTCCCGATGACAGAGACCTGTAAGGTATTTGGAGTAGATGAATCTGAGATTTCTACTCTGGAAGCCTATATGCAAGAATATTTTGATCGGATTCTCAAGAAACTGAAGCAGCTCGAATACGAGAAGAACCAGAAACAATCTCGCAAACGGAGCCCTTTCAAAACTCCCAGTTCCTAACGATAGGTTGAACCTTGAGCGTGCCGAAAGCTGGCATTATCTATAACGAACTCAAGCCGTTCGCTTGCCGAATTGCGACTGAACTCAGAGACAAGCTCTATGCTTGTGGTTGGCAAGTCTGTTTGGCGACAGGGGTTGGCGGCATACTTGGATATTCACGCCCTGAACATCCCGTTTGCTTCACGACGATTGATGAGTTGGTCCCTACTGGCTTTGATCAGGATGTCAAATTTGCCATCGTTTTAGGTGGAGATGGAACGGTTTTATCTGCCTGCAGACAGTTGGCTCCTTGTAATGTGCCGATGCTGACGGTGAACACGGGGCATATGGGGTTCCTGACGGAAACCTATGTCAATCAATTAGATGAAGTTCTGGATCTGTTGCTGCAAGATCAATTTTCCGTCGAAGAGCGAGCGACTCTGACGGTACAGGTGATCACAGATGGCAAAGTGCTCTGGGAAGCCTTATCTCTCAATGAGATGTTGCTCCATAAAGAACCCCTAGCCGGGATGTGCCACTTTGAAATAGCCGTCGGCGAGCATGCAGTGGTTGATATTGCTTCAGATGGCCTGCTGGTGTCAACCCCCACAGGATCTACGGCCTATGCGTTGGCTGCTGGAGGTCCAGTGATTGCTCCCGGCGTTCCAGTGATGCAGCTAATCCCGATTTGCCCCCACTCCCTGGCATCCAGAGCGCTGGTATTTGCTGATACCGAGCCTCTAGAGGTGGTTCCAGCCAACCAACAGCAGCTTGTCCTGGAAGTAGACGGAAACGCCGGATGCTATATTGCACCCGGCGATCGCGTACGTGTAATTAAGTCACCCTATTCAGCTCGCTTTATTCGGCTTGGCTCCCCAGAGTTCTTTAAAATCCTGCGGGAGAAACTGGGTTGGGGGTTACCCCACATCGCTAAGCCAACATCAGTAGAGCTGCCTTAGGCTTTGTTAGGATGAGCAGCTACTGAGTTGATGCATATAAAGTCCAGGTGCGTAGGCTTCAACAACTTCACCTGTCTTGGCATCAGTGATCATTAAATAATCACATTCTACGCATTGGGTGCGCATTAAATTATCAATATAGTGGCGCTCTCCATGCTGGCTTCCACAGTTAGGACAGCGAATCTTTTCTATACGACTCATGAGTAAATACCTTTGTTGAAGAGAGAAGTGAGTGACCCAGTTACAGAAGCTAAAAAAAAGATTAAATAAATGTGTTTAAATCCTAAGCTTGTTGGTGTTCTCTAGCCCGTGATCCCCTCTTTTATAGCACCGACTTCTTAAGGGTGATGGTGTTTTTTAATGAATTTTTAGATTTGATCCCCGATGGCTAAAACTATCCCTGAGAGGGAATACTATTAGGGAACTATTGAGATGAACTATCGGGGATCAGATAAAAAAGACTTTTTTTACTTCACGGATGGGGAGATTGATTTTTTGTAAAAGCAAAATACTCGAAAACAATTCCCTGATTTGAGAGATGCATCAATAGCATTCTCGGGGAAAATATCCCATAAAAATCCTTTATTGTTTTTATTAAAAGATAAACTAACGTCATCTTTTTTAAGCGGGATGGAAATAATCATAGATTTTCTGAGCAAGTTGAGGGCCAATGGTCGGGACGGCTTTTAATTGCTCTGGGCTAGCTTCCCGAATATAGTCAATGGACCGAAAAGCCGCGAGTAGTTCCTTTTGGCGGTGGTGGCCAAGCCCTGGGATATCATCTAGCCGCGAGCGCCGCATTCGCTCTAATCGCTTCTTGCGATGAAAACTGATGGCAAAGCGATGGGCCTCATCCCGTAATCGGCGAATAAGTTGAACGCCAGGTTGTTCAGGATCCGTGGGCAAAGGCTGGCTTTCTCCAGGCTGAAAAATCTCCTCCCGTTGCTTAGCCAGACTGATAATCTGTAGATCTTCAACGACTTCAATTTTCGCCAACGACTCTAAAACCGCTGATAATTGCCCTTTGCCCCCATCAATAACCACTAGGTCAGGCCAGTCAGAGGTGCCTTGACGCGGCTGCTCTGGAGATTCATGGTACTGACGAAAACGTCGATGTAGGACTTCCGCTAGACTGGCAAAATCGTCCGAGTGGCCGGCTTTAACGTTGGGGTTGCGAATTTTGTAGCGTCGATAATGTTGCTTAGCGGGTAACCCATCGATAAAGACCACTTGAGATGCAACGGCATCTGACCCTTGGATATGGGAGATGTCATAGCATTCAATCCGGTGAGGTAGCTCGGGCAGATCTAGAAGTTCGGCTAGGTCTTGGAGGGCATTAAGGGTGCGATCTCGGCTCTTTTGGGTTCGGGCTAACTCATATTGAGCATTGCGCTCGACCATTTCGATCAGTTCAGCTTTGATCTGCCGTTGGGGACAGGTAATGCTGACCTTGCGTTCCTTTCGCTGGCTGAGATAGCTGGCGAGTAATTCCGTTTCTGGTAACTCAGTTTGCACCAAAATTTCCAAAGGCAATTCTACTGGTTCAGCGCTACCGTAATGGGCTTCCAGTACATGCTGCAGAATCATGCCGAGGGAACCCGATTGAGCATCCGCCATAAATCCCAACCGGCCCACTAAACGCCCGGACCGAATCTGGAAGAGTTGAACACAGGCAATTTGATCGTCAGCAGCGAGGGCGATCGCATCTCGCGATACAGTGTCATCGGGTAAGGCAACTTTTTGGTCAACCCCCAATCCCTGTAATCCTTTAATTTGATCTCGCAGTCGAGCGGCTAGCTCAAAATTCAGATCTTCAGCGGCCTGCTCCATTTGCTGTGACAAGGTGTTGATCAGCTCGCTGGTGCGCCCCTGGAAAATCATCACGACTTTTTGCAGAATCTGGCGATAGGCTTCTGGCGTAATCAAAGATTGGCAAACGCCAGGGCAGCGGCCAATTTCATAATTGAGGCAGGGACGATCTTTGAATAGGGGTTTCCGTCGCTGTCGTAAGGGAAAAAGGCGCTTGACCAACCGCAGGGTTTGACGAAGCTGCCATACGTCAACATAAGGACCGTAGTATTTATCTTGAGCTTTCCCTAACCGCCGTTTGCGAGTAATAAAGATGCGAGGGTAAGTTTGGGACCAAGTGACACAGAGATAGGGATACTTTTTATCGTCTTTAAGTAAAACATTAAAGTGAGGCTGATGCTGTTTGATCAGGTTGGCTTCTAGGGCCAACGCCTCTGCTTCGGTATCCGTAACAATAAACTCGATATCCGCCACCTGATGAACCATCAGCTCAATTCGAGGTGGGTGGTCTTGAATTTGTCGAAAATAGGAGCGGACGCGATTTCTGAGTTTTTTGGACTTGCCAATATACAAGATGTCATCATTAGCATCTCGCATAAAATACACACCCGGCTCGGGTGGGATCTCCTTCAGTCTGGCTTCTAGACGATCACGATCTTTAAGCAGGGTGGTGGTCGAAACGGCATCGGTCACGATTATGCGTCACTGTCCATAAAGCGATTCACATATAAATCGTAAAGCTTATCCTCATCTCATGAGATTAGGAGTTGAGCACGGCAACTGATGCTACTTAGCAGTTAACAACGAACCATTTCATAGACGCCTTGATACTGCTCTCCAGGATGATTCCAGGAATAGTCATAGGCCATCCCCTGCATCACCAACTTTTGAAACTCTTTAGGATAATCCGTCCATAGCCCCATCGCTCGGTTCATGGCTGACTCTAAGGCTTGGTTATCGGTCTGATAAAAGACATAACCATTGCGTTCGTCAGGCGTCTTTTCTGGATCGAAATCGCGATCAAAGACGGTATTTACTAGACCACCCACCCCACGCACAATGGGGACGGTACCGTACTGGAGGCCAATCACCTGCGTTAAGCCACAGGGTTCATAGTTACTGGGCACCACAATCATATCTGCCCCAGCATAAATCAGATGGGCCAGTTCTTCGTTAAATCCGAGTTCGAGATGGCAGTCTGGGTTGGAGTTAAGGAAATGCTTCTCATGCCAGAACCAAGTATTAATTCCAGGCTCAGTAGCAGAACCCAAGAGAACAAATTGGGCATTTTTATTGAGGGCATGGTAAATGGCATGGTGCACCAAATGCATCCCTTTCTGCTCGTCCAATCGGCCAATAAAGGCAATTAGAGGCCGATTGACATCTCTAAGCAATAATCGCTCCCGTAGCGCCTTTTTATTCAGGGCTTTACCACTTAAATCATTGATGGAATAGGGATGAGGAATATAGTCATCTTTTTCAGGGTTCCAGACATTGTAATCAATGCCGTTGAGGATACCGCCAAATTTACCCTGATGGATTTCTAGGGTATGTCCTAACCCATAGCCCACCGTTTCGTAGCGCGCCTCCCAGGCATGGTGAGGGGATACGGTATTCACATAGTTGGCGTAAACAATCCCACCTTTCATCAGATTGAGGGCAAAGGGATTGAAATTGTCTAACAGGCGATCGTAGTTGAAGTAATGGGATTCTCGATTGAGCCCCGTTGCCCACAAAACATTGGCTCCAGCGATGCCTTGATGCTTAAAGTTATGGATGGTGTAAACCACACGCTGGCGACCCATGCCATGATATTGATACATCTCGTAGAGCAAGACAGGCACCAGTCCTGTCTGCCAATCATGGCAGTGAATAATATCGGGGCGTTTATTGGATCGGAGCAAAAACTCTAGGGCTGCTTTACTGAAGAAGGCGAAGCGCATATGGTCATCGGTCGCCCCGTAGTAATGCCCCCGATTGAAGAAATTATCGCCAGAGTTGGGTTGGATAAAGAAGCATAGTTGGCCATGAACCCAACCACAAAAGACGTTGCAATGAACAGCTCCGCCATACCAAGGCACTGACAAGTCTCGATAGGCTTCATGCAGACCCCAAACATGGTCGTAGCGCATGCAGTCGTACATTGGCAAGATGAGTTCAACGCAATGGCCCCGGACTTCAAGTTCTCTACTCAGACCATAGACGACATCTCCGAGCCCACCGGCCTTGATTACTGGGGCACATTCAGAGGCAATCTGGACAATGTACACAGTCACTCCTTGATTGAATAAATCTTTTTAGAGAAAATATAAATAAAAGCTTAATTTACAAAAGTATATATTTATATGGCTCTTAAATCAGCAGGAATCGCAAACTTCCTTTCTACCTATTGGGTAAATATAAGCTGGAGGAGTGGTCTCTAATCCTGCCCTATCTCAACAACATTAATGCTTTACAGCTTGTACGTTGGGGGCGGGTTGAGAGAAGAACATCCCTTCGAACCATTACTGCAAATACCACAATAGTTGTCCCCTTGCCCTCTCAACATGAACTTTATTGACGTAGCCCATAAAGATTATTGACAAGAGCTTTAGTAAATCTTCATACAAAGATTCACGATGCACCTTTGATACAGTATCGTTCTACAAGGCACTCTTATTGCACTTATCAACATTCAGTTCAGACTGAATATTATTATTTTTAGGGTTAAGGAGCATACAAATTGTTCACACCAACTTTTCTTACGGTTGCCGTCCGCGCGGTTAATTGGACCCCAGCAGTAGGTGTTGTAATGATTGCAGCCAATATTTTGGCAATTGCGATCGCAAAGTACAGCATTCAATATCCCAATGTTGGCCCAAGCATGCCAGCATCCAACTTGTTTGGTGGGTTTAGCTTCAATGCTGTGTTGGGGACCCAAGTGTTTGGTCATGTCTTAGGTGCTGGAGCGATTCTAGGACTCACCTATTTGGGTGTTCTTTAACGCTCTAGATCCAAAGCCTAGGGGTTACCTCAACTAGATTCGGTCAAGCAGTCAGGGTCTCAGATCTCTGGCTGCTTTTGTATGGCAGGTTGCGTCAGAATTCCATTTAAGAATATATCTGCTAAGGTCTCGGCCATTTCTCGCTGAAACCCTGGAGAAGGGTCTTCATCCATCAGCGTATCCTGGCTAAATCCAGCGATCATGAACATCCCTAGGAACACACGGGCAACAACCTGGGGGTTGAGGTCACGATAGGTTCCTCGCTCAATCCCCGTTTGAATAAAGGCTTCCACCACGCTGGTCATTTTAGAAATAATTTCAGCTTGAATTCGATCTCGGAGTTCAGGATGAAACTGGGCTTCCATAAAACAAACCCGCATCAGGTCGGCCTGTTTGGGAAGCGTTAACATACGCTCACGCATCAGTTTGGCAATGGATCGATAGCTACCCATCTCACTTAAATGAGTGAGTAGGTCTGTCAGCATTTCACTCCAGCCTTGGGTGACCACTGCGACCAAAATGGCTTTTTTGTTCTCGAAATGCCGAAATAGGGTGCCCTCAGCAATCTCAGCAGCTTCTGCTAGTTGACGTGTCGTCGTTTTTTCAAATCCTTGACGGGCAAATAACCGCTGGGCAGCTTCTAAAATACGGTGGTTGACGTCAGTTTGTGGAGCAGTGGAGTGGCTGGAAAGTTGCATGATTTCAGACCTGAAGCAACTGATTAGCTTACATTGTCCAATGAATTTTGTAGAACCGACTGAAGCATTGGTGTTTCTTTACGAAGGTAATTTCTGAATATAAATGATTTGGATTCGAAAGCATTTCAAAGAAATTGCGTTTAGAACTCTGGGGAATACTGAGAAAGAACGTCTAAGAGCTAGATTTTGGGTTCACGGTTGATGAATTTCCGAATCAAACCCTATGAGAGTGTTGGGCCAGTCAAGATAGGAATGACTCCTAAGCAAGTTCGACGAGTCTTGAAGTGTACACCAAAAACATCTATGCTTTCTGACTCCTCTGAAATTAGGGATCACTTTGGTGTGCTTGGGTTGAATATTTGTTATCAAGCTCCCAATCATCTTTGCGATCGGGAGCATGTCACCTTTGCAGATTGTTTTGAAATCGTTCAGGATACAAGTGTTGCCCAGAAGTCTTCATCAATGAACTCCGAAAAAGCAGCTCAACTCAAAGTCCATCTTGATGCGATAGCCCAATTACTGTACGAAGAAAGCGATCCAGAGAACCTGAAGACGCTAGAAGGTATTGAGATGACGGTGCGTCAGCAAATTCAGACCCATGTCAGTCCCGAACTCGGTCATTTTTATCCGCACAGCTACTGGCACAGCAGCAGGCCGCAACCGACGCCTGAAAAGCACCTTGGGCGTTCTAAGCATTACAACTCAACAGGCACAGCATCTAGCCGTTTCCCCCTATCGTCAAATCAGTCCTCATTTAGAGAATTGTTGCTTGCGCATCAGTGCCAATGTCTCCTATGCTCAAACTGCTAAAGATGTGGCTTATTTAACTGGGATTCAGGTACCAGCCAAAACCCAGCAGCGATTGGTGCATCAACAACGGTTTCCTACCCCCCAGGCTCATGAAGCTTTAACCGAAGTGAGTGTAGATGGTGGCAAAGTGCGCATCCGCACCCCTTTAGGACACCCTTGTCAGTGGAAAGACTATAAAACCCTGGCAACGCATGTGGGACTCATCGCGGATTATCACAATAATGCCCGGCTCATTGACTGGACTCACCAGCAACCGTTAGCCTCTCCACTGACTTGTTTAGGGGATGGTCATGATGGCATTTGGAATATCATTCGTCAGCTGAGCATACCTGAGCAACGGCGAGAGATTCTGGACTGGTACCATCTGGTGGAAAATCTTCATAAGGTCGGTGGGTCCCTCAAACGTCTGCACCAGGCTGAGCAGCTCTTATGGCAGGGGAAGGTTGATGAACCTTGGCTCTATTTGAGTCATTGAAGAAAAAGCAGGCCCAAGTCTTTTGCAACTATGTTCGCAAACATCGGCATCGGATCGTCAATTATGACTATTACCAGAGTGAGCAAATCTGCTCTATTGGGTCTGGGGCTGTTGAATCTGCTATCAAGCAGATTAGTCGCAGAGTCAAAATTTCAGGGGCGCAGTGGAATGAAAGTAATGTCCCGCAAGTGCTGGCACATCGGTGTGCTTACCTCAATGGCTTAATTGGAATGCAAAGGTGACATGCTCCCTTTGCGATCGCATTCTTCTATTCCGACCTGCAAATCCAATTTTCCAAAATCGTAGTCTGCTAAAACGACTGTCCATGGAGAAGTTAAGCCAATGGATTCAGTCGATGGACAAGTCAGCCATTATGACTGGAATTGAATGTGTATCCTTTCAATTTGGCTTTGCGCTGATTACACCCAGTTTCAAGCTTTTCAAACATAAGCGCCCCAAAGAAGTCCTCGTTTTTAAAGAAGACTTTTACGATTATCTTCAAAAATAACTAGTAAGGTTCAACTCATACTTCGATGGCAAAAAAGAAGAAAAAAAAGCCGGGCTGTGGCTGTGGCAGTATTCCTTTCTCCGTGATCTTGTTGGTTTTAGGGGTTGGAGGGTGGTGGTTTAGCCAAGCAGAGAATCGACAGCTAAGCCGATATTTCCCCAAAGATACAACGGTTACCATTCCCGTTTTAAACCAGCCAATTACTCTCAATCCATCATCGCCTTCTCCGGCTCCCAGTGTTGTCCCTATTAAACCAGTCGAACCCCTGCCGACGCCAGAAGTGGTCGAAGTTGAGGTGCCCAAGGAAATCGAATTTCCCAAGGCTTGGACTCAGAAGAAGATGCGGGGAATTTATCTCAGTCGATATCAAGTCACCAATAACGCATCTGAAGAAACCATTCGAGAACGGGTTCGATATTATCGCGCCCAAGGGTTCAACACCATCTTGCATGGGGTGTGGGGCAATGCCTGCACCATGTATAAAAGCGAAGTAATGGCCCAACAGTTGGGTTTTCCTAGCTGCCCAAATCTATTTCAAGATCAATGGCTGGACTGGCTCATCGACGAAGCCCATAAGCAGGATATGCAAGTGCATGCCTACTTTGAAAAAGGCATCAAAATTGATAAAAACAGCCCCGTTTATAAACGGGCTGTGGCTGAAAAGTGGCTGGTCCCTGGCGTCGATAAAACCTATAGCGGTATTGAGCATTATGTCCTGGATGTGGACAACCCGAAAGTCGCAGACCTATTCACAGACATTACGGTGGAGTTTGTGCAGAAATATCCCACCATCGATGCGGTGCAGTGGGATGACTATTTGGGGTATCACGCTGAACTCCCAGGCAAGGTGGACCGAACCGCCAGCCTCACAAAATTTTCCCAGCGCATGATCAAGGAAATGAAAAAAGCAAACCCCAAGGTGAGTTTCGATCTGTGTCACCATAATCCTTACTGGTCCAAACGCTATTTTGCTGCGGATTGGAAGAACTGGGACGTGGACCGGGTCTTTGTCCAAGCCTATAACGAGGCTAATTTTGCCAAGGAATTAGAGTACGCTCACGCCCACGTCGGTATTGCCATTACTGACAACCAGCTCCACCGGTTACAAGGACTCGTCGAGGATCCTAAAATAAAAGGCATTTTAGTGTTTCCCCTATCCGGTAAGCCTGAAGAAACAGCAGTCAAAGTTAAAGATCTGGTACTCAAGGCTGATAAAGGGTAACTCACAGACTTAAATGGGGTGGAATCACCACCGATATTAAATCCTGACAGACTTGAACCAGTTAGGAGTTGGAGCCCCCCTCAAACAATTAACTTCCAATAATTAATAGGTGTAATATCGCTATACTCCGAACGAGTTGAAAGTTTACTTTTTAGATGAGCTTAAAATTCCTTGGTAGAGAGAGTTGTAGCTCAATCTGAAATGTTAAGCCCTCAGCCGTTGGCAGTATATCAGGATTTGCCAACGACTTCCACCAACAGGCTGATGGTCAATCCCAAACTAATCCATACCAATCGAGTTAAAAAGACAACTTGGTTTGAAAAGATCGGTTTCATAATATTGCACCTAAAATTTTGTTCATACCTACCAACAGAAGCAAAAAAAGACACCCCCTTCTGCCTCAAGAGAGTGTCAAGCTAGCGTCGTTTTGCCAACCTTATTCGCGTTGTAAGACTTCTTGGAGTTCTTGCAACGTCGGACCTCCAAAGAAGATTATGTTCCAAACAACCGAGAACAAGATGGGAGCCAGTACCAAGGCTAGCCGCAGATCAATTCCAGCAATCATCGTTGGGGTAACAGCTTCATAGGCATCCATTCGGTTAATAAACTGCATAGATGCAATTGCACCGAGGAACCACACCAAAGGAACGCCCAATGTGTGGACCGCCAACCAGCGCACCGTATAGATAGGATATTTCCTTTGGGGCGGTCGCTGGAGCTGAGTTCTTGCCGTCATATCGAATGCCTCCTAATTGTTGGTATCAAGACTTGGACTAAGATTGCGAAAATCATCGATTTGCTGTTTACCGGCATACCGATCCGTCACAATTTGAATTTGAGACTCAGACTGAGAAAAATACTCATTAGGGTGGGGAGTTCCAAAAACATCGTATGCTAGCCCAGAACTGACAAAGAGCCATCCCGATATAAAAATAGCTGGAATATTAATAACGTGGAGCTTCCAGAAAGAAAAATCGGTGATAATCTCACCAAACGGGCGCTCACCTGTTACACCGGCCATAAGCATCTCCTAACTTAGTTGAGAATAATTCTTATTCACAGGCTTATTATTGCAACTAATTTTCAATAATGCAAGAGATGATTTCTGTTCTCATTTAGAGATTTGATAAGTAAAAGCTATAACGGCGCAAATCCAGCCCTTGGAAGCGAGGAGCCAATCGTCATCACCAGCCCATTTTTTGCCCTTTCATGAGCAATGATTTTAATTTTTATTGAGAATTGTTGTAAATTTGGAGACAGACTGAACGCCCTAAACCTCAGCCTAGTGTGTTGTCCTTTATCTACTGTTAAGCCTGGACACAGCTCTTTAACTTGGAATGATTTTGTGGAAACAACATCACAACCTCAGCTATCACTAGCCGCTGCCCTTATATACAGGCATCTATCCCCTCAGGCCCATAGGAAAATATCTTGTCAGGACGGTACATGTATACTTCTAGCTCACTCAAAGCCGAATTAAATGAGCAAGGTTGGCGACTGACTCCTCAGCGGGAAATCATATTGACGGCCTTCCAAGAATTGGAGAAAGGGCAACATCTCAGCGCCGAAGATCTCTACGAGCTGTTAATGCAACAAGGTAACCCCATCAGCCTTTCCACCATTTATAGAAACACTAAGCTTATGTCCCATATGGGAATACTCCGAGAGCTGGAATTCGCTGAAGGGCATAAGCACTATGAGCTAAATCAACCCTACCCGAATCATCACCATCACCTGATATGCGTCAAATGTAATCAGACGATTGAGTTTAAAAGCGATTCCATCCTCAAAGTGGGGAAAAGTAAAGCGAAGCAATCTGGATTTCATCTCCTAGACTGTCAATTGACGATTCATGCCATTTGCCCAACTTGCAAAATTGCAAAGGGGTAGCGATCTACCCCTCTTGCCTGAACCCAATTATTTAATTTCTAAGGCTTCTGAACCGCCTTCCTCTAAAGTTCTTAGAAGTATTCCCAGCTGATACCACACCAATAGCCCACTGGATAGCACCACAAAAGTAGACATGGTAAATCCAACAGCCCAGGTAACAGCAAAAGTCGTTAAGGATGAACCCACAAAAATCCAGCTACAAATACAAATCCCTAGGTAAGGTACAAATAACCTGGGTTCATTAACATTCCTGAGTGGCTTTTCAGATAATCCCTCCGACCATTCTTTTGTTTTGCGTTTGATTGACACTTCAAACGCTTTGCCACAAGCAAATCCGCAGAGGGCAGCAATGCCAATCAAAAAGTATGGCGGATCAGGAATTTCAAAAAGAAAGTGCATGCATTACACCCTATAGAGCGAACTGAGGAACATTCAGCAGAAAATATATCTATTCTGATTGAAACTCAATTTGTTGGTAAAAGCACATTTTAATCTAGGGTAAGTAGCCCTTTCCTTTAGAGGAGAATCAATGGCTTAAGCCTAGGGCACCCAGGGCTGTTTTAAGTTAGCAGCGAAAAAATAATATCGACCCGATTAGCAAGCTTAGTCATCGCGGTTTTGAGGGATTGATAGTCGTTTAGCCGCAGGATATTAATCCCAATAGTTCTAAGCACTGACCAATTGAGCAGTGCTTGTTCATCTTCGAGTCGATAATCATCTTCGCCAAAAACAACATCCTTCGGCCAATGCAACCGATTTTCAATGCCCCAATGTTCTCGGACCAGAGATTGCCAATGATGGGGTGAGGTGGCAGCTGAACTGATGTAATAGGCCGTGTTGTGATACTCCTTTCCTTTGCTTTGTGCCCCATCGTTGGACACAAAGCACAGAGCGAATTGCTGTCCATTCTTGTAGGGCTATGCCGACAGGCTCATAAACCTGTATACACCGATGTTCATCTCGTCCTCTACTTTGGGCGGAGTGGATGTGCTCAGCCATGGGTTTAAGACACTCAAAGTAAGTCTGGAGGTGGTCGTAAAGTCTTCCCTGATTGGATTTGACCGCCACAAGATAGTCGTTACCCGAGGCCACAATCTTCTCAAGTGTTTTTTGGGCGTGTAAGGCATCCATGGTAATCAGCAAGCCATCGAGTTGAAGGGTTTCCAACAAAGCCTGGACGACTTTGATTTCGCTATTATCCTCCTGAGTGAGGGCTTCGAGCTTGAGGGTGGTGCCTGCTTCCACCGCAAATAAACTCACCAACCCTACAAAACGCTGCTTCCCCTTGGCATCTGTCAGCCCCTGACGAATCCGTTTGCCATCAATGGAGGCTGCATAATTATCGGGAGAGTGAGTCTGGGCTTTCGAGAGCATCCATGCTTCAAATTGGTGGCTCAACGCTTGGAAGTCAAGACCCTTCATCACTCGACGAAAGGTACAGTGAGACGGAACTTCGAGGCTCTCAAGCCCCAATAGCTCACTTAAAGGCTGGCGATAATCGCTCACAAAGGTTTCTAACGGACGGTACCCTTGATATCCAGCAAGCATGCCCATCACCATCAATAGCAACAGCAGCCATAACGGATGAATACGGCCATGGGCACTGCGGAAATCCGGGACTTGCTTCAAAGTATCGATTAGATGGCTCATCGGTCTCTCTACTGTTGGTCAGTAGAACCATCCTATTTTTTCTAGGAGGAACGTAAAACAACCCTGCTAGGGCACCTATTTAAAGCGTTTTAGACTATCAAGCCCACCTAATCCGCCATTGGTTAAGTCCAGGCAACTGAGAATTTTCAGAAATGAGGGTGCGATGGATAAATGTCGGACTCGTACCAGTTTGTTTTCCAGCCCAAGGGGAATTGCTTGGACCAGGAATGGAACATGGGTTAAGCAATTTCTCTGTCGAACTTAATTTTTATATTTTTCTGGATAAATCTAGGGGGCTTGTTGCCGATATAGTCGAATTCAGCCAACTTATATTGACTAAACTGCACATCCAGCTCACTATAAGCAATTTTGGGATCTCTCTTGGAAATTGAGCTGGCTAGTCCACCTTCTTCGCCAACACAGGACTTGAAGTCTACCAAATACAAGTTGCCGCCACTGTCAAAGCTAAAGAAAGGACCATCCTGGCCGCCAATTGAATAATTTCCGTCTTGACCATTATCCAAATCATAAATATTCCGATTACAGATGGTCTCTTCTGTATGCTTTACCCCCGTATGGGGAGAAATATATTCAAAAGAAAATCTTGCATCCTTACCCAAATCATTGATGGTTAAGCTGCCCATTAACCCTTCCAAATCTTTGCCACTATTTAAGGCATTGACCACAGTATCTTTGTCATAGGAAACCTTGCCAGAGATCACTCCCTCATCTCCAATATTGCCAGCACTCTTGAAGGAGTAGGTGGTAGCCCATGCGGAATTAGTCATCATCAACAAACCTAAGCACACACCTACAGCGCTGATCAGCAAACGCTTGAGACTATTGCGAATCATCGGTGATAATCCTCTGTACAATTTTTATTGATAGTATATCTCAATAATTACACAAGCTTGCCAACAGATCAAAATCGCATCTATCGACAAAAAGTTCAAAATCCATTGTGAATAGTTAGTTTTACTGCATAAATCTGCTGCCAAGCTATCTATCAGCTCTAATATTATTGAGTTTTATTACAGCTGCACATCTAGATTATTGACACTTACTTTCAATAAAACTATTCTGGCAATCATTGATCGCTCTAAAAAATGTTCTCCTCTCAGAGACATGGCAAGGGGAGCTGTAAGTACTCAGTTCCCTATTTTTTTTCAGGGCTAGGCCGTGGTTATTGCACGCCGCCCCAGCATCAGACTATTGCTGCAAAACTGAATCCTACCCTTGACTGACTAGAACGAGAATCTAGCAAAGTCTGCAGGATTCAGTGCCCATGAAAGGTGGAGATATGAAACGCATTGCTCTCAGATTAATCACCATTTTTCTAGCAGGTGCCATTTTCTTGAATGGTTCATCGGCAGCGATGGCGCTTCCCAGTGCCGATAGTCACTCATCTCATCCTCAAGGTGAACCATCATCGACCTCGGACAAAGCAGAATTTCTATATTGGTTCAAGCAATGTGAACATCTTCAAGGCCAAGATGCCTTAGCAGCTTGTGAACAAGCCTTGAAGATCAATCCCCATGTAGCCGCAGCTTGGATCAACCATGGCCAAAAGCTATTCGATTTTCGTCAATATACGAAAGCTTTGATTTCTTTTGAAAATGCCTTGTTGCTGAAGCCCGATTACTCCCTGGGTTTGGCCAACCGATGCGGTCTTCTCACTGTCTTAGGTCGATATCCCGAAGCCTTAGATTCCTGTGACATGGCTTTAATTGGTGATCAGCAATGGGGATTTAGTGGACAGGTTCTCGCCTGGAATAATCGGGGCGATACCTTGATCAAGCTGGAACGGTATGAAGAAGCATTAGCCTCTTTCCAAAAATCTTTAGCGATCGACCCCAACGATGTTGCGGCCCAGCAATATCGTCATGTTGTCCTGAAAAAACTAAACCGTCGCGATCACTCGCGACCACAAGCGCCTGGTTTTATCCCTTCACAACAAGAGTCACAAATCGCTCTTGTTCCGTACTGATACAGCGCAGCGATATTCAAAACCCTCGTTTTGTCCTTTTTCTTTTATTTATATATTGGAACACCATTATGGAATCCTCGATTGAAAACCAAGACTATCCCTGGTATGCAGGGAATAGCCGCTTAATTGAACCCTCTGTTTCAGGGAGATGGTTAGCTGCCCATATTCTCCAAGCGGCCATTATTATGTTCTGGGTGGGGCTCAATACCCTATCGGAATTACAGGTCTTTGACCCCGATGTTGCTATGTATGAGCAGGGATTAGTGCTAATCCCTCATATGGCAGCTGAAGGGATAGGCGTCGGTCCAGGGGGAGTGGTTACGGATACATTCCCCTACTTTGCCATTGCCTTTGTGCATTGGGTTGCGAGTTTAGTTCTCCTATTTGGTGGCTATTATCATCTTGCCGTGGGGCCGTCTGACCTGTCTAAAGGAGGCCGAGGAAATACAAAACGGTTTGCCTTTGACTGGGATGATCCAAAACAGTTGGGATATATCTTAGGCAATCACCTCCTTTTTATTGGATTCGCTTCAATCCTGTTTGCAGGCTGGATGATCAATCATGGTATCTATGACCCCACCGTTGGGGAGGTTCATGCTGTCACCCCCACGGCTGAGAACTTTACCCATATCTACCAATATGGTTGGTCAACGCCTGGATTTAATCCATTTTTTATCGATAATTTAGGGGATTTAGCCGCGGGTCATATTTTAATTGGCCTCTTCGACATGCTCGGCGGAATTTGGCATATTAATGTCGCCCCCTTTAGTTGGGAACAACAGCTAGGTGCTCGACGAGATAACTATAGCGCTGATGGGCTGATTGGCTTATCCCTAGGCGGTGTTGCCATCATGGGATTTATTTCTGCCTATTTTTGTGCGGTCAATACCTTTGTCTATCCGGTTGAGTTTTACGGTGCTGCGTTGGAAGTGAAATTTAACGTTGCCCCTTACTTCAAGGACTCGGTTGAGTTAGGAGATGGTGTGTATAGCTCCCGAGCTTGGCTATCCAATGTGACTTACTATGTTGGCTTCTACTGCTTGCAGGGCCATCTATTCCATAGCCTCAGAGCCATGGGCGTCAAGTTTGAAAATCTCCCTAAAGCTCTTGGTGCGGCTTTCAAAGTTGAATCTTCCCAGCCTACAGAAGCAGCTCAGCCTGCTGGCGAATAGCATTTCAGAGATTGATAGAGCTATCTTTCTCGTAACTTGGCAGGATGGCTATCCCCATAAGGTAGCCATCTTGCCTAAAAGCGGCAAGGCTTGCTTTACCAAAGCGATTAGGGTCTCAACGCCATTCTTTTTAGATAAAAAATTTTCTGAACCACTCAAAGGTAATGTCATGACCGAAGAACAGACAGCCACTGCCAATAATCAAGTTGTCTCTGAACCCAATGCCGAAACACCTCAAGTGGCAGCAACGGCTCCCCCTGAACAGGCTGAGGTAGCCACTCCTGAACCCACCAAAGCAGAGTCCCCATCTCCGGCGGCAAAATCTGAGCCAAAGGAAGCACAACCCCAGTCCTCCCCTGAAGGCCCCCGGTTTTCCTCAGGGGTGCTGTTTTTCCTCTGGGTATTCTGTACCCTCGTTTTTCTCTCCATTGCTGCGGGCTATATTGCCACTCGATAGTTCCCTATTCCCCATCTATGCATCTAAATTTTCCCATTCCAGAGGAGTTATTTTGATCTCTGGCTAAGTGGGGACATTCATTAAATCGATGAATGCGGCATAGCTGGGGATTTGGTTTGGATTGAGAAGCAGGAGGCAAAGCAACTTCGAACTCGAACAGAGCCGTGTTGCCGATATTGATGCCCCAAATCATGGGCGTATCGAGGATAGCGGCAATCAGATATTGCAAGATTCCTCCATGGGTTACTACCCAAACTCGATCTGAAGATTGGTGAGTATGATAGAGGGTGTGGATGAAACGGTAAGTGCGATCGCAACAATCAGACAAGGTCTCCCCCCCTGGGATGGGAATTACCTCCTGGCTATTCATCAACTGTTCACACAGTTCAGGGTGCTGCTCTTGGGCCTCTTGCCAAGTCAGCCCCTGAAAAATGCCATTGTCAATTTCCAGTAGAGCCTCATCCGTTTGAATTAGGGGGAAATCATCGCCCTCCGGGTAACCCGCCACCAACATCTCCAACGTAATCACTGTCCGTTGGAGTGGACTACTGTAAAGATGCGTCGGTCGCCAGCTTTGCTGGGATAAAAATTGCCCTAAGAGCTGTGCTTGCAGAACCCCATGAGGCGACAGCAGCTCATCCAACTGCCCTAACATCCTATGTTGGGTATTTCCCCGAGTCTCGGCATGGCGAATCAACAGCAATCGCATGATCGCTTGAGTTCCTAACGATTACTCTGTCAGCACCTGGCATTGCGCATGATGCCGGAGTAAATGATCACACAACACCAAAGCAACCATCGCTTCCACCATAGGTACAGCTCTCGGCAATACGCAAGGATCATGGCGGCCTTTCGCCGCTAATGTTGTCGCTTCACCCGCCTGATTGACCGTTTTTTGGGGTTTGCCAATGGTTGCGGTTGGCTTAAATGCTGCCCGCAGCACAATATTTTCACCATTAGAAATACCACCTTGGATCCCACCAGACCGATTGGTTACGGTGCGAATACGACCTGTCTCATCGGTATAAAACTCATCATTATGTTCTAACCCCGTCAGCTGAGTACCCGCAAATCCTGAGCCAATCTCAAATCCTTTACAGGCAGGCAAAGACATCACTGCTTTGGCTAGTTCAGCCTCCAGCTTGTCAAAGACAGGAGCGCCTAATCCTTTCGGCACCTGACGAGCTACGCATTCCACCACACCTCCGATCGAATTAGCATCCCGTCGGGTTTGATCAATTAGGTCAATCATTTTCTCAGCGGTTTCAGGGTTGGGACAGCGCACCATATTAGCTTCTACCTGAGCTAAGGTCACTTGATCCGGATCAACATCCGCTTCCACGGTTTTAATCCGTTTGACATAGCCGATCACCTCCACCCCAGCCGCTTGCTGAAGAATCTTTTTCGCAATCGCCCCAGCTGCGACTCGGCCAATGGTTTCCCGAGCAGATGAGCGACCCCCTCCTTGCCAATTCCGAATGCCATATTTCGCATCATAGGTGGCATCAGCATGGGACGGCCGATAGACCTGGGCCATCTCACTATAGTCTTGGGGGCGAGTATCTTTATTCCGCACCAAAATGGTGATCGGTGTTCCTAATGTTTTTCCCTGAAACATGCCCGAAACGATTTCGCAGGTATCTGTTTCTTTGCGGGGCGTGGTGATTCGACTTTGCCCCGGTCGTCGCCGATCTAACTCAAACTGAATGTCTTCTACCGCAATTTCAATTTGAGGTGGACAGCCATCGATGACGACCCCAACACCGCCACCATGGGACTCACCAAAGGTTGTAATTCGAAATAAATGTCCAAAGGTATTTCCCATGCTCTTGATCTGACCGTGCTAAACATATACTGGGCAAGCTGCCTGTCTTCACTATCTCATTCGACCTTGTTAAATAGCCAAAAAAAGAGAGGGAAATATTTCCCTCTCCTCAAGAGCGTTGGTTATGGTTGGAATAAAAGGTTAGTTATGTTGAGCAGTCTGTGTGCGTAGTTGTTCCATTTGGGCAATGGCTGTATCGACCTGTTGGGGGGTGTAACTGGTCAATTCTGTAAGCCAATGCTTGATCAATTCTTGCGAAAGATCGTTTGGATTTGTCAACATTTCAGTAGTACTAGACATAGACTTCTCTCAACTTTTGATCCAACTAGTTTGGAAATAACCGTCTCTTGAATCCAAATACTAATCCCAATGCACACTAATATAGCCAAGGCAATGTAAGAATAAACAGACAGAAAAGGTCAGAAATCTTCGAAAAAAAGTCAGCGATGCCACCTGACTTTTTCTCAGAAGGTCATATTTATTCTAAAAAATAAAATAATCTTTAAGCGACCTGGGTGAGACAGGTAGATAGATAATCGGCGGTCACTGTTACCAGAGCAATGACTTTTTCATAGGCCATACGAGTGGGTCCAAGTACGCCAACACTTCCCATCGGCAATTCGCCTTTTTGATAGGTTGAAGAGACCAGGGAGTAGGCCTGAATAGACTCAAGGCTATTTTCTGAGCCGATGCGAACGTTGACTTTCGTACTCCGATGTACCACATCAGCCCCTTGTTTAATCTCATCAGCCATCAACTCATTAAAAAGAGGTCGAAGCAGATCTTGGCCATCTTCTAATAAGTGAATTAAGGTCTGAGCCTGCTGTAATTCAGAGAATTCAGGCTGTCGCAAAACCTCTGCTAAACCACCCACTAAGATATTTTTAGGACTGAGGGATTTACACTGTTGTGTCAGATCCGTCAGCAATATTTTTAAGAAATCAGTATATTTTTGAAATTCCCGATCCAGTTCACATGGATCCAGCGCAACTAAGTCTTGCAATGAACTTCCCACAAAATGGTGGTTCAAAAAATTAGAGAGAATCTGCAGTTCCTGTTCAATTCGGTCTGGATCCACTTCATCCCAGGTCGAGTGGGGTAACTCCATCATCACGGACTGAGTCTCGTAGGCATCGGTCACTAAAATCAACATGACCCGATGGGGCTCAACCTGGACGAGATGGAGATGGCGGATAGTGGAGGTCGTGGCTTGGGGCAGGGTGATCAAAGCCACACAGCCGCTCAAGGTCGCGAGAATTTGAGCAGCATCGCGAAGCAGCACTTCAAAAATCCAGCTGTCAGTTCGTAGCTTTTGATCGAGGGCATGTTTAATCTGGGACATCAATGTGGTTGAGGGCATCACCAGTTCATCCACATAATGCCGATAGCCAAAGTCTGAAGGAACACGACCCGCTGAAGTATGGGGTTGAAAGAGCAAGCCTTCTTCCTCCAACCTCCCCATCACATTGCGAATGGTCGCTGGACTAATACTCAAAGAATATTCTCGTGCTAAAGCTTTAGACCCGACCGGTTCAGCCGTAGCAATGTAGTGATCCACGGTTGCCCGCAAAACTTGTTGTTGACGGTTAGTAAGGCTAAGGTCCATAGAACTTGGGTAAAAAGTGCGTTCAGACTTTAATAGCGTGGGATGCTGGTGTCTACCTTCATTGAATAAGCATCAATGCCACCACTGACATTCTTGACGTTAGTAAACCCATTTTGACTTAACCATACACAAACCTGAGCCGATCTCATGCCATGATGGCACATTACCCAGGTTTCCTGATGCTGATCGAGCTGTTGGCCAATGGTAGTTGACCACTCCGCAAACTCACTGAGAGGAATATTTTGGAATGAATTCAGACTTGCGATCGCAACTTCCTGAGGTTCTCTAACATCTAGGAGTTGAATGCGAGTTGCATCATCGTTCAATTGAGCTGCTAGCGTCTCTACATCAATTTCGGGAATACTAGAAAAATCTTGTGAATACATCGTTGATAAGGCAATAACTAAAGAGTAGTGACTTGCAAAAAGTGATTGTCACAATTTATTCATTTATGTATGACCTATTCTGTCATACGCTTAGCAGAACGTGGAATCCATATTGTCTAACTATATTCGAGCCGTTATGTCCCGAGCGACATATACTGCTGCTGCCGATGGCACAACCTATGGAGAAATACCTGGGTTCGAGAAGGTTTCTGCCCGTGCAGACACCCTAGAGCAATGCCGGCATGACTTAGTAGAATCTCTAGAAGAATGGATTTTCTCGAGAGTAACCCGACAATTACCGGTCCCTATCATTGACGGTATTCAACTATCCACAAAAGAAATGATGTAATCTCTGTGGTCAAGATACTATAATGTAATTCCACAACCTGGGGCTGTAACGGTTTCGACGTTTTAGCAAACGTAGCCTCATGATTCAGGCCGAGAGTGAGTCATCTCTCGCAAATAAAAGACTCAAAACATCGTACATGCGAACAACATCGTATCTTTCGCTCGTCAGCGCACGGCTACTGCTGTTGCCTAAAAAAACCTAACTTGGTTTGAGCATCTGTAGATTGACTCCGTTAATTTCTATGGATAACCCCCAACGGATGCACCACTAGGGTTTCTCTGTTGTCTCTAATGGTAAAGACTTACAACTGAGCATCCCATCGTCCGGGATAAGTGGCGATTCCCGCTTTGAGGATTAGAAAAGCTAAGCCTGTGAATGAATGGGGAGCTAATAGCTAGGGCGGACACGGGTTCGACTCCCGTCAGCTCCATTAATTAAGTAGACTCATAGCGTTCTGCAACTCACCTTAAACCCTCTACAATACAGGGTCATATGTTTGGCAACCTTACTTTAAGCAAGTTTGGCTATTCAATAGAATCTGCATGCTCTATATTGGTAGGGCTGATCCTCAAGCAACAGAATTCAATCTTCATGCTCCTCTTTGTCGAGAATGACTACCATTCTATTTAAAACAAACACCGTGTGGCTCAATCTCTCACTTATTCTCAGGCTAATTCCAATTAGCCAGAATTAAGTCAATTACAGTAAGAAATCGTTAGACAGAATCATCCTTGTAAGGATTGATGTATTCAAGAGTGGTAGCTCCCTTTCTGTCCAACACCCTTGAAATTATTGTTGGGTACTTGTCAAGAACAATACCTTCAACTTTTTAACAATCAGCTCTTTCCACTGGGTATCAGCTTCTCAGCCATCATGTGCGGAAAGGTTAATGTCCCCAAGCTGGGAGCATGTCACCTTTGCAAGCTAGTATTTATACTCATCTCAGAAATCCTTGCTAGCCTTGCTTTCAGACATCAAATTTTTAATTCTAAATTTTTGCATCTGCAAAGGTGACATGCTCCCCCCAAGCTTCCCAACGATTATAGAATTTTGAACAAAATCTAACCCTATCCACAACAGCATGAAACAATTAGTTTGTCTTATTCCTTAATCTGGATAGTCTAGCTGTTTTATCTAGGAGTTATAACTATGACTAGCCTAATCACAAAATGCTTGGCGTTACCTTCAAATTGAGGATCAAAACAGCATTCGAAGAAGATTCATAATTGTCACCGAACTAAGATCCAAGCATAAGACACAGGTTGCTATTCACTACTATCTAAGCCTTACTCCCCTTTTTTGTTTAATTTTCTACACAAAATGTGAGTATTTTTCTGATATAGCCATCTTTTACCGATCTATGGGCATAATCTAATCAAGCCATAATTCATCCTATGGCTTCAGGTTCGATTTTGGAATTAGACCGAACCTGATTTCGTTAATAAGGGAACTATCCCCTGTCTCTGAGTGCGGCAGGGGATATTTTTATATCAAAAACCCTTTAAAGCCGCTATCGACACAGATCCTAGCAACATGGCCTTGCAAGCTAAAGTTGCATATCTAAAGAAAAAGTTTTCTTTTTTCTAGGAGTGGGAATACTGAGATTAGCTTATCTAAATTGGTTAGAACGTTGATTGTCACTCGCGCACTTCGGTTGGTTTGCGCGAGTGTTTTTGTATCAAAAATAGGGCAAAGACAGACTCAATCAATAGCTCATGTCATCGCACCATGAAGAATCACTGAAGCTCTGCATAAAAACAGCAAATTGAGAAGAAGGTTAATGCATCCAAAAGGTTTCGCCCATTCATTCCAGAATAATTGAACGTTAATCAGTGTATCGTAGCGATGATCAAGATATCCTGCGAGTCGTACAACAGCCTCAACAGTTCCTATAAACGACAACAATTTAAGCATCTTCAGTGTCTTGGCTGTTAGAGCTTTAATTATCCTAAACACGCTAGTCCAAAACTACGCACTTTCAGTGCGAGACTTTAGTTGCTACCCACCTCTAAAGCAGGATAGAGAAGCAGCATCCAGAAGTCTATGGTCGAGAATCGTCGAGGGAATCATACCGTCACCCGTTTAACAGTTCATATCGTGTGGGTCACCAAGTATCGCTATCAAGTGCTCAAAGGGGAAGTGCAAGAACGATGCCGAGAATTACTCATCCAGATATATGATGCAGAGGATATCCGCATATTAAAAGGTGTGGTCAGTAAAGATCATGTTCATATGCTGATTGAATATCCACCATCGAAATCGATTAGTGACATCGTCAAGCGGTTGAAAGGTCGCATATCAAGACGTCTTCAGCAAGAGTATCGAGAATTGGAGAAGCGATATTGGGGGAAGCATTTGTGGGCCATAGGTTATGGAGCCTGGAGTACGGGTAACATCAGTGAACGGATGGTAGAAGAATATTTGGAGCATCACCGTCCCGTGTCAAATAACGATGTAGATATGTTCATGCTGGAGTGAATCAGGACTTTAGTCCTGAGAAGAATCGGACTTAAAGTCCATAAATAACCTCTGTACTTTCAGTGCAGAGTCGTTAAGTACCTGTATTAATATTTTCTTAATTATTTCAGGGTTTGAGGTTTCAGAATCCAACTAAAAAAGCATAAAACTTACAGTATTTTTACGGTGAAGGTTTTTTGTTTTTGGCAACTTTAACTTATGGTTTACCCTTTGCTGAATAAGACTTTTACCTTATACACTCCTTACGAACCGGCTTATATTCCTAATTTCCTGAGCTTTCGAAAAATCTATTTATACCTCCGTATCAATTCGGATCTCATTTTGCTGGATGCCCAGTTAAGGTGTAGCTACTGGTACAAGATACTTGACATTCCTCAAGTTGAAAACAATGAGAGAAGTTGGCTATACCATTCTCTCTAGCTACCATTTACTCCCATCCATCACATATCATTTGTTACAAATGTATCTAGTCCGTATTGGTAAAGTCCTGATTCAAAAAGGACTTATTAGTGACTTCCAATTACAACAAGCCCTCCAAATCCAAAAGCAGACTGGACAAAAGTTAGGTGAAATACTGATTCAGCAGGGTCATATTTCTCAACTTCAGCTGAAGCAAGTTTTAGTTGAGCAACGGTGTCGAAATTTCCTAGCTTGCTCTCTACTAACCCTCAGTACCCTTGGCCCCACTTTCTCTATCACACCTCCTCAATCTGCCAGTTCCCAATCTCCTGAGAACCAGAAAGTTCTGCGTTTAAAGCCTAAATCTAATGTTGGAGGTGCTCTAAACTCCACATCCCAAGTATCTCAGCCAGATCCACTGTCTCTCACTATTGCAGCTAGCCATACCCCAACCGTTGCCACTCCCCTGAAAGGGTTTTGCCACCCTCTTAATGGAAGAGGATATCTATCTCAAGGAATTCGTGGTAAAACTCATCAAAATCGGATGGAATATGCTTACGATATCGCCAGTTCAATTGGTACCCCTGTTTATGCAATGCGGGCAGGGCGGGTAATCAGACTACAAGATAAATATCCAGACACGGGCGGGACCCGAGTGAATGCCTCCAGGTTTAACTATGTTTGGATCGAACATGAACATGGCTATCGCTCGGCATATGCTCACTTACAACAAGGTTTCCGACAACGGGTCCAACTTAAAGCTGGAGACTGGGTAAAAGCGGGACAACTTATAGGCTACAGTGGCAATTCGGGATGGTCTTCAGGTCCGCATTTACATGTTGAAGTGCAAAGCCAAGGTAGTCGGGCAAGGTTTTCTCAAACTGTTCCATTTCAGATTTCAGGTTCTTGCAGCACATTAGCTCGTAAAGCTAGCTAATTTATCCATCTCTACTCAGTTATTTGAATTTAGGCTCATGTATTCTAAATCTCCAATTTGAAAGAAGTTAGGTATTTTCAATATTGGTAGAATTTAATAGCAGCAAATTGGTAGATTGAAGCAACCTTTCAATACCCTCATTGTTACTTTTTTGGGTTTTCTTTGTTACTTTTGTGCAATTTCTTTGCTATATCTGTTCACTTTTTAAAAACTTGAGATAGAATGCTCGCAAGGTTTTGAGGATAACTCAATGAATAAAGGCGAATTAGTTGATGCTATTGCTGATAAAACAGGAGTAACCAAGAAGCAAGCTGACGTTACGCTCAGTGCTGCGGTTGATGTCATTATCGATGCCGTTAGCCATGGCGATAAAGTTACTTTAGTCGGATTTGGTAGTTTCGAACCACGCGATCGCAAAGCCAGAAATGGCCGTAATCCACAAACTGGCAAGAAGCTAAAAATCCCTGCCACCAGAGTTCCTGCCTTTAGTGCTGGGAAATTGTTTAAAGATAAAGTTGCTCCATAAGTTTACTCAAGTCTTTTAGTTAAATAACTAACTGATAGCAGTTCCAAAGTATAGTTTGTGTTCTGTTCGGATTAAGCTCTTAAAACTAATCCGCTCAAATTTTCTGTTGGGAAAATATGCGATCGGTATTGAAATTTAAGGTGTTCTCGATCACTCCTTTTACTCTCATTTTTTTATGCCGTCACTCCAAGTTTGGCTGAATACTTCAGCAAATTTTTCTGGTGGCTACAATTTAATTATTCTGTCAAGAGCTTGAAACCTGAGATCATAGAGTTTTAGCATCAAGCTTTGGTTCAACTTTATACTTCATCTGGTGTACTAGGCTTCACCACCTTTAAAGTCTAAGTACAAGATAAGCCCCTTGAAACTTTCCCTGTTCAAAGCTTTAAGAATAAAGTTTTGACATGCTTTCTGTACAAGGGCATCAATCTAATCCCCTAAGTTACAGCAGAGTTTTTGTCCTGTATTTGGTTCCAGGACAGCTTAGCCACTCTTAATCAATGTATCTCTATGGAGAGCTGTATTGGCCAGAAAGGACTATGCAGTAATCGCTTGCCTGATTTGAAGAAGGTACATATAGCGACAATCCTTCATATTAAAGGAAACAGCCACAACTTCCTCCATGATTCAATATACGTCTTTGAACTAAGTCAAAGATAGAGCTGGCATGGTTTACATGAATCTTAGCCTTCCATCCAGCTATCAATCAACCAACTTGACTTCGATTATAGCTATGAACTAACTAATAAAAGCTCTCGAATTATATGGCTTCTATGAGAGGCAATAATAGGGTGACAAAATAGTAAACCAAGGGAGCCGTAAATACGTAACTATCTGCGCGATCTAAAATACCGCCGTGGCCAGGAATTAGTTGCCCAGAGTCTTTGACTCCTGCATCTCGCTTCATCATGGATTCCGTCAGGTCTCCTAATAAACTGGCAACACCAATCAACAACCCCAAGGCTGCTCCGAGAAACAGCCAAAATGGCCAAATAAAGGTATATGCACCAATAATAGCAACGGTCAGGCTACCTAAAACTCCGAATACTGCTCCTTCTACTGTTTTTTTGGGGCTAATATCTGATAAGCGGGTTTTACCAAATAGCCGACCAAATGTATAGGCACCAATATCTGCAGCCCAAATACAACCAAAGGCAAGAAGGGTAATCGTTAATCCGACAGGCAGCAAATTGATATTCGACCATTGTTCTGGCCAATATCCCCATAGAGGTAAATTGCTGGCTTCTGGCGTACCTAGTGATCGTAATCTAATCCAAAAACTGGGTAGGTATCCCCCATAAAAGAGACCCAAGATTGAACTAGAAATATCGGAAATAGTGGCCAGTTTCGGTTGAAATAACAGATAGAAACAGATGAAGGTTCCCGCAACGGGTAAAACTGCATCAGCCAGCATGCCGTTAATGGTGGCGGTGATCAACAGCAACTGGCTAACAATCATGGTAGTTTTGCCAGCTGGCCGGTTACCTTTGGCCCGAACCAGGTCAAAATACTCATCTTGAGCCAGATAGACAAGGATGCAAAAACCAAGGGTAAAGTACCATCCACCCAATAAAATCATGCCCAACGCTAGAACGATGGCAATCAGTCCACTAATGATACGAGCCCAAGGCATATATGTAGATTATTATTTCCCTCAGGGGTATTATCCTACGCCGATGTCTTTCTCCGCAGCTAGTTAAGCTGAGAGAAGATGCATAGAGGATAGCAAAAAGCATTCGATCTGGCGATATCCCAAAAAAAAAGAGTATTCTGAGGAACAGCTCTTTTCGTCATTTGAACTGTGGTCATCTGATGTTGATCGATGAACCCCATAATGGCTTGTGAGATCTGCGTATGGGCTGATTTCTGCGGAACAGTTGAATCGTTATGCTCCAAGTAAACAATGCGTCCCAATGTAACAACCATACAACCGAATAATATTTTGGACGGAGTCACTGGCGCGGTCTTTCGTCAGGAAGTAGCAGCTGCAGTTGAGGCGGGTGCCGATATTGTTTTGGTAGATTGCCAAGATATTTCATTTATGGATAGCTCTGGTCTAGGTGCTTTGGTCCTAGCCCTGAAATTTATGCGGGCAGCCGAACGTCAGCTCGTGCTTTGTTCGCTCAATCAGCAGGTTAAGACCCTTTTTCAGTTGACTGAAATCGCTCAAGTGTTTCAGATCTACGACAATCGGCAACATTTCGAACAAAGTGGGCTTTTAGGTTCTTGAAGTTCTAGTTCTCAGGCGGTACTTACGGAAAGACAACTTGCATTAGTGCTAAATCATCGGTAAAGCGCTGGTGCTTACAACATATTTGTACTTGGTCCAAAATAGTTTCAATTGTGGGGGATCCTATTTGATGAAGCTGTTGGAGTACATGGGAGAATCCTTCTAGCCCCAGCAGTTGATTGTTGGTTTTAGGGATTTCATAAATCCCATCGCTAAAGATATAGAGGGTTTGATGTGGCGTGATGTTACAGCTCTGACTTTGATAGGTAAATTCTGCAAACATTCCCAAGGGGAGTCCTGGTGTTTTTAAGGTCTGTACCTCTGGTTCTGATGTTGACATCAATAGGGCTGGCGGATGCCCGGCACTGGAAAATACTAATTCTTGACGAGAGCGATGATAAACCCCATACCAAATGGTGAGGTATTTAGGGTTTTCGGGGCTCATGGTGAATCGTTGATTGAGAGCATGCAACACTTCATGGGGATGTTGGTAATTGATGCCTGGGAATGCTTGCGATCGCAACATATTTAATATTGATACCGATGGCAAGGCTGCCCCTAAACCATGTCCCGACACATCTAGAAGATACAGAATCAACGTATCTGGGGTTAGCCAATAGTAATCAAAGCAATCCCCACCTAATTGACTAGACGGAATAAACCGGGACTGGATTTGAATCGGTGATTGTAGGGGGGCAGGCAAAATGGAACGAACATATTGGGCAGCCTCTGCCAATTCCGCTTCCAGCCTTTGTTTTTGTTCGTGTAAGTCCTGGTTTAAGTGATAGAGCCTCAGCCCTGCCCGCACACGGGCCCGCAGTTCACTCATATCAATGGGTTTTGTTAAAAACTCATCGGCCCCAGCATTCAGTCCAGCAATTCGATCGTCCAGATCAGATCGAGACGTTAACAAAATAAAAAAAGTGGCAGAAAGTTGTGGATTTGATTTTAATTTCTGACAAACGCCAATTCCATCCAATACCGGCATCATCCAATCGCAGATGATTAAGGCAGGGCAGAGTTGCTGTGCCTTTGAGAGGCCTTCTTGACCATCGCTGGCGACAGTCACCTGATACCCCTGTTTTTCAAGTGTGCGGCGTAAGAGGAGCTGGGTAATGGGATCATCATCGATGATCAGAATTTTCACCATAGATGTTTCACAAGGCCATATTTGAGCATCTATTGTGAATTTATTCGCAAGGGCGAGGGCTAATCCACACCGTTCAAGTTTAGCAAGGGGATAATCTCTGCTAAGAAAGCTAATGTTTGGGGGATGAGTTCCCTATAATTAAGCTAAAGTCGCCTGGTCGAATAACGACACCACTTCTTATGTCAATAGCCTTGGACCCATGCAATTGGAGAGATTGACCTCCTCATAGCAGATGCCAAAGCACTATCATCTAAGTGTTAATTCTGACCTCAATAACCTGCCTCAAGTTCTGGACTGGTTCCAACAGCTGCACCCTACTCGAGTCGCAGAACAAGAGTGGCTGGAGTGCCAGATAGCACTGGCAGAAGGATTTACCAATGCGGTGAGCCATGCCCATCAATCACTACCGCCCACTACCCCCATTCAGTTAGAGCTGGGAATTGAGCTAGACCATGTGGAAATCCGAATTTGGGACCAGGGTCCCACCTTTGATCTACGCCAATATTTACAGCATCACCCTACTTTCCCCAGCCAGGATATGGGCGGTGGTCGGGGGCTGCTGCTGATCAACCGGATTGCTGATAACGTTCAATATCGAAGAATAGACAACTGCCAAAACTGTCTTTCTATCGTTAAGTACCTGTCTTTGAATGAGCCCATCCACTGAGGATATTAAGCCTTGGATCGCTCTGAGCATCGGCAACTCCCGATTGCACTGGTTTTATTATGAAGGGTCAAATTTAGTTCAGACCTGGGACACCTGCCACATGGAGATATCCCAAACAAGATCCCCTTCCACCTGGGAGGAGTGGCAGGCCTATTCCCCTGCCATGGCCCACTGCTCTTCTAAGGTAACTATGCCAGAGCTGTGGGTTATCTCTGTTGTTCCATCTCAAACCTGTATTTGGCAGACTTATCCCCAATCCATAGTCATTACTGCCACCGATATTCCGATTCAGTATCCTTATGAAACCTTTGGACTGGATCGAGCGCTTTCAATCTGGACTGCAGGTACCCTGCATCAATGGCCCATATTGGTGATTGATGCTGGAACTGCGCTGACCTATACAGGAGCCACTTCATCGACCAACTGTGTGGGAGGAGCGATATTGCCAGGCTTGGGATTGCAACTGCGATCGCTCTCGCAATCTACAGCAGCGTTACCCACCATTGCCTTACCCCAAAACCTTCCCAATCGATGGTCGCTGACGACCGACGTAGCCATCCAAAGCGGTATTTTGCATACTTTAGTCTCTGGCATGATTGACTTTATCTCAGCCTGGCTAAAGCAGTATCCCACCAGTCAAATTGTCCTAACGGGGGGAGACTCCGAAACACTATATCGCTATCTATTGCAAGCTTCTAAACCTAAAGCAGTGCAAAAACTACTAGACCGGGTTATTCTACAGCCCCAACTCCAAGGGATAGGGCTTCTACATTTACGTCAGCAGAAAGGTGATCGGTCGCTGCATTTCTAGAGCTAGCGAATCACTAATTCACCTTGGAGGTAGTCTTGCAGCTGCTGGGTATGATCATGACTTAAAGACATGTTCATCGCTTCATCTAGGGAAAAAGATTGCACCTCAGATATTTCATTTATATCGTTCACTTGCAATTTCCCTTCAACCTTAATTTCAAAGGCTAAACAAATGGAATGTAATCGAGGATCACGATCGGGGTCTGAGTATACCCCCACAAATCGTCCCATTGTTGTGAGTGATAACCCCGTTTCCTCATGGAGTTCTCTTTTGATACTGTGCTGAATATTTTCACCCCAATCCACCATGCCGCCCGGTAAGCTCCATAGGCCATTATCCTGACGTTTAACCAATACGATTTGTCCATCTTCAAGGATCGGTATTAAACATACCCCTAATAATGGGTGTCGAAAGAGAAGGCCCAGCACCGTCTGAACCATGTATGCGAAACGTTTCATAGTCAAAAATACAGAGGTAGGCTAGTTCACATAGTGAGGTGCGTTAGTATCCATCAATAGACTAGAGTGCCTCCTAATATATCAAGGCAAATCTAGAAAATTATGCATTAATCTTTTGTGCAAGAACTCCGTTTTAGATACTAAAAATAAATCTAAAAGAGAGTGAGTTTAATATCTACTTTCTCAGTAATTCTAAATCTTGCAACACATCTGTGGCGTGATCGGCAGCCTTGACCTTTCGATAAATCTTCGCTAGCTTGCCGTCCGGATCAATGAGAAAAGAATGTCGATAGATCCCTTCATATTCTTTACCCATAAACTTTTTGGGTCCATAGGCTTCATAGGATTTTGCCACATTGAAATCGAGATCGGAGAGTAATTGGAAAGGCAAATTTTGTTTATTGATAAATTTCTGATGGGATTTGGAATCATCTCCACTAACCCCTAGGATAACAACCTGCTCAGTTCGATAGGTCTCGTACTGATCGCGAAATCCACAAGCTTCTTTGGTACAGCCAGGCGTATTGTCCCGGGGATAAAAGTAAAGCACCACCCATTGTCCTCGAAAACGTTTAAGGTCAATGGATTCACCATCTGCATTGGGTAAGGTGAATTCTGGAGCGTAATCGCCAATGTCCAATGTCATAATCTTCTGAGCGTAAAGAGAGCAGACAGAAACAGTCGGTAGAGCTAAAACCAGATTGCGAATTGGCAGCGGTTGCGCCTCATCAATCCCCGTTCTTTTAGAATTATGCATTAAGACGCATAGGCTTAGGCTTTTCGATAACCAGTTCATCCTAAGAGGCATCCTAACCGACTACAGCTCGTTCAAGACAGCGGTACGATAAAGGAACAAGTCTCCGGTGATATTCAGTCATGACCTTCTTTCGCCAAAATATTGCTCCTTTTTTGATTGTTTTGATCTTTGTCGTGGCTTTGGTGGCGGTCAGCGCCAGGGCGTTCCTGCCAGATGATATGGCGCAACCTGCTCCAGTGGAGGAGGGAGTAAGCTGGGTCCCCGCTATGATCATTGAGGGCTAACCTATCTCTTCAGCGGGTTCTCATTCCGTTGGTTCCTCTGATTTATGTTCTATGGTTTAGTCTAAATCTTGGATAGAAACTTTGTTTCGGGGTTCAATGCACGTTTAGGGACGAAGGGAGAGCAGCATTTATTACTGCAATTTATGCAGCGGACCTACGCAGAACTTTACCCTGGACATGATTATCAACATTTACGGGCCGTTATTGATCAATATTGGTCGACGGATACGCCCTACTGGTTGATCACTACTGAGGATAATGCCCATGCGTTTTTGGCCTGTTTATGGTTAGGAACGGCGGTTGATCAAGTCACAGGGGATGCTTATACCCATATATTTATCCTTTACGTCGATCCTGAATATCGCCAGCAAGGCTTAGGGACCGCCTTATTGCAGAAAGCTGAAGATTGGGCTGCTCAGCAAGGCGATCAACAAATTGGCTTACAGGTGTTTACGAATGCCCATCCTGCATTGTCGCTATATGAGAAGCTAGGCTATCAGCCTAAAGCACACTTGTTAGTCAAGCCCATTCAAACGTAATAAAGGGCTCGGTAGGCCATCGAAAGCTTTCCCTTAACCGTGATGAATTAGTCATGTTTGAATCCAGCACAGCTTCATCTAAGAAACAGGCCCAACTCGCAGCAGATTATTTAGCATTGTCCCCCTTAGACCAGCAACTTGTCCAAGTGCTGTCAGTAGCCTATGAGCCCGTCAACCGTAGTGCCATTCTCACTTGTTTGAATCGTCAGGCAGCTGCAGACTCGGATTATAAAACCTGGGATTCCAAACTGCTGAAGCAACATCTTGAGGGCTTGCTTGATCAAGGGATTGTATTGCAAGAACGAGGCCAAGGACCTCAGTGTCATCCCTTGCTGGCTGAAATTGCCACCCGTGATGTCTTAGAGATGGGCAAATTTGAAACCCTTGCCCCCATTATTCAAGGGGCTGTGCCCGTTTATGAACCCTGGGGTTCAGGCCCCCGAAGCTTTAGGAGTGAAGCTCAATTTCTGCGGGAAGCCCGAATTGGTTTTTATAGCCAGGATTTAAAGTTTCTCACTGAACAACTCTCGGACTACCAAAAAGTCTTTAAAAGACAGGACCCGTTATCTCTGGATGATGTCATTACGATCATCTGCAACAACCCCTTTGATGCAGACTGGATTCAAACACTTCCCACTGACTTTTATGAGCTAGCCCTGACCAGTATTCTGTCGAACAGCATTCTGGATTTATCTTCTAGTGAAGAAGCTTTTGAAGTACTTCAGGAAGATTTTGCCAATCAGAAGACTCGCTGTTCTGATTATTTGAAGGTGGTTTTAGCCGAGCAACTATTATTACGTAGCTATGTGGAAGAAGTCTCCTCCGTACTAGAGTCAATTGATGAAAAAAATCAGGATAATACTGCGCCCTACTGGGGTTGGTTGGCCTTTCTACAAGGTGACACGGATCAATCCATTGACCTTTTCACCAGCGCTTTAACTGAATTACGGAAAACAAAACGTAAACGCAGCTATTACTTTACTAGTATTTCGGGGCTCTTTTTTATTTTGGCCTTGCTGCAGGAGGGATCTTCAGAACGATTGATTCAGGCCCAAGGCTATGTGCAGCATATGGTGCGTAAGTCGGGTTATTGGTTGCGAACCACCTATTCTTGGCTAGATAGTTTGATCCAAATTCAACAAGGAAATTTATCAACCAAGAAAACTTTGCTTCAGGCTTCTCTCAATCCTTATGAAGGACACCATAGCTTAGATATCTTATTCGGAGCCCTTTGCCAATATTGGGTTGATGCTGAAAAGGCCAAAAAATGGTTGCCCAGGGTTTTAAGCCCCCTTTGTCGGCAAGCCACGCAGTCTGGGTATCACTGGTTTGCCATGGAAACAGCAGAACTAATAGCCAAACTGGAGACCGAAGAGGCTGACAATCCCTATCAGGCCCAAGCTCAACTCCTGCGGCAGGGAAGTGGCATCAAGCCACTGGTTGATATTATCAGATCGCAAGAGCCCTGGGAGCTGTGCCTGAATGCCCTAGCGCATCTGCAACAAGAAGCCCCCGTCGTCCAAGCAGAACTGCGTCTGGCCTGGTTTATCACCCTCTATGGTCAAACTTGGTTACTGCAGCCCAAGGAGCAGAAAATGACGGCAAAAGGGGGGTGGAGTAAAGGCCGTCCCATTGCCCTGAAACGGTTGTACGGCAAGCCCGGTGAATTTAACTATCTCACCGATCAGGATTTACGAGTCTGTAGCCAACTTGAAACCTATTCGTCCTATGGGTCCTATGGCTATTACAACAAAACAGAGTACCGATTTAGCGAGGAAGCCATTGTAGAGTTAATCAGCCATCCCCTCGTCTTTTGGGAAGATGCACCCACGACTCGCGTGGAGGTGGTGAAGGGGGAACCTGAACTATTAATCCAAAAACAAAAAGGAGACAAACTGGCCCTTACGTTTTCTCCAGCCTTGAAGGCGAGTCAGACCCTGGTCGTTACGAAAGAAACCCCAACTCGCTTAAAAATTATTGATATCAAGCCGGAGCATCGCCAAATTGCCAACATTCTAGGGGAGAAAAATCGGCTGACGGTTCCCGAACGCGCAAAAGAACAGGTATTGGCTGCCATTGGTGCGGTTTCTAGCTTAGTAACGGTTCACTCCGATATTGGGGGTGGAGTTGCGAGCGCCACAGAGGTTCCAGCACAAGCTCTTCCCCATGTACATTTACTCCCTGCTGGAGAAGGACTGAAGGTTGCAGTATTGTCCCGTCCCTTTGCGGAAGGGGGTCCCTACTATCCTCCAGGGAGTGGTGGCGAAACGGTCATTGCCGAAATTGAAGGCCAACGTTTACAGACCATACGCAATCTCGTTAAAGAGCGACAATTGGCCAAAGCAGCGATTGCGGCTTGTCCAACACTAGCGAAATTGACACCGCAGGATCATGAATGGTTGGTGGAAGACCCGGAAGCCTGCTTGGAGCTTCTACTAGAACTCCAGGACTTAAAAGAGTCTGTTGTGCTGGAATGGCCTGAAGGAGAGAAACTAAGTGTCAGACATCGGGCGGATTTAGGTCAGCTCCAGTTACAGATCAAGCGTCAGCGGGATTGGTTTGCGGCAACCGGAGAGTTAAAACTCTCTGATGATTTAGTTCTGGATATGCAAGCCCTTTTAGCCTTGTTAGAGCAAACCCCCAGCCGTTTTATCCCCATTGGCGAAGGGCAGTTTATTGCCCTGACTCAGGAGTTTCGCAAACGGCTAGACGACCTCCGAGCATATTCTGAACAACAAGGTAAGGGGTTGCGGTTTCACCCTCTAACCACCATGACCTTGGAGGACATGGTGGAGGATGTGGGTAAGTTGAAGGTGGATAAGCATTGGAAAGCCCACGTCCAAAAATTAAAAGATGTGCAAGCTTTACAACCCCAGCTACCCACAACCCTGCAAGCAGAGTTACGGGATTATCAGCAAGAAGGGTTTGAGTGGTTAGCCCGACTATCCCATTGGGGCGTAGGGGCTTGTTTGGCAGATGATATGGGACTAGGAAAAACCTTGCAGGCTCTAGCGGTGATGTTGACCCGTGCCCCTGAAGGGCCTGCCTTAGTCATTGCTCCCACCTCCGTGGGTCTGAATTGGATTAGTGAGGCCCAGCGGTTTGCACCGACCTTACGCCCGCTGCAATTTGGAACCAGTCAACGCCAAGAACTGCTCGATCAGCTTCAGCCCTTTGATCTATTGGTCTGTAGCTATGGTTTATTGCAGCAAGAAGAGGTTGCTCAAATGCTGGCCCAGGTGAATTGGCAAATGATTGTCCTGGATGAAGCTCAGGCCATTAAGAATATGACGACGAAGCGCTCTCAAGCGGCCATGAATCTCCAGGCTGAGTTCAAACTTTTAACGACCGGCACCCCAATTGAAAATCATTTAGGGGAACTGTGGAATTTATTCCGATTTATTAATCCGGGTCTCTTAGGATCAATGGAACGATTTAATCAGCAGTTTGCCGCACCCATTGAGAAAAGTCAGGACCCCCAAGCCCGTCAGCGGCTGAAGAAACTGATTCAGCCTTTTTTGCTCCGCCGGACCAAGAGCCAGGTTTTAGAAGAGCTACCATCTCGGACTGAAATTACCCTTCAGGTGGAATTGAGTGAAGAAGAGATGGCCTTGTATGAAGCTCTGAGACGAAAAGCGATCGCAAATCTTGCCGATAGTGATGCCCAAGCGGGAGCAAAACATCTCCAGGTCCTAGCAGAAATTATGAAGTTACGCCGGACTTGCTGTAATGCTCAACTGGTGATGCCTGAATCACCGCCTGCCAGCGCGAAGTTACAACTGTTTGGTGAAGTCCTGGAGGAATTATTGGCCAATCATCATAAAGCCCTCGTATTTAGCCAGTTTGTCGATCACCTCAAAATTTTGCAAGATTACTTAGACAAGAAACAGATTGCTTATCAGTATCTGGATGGCAGTACCCCTGCAAAAGTACGTCAGCAGAGGGTTAAAGCGTTTCAGTCTGGCGAAGGTGAAGTCTTTCTCATCAGTCTGAAGGCGGGAGGAACCGGACTGAACCTAACGGCTGCCGACTATGTCATTCATATGGATCCTTGGTGGAATCCTGCGGTAGAAGATCAAGCGTCAGATCGTGCCCATCGGATTGGTCAACGACGGCCTGTTACCATTTATCGGCTGGTTGCTAAAAACACGATTGAAGAGAAAATTGTAGACCTGCATCGGCATAAGCGTGACTTAGCGGATAGTTTGCTGGAGGGAACGGAAATCAGCGGTAAGATATCCACCGATGAGCTACTGCGATTAATTCAGAACGGTTAATCTTTGTCTATGTCAATGATTTAACTTGCAAGAGAATTAGCTTTTTAAAATACATAAACCAATGAAAATATTTCTTACGTTTGTTAATTTTTATGGGTGATCCCCATCACTGAATCGCCTTTATAGGGAAAACTAGGGTGATGATATAAGGGACTCGAACGTTTTCCTCAGGGAAAAACATCCCTGTTTATATTTATCTTTGCGATTGAGAAAGATAGGTTGCAAAGTTTCTATCGTTATTTTGAGGTTGTGTCTATCAAATATTTCCTGTTGCGATTGTTGAACGGTAGGTGCCCTTTATGATTACGGTAGGGCAGGGAATCGATAAGCCAGGAAATACCGACACTGCAGTCCCCCAAAAAGACCATAAACTCAGCTTTTGGCAGCTGTGGAATATGAGTTTTGGCTTTTTTGGGATTCAGTTTGGCTGGGGCCTGCAAATGGCTAACACTAGCAGTATATTTGAACATTTGGGAGCCCGGGCTCATCAACTCCCCATGCTCTGGTTAGCAGCTCCCCTCACGGGGCTAGTCGTACAGCCCATTATTGGGTATTTAAGTGACCATACATGGGGACCGTTGGGGCGGCGGCGGCCTTATTTCCTGGCAGGTGCGATCGCAGGTTCCGTAGCACTCATAATGATGCCCAATGCTCCCAGTCTATGGATGGCCGTGGGATTGCTATGGATTCTGGATACTTCTGCCAATGTCAGCATGACGCCGTTTCGCTCCTTTGTTGGGGATTTGCTGCCAGAAGAGCAACGCACCTTAGGGTTTACGATTCAAGGGATTTTTCATGGCTTAGCAGGGGTGATTGCCTCAGCTTTACCGTGGCTGTTGCACCATGTCTTTGGGGTCATTGAGTCCCAAGAAAATTATCACACTGTACCTATCGCTGTTAAGCTTTCCTTTTATATAGGTGCTTTAATTTTTCTGGGTTCAGTAGTGTGGACCGTTGTCACTACGACCGAACCCCTACCAGAAGAGTTTGAAGTGACTCATCCACAAACAATTCAACCCCATTCAAACGGCATGGTATCGGATATTGGTATCGCCTTACGGGAGATGCCTGTAACGATGCGCCAATTGGCTTGGGTGCAGTTCTGTAGCTGGTTTGGGATGTTTTGTGTGTTTTTGTATTTCCCACCTGCGATCGCACATAATATCTTCGGTGCTACGTCAGAAGGGACCTTACTCTACACCACAGGGATTGAATGGGCAGGATTATGTATTGCCATGTACAACGGCGTTTGCTGCCTGTTTTCCTTCATTTTGCCTAAATTAACCCAGCAAATTAGCCTTAAAAGAACCCATTCCCTATGTCTTATGAGTGGCGCTTTGGGGCTCTGTTCCTTGTTATGGATTCATAATCAATATGTTCTGCTGCTCCCAATGATCGGGGTGGGAATTGCCTGGGCCAGTATGCTCTCTTTGCCCTACGCAATGTTGGTTAACGTCTTACCGGCCAGTAAAAGCGGTCTATACATGGGGATTTTTAACTTCTTCATCGTGTTACCAGAGATCGCGGCAGCCCTTGGCTTGGGATGGATAATGAGTCATATTTTTGCCGGGAATCGTCTAGCAGCAGTTATTTTGGGCGGTGGGTTTATGATGATTGCAGCCGTACTGACCCAGCGAGTGCAGATCCATCCAGAAGCTGAGAACCCAGATTCAACTCAAAAGACTTTCGAGAGCTTAGTGAGCTTGCATTAGCTGCTGTTGAGCCAAAGGACAATTACCAGACCTTTATTCTCAGCATCCCACTATTTCCACTGGGCTAATATTAGCCAGTTTGTTGAGATGGATACAATGTTGTGCTTTGCCTATCTTTATGATGTCACCAATGGGCAATTTCACCTGACGTAGGGATTTCAACCATGGCTGACTCATTGCTGCCTGGGGGTATCATTGCATTCCTCCTCGCCACCCTGGGCATCGGCGTTTATGCGTCGAAACAAATTAAAGGAGACAGTGTTAACTTTTTAGTCGCAGGTCGAGGGCTAACGCTGCCCTTAGCAGCCGCCACATTAATGGCCCAATCTGTCGACTCAAATGCCACTCTGGGCAATACGGATCTGGCTTCAGAATTCGGATTCTGGGCAGGAGCCTCACTACCGCTGGGCTTAGCCCTTTGCCTCTTCCTGACCGCTCTGTTTTTCGCCAAACCAATGAATCGGATGGGGTTAATCACGTTGCCCGATTTCTATCGGGTGAAATATGGGCGGACCACCGAATGGGTAGCAGCCGTACTGATGGTTATTAGCTTCTCTTTCTTACTCGCAGGTAATTTAGTTGCAGGAGGATATCTTTTTCAAACCTTTTTAGGGATGTCCTACACCATTGGGGTGTTGTTGCTTGCGGTCATCGTTTTGATCTACACCGCCAGTGGCGGCTTATTTGCCGTCGCCTATACCGATGCCATTCAAGTACTGATTGCTTTAGTGGGGTCACTGTGTCTCTTCGGTTATATCGGACTGAATTTCGGCTTCAACATTCCAGCAGGTACCGGTCCTTTAGCCCTAGCACAGATGACTAGCCCCGCATCAGGTTCCCTAGTCAATTGGGCAACGCTGTTAGCCCTGGGGCTGGGAGATATCGTTGCCATTGACTTTATGGCTCGAATCTTTTCTGCAGAAAGTCCTGAAACGGCTCAAAGAGCTTGCCTGATCGGCTCTTTAGGTACCGTAGTGATTGGTGTTCCGTTCTCGATCATCGCTCTCTCTACACCTGAAATTTTGGCATCAGCTGGTGTTACGGCTGATGGTCCTATCCTTTATGCGTTGTTGCAGAATGTTGTGCCTTCTTCTTTGGCTCTTTTAGTCATTGTGGCGATTTTATCGGCCTCTCTTTCAACTGCAGATGGCGCTATTTTGGGAACTTCTTCGGTGATCGCTCACAACATCCTGGGCATTCGCCATAATCAGCCCAGTGCAAGTGGCGATCGGCTTCTGGCTTTGACCCGCTCGATGGCAGTAGTCATCACTATCATGGGCGTGTTTTTTGCTTTAAGAGTTCCCCAAACTGGGGTTTTACTCCTATTAGCATTTGATCTGGGGTTTGCCGGATTGTTGGTTCCCTTGGCTGGAGGACTGTTCTATCCAAAAGCCACTAAAGAAGGCGCATTAGCTTGCATTATTGTGGGTTCATTTACTCGGTTACTTCTCTTTGCACTAATGCCCGTGACGTTTGGAATTAAAAATACCCTTCTATACATACCCAATAGTATTTTCACTGCTGATTTTGATGGCATTCCCACCCTAATCAGCCCTTTAATTGGATTATGCCTATTTTTAGTGATTTCTAAGTTAACCTATCGGCCCCTTCCTATTGTGGAACAGCCCGTTCAGCGCACCCTCCAGAAGGTTTAATCCTTGTCTCTTAGTTCAAAGCCACTGGACTGATGATTACGTTTGGTTTTGGCACAAGAAATCATTAGGAGCTAGTACGACTTGCTATGGGAGTTTTAGACAGTTAGTCTATGTGCCATTCGCCCCCTGCTTTATCAACTGAAGCAGTAAAAAAAATTTGGCACTCTAGGTTTAGCAGGATTGTTGATGTGAATACAGACTGGTTATCGGCAGATGTTAATCAGTAAGTATACGCAAGTTATCTACTAGGAAGAACGTGTTATATAGTCTAAAAATAATAATAAAGTCATACAAATAGTACTATTATTATTTTTCAAGACACTTGCTTGCAATCAATGCAAACCTAATTTAATTAGATTATTAATACCAATAAATAAATCTATAGCCCCTAATTATAAAGACTTCATCAGGATTCAAGATCAGGAATTAGGATTTTTTGGTTGTTTTCTAGAACAGCTTAATCAATTGAATATATCATGATAATTTTAGAGTTTGAATAGATATCTCAACTTCCGTATTTCCCATGATGTTTGCATCGTTAATGTCAGTCATCATAGGGATATACAAGTTATACAGAAGTTCTACTACAGGCTTTTCTTGACAAGACAACGGACTTTTTGATCCGATTTATCGCCCTCATCACCACAAGATTAAAAAATGAACTCCCCCCACATCGGTTTTTTAGCAGCTCTCATCACCTTTTCTGTTATCCCTGTTACTCCAGCAGAGGCCATGCCTAATCAGGCAGATGAGATGATTCAGGCCACTGTCACCACTGATATGTTACCTACCGTGATCATGGAGAATACGACGTTCGTTACAACTGCCCCAACAGTAACGACGGCCCGCCAAGCATTAACACCTGTCGTTAACGATGGCAGAAAGGAAGCACGCTCGAGAGCTAGTTCATCTCAAGATGTGCAAGCTACTATCAATCGTTATCGCACCATCACAACAGGGCGTGCTCAGGCAATCTACCAGGCCCAGTAGTTATCGAATTTAGGTTTCTTGCTTGGGATCAGATTGAGCTATCCTTTGTGACCAATTTAGATCAGGACAACCGAAAGAATTAAAATTTATGATGCTGATCAACCGTCAGTACATCTGAATATTCAACACCAACTATTGCGAATTTACGATATTTTTTCATTTGACTTGTAGAAAAATATCGTGATTGAACAACCTATGTGATTATGGCTAAGGGCGACACTAGGTTAAAAAAATTGTTGCGAACCTAGGGAATTGAATTTTTTAGATTGACACTATTCTCAATGAGTTTGAGCTATTGAGCATCATGAATGACAAAACGGGTGGGATTGATGAGATTTTGGTACTGCAAAAACAGTTGGCAATCAGCCTCAAATTTCATCATGGTAAGACACTCGAGCGAATTCCTTTAGAAGTTGCAGTACAGGTTATGGCTAGCGTTTGGGAGTCCTGTCATCCCGATGGCTTAGCCGAAAACCCCCATGATGCAGTCACTGCAGTTATTCCTAAAGATCAAGTCCGCCAAGCCATTCACAGGGTTGAGGCATTCAAGCCCATAGAAAGCTGAGTCAATAGACGTGGACATCAACTCCTGTCAGAAATTTTAGCCAAGAAATAAACGCTTGGCCGACTCGGTTAGCCGCTAGGTCACATCCATAAATCAAAATTTCAGCATTATCACTCAAACTACTTCGCCATTGGCGAATGTCGTCTGCATAAACCCATAGATTCATTTCACACAGCAAGGTGCTTCCTAGCTGTAGCTGACCTGGTGATCCCTGACAAATCAAGTGGAGACTCGATAAAGTCTGAGACTGCTGTAATAGGGTTTGTAGTTGGGTAATACCATCCTGTTGACCATCCAGAATATGGACATCGATGCCAAGAAGGCGATTAGTGAGTAAATACTGATAGTTGTTGACGGCTGCATCAACCACCACGATGGATTGGGCGTGCTGGCCAGATTCTGTTAGCAGAGCCAAGGTTTCCGCTGATCGATTTTTCGTAGCCATGAGTTGTGACATGGTCCTCCTCCAGGTTCAACAAGTACAAAACACCAAGGGAAATAAATCAGGTGCTGCCAAGTTTGGCCATTTCTGTAGACGGTTCCGTCTGGATTAGTTCCCTATAGATGGAGGATTCCACGGCTCACCCTCTGACCGACTAGTCTATGCATCTGTGCACATGAACCTTAAAGGCTCCATATACCTCCATACGTCTGTTTTATAGGTTTGGATTTAAATAGATATGCCCAATTGCCGTTGGATCGGCCAAGACACTCATCATTCCAAGAAATAGAATCTTTGCCTTCAATTAGAATTCTCTGGCCCCAAAAAGATCTACCTGTTCCCCTACGCTAGGGTAAGCCGTTGGAGTTAGCTACATTGCCACAAGTTTCTAGTTAGTCGGGTGATAGCTACATCGAACAATTAGCCTGAGAATGAATTCAATCCCTCAAACTTCATACCAGTAATCATGAGGATAAGCATGTTCTTCAGGCAACAACAGAGGGGGTATTATTTCTCATCTGTTTAAATCTCTTGAACATCGAAAAAATATCGCTGTTTTGATGAGATGATACAAAATAATATATCGACAAACTCAAAATTCAACGTTTCAGCTTTGATTCAGAAGACGCTGTATCGTAGATTTTTGGCTTTGTGCGGGTACTACTAGATAAAGAAGATCACCTCGCGAAGAACATGCCAGTTTATCAATCCCACTATGAAGAGTTGCTGGCAACCTATAGTAATCATCACCATGCGGTGGAACTGCTTCGACAGCACCGTCCCTACTTTGAGAAAATTCCCAGTATTCGTCGGTCTCGCGATAGTGTGATCACTATTCCCTTACCTGTGGTGCAAGTAAGGTGCCGAATCCCCCAATCGGAGATCAAGTCCTCCGATAGCCCCTACGAGCTCATTACACTCCCTTGCGATTTGGCACTGTTGATGTGTGATCCAGAGTGGAAAATAAAAACTGGAGTAGAAATCTTAGTCTTTATCCACCGTCCCCAAGAGGATTTTTCGCATTTGGTGAGCCGTTGGCGGCAAACCCAAGTTGCCTTGAGTCGGGGCTATACCTGGGAGATGCCCCAGCAGTTTCAACATATTTTTAATGAGGGGGCAGAGAAAATGTATCCCTTATTCGTATTGTTTGAGGAAACATCAGAACGCATTAAGCGAGGACTCAAAGGGGCCTTCTTGCCCTATGTGATTCAAAATGTGGACATTGCCGCCGAGGAACGCAGTGAGACCTCAGGAGTGGCGGCGACACCAGAAGCTAAACCTGATGTCGAGTAAGACTGTCTGAAATTTGCTGGTGGAGTCCTGCCATTGTCATGGCCGGTTCTAGGCAGCTGAATCCTTGGCAAACCAAGCCCAGGGCACCGGGTGGAACTTCGGAGGATGGACTGTACACTGCGGTGGGTAAATAGGTTGATGCTAAGTCTACCGATGTCCGAATGGAGGTGTGATGGAAATACCAGTCCAAGGCGACAAATAGGCTAGGGCAGGCCTGGGTTGAGGAGTCCATAACTTGCCCAAAGGTTTGCAGGGCTTGTTCGGCTTGGCTGAGGTACTCGGTGCGATCGCAAAACAAACTCAGGCGGATCAAATTTGCGATCGCAACCCCATTGGCCGCAGGTGTGGCATTATCCAGCCAGCTCCGCTCCCGAATCAGCAGTTCTTCAGATATTTCACTGCCCGTATTAAAATAACCTCCCCCTTCTACAGCCCACAAATGCTCATCAAACTCAGCCTGTGTGGTTTGCGCTGCCTCTAACCACCGACTGGCTTGACCCACGGCCAGGCTTTGACAAGCCTGATGGAGATCTAAAAACGCCTTGATCAAAAGCGCATAATCCTCTGATTGAGCGATCACCGCAATTTCGCCATCATAATTAACGCGGTGTAGCCGTCCCTCGGACCATTGCTGATCGAGAATAAAGCTGGCAGCTTTCGTAGCTAATGCTAGATAGTCAGGCTGTTGAAACACTGCTGCAGCCCGAGCCAAGCCTGAAATCATCAAGCTATTCCAAGCCACAATCATTTTGGTATCCGTTACTGGAGGGATACGACCGGGCCAAGGATGGGTTTTAGCCACCTGGTTATGGGTGGCAGGTGGAAAGGTCTTTAAGGATTCGGGCCGGTCACCATAACGGACCTGAAAGAGTTTCTGTAGAGCTTCTTCTACTGTTTCGCTGATTACGCCGGGTTGCTGGCGCTGCAGTACCGTCAGCCCGTCTTCGAAGTTGCCCTGAACACTCAGATTGAAAATCTCCGCCATGGCAGCATATTCTTCTGGGGTCAGCAGATGGGTCAACTCCGAGTCAGTCCAGGTATAAAAGCGCCCCTCCTCAGGCTCAATATCTGCCGTTGTGACGAAGTTATCCGCATCTTGAGCCGCATAGAAATAGCCCGCCTCTGCCGTCATTTCTCGCTGGAGCCAGGCAACAGTAACCGCAATCGCCCGTTTAAAAGCAGGCTCTTCAACCCCTGTACTCCACAAATTCGCTAGATATTCGACAATCTGGCCATTGTCGTAGAGCATTTTTTCAAAATGAGGCACCGTCCAGGTGGGATCGACCGTGTAGCGATGAAAGCCGCCAGCCACATGGTCATAGATTCCACCCAAGGCCAAATCCAGTCCCCGTTGGCGACAGGCTTGTTGGGCCTGCTCTTGCTCAGAAGTGGAAAAGCGCGATCCGTGCAGTGCGATCGTAGCGTAGGGCATCATGGGAAAGCTTGGCCCTGGCATTTTATTGATCAGCACCGTTGTATTCTTGGCAATGCCCTTACTCAACAGTTCAGGCTGGAGATCACCAATGGGATTGAGAACGGTTGAGCTTTGCAGATGGCCACTGAGCTTCTCTTTCTGGGTATCTAGTTTCTCTTTCTCAGTGTCATAAAAGCTGCGAATCGCTTCTAGAACCTGTAGAAATCCAGGACGTCCATATTTGGGTTCCTCCGGGAAATAGGTGCCGCCATAGAAAGGCACCAAGTCCCCTGGCGACAGAAACATATTGAGGGGCCATCCCCCCTGCCCGGTCATCGCCTGCACCGCCTGCATATAGATACTGTCGATATCAGGGCGCTCTTCCCGGTCCACCTTGATGGGGATATACTGCGCGTTCATATACTTGGCAATTTCAGAATTGGAGAAGGCTTCTCCTTCCATCACCGTGCACCAATGGCAGCTGGAATACCCTACCGAGAGAAAAATAGGTTTATTCTCCTGGGCTGCACGTTCTAGGGCTTCTTCACACCAGGGCCACCAGTCAATGGGATTATCAGCATGCTTGCGCAGATAGAGGCTAGCAGAATGGGCAAGACGATTCGGCATGAAGCCACCAGAGGAGAGTGCATTCACAGTCTATCGCTATCTTCTTGGGGGAATTTTTCCTAATCCCAAAAATATTCTTAAAGTCAAATCTCGCCCTTAAACCCAAAGAAACCCATGATTTCCGACGTTCACTGGGGATGAATGAGTATACTTGACCTAGGCGTTTTGGCAATCGTTATGGTCGTTTCTTCCTTTCCCCAAGATAAGCAGGAAACCCTTCTATCCAAGAAAGCGGCCATTGCCGAACTCAAAAAGACCCATTATCTCGATATCGCCTTTGCCCAACGCATGAGCGCCGATCAAGTCCGAGCGTTACTCTATGCCGTTAGAGAACAAGATGATTTGGCTGATGCGATTCGATTGTTGATCGAGCAGCGTAACCATTTTGCTAAAAATAATCGCAGCTATGGCTTGGTTAAATATCGAATTGAGAATGAGCGAGATTATGCCTTAAATCAGCTCAACTATGTGGAACAACAGCTCGAAAAATATCAGCAGTATTTCAAAGAACTCCTCAGGAATTTCCTTGATTTAGAACGGAGCGAAATCCTCAGATTGGTGAGAACGCTATTAGCCCAACTGGATTAGGAGAGGATATGGCTCGTACCCACGACAACATGTCCTATCGGGACCTGCAAACCTATAATCGGACCTTGCTGACTCAGCATCAACTCAATGCAGAACGCAAGCAGCAGGGACTCCTCAACCGAGGCTGGCAGCAAGTGATTGATTTATACACCTGGATTACCCAAAAGATCCAAACCACTTCAAATCAGGTTGAAGCCAAAATCCTGTCTAACTTTGCCCGCATGCAACAGGCTGCAACGGCCATCAAATCAACGGTCAAGCAAGTGCGCCAACGGTCTCAGAGCTGGCAGCATACCGAACTCGTCAATAATATTTATGGATTCGAAGCCTAGGACAGTAGCGATGACGCGGATGGAAACTTGCCTGCAGCTCTTTAACCAAATGCAAGGGGCAAAGCTGCGGGCCCATGCAGCGGTGAATCGAGTGTATTCTCAATACCGTGAGCAGTATCAGGACTGGCGACAAACGCCGGAAGCTCGTCAACTGATCGAGCAACAACTCCAAAAATTGGGAGATATTTGCCCCGTCTGCCAGCGAGGATTGGCGGTCTCTAATAGCACCATTGACCACCTGGAACCTAAGCGCAACCACATCAGCAAAACCCTGTGCCAAGATAATATGCTGGTGATGTGTTGGAGATGCAATAAAAAAAAAGGGACTCAACCTTTCATCCTATGGAGGCGACAACTGCATCCGTTTCGCCAACAGTCTCTGGACTATGCCATTATGCAAATTCATGGAGAAGCTAGACTGACTGAATTACTGAAACCCACTACACTGAAACACCATTAAACATTCTCGCTACCAACACAAACGAAAAAACATGAACTTCTAGACTTTGGAGTGAACTTTATGTGTCAAAGTTATGCCACTTATGCAAACGACTATTAGATTTTGCTTTAATTCGGCACTGGTCTACTAACAGGGCACATACCTAAACCCTTTATTGGTGAGGAGTTCTAGTGTGCTCAACGGACGAGAACAAAATCCCATCTCCATTGCTGGTGTGGTCTGCTTACTGAGCCCCCAATGGGGTCTAACCCAGTTATGAATCAGGCGTTGTACATCTAGCACTCGCTGTAACCCCGACCGCTTCTTAGCGTAGAGATTCTGCCGTCTTCGATAAGCACTACATCGTCTCCTCAAGGCAGCATTGTGAGCCTCATTATGATTGGCATGGACCTCAGACCCTAGACTGATAGCGGTAAAGGGATGCTCTGCTTTCACCCACTCTACTCGCCGATTCCCCTGAGACCCTTTAACTTTCATCGCGACTTCTAACCCCTCTCGCCAAACCTTGCGATGCCCATAGTCAGGATGACACTCCTCACCATTGAGATAGACATTGGCGAGCTTCCAAAGTTCTTGTCCATAACGCCTCTCACCATCGGTAAACCATCGAATCCCATCACAGGCTTTGACCCACTCCCAAGCTGAGTAAACGCCATTTGCAAAAAGTTGTGCATCCTTGAGGCCAGCTTGTGCTGTCAACCAATAGCGGCTTTCGCGTTCAAGGAAATGGATGGTCCAGCCCTGGGATTGGCTGGGGGGAAGATTTTGCCTACACGCGTGTAAACTTCATCCCCTTCTACCGTCACATCAGAGGCTGCTGGTGCGGGAGGTGACCAGTTCTGTGCTTGGTCTGCTAGGCGTTTTTCCCAACGCATAATGGTGGTATGAGATTTACCGAAAGTTCGACCTGCAGCACGAATACCCATCCCTTCGGTGCGAGCTTTGATGGCATAGCTCACTACTGAACTAGCGGTGCGTAAGCGAGCCATTGGGGTACCCGTGCGTTCGTTGAAACGCCGATTGCAATCCTTACACTGATATCGCTGGACTAATGTCCCATCTTGCAGGCTATCAAAGCCGCGCTTTAGGATCTTCTCGCTTAGACAATATGGGCATTCCATTGATCTACATTAGGTTGCGTCGGAAGCATTATAGCTAGATCCTGCTAACAGACCAGTGCCAATCAAAGCAGAGAAGGTGAACTTCCCCATTGTCTTGATGTGTAAAGTCCTCAAGTTATCGAGAAGTGGCTACTATGCCTAGGTAAAGCGAAAGCCCTCCCCTAGACACCAGGAGAATGAAATCTTGTCAGAGCAGATTCAACAGATTCATGATGAGAGTCGTCAAACTTACGGCTCACCCCGAATTCATGCATCGTTGGTTGAAAAGGATTTCCAGTCAGTCGCCAACGGGTGGTCCGACTCATGGCAAAGCTAGGGATTTGTGCTCAAGCGAAGCGTCCATTCAAAGTCACTACTCATTCTGAGCATGATGGGCCGATGGCCCCGAATATCCTAGACAGGACGTTTACGAGCGAGAAACCTGACCAAGCTTGGGTTGCAGATATCACCTATATCTCGACCCATGAAGGATGGTTATATTTGGCCGTCATTATTGACTTGTTCTCTCGACGAGTCGTAGGTTGGTCCATGGCTGAGCATATGCGGACACAATTAGTTCTCAATGCCCTAAAGGCTGCCTTAGGACAACAGATACCAGCACAGACTGGATTAATCTTTCATTCTGACCGAGGCAGTCAATATGCCAGTGGGGACTATCAACAGGCTTTAATCAAGAAGGGAATCACTTGTAGTATGAGTCGTCGAGCCAATTGCTGGGATAATGCGGTGGCTGAAAGCTTTTGGGGACCCTCAAAACTGAGTTAATTTATCCCACAACGTTCCCTAATCGAGCGATGGCTAAGACGGCTATTGCAGAATGGATTGAGGTTTTCTACAACCGACAACGACTTCATTCAACCCTTGGATATTGCGCCCCTGTCCAATTTGAAGAAAATTACTGGAGGACACGAAATCAAACACTCGCAGCTTAAATGAACTGTCCACTTTTTCGAGTAAAGGTCAATAAAAAAAGACCCATTTGAGGCGACACATGAGTTTGCAGTTGAGTCCGAACGGTGCATTCAATCTCTGCCAAAGTATTCATGGGCAGAGACTGGGATTGGGAGTCTTGATACAGCAGTTCTGAAATGCGTGTTACGCAAGCATTGAATTCTTGTTCTTCTTCTGGTGTCATAGTCAACAAGAGGGATCATCTAAGATCAATTATCATTTTTCTCTCAAAGAAGTGACACGCTCCCGGAGCATAGGGCCTATTGGCCCCTCGGTCAATCTACGTGTCATGGTTTGAATTCTCGAAACTGTATATTCTCGAATGCAGTTAATTTTGGAAATTTGAAGTCAGGAGCATTTTTTGGCTATTAGGAGATTGATTTTAATTCAATCTCTTTCACCAGATTGTGGTTTTTACTCACTGCGATAAATTAACACCAAGTTGTTATAAAGACCAATAGTTCTAGGTATAAAACCAACTGTTTTCCTTCTAGTGCTGAACTTGATGCTAGGGAAGTAATTATTGTCGGAATTATTGCAATATGAATACATAAAGCAGCTGAACTGACTGCTTAGGGAATGTATGTCTCGCCTTTGTTGCTTGAGGAGATCAAAGTGATCAGGACTTACGCATTGACACGGGTTTTATTTTGTGGGTTGAAAGATAAAGGCCGTTAATGTTCTCCCTCTGTTGCGAATACCCAGCAAGCCTTCAACTGCTCAGTGCACCCAAGACCTTTATGTCCGCTATCTCCTAGCTCAACCCCAAGGAGATGGATGCAGCCATATGGCAGAAATCCTCAAAGATGTTTCTCACGACAGCATCAACCGCTTTTGCTTCGAGAACGCTATGAGCCCAAAGATCTATTTGATTTACTTGCAGACAATGAATGGATTGAGCTGACCGGAGGCGTTTTGAGTGCTGATGATACTGTTCTTGAGAAACTCTACAGCAACCCCAAGAAAATGGACCTGTTGGGATATTACTGGAGTAGCAAACATAGCAAACCGATTTTGGGAATCCCCTTAATCACCCTGTACTACACCAGTCCCAATGGCTTGAGAGTCCCCATTAACTATCGTATTTATGACAAACAGGAGGGCAAAACCAAGAATCAATATCTCCAGGAAATGCTCCAAGAGGTTTTAGCTTGGGGGCTTCGACCGACGACCTTCACCAGCGATGCTTGGTATGCATCCAAGGCCAATCTCAATTTACTCAAAGACGTGCAATTGGGATTCCTGGTTGGTGTTGCCAAAAATCGACAGGTGCGATTGGGCCAGAGCCAGTATCAACGCGTGGATACCCTTGTCATCCCTGAACAAGGATTACATGTTTACCTCAAAGGGGTGGGCATCGTGAAGGTTTTTGCCAGCGATTCAAAACGAATCGTGTCGCTATTACCTTCTGTATGCGCCAGACCCGAAGGAGCTTGCTATTGCAGGTAAAGCTGAGTTTGAGCATTTACACACACTCCACTGGGGCATTGAATGCTTCATCGTGCAGGCAAACAATTGTGTGGACTTCAGCGGTTTCGTGTGCGTTTAACTGAGGCTGTTCATACCCATGTGTTTTGTGCTCTTAGGGCTTTTGTGGAGCTGGAATTACAAGTTTGGCACCAACAGATAGACAACTGGTATGCCCTACAACGCAAGTTATATCAAGAGGTTGCTCGACAATTCATTCTTGAACAACCACTGCTGGGATGGCTCTCTTGAACATTGGGGGTAATTTCTGTCAATGCGTTAGTCCTGGTGATTTAGTACTTCATTACAAGGCTTTTTATTAATCTGAATTTTTCTTGTTTTAAATATCTAATCAAGATATTCTGAAGATTCATTTATCTTTGGCATATATTGAAGCCATCCTTTGATTCGGTATGACTAAACCAATCTGTATACAGTAAAACCTGGTCAGATTTCAAGAATGAACTATAGGGTCTTCAAGGACTCAAAATATTTCGTAATGAGCTTACAGGAGAGGATTAAACCTCTCCTGCATTAGGCTCAAAAAATGTCACCAAGGACAATATAAGGGTGAATTGGATTGCTGACTTATGCGCTCTGGAAGATATTACTGTTTGCTGACACAAACTGAGTCAATCCACCACGGGCTCTCCCTAGGAAGTTCCCCTCAATAATAGCGATTAAGTCATTATTTAATGAAATACCAATTCCACTGGGTAGGCTACCGCCAGTGAATGAAAAATCAAGGTCAGCAAAGCTAACGTTTGACGCTAGCTGAATGGTATCTGCGAAAAAGTTGAAATCCTTTAAAAGCGCATAGTCAGCATCTCCACCACCAAGGTAATACGTTTCAGGACCACCTCTAGCTTGACCTAAGACCGTACCATTATCCCCAAGGGAGAAGGTATCAGCTCCAGTGCCGCCTCTAAGAACATCAATTTCATTATCACCAAACCCAAAAGGTGGAAGAAAGGGATCGACACCAATTAGGAAATCATTGCCAATTCCACCACTTAGGGTGTCATTCGTAAAGCCCCCACCGACTAGAACATCATTACCGCTTCCACCGCGAATAGTATCATCACCGATACTACCGAACATTACATCGTCACCAGCGCCACCCAGGATCGAGTCATTACCATCTTCAGCATCAATGAGGTCGTTACCTGCACCGCCGGCAATGGTATCATTCCCACTGCCGCCGAAAAAGCGATCATTCCCGATATCGCCACGAAGCCAATCATTGCCAATGCCACCATTGAGAATATCGTCGCCAGAGCCGCCGCGAATATTATCATCGCCAGCATCTCCAAAGATATTATCGGCGCCTAACCCTCCAGCAATAAAGTCATTACCGTCTCCACCAAATAGGTTATCGTTTCCTGCATCACCTCGGATATTATCGTTGCCACCTTCACCAAAGATTAGGTCATTTCCATTACCACCCCTGATAAAGTCATCATCACCAGCAGCAGGATCAAAGAATCTAGAATCGCCAAAGATAAGATCATCTCCATCTTGTCCAAAGATCCGATCATTCCCAGCGCCTCCAATGATGATGTCTACACCAGCACCACCAAGAATTCTGTCATTACCACCAAGCCCGAAGATGCCATCGCCATCAGCCGTTCCGAAAATGTTATCAGGATTATTAGATCCAACAATAGTAGCCATGTAATTACCTCATTAAAGCTAATACTTCAACGTTCAAAAAAATATAAACAATCTAATGCAGAAATCTAAACACCAAAAACTGAACATCATCATTTGGTAATGTTTTAGAGCACCAAGAAATGATGTATACACATTGAAAATATTCAAGAATAATGATATTTAACAGGAGATATTCAGGGAATTGTCTTCTGAAAAGCTTTTCAAAAACGCACAACACATTGGGGTTTACATGCTAAGGAAATTCAGTATGTAAACCCTGGTCTCATCGTTAAAACAATGAAATGTCCGTCAAGATAGCTTCATTATTTAGAACAGATCAATTGAATATAATTTTTGGATTAATTGCGTAAAGCATATTTAAGTCAATCTGGATTAATCCTACATGAGAGATGTCATTTTGTATATATAATTTTTTTATATTTCAATTTTTCATATCCAAAATAGTTATGCATATTACTTTGAATATAAAATAATATAATTATCCTTATTCACAATAAAAATGCGTAGAATCTTGACATATCAATAACGCAAAAATAGATAAGCCATGCGAGTATTATGCTATATGCACTTATGATTTAAATCACGGTAATTTTCTGCTATTTCTGAAGATAGTCTTTAAGGATATAGAACCTATAATCTCAGTACTGGAAAGCCTTCACGATTAAATCCAGGTTTAATTCCAAGTTAAAACCTCAGGATAAAGTGGGTGGATTTTGATTGAGTTTAAGACAATTCCCCTGCCGCCAATGGTTTCGATGCTTTATGAAGAAAGGAATATTAGCCTCAAGAAGTCACTATCTCTCAAAAACGATAGACATGGGAATTTTAATGCCACTGGCAGCTAGATCAACCCTTGAGGTTCATATTGCCATATTGTTTTATTTTTAATTGATTGGTGGGAAGATTTTTATGCGATTTTTCTCTAGATATAAATAAAAATATTGTTTGCAACTATCTTTTTCTCAATCCATGAATTTAGGCTTTGCAAATCCTTATGAGTCCTGCCTAGTGTAAATACTTCTGCTTGGGGAAATGGTTTACAACAACTACTGATAGACTCAAGCTCAGCCTATTGCCTGCTGGAAAAAGCACATTCAGAATAGGAGAGAGAATTAGGGTGAGATCAATCAGTAACAATAGACCTCTTGCAATATTCATTTCACGATGTGGTATTGCTGTTTGCCATCCCTTAAGCAGCCAAAGATAGCTCATGGTTATAGATGGCTGAAATCAAGTTACACCGAAGCGCGTAGCGACGACGACGATTGCGATAGCGCTCCGACAAATTTCATAGGCTATTTTATGTTTGGCAATCATTTCTGCAACAAATAACAGGTAGCTGGCCCAATCAGAATGCCCTTGTTCATTGTAAATATCTGGGTTATCGCCATAAACCTCCCGATGATCTTCCACAGAACTGGGTAAATAGCGATAGTCTGCTGCAAAGCCATATTGCAATCTATGGGCTGTATTGCCATTCACTGTATAAAATTCAGGTGTTTCCCAATAGCCACAGCCAAAGATAGTTGAACCATCTGGAATAAAGCAGTCAAACTCATCGTTGATACCGGGGCCGCAACGGGGGGCAATTCCCCGCGACTTAGCTTCAGCTTCAATCTCGCTTGCTAAGTCTGACCAAGAACCCGCCCTATAAATAACAACCGTATCCCCATCCTGTGTATTGGATTTCAACTCGTCTCGGTCAGGGAAGACTAGCGATGCCTCATAGGCTTCGGGATATTGCATATTGCCAAACCAGTAGAGGCAATCATCGGCACTGTTCATTTAAGAAGTGACTGCTAGGATGATTCTGCAGTATCAGTTTCAGAGCAATGCAATGCATCCATTGTCAAAGCGAAAATGTCGTTAAGAACGGAACTAAGACGCTGAAAACAGCTCAAGTGGTTCAGTACTTTCTGTGCAAAGACTGTGGTCGTCGCTTCAACGAGCGTAGTGGGACGCCGATGGCGAGATTGAGAACGCCAGTAGAGATGATATCAATGGCCATCAATGCCCGCACCGAAGGCCTAGGGATTAGAGCTGCGGGGAGAGTGCTCGGAAATCACCCAACAGTATCATCCTTTGGGAGAAGCGTTTATCAGCGCAATTATCAAACTTCTCCCCTCCTTCTCCCCAAGCAGCAGAGGTCACAATTGAAGGCGATGAAGTGTACCCCCGCGTAGGTGAAAATCTTCCCCCCCTGGCTCAGTGAAGGTTGGACCATTCATTTCATCGACCGTGAGAGTCGCTATTGGTTCGAGGCTCGCGCGGGTCTTAAGGATGAATCATTATTTGAGAAAAGTGTCAAAGCTGCTTGGGATTGGGCTAAACCCAGTTCATCGATTCGTTGGTTCACAGATGGAGAACGTCGATACTCCAAGGTATTGTGGAAGCTAGCGAGTACTTACTTGCCCAGGAGTACCACGACCCAGGCCTATCCTTTTCGCAAAGTATGGCGAGCGGGTTTAGAGGTGGCGATGAAGATCAAAGGGTCTCAAGGAAAACCTCGGGTAATGTGGGTTAATCGAGAGCATCCTTATACGGCCATTAGCCCCAAGAGCGATGTCCATGCCAATCATCTTGAAGCCCTCCACAGTTCTTTGAGACGACGGGCTAGCGGTTATCGTAGACGCCAGAACCACTATGCCAAAACCGTTGAGGGATTACAAAGAGCGCTGAATGTGCAGCGATTGATTCACAATTGGTGTCGTGCTCACTACAGCCATGGATACCAGCGAACCCCAGCAATGGTGATGGGATTTATCCAAAGGCCCGTTAAGATTGGCGAAGTGTTGGCAGTCAGAGCTTTTGAATGCCTCACTTCTTAACTGAACAGTGCCCAATCATCAATTGCAATCTTAAAGTCGACGAAGTAGATATCTCGACAAAATTGTGCCCAGGCATCCAATAACTCTTCTAAATCCGTATATTTTGATGAACGAGTTACAAATCCGTATGAGTAGCCCACCGTCAACCCTCCACCTCAGAAAACCGTTACATCGTAAAACACTCGTGTTGGATTTGCATCCGATGTATTGACTAAAGATGGAGAAATACTCTGTTGGTCTGTCAAAATGCTTTGGCTGCTCTTTCCACTATCTCTTTGCTATCTGATCAGATTTTGGGCTAGCTTCAGTTGACACTTGAGGAGGCTAAAGTGGGGGCGATCAGTAAAACGGCCTAGTTTAAATGCAGGAACCTGTCTGGATCGGCAGATGCCCTTCTACAGATCCCATAAAAACTTTGGCAGTTGATCTTGGTGGGTGACGATAGTTGTCTAACAGTAAGTTTTTTGCTGATTCAAAAGGGAGAGGTTTGCCAAATAAATACCCTTGCCCAACTTGGCAACCTAATTGACGCAGAATATCAAGTTCTTCTGGGGTTTCCACGCCTTCGGCGACAGAAAGCATCTCCAAATCCCGAGTCATGGCCAAAATATGCTTCATCAGGGCCAGGGTTCGATGATTTGTTAACATTTGGCGGACAAAATACTGGTCTATTTTGAGGCTATCTATCTCAAATTTGGCGAGATAAGTGAGACTAGAGAATCCTGTGCCAAAGTCATCTAGTGCTAGATGAAATCCGAGCTGTCGGCACTGTTGAATGATGTTGATAGCTGAAGGCCCCTCCATAAGAACCCGCTCAGTGACCTCCAGTTTAATTTGGGAATGGGGAATCTGATGACGCTGGAGAATTTCAAGCAATTCTTCATTAAATTGTGGCGCTTGAAATTGGCGAGCAGAGACATTAACGCTGATAAATAACGGTGGTCTGTTTTCTCCTGGACTTGCCGAAGGATTTAAGAGGGCCTGATTAAAGCGATTGAGATCTGCACAGGCGTTTTCAATCACCCAACGACCAATGGGACGGATCAAGGACGTTTCTTCTGCGGTATTGATAAACAGGGCCGGAGAAACCCAACCTCGGGTAGGGCTTTTCCACCGAATTAAGAATTCAAATCCCAGTATCTCTTCGGTCTCTAAATCAACAAGGGGCTGATAATGTGGGACAAATGCATTGGTTGCGATCGCATCTAGCAATTCCGACTCCAACCGCATTTTTTCCAAGACGGGTTGGTGAGGTAAAACAGGAGACGATGACGTTACCGAGGAATTCGGCAGGTCTGAAGCAGACATTTCCGCCTGGGAAACCCCAGTATTGAGGGACCGAATATGGTCCAATAACCGCGAGACTAATAGCTTGACCACAGGATCGGAGGCTTCAATCCGATCTGAGATTTGCTCACGGGAAATCACAACACAGCAGGTTTCTGTGAGTGCCCGAGCGGAAGCCGAGCGAGGTGAAGCGTCAATGACAGCCATCTCGCCAAATACATCTCCCTTGGCCAGGGATTTAAAGGACACGTCTTTTCCTGTTGTGGTCACAAAAATATCGACTTGGCCCGACTCAATAATGTAGGCATGGTGACCTTCTTCGCCAGTCGCAAAAATCAGCTCTCCAGGCTGAAAGTTAACCAACAACGAAGATTCTTTTCCCTCAGACATAATGCTTGGTTCTCAACGAGAACTCTCGAAAATCGATATTTACCTAGTCTTAGGATGCCCAAAATCAAGACTGCTAAAGTCATGTAGAACTTTCCAAGGTCTTTAAGGCTATGTCCCTATTTCTGGCTGTTTTATCTATCTACAGGCCAAAGACCCGTTTGAAATGAAGTTTTGAGTCTTCGGTTTAGTCAACTAAAGCTATTGAGATCTTGCTCAACGTTAAAACTTGAATGAGGGCCATCATCTTGTGCCTTTTCCAGATATCTCTAAGGTGATACCAGATGAGATCGCATCCCCTCTCGACCCCAGGCTTAATCTCTTAAGAGGCTTTTTTGCTGTGAGAAACAAGCTTTGATACTCTGACCAAAGTAACAATCGTCAAGAGGGTTGCCCGAGCACAATCCTTGGTGGTCTGTGAGTCCCTTATGGTTTGGTCCAGCATATGAATTCTGTGGAGCTTCTTGTTGATGCGGACGCCTTTTGGCATCGTCTCCAGAACGATCTACAAGCGGCTGATCACGAAATTATGCTCCAGATGATGACCTTTGAAGGTGACCAAACCGGCCAGCAAGTGATCGAGGCCATGCTAGCCTCTGAAGCGCCTTGCAAACAGATTTTAGTCGATAACTACACGCGATTTATTCAGAGTGATAAATTTATCTATCATCCTAAATATTGGTCGGATCAAGACCTTAAAACCGAGGTCCGCCAGACCCACGCCATGTTTGAAGCCCTTATCCAGGAAGGAGGTCAGGTCCGATTTACAAATCCTGTCGGCCCCTGCTTGATTCATTTTGTGGGGCGCAGCCATAAAAAACTGATCGTGATTGATAACCAGATTGCCTACATTGGCGGTTTTAACTTCAGCGACCATAACTTTGCTTGGCATGATCTGATGTTTCGCCTAGAAGACCCAGCCATTGTGGAATTCCTGCGGGCTGATTTTGTGGCCACCTGGCACGATCAATCCTTACCCAGCCATGCTGATTTCGGGGACTGCGAGTTCTTTCTTCTAGATGGCCGTTCGAATGAAGCGACATTTGCAAACTTGCTAGATCTGCTGTGCTCGGCCCAAACATCTCTGCATATTATTAGCCCCTATCTCACCTTTCCATTCTGTGCAGCCCTAGCTGAACTACCTCAGCGCGGGGTACCCGTCACTCTACTCACCCCAGAAGGCAACAACAAAGGCACGGTGCGAGATTACTTGCTATGGGAGGCCCAACGGTCCGGGTTTGATGTCCGTCTCTACGACGGCATGAGCCATATGAAAGCAGCTCTAGTGGACGATCGCTATCTGGTGGTGGGTTCGTCTAATTTTGATTTTTTAAGCTATCGCATTGAAGAAGAAGTCCTGGCCATTTTTTCTAATCCCACTGTAATTGAGACGTTTCGCCAACAGGTCCTAGAACCCGATCTGGCTCGCTGCCGTCCTTTTGATGGCCAAGCCAGTGCTCTGCGAGGCTGGCTCTCCTATGGCATTTTGCGAGCCGTAGAAACCTTGGCTCTCTTCTCTCGCGGGATGAAATCCACCCAAGTCATTGATACGGGAGCATGTCACCTTTGCATTCCAATTAAGCCATTGAGGTAAGCACACCGATGTGCCAGCACTTGCGGGACATTACTTTCATTCCACTGCGCCCCTGAAATTTTGACTCTGCGACTAATCTGCTTGATAGCAGATTCAACAGCCCCAGACCCAATAGAGCAGATTTGCTCACTCTGGTAATAGTCATAATTGACGATCCGATGCCGATGTTTGCGAACATAGTTGCAAAAGACTTGGGCCTGCTTTTTCTTCAATGACTCAAATAGAGCCAAGGTTTCATCAACCTTCCCCTGCCATAAGAGCTGCTCAGCCTGGTGCAGACGTTTGAGGGACCCACCGACCTTATGAAGATTTTCCACCAGATGGTACCAGTCCAGAATCTCTCGCCGTTGCTCAGGTATGCTCAGCTGACGAATGATATTCCAAATGCCATCATGACCATCCCCTAAACAAGTCAGTGGAGAGGCTAACGGTTGCTGGTGAGTCCAGTCAATGAGCCGGGCATTATTGTGATAATCCGCGATGAGTCCCACATGCGTTGCCAGGGTTTTATAGTCTTTCCACTGACAAGGGTGTCCTAAAGGGGTGCGGATGCGCACTTTGCCACCATCTACACTCACTTCGGTTAAAGCTTCATGAGCCTGGGGGTAGGAAACCGTTGTTGATGCACCAATCGCTGCTGGGTTTTGGCTGGTACCTGAATCCCAGTTAAATAAGCCACATCTTTAGCAGTTTGAGCATAGGAGACATTGGCACTGATGCGCAAGCAACAATTCTCTAAATGAGGACTGATTTGACGATAGGGGGAAACGGCTAGATGCTGTGCCTGTTGAGTTGTAATGCTTAGAACGCCCAAGGTGCTTTTCAGGCGTCGGTTGCGGCCTGCTGCTGTGCCAGTAGCTGTGCGGATAAAAATGACCGAGTTCGGGACTGACATGGGTCTGAATTTGCTGACGCACCGTCATCTCAATACCTTCTAGCGTCTTCAGGTTCTCTGGATCGCTTTCTTCGTACAGTAATTGGGCTATCGCATCAAGATGGACTTTGAGTTGAGCTGCTTTTTCGGAGTTCATTGATGAAGACTTCTGGGCAACACTTGTATCCTGAACGATTTCAAAACAATCTGCAAAGGTGACATGCTCCCATTGATACCGCCGTGCGGGGCTACCCTGTGATGCCGAAGGACTCCTAGGGGCAACACTATTTTGGGGCGGTTTCAATTATTGCGATCGCACCCGCTGCCTAGACCATCCTCCCCTTAATGGCCCCTAGGAACTGGAGTTCGTCTGCTGTTCCCGTCGCCATTCTGCGATTAACTTCCACACTGTAATTAAACAGAGCAATAGACCGCCGAGTACGTAGGTAACCATCAGCAATATAAGCACATAGTCTGTTCCAACTAAGGCGTTCTCTTGGATACCATTGCCCATACTCTCAAGTAGATTCTCTGACCCCAAACGTACCAGTAGCAGTGGCGTTATGGCACAGGCATTGTGGAAACCATGGGTCAACACCGCCCACCAAAACCCATACTTCAATCGGATAAATCCCAAAAAAACCCCAATCACGGTTTGGGGCAAAACCAAAAGGGGAGCTAAAAGCAAGGCCTGCACCCCCAAACTGGTGAAGTTACTCACATGAATGAGACCAAAAGCCAGAGCCAAACCATAAAACAACCAACCTATCCACTTCTCATAAAAAGCATGGATGGGTTGAGAGTCCAGTTGCCTAAGCCACAGCCACAGAACGACCGCTAGAACAACCATTCCAGTTAACGAAGGCATCCCGGCTACGGGAGGGAGGATACCAGCCGACGTCAGGAAAGACACAATCAGCATCATCCCGAGACCAAAAGGGAGAGCTAGATTAATTGGGGTATAGCGCAAAGGCAATCGGAAGACCGCTTCCTCCCAAAGCGGAGCAAGTATCACCGCAAACAAAATAATTTGCCAGAAAGATACGGTTTGAGCGAACTCTAAAACTTTGTTACTCGATTCAAGATTCTCTGCCAATCTGGAACTCAACACACCGAGGGGTAAAACCATTACCAAAGCCAATGCATAGAGCCTGAGAACATCAACTATGCCGCGATGATCCGTGGCCACATTCACTGTATAGCGAGGATGTCTTAAAAAATTGAGAAAACGACCCAACAGGCTTTGAGATACATTTGACGGCTGAGGGGACGATGCGTGATAAGTCATAATTTTAATCCGCATTAATCGCCAGGCAAGACACTACCCAGCACTCATAGAAAAACGTTCTAAACCACTGCCTTGGAGATTTGGCCAATGGCAACAGCCGTAATGAAGACGTATCTCCACTGTAAAGCCAAACCTAATCAAGCATTGTCCTAAGCTTTAGCTCAGGACAACAGGATTTATCCCAACAGATGATATTTCCCTCAATGGCTTGGGTGTTGAATGCCGATACGCTATTGGCTCAAAGCCTTGTCTTTACTGCGAGAGTGGCCCTAGCTACTTGCTTGGGAAACTTGCCCTTCAGCTCGCCACTCATGCACCATTCTCACCACAATAAAAAGACACAATAGAAGAAACGCGATCTGGCTAAGACTAAAAATCACTGTAATCAGTTTTTGGTTGACGGTGATTTTGTCAACTTCTGTGGACATCGATGTGGACGAAAACATCCGATACAACAGCATCTGTCCGACCAATAAACCATTATGGAAAGCATGGGTAAACACGCCCCACCAAAACCCATATCTTAGTCGGACAAAGGCAAAGAAAACACCGAGCAATACCTGAGGAGAGACCAGCAGTGGTGCCAATAGTAAAGCCGAATCATTAATGAGCTGATAGTTGGATATATGAATCAACCCAAAAATGATGGTGGAACCATAAAAGAACCATCCAATCCATTTTTCATAATGCTTATGAATGGGTTGGGCAGGCATCTTTTCCTTAAGCCAAACTCGCAAAAACACACATCCTAGAAACGCCAAGCATAACAAAGGCAAAATCCATAGGGCCGATACAATCTTTGCACTCGCTAATGTGCCCAGGATAATGAGTAGCCATAGAAACAGAGGTAAGGTTAAATTGATCGGCGTGTAGCGTAGAGGCAGCCGAAACAGAACTTCTTCCAAGGGCGGAGCAATAATCACTGCCATAGTGAAGATCAATAATGGTTGATCAGCCATCTCACTGATGGCATGGCTACTGGACAGCTTCTCCGCTAGGAGACCCACCATAATTGCGAGAGGCAACACGAGCACTAACGCTAATGCATATAGCCTGAGAATATCTCTCAGGGGTTGAGTCTGAGATGGGACGTTGACAGTATAAAAAGGACGACGTAAAAATCGATAGAATCTACCGAGCAAACTGCCTAAGGGCTGAGAAGGCTGTTGAGAACCCAAACCTGAAGTCATGGAAAAATACGAAATAGTATCAATGGCAATTAATTGTCAGTTCACAGGCTGAGCAGAGCCCAACGGACAAGTCAAACTCCTACTCACTGAAGGTATAGAGCAGTGAACATCAATAAACTTAGGGTGCCCATATTCCAGCTTAAGCTTAGGTGTCGAAGCGCGTATTCCAATAAAAGCCATACACCATCATGATTACAGTGAGTTTAAACAGCTAAAGCCCTCTCATCCCATTGGAATATCCTGGACTGCATCCTAAAAAAAGCTGGTTACTTTACCGACAATGCAATCTAAAGGAACGGCGTGAAATACCCGACTATCTGTGCTTTCAGCTGCATTATCTCCGACTAAGAAATAGGAATGATCACTCACGGATTGAATACGCTTAATTAGATAAAGCTGGCGCTGAAACGGATGGCACGCCAATACAATATCTCCGACTTGGGGTGTCGTCAGCTGATAGGCTCTGGGGTGAATAAGAACCTGATTGCCAGGACTTAAAGTCGGCAGCATGGACCGCCCCTGCACCTCCCAACGCCGACGACGTCGACAGCACCATAGCAAGAACTCCCAAACTGTGCAGTCTGGGAGTGATGAACTTACAGGGAAATCGGGTTTAACTGGCTTTGTACCAGGACACATCCGTTCGATTTTTAGTTGCCCAAAAGACTTTATGAACTTCTTCAACTGCTGCTAGCAACTGTTCAGCATGTTGCAGATTGACCTCCACTTTGCAAGAAGCTGGAGTCTGGCAAATTTCATCAAAGTTCAGCCTCCTTTCATTACCGCCAGAACAGGCGGTAACCTACTCTGAAGTGTGTGCCTCAGAGCAGTAACTCGAATTCAGCTAATGTTTCTCAAGCCATTAGGCTGCAATCCGAGTTGGTAGAATGAAGCGCTTCACGACTCCTTGCGTATTGCCATCCGTGATGGCCTGCTCACAAGCAGCCATTAAGACCGCTTGAGCCTGTTGCTGTCGGTGATGTTCAATCACTTGGGCAATTGAAATGAATGGATCATCCCTCTGTTGAGAACAGCGCAGTTGAGCATACAAAAAATGCAACGCTAAATGCACCAAAGAGTACCACTTGTGAATCGCTTCATAGTGTTGGACGCGAAACTCCCCCAATCCCAAACATTGCTTGAGATACCAATAATCTGTTTCAATGGACCAGCGCTTTGAGTAGCGTTTCAGTATTTTGGCCGCAGACAATGAGGTGTCTGTGCACAGGTAATACTTCGGGTGAGAATCCCGAGGGTGCCGCTTGGAGATGACCACACAGACGTCAAAAGGCACCTCATTTAATCGGCCCGTAATCGAGCGCGTTAGGTAGGTGTGCTTTGAGCCTGTCACTGTTTTTAACTCAACTGAGTCGTAGTGTTTGTGCTTGAGGTCTTTGTTCCATTGACTCAGACGCTTGCCATCAAGAATGCGATTGGATTGATAGCGCCCAAACAAAACCATCGCTTGCCTTGCCGCCGAACAAACTTGAGTAGTTTGGCGGAGGCATACCAGCTATCGAATAAACGTACACCCGCCATTCTTTGGGTAATAGAGGCTGGAGCTGCTGAAGCATCTCCCGGACCAGTTGATACTTGGTTTGGAAGCGCAATCGCTCCTCCTTGGCACGTCCCCGGTTCAAGTTGCGAACCGTTTTTGCCCGTAAATAGAGCCGATAGGCGAAGGGAACACTGTGGTTGCCAATTTGAACCCGACAACTCACATGCACCATCCCTTTCTTGTACTTGGGAGTATTGCGACCACTGGCATTGTGGTCATGCTGCCAATCCACCCCTTCCAAGGCATGGGTATCCTTATCTTTGCTACTGGTCGAGTCATCAATACTCACATACACCACAGGAGAACTTCCTCCTCGCTGCACGCGCTCTATGACATCGGCCAGGTTGATTTCCCCAAGGCGTTTGTCGAGAGATTGCTCAGACCAGGTACTCACTCGTAAAAAGTCAGCCACTGCACTGGCATCTGGAGCATCAACCCACTGAGCATACAAGTGGCTAAGGGTTTTGCGGCCATTGCCCACAATCAATCCTTCAACAATACGCAGCACATGCTGCTGTTGAGGTTTAGATAACGGGATGCTCAAGTGTGAGAGGTACTGTTTTAGAGCCTGGTCTGGATGGATGATGCTTTTTAGAATGACTACACCTTTGGGCAAACACGATGGTTAATGGCCTGAATTTACTACGGTGTGGTCTTTGATGGCCAATCAAGCAGTTTTGCCAGACTCCAGAAGAAGAACAAAGCTTAGCGGCCTTCCAAAACATATCGTGCAGATTAGGATATTGCTCCAGGTGCTGGGGCTTAAAATAATCTGTCCACAGGATCAAAATTTCTTCTTTAGCCTTCTGAGCCTGCTCTTCTTTAATTTGGATATATCGCGACATGGTATTCAGATAAGTCGCCATGGCCTGCGGGTTTTGATCGGCTGGGGGTTGCAGATCTAAAATCTTGCGCGTCATCGAAACGACCGCTTCGGTATAAATCCTGGCTGTCGCTGGATCATATACTCCACAGGGACCATCACAGTGAGCATGAGCGATAGGAGCCGGGAACCAACGCTTAATTTGAGTCTTAATTTGTCGCAGAACCATAACTAATCCTTAATCTGAATCGAAACAATCTTCGCCAAGGTGTCAGTCAAATCCATGAATACTATACACTCAACAACCGAGGTTGTATCTGACTGAAAAACATCTGGGCAAGCTCAGCGTTTTGTTCAAACATTCTGCGAGCTTTATCCTGCTGTCCTAGACGCAGATAAAACTCATAGACCTTGAGGCTAAGCATTTTCAATGCTTTTGCAGCTTCGATGCGGAGACATTGAGAATATTGGGTGGCATGCATCAGATCAACCACTTGATCCAACGCTTGTTGCATCGTGGTTTCTGCAACCTGGAAATCCTCAAGTTTTACTAAATTATCGGCCAAATTGTGGCAAGCCGTCACATAAGCATGGATAGCTTCCGGGTGACAACGCTCTTTTTTGGCAGTCATCAACATTAACTCAGCCAAGGCAATGGCTTTGCGATAGGCCTGTAGGGCCTCCAGATATGAACCTGCAAGCAGACACTGGTTGCCTGCTTGAGTGTGCAACTGCCAGTTCAATTCGTAGGAAGAGTAAATCTGAGGATCGTAAGCCATATCGAGCGATTCTTTATGCGTAAAGTAGACCAGGATTACCCGTCGATCAACTATTTCTACCGTCAGGATGTGAATTAAATATCATTTTTTCAGCCTTGAATTGAAGATAGAGTTGGGCCACCTCCCTGAGGGTAGAAACTGCTAAGCACCATTGTCTACCTTGATTTACAAACGATATCGATAAAAACTTATCAGCACGGCTCATAGCTTCAACCCGTTAACTACTGAGTATTTAGCTGGCTAAGGCATCACCATAGACCTTATGCTGTCATATCTAGTTACCAATTGCAAACTGTTATCAATAAGCAATTTAAGGGTCTTCAGCACATCGTTTCAGGGATCCTTACTCCTGGAGTTTTGCTTGCAGTCCAGCCTTTTTTCAAGCCGATAGATACAAAGGGGTGGCATAGCCAAAGAGAGAGCATTTTCAGATGTTTACGTTGGGGGAGCGACGTTCATGACAATCCCCGCCAAGAGATGTTGAAAAGCTTGAAATCTTCTGTTGGTTGAGAACTCTCAGGAAAATATCATGGGAGGGTAAGGTTGGATCGATTTAATTAATTTGCCGTGCTAACCCTTCACCCCCACCAAATGGATCAGATTTATGCCCATGCCCAAGACTGCTATCCCGAAGAGTGCTGTGGGCTGATGCTTGGGAAAATCCTAGAAACAGATGCTCAATTAGAAAAGAAACTGTTTGAACTCTATCCTCTAGATAATGCCTGGGAGCAAGCCGAATCATCTATACGAATAGAAGAGTCAGGAACACCGTTAACCGCAACCCGCCGCTATTGGATTGCCCCTCAAGATTTATTTAACGCTCAGAAATACGCACGCACACAGGGGTGGGATATTATAGGGGTCTACCACTCACATCCCGATCACGAAGCCGTGCCTTCTGAATGCGATCGCAAATGGGCTTGGCCCCAATATTCCTATGTGATAGTTGCCGTCGAAAACGGTGTACCCCACGACTTTCGCAATTGGATGTTGGATGACCAACAGCAATTTCGAGCAGAACCAGTAACGGTTGTGGATACTATGGTTACGTCAACCCTTGAAACAGATATTTAGAAACCTCATACATCCTGACCCTTAAGGATTTCCGCCATGCTTAATCCGAATTTGGACCAGATTCAGCTCAATAAAGAAGAATATGAGCGGTTCTCTCGCCACCTCATTTTGCCGGAGGTGGGCCTAGAGGGACAAAAACGCTTAAAAGCCGCTAGCATCCTTTGTGTTGGTACCGGGGGCTTAGGGTCACCGTTATTACTCTATTTGGCCGCCGCTGGAGTTGGCCGTTTGGGCATTGTTGATGCCGATGTGGTCGATAGCTCTAACCTCCAACGCCAGGTGATTCACGGCACCTCTTGGGTGGGTAAGCCTAAGATCGAATCCGCCAAAAATCGCATTCACGAAATCAACCCCCTCTGTCAGGTGGACTTGTATAACACCTGGCTTACCTCAGAAAACGCCTTAGAAATTGCTGAACCTTATGACATTGTTATTGACGGTACGGACAATTTCCCGACTCGGTATCTGGTCAACGATGTCTGCGTCTTGTTAGATAAGCCCAATGTGTATGGGTCGATCTACCGCTTTGAAGGTCAAGCCACTGTATTTAACTACGAAGGCGGTCCCAACTATCGGGATTTATATCCAGAACCCCCACCTCCTGGACTAGTGCCCTCTTGTGCTGAGGGGGGTGTTTTGGGAATTCTGCCAGGCATTATCGGTATTATTCAGGCCACCGAAGCGATTAAGATTATTTTGGGGCAGGGTACGACCTTGAGTGGCCGCTTACTACTGTTTAATTCTCTAGACATGAAGTTCCGAGAGTTAAAGCTCAGGCCCAACCCAGAGCGTCCTGTGATCGAAAAGCTGGTGGATTACCAAGAGTTCTGTGGTATTCCTCAAGCCCAAGCAGCCGAAGCGGAGCAAAAAGCCAATATGGAAGAAATGACCGTTCAAGATCTCAAGCAACTGCTCGATAGCGGTGCGGATGATTTTGTCCTCTTGGATGTGCGTAATCCCCATGAATATGAGATTGCCCGCATCCCTGGCTCAGTCTTGATCCCCTTGTCTGAGATTGAAAGTGGCGAAGCCATTCCCAAAGTCAAAGAGCTGCTGAATGGCCACCGCCTGATTGCTCACTGCAAGATGGGGGGACGCTCGGCTAAGGCCCTAGGCTTCCTCCAAGAAGCAGGGATTTCAGGCACCAATGTGACCGGCGGAATCACGGCTTGGAGTCGTGAAATCGATTCTTCGGTACCTGAATATTAAGCCCTGAATTAATAGGTATAGATCTAATTTCAGGTGCGATATGCCCCAGCCTGCATGGCTAGCGCTGTTGTAGGTTGGTGGCTAGGATGGCAGCTTGGGTGCGATCTCGCACATTTAACCGTTTCAAAATACTATTGACGTGGTTCTTGACCGTCCGTTCAGAAATATACAGGGTCTCAGCAATTTCTCGATTGCTCTGGCCCTCTGCGATTAAGGCCAAAACTTCCGTCTCTCGGGGTGTCAGTTCTGCCAATTCGGGCGGTTCTTCCACCGTTGGCGTTGCTGTGATCATCTTTTCAAACAAGCCAGGGCCAAAGTGAGTGTACCCTTTATGAACCGCTCGAATGGCCTCTGCTAATTCATCAGAGGGGGTATCCTTAAGCAGATAGCCCTTGGCCCCTAAGCGCATGGCTTGAGAGACATAGTCCTCATCATCAAACGTGGTTAAGACCAAAATATTGATTTGAGGAGCCTGCTGCCGGATCGCTTGGGTCGCAGCGACTCCATCCATCACCGGCATACGCATATCCATCAGGATAATATCGGGTTGAATTTCCAAAGCTTTCTCAAGGGCAACTTGACCGTTCTCCGCCTCACCCACAACTTCTAAATCCGGTTTAGTGTTAAGCAGACTAGAGAGCCCTTCCCGCACAATCCCTTGATCATCTACCAACATCACTCGAATCATTACGCTTCTCCTAATCGAGGAATTGTGATCTGAATATGGCAGCCTGTTTGAGGTTGGCTTTGGAGTTCGAATAGGCCACCCAAGGCGACTGTCCGTTCCTGCATCCCTTGGAGACCAAAGCCGGTGGTATTTTTCTCGGGTAGAAACCCTTTGCCATTGTCAGAAATGTTGAGGAACAGTTCCATTTCTTGCTCCGTTAGCTCAATCGTAACTTGGGTCGCTTCGCTGTGTTTTGAAACATTGGTGAGGGCTTCTTGTACTAAACGATAGAGGGCCGCAGCCATTTCTCTAGGGACTGGCGTCTCAAGGTGGGTAGCGAATTGGACCTGAATCGATGTGGTTCGTTCAAATTCTTGGGTCAGATTGGATAGTGCTTGGGACAAGGACTGGCCTTGAAGGGGATTATTCCGCAAGGTGGCAACGGTATGGCGGACATTTTGAAGAGCCTCTTTTCCCAAAGATCGCGCTTTCGCCAAGTGATCTGAAGCTTTGGCCCGATCAGTGGCCATCCATACGTCCACATTCTCCAGCTGAATACTTTGAGCCGTGAGGGAATGACCAACGGAATCATGCATTTCTCGGGCAATTCGATTTCGCTCCTGCAGAGTGGCTTGATTTTCAATCATTAGGGCATATTGCCGTAGGCGTTGGTTGGCCGCAGCTAATTCTGTCCGACTCTGGTGTTCCGTCAAAAGCGCCCCCACCATCAACAAGACAAAGACCAAGACTAACCCAAATAAAAGTGCACTTCTCAATTGCAAGCTTGCCAGTAAGTCTTGGGACAGTCCTCTCCCCCGCCAAGGTGGGGGTGGCCCTGCCCTGGGGAATGGGCGGATCCGCTGTACCCCTGTCATTAAGCGGACGAGAAAAGAACCATAAGCGACGGAGGCTACTATCAACCGCTGCCGCCAAGGGAACAGTAAGCAGGCTCGAATCACCACTATTAAGAGCATCGGGGTGAAAAAGTCACGAAACCGCCCTCCCATAAACACTGTTGTCCAACAAAGAAGAAAGCCCAAACAGGTATACAGCGCTTTCACCTTTTGAGATTGATGGATGGGGAGTTTAAGGCCTAAACCCGCTAATGCCAGAATACTTAGGAAGATGCCCAAGGGAAACCTCAATCCTCCCCGTGGCGTAATGTGGGGCAGTAGAAAATGGTGGCGAGGAAAAGGTACAAACAACGTTAATAGGGCAACTCCCAACAAAATCCATTCCAAATACAGCAGTAAGTGAAATGGATGGTTGGAACGAAACAGCCGAGACATATAGGCTCCCAGTCCAGGAAAGGATTTACCAGGCCGCTAGGGCTTTGATGTTCTCCCACTATAGGTGACGGTTTCTAGGTTGGTTTGTCTCCCAGCGCTTCTTGGGCTTAAGCTAAATCATTTGTCTCCCAGAATACAAGTTGATAGAGCAAGGGGGACTATATCTGTTAGAAAAGAGATCTTAACGGTCAATGTGAATGTGTTCTTGGCCTCATATAAAAAAATTCGATATGGGGTGTAAAACATCTATGGAATTTCTAAAAAATAGCTAACCTTTATCTCCTGCACAGTTTGAAGCATGAGGAAAACGTTTAATTCTACAGTTATCTGCTCGATTGATAATGATCACTTCTGAACTGTTGGCAACCCGTCAATATCCTTTCCGTTCTCGATAGTGATCAACCTCGAACCCTCTTGACTTGCCAGTGGATAACACAATAATCCTCGACGGCTGATAATTATCTTCCTGGGTTCAGTTGCCTTAATCAGGGCATAGGGAAGTCTAGCTTAAAAACATTCTATGCTGTTGATAAAGGATGGTCGAAGCGACTCGAGCTAGTGCCAAACAGCTGCTACTCCATAGCAACCATTACGATCTTTACTAGACTCGAATGGCTTTAGCGTCATCGATATGAGCAAACAGACTTTTTTCTCGCTTTAAAAAAGCTTGATAGCATCAAAATTAATTTAGTTCAATTTTTTTTCATAAAGGACTATACTGATGCAAAGGTTAGTGATTATTGTAAATTCAATAATTAATTAATATTTTTTGGCCTATCAAAATATTAGTTCTTCTCAAGATCTATTCAGGTTCTATCAAAGAAAATTTTCGCAGTAATTGAATCAGTTGATTGTATTGCTGTAATGTCCTCTCCCAGAGTGAGGGGTCTATCAGTAACCAAGGTAATTCGTTCATCTTTTGGTGACTTTGACGATTGATCATCATGGCTCCTTCCTCTGTCCACCACCAAATTCAGATTGTGTTGAAGTGGGTGATTGATCGCACCGTTGCTTTGTTGGCGCTAATTCTGCTAACTCCGGTGTTGGGGATGATTGCGATCGCAATCTGTATCAAGATGGGTTGGCCCCCCTGGTTTACCCAACCTCGCCCGGGTAAAAATGGCCAAATTTTTACCTTCTATAAATTCCGGACCATGACCAATCAGCTGGATGGCAATGGCCAACTCCTGCCAGATGAACAGCGGTTGACGCCCTTTGGCCAGTTTATTCGTAAAACCAGCTTGGACGAGCTGCCTCAATTATGGAATGTGCTCCTCGGTCATATGAGTCTTGTGGGACCTCGCCCATTGATTGTCGAGTATCTTGATCGCTATACTCCAGAACAAAATCGCCGCCATGAAGTATTGCCGGGGATCACAGGGCTAGCCCAAATTAACGGCCGCAACGCCATTAGTTGGGAATCTAAATTCGCAATGGATGTTTGGTACATTGACCACTGGTCCCTATGGCTGGACTGCAAAATCCTGGCCCTGACCGTGTGGAAAGTTCTGAAGCGAGATGGCATTAACCAAGAGGGCTTTGCGACTTCAGAAGAGTTTATGGGGACCCTAGATCCATGAGGCCTCAAGCCCTATCCACCATGCAATGGGAGCCTCTGGAGCAATCCTTAAGTCCTCAGCAGCAAGCTCTACTACCCACGGACCAAGATGTTGCCTTCTATCGTCAGCATGGCTGGTTTGTTACTCCACCCGTCATCCCGGATGACGTTATAGAGCAGGCCATTGCAGGGGCGGAACGCTACTATCAGGGGGAGCGAGATGCGGTGCTTCCCGTCAACGAAGGTTTCAGTGATTGGCAACCCAGGGATGGTTTGGACCTGGTGCGCAATAACGAGTTTGTATCTTTACAAAGTCAATCCCTGAGACAATTGGCACTCCAGCCGGTAGTGGGAGCAATTGCCGCAAAATTAGCAGGCACTCACCAAATCCGTCTCTTGGATGATCAACTGGTTTACAAGCCCCCTCAAGATCACACTGCCCAAACCAGCGTCGGTTGGCATGCGGATCGGGCCTATTGGGCCAACTGTACGTCTGATCAGTTGCTGACGGCTTGGATCCCTTTTTATGATTGTGATATTGACATGGGGCCATTAGTCGTTATTGATGGTAGTCATCAATGGTCAGGTCTAGAGCATCTGCGAGGATTTCATCGAAAAGACTTAAACCAGCTATCGGCGCAACTTCAACAGATGGGAATCGACCATTCGATCAAAGAAATTCCTCTCGCCTTACGGAAAGGCCAAGTCAGCTTCCATAACTGTTGGACCATTCATGGCAGTTACCCAAACCGCAGCCAACGAACCCGACTTGCGATCGCAGTACATCTTCAAGATGGATCCAACCGCTATCGCCCCTACCAGAATGACCAAGGTCAAGCCATTCATATGTTTGACGAACAGTTGTGTAGAACCCTCCCCAATGACGATCCAGACTTTAGTGACCCGAGTGTTTTTCCAGAACTATGGTCAGAATCTTAAACAGTAATGAAAAGCAAAGTATTGGATTGGCGCGATCCCTTATGGTCAGACCTGCTGACTCACCTGTCTCACGACATTTACCACTTACCTGAATATCTGTATTGTGAGGCCCTGAGAACCCAAAGCATTCCTGAAGCAATCCTAATTACAGAAGGGCACAAAGCCTGTCTAATTCCCTATTTACGGCGGTCTTGCAATTTCATTCCAACCGCACCCGCTAACATTTATGACATCACCTCCCCCAATGGGTATTCAGGATTTTTACTTAATCCAGCAGCCTTAGAAGATTCAGTATTTGGCTCCCATGCTTGGGAGCAATTTCTTAACTTAGGGAAAGAACAGGGAATTTGCTCAGCGTTTCTTCGTCTTCACCCTAGTCTTAATACCACTCATCCCCAAGGGATAAATAATATCCTCGTCAAGAAAGTGGGGCATACGGTCTCCATTAACTTAGAGCTTTCAGAATCAGATCTCTGGAGTCATACCCATAAAAGTCAGAGAAACAAAATTAACCGAGGGAAACGACTGGGGTTAGTGGCAAAGGTCAAGCCATTTTCTGAATACATCAATGAATTCTGCAACATCTATGAAGCTACGATGCAGCGGGTTGAAGCTGAGACCAGCTTTTTCTCATTTAATCGAGATTACTTCTACCTACTCCAAAAGCATCTTGGCCATAAACTATTTGTCTGTGTTGTTGAATATCAAGATAAAATTATTTCTGCTGGACTCTATTCTGAATGTTCGGGTATTGTTCAAGGACTATTGGGAGGAACAACCCCTGAAGGGCTAAAACTTTCTCCCACTAGTCTAGAGTTTTACCAAACGAGTCTATGGGCAAAGCAGCGGGGGAATACAATCCTTCATTTAGGTGGTGGAGTCGGTTGTTCTGAAGATGGTCTTTATCAATACAAAGCAAACTTTTCGAAACAAAGGCATGAGTTTTATACCGCCTCTATCATTATTGAGCCGCTACAATATAAACTGCTCCTTGAATCCTATTCAAAAGCGCATAACATTGATCTTGACCATCTAAACTCTATTCAGTTTTTCCCAGCTTACCGATATAGACCCAATCCCAGTGAGTTTTAGAAATTAATCATTTTTACCTTGATCTTGACCATCTAAACTCTATTCAGTTTTTCCCAGCTTACCGATATAGACCCAATCCCAGTGAGTTTTAGAAATTAATCATTTTTACCCAGTCTGAAATATAAGTCATAGGTAAAATCGAAAATGGATGTGCAGATACTTGCATTAGATGATCCTCGCTGGCTCCAAGTTCTTGATGGTATTCGGCATGATGTTTATCACTTGCCTGCTTACGTTTCCATTGAATCCAAACGTTTAAAGTCTCCTGCAGAAGCGATTGTGGTTCAAGACAAAAACAAGATACTTTTTTTGCCTTACTTACTTCGCTCCTGCCAAGATGTTTGCCCTGACCACCTAAAAGATAAAGAGATACTCGATATTATTTCTCCCTATGGTTATTCGGGAATCGCCTTGAGTCCAGAAGCAATTGGAGACCCAATATTTATCCAATCATCACTCCAAGAGAGCATAAAAGCCTTCAAAGATAAAAACATTTGTTCAGCCTTCTTTCGGCTTCACCCGATTTTAAGCTCCCGGTATATTGAGCATCTTGATTCCCCTAGGGCGACTCCAGACGGTGTAACCGTTTCAGTTGATTTATTGCAACCAGAATCAAAGATTTGGGCTCACACCAGAAAAGGGCATCAAAGCACTATTAACAAGTGCAAACGACTGGGACTGCAAGCCAGAATCGTCCCTTACGCTGAGAGTATTGAGGTCTTTACGTCTATTTATACCGAGACAATGAATCGGGTTGCAGCTACTCAATCCTATTACTTTAATCAAGACTATTTGGAAAACTTGCTCAATTTAGGTGACAAGCTACACTGCTGCATCGTCGAAAATACTGATCAAATTGTTGCCGCTAGCTTATTCTTTGAATGTTGTGGCATTGTTCAAGCCCACCTCGGTGGAACCCTTACGGCGTTTATGACCCAGTCTCCCTTTAGCTTATTGCTTCATCATATGCGTCTCTGGGCAAAGGAGCAGGGAAATGAATTTCTACACCTAGGTGGAGGGGTGGGCGGATCGCAAGAGGATCGGTTATTTAAATTTAAGTCGGGCTTTTCTAGGCAGCAGCATGATTTTTACACCCTCAGGTTGATCGTCAATCCTGAAGTCTATGCTGAATTGCTTCAACATCGGGCCCAAGCTATAGATGTACCTGTTGAGCAATTACAGCAATCCACCTTTTTCCCGGCTTATCGGACAGCCTCCTAACCGTGGGAATCGCTCCCCAAGAAGAGGTGATGTTATTAATGGACTTGAATCAGTTGAGGATTGTTGAGGATAAAGACTTCAGCAGCGTCACTAGACAGAGGTTGGGAGAAATAGTGCCCTTGAGCTTTCTGACACAATAGCTTCTTTAAGTAATTGAGTTGCTGTTTGGATTCTACGCCCTCAGAGATGGCATCCATATTTAATTGACTGGCTAAATTAATGATGGTTTCAATAATTTCTTGATTTTCTCCTTGGGCACCAATGCGAGTAATAAAAGACTGATCAATCTTGATGGTATTGAAGGGAAATAAATGAAGATAACTCAGACTGGAATAGCCGGTACCAAAATCATCAATACTCAGTTGAATGCCTCTTTCTTTTAATTGATTTAAAATTACTTTTAATTCAATCACATTCTCCATCAAGATGCTTTCAGTCAACTCTAAAGACAATTGGTGACGGTTTAATCCCGATTGCTCTAAGGCTCTATCAACCTTCTTCAGCAGGTTTGGATCTTTAAGCTGCTTGATCGACATGTTTACACTGATGGTGTAGTTCACTGCCGATGGATAGGTTTGTAGCCAAGTTGCCATCTGTTGACACGCTGATTGCAAAATCCATTCCCCTAACGGGATAATTAAGCCCGTTTCCTCGGCAATGGGTATAAATTCTGTTGGTGGAATAAATCCCCGTTGGGGATGAGGCCAGCGTCCTAAAGCTTCAAACCCCGATAATTTGCCTATCTGGATATTGACAATAGGCTGATAAAACACCTGGAGCTGTTGATCGTCTAAGGCTTGTCGCAAATCATTTTCGAGTTGCAGTCGATCTAAGGCTTGCGTATACATCCGCTCATTAAAGATTTCAAAGCAAGCTTTTCCTCTATTTTTTGCCCGATACATGGCAATATCCGCATCCCTGAGAATATCTGTGGCCTGACTGTAGTCCGGCGAACTGAGGGCAATGCCCACGCTGGCTGAAATAAAGACCTGACGATTACTCAAGTCAATCGGAGCGCTCAACTCTTGCACAATCCGATCTGCTACTCGCACGGCATCGTTGACTTCCTCAATGGGTTCGAGAAGAATAACAAACTCATCTCCACCTAATCGAGCCACAATATCAGTGGCTCTTACTAGGGAATGAAGCTGATGTGCGATCGCACCCAATAACTGATCGCCCACTTCATGGCCCAGACTATCATTGACGATCTTGAACCGATCTAAATCAATAAACAGTACGGCAAATAAATATTTGGAATGACGCTGGGTCTGCTTCACCGCGCGTTCCAATTGCTCCATAAAAAAAGCGCGATTGGGAAACCCCGTCAACGGATCGTGAAGGGCGAGATGCTTAAACTGTTCTTCTGCCCGTTGTCGCTCTACTACCTCTTTCTTTAAAGCTAGATTGGCCGCTTCCAAATCAGAAAAAGTGGCCTGTAGTTTCTCCGCCATACGGTTAAAGGAACGCTGAAGAACCCCAATTTCCTTAAATCCTTTGACGGCTACCATTTGATCAAATTGCCCCGAGGACATGGCTTGACTCGCTTGACTAAAACGGAGAATTGGTCTGGCAATCCAACTGGCGGTACATACCCCCAAATAGATGGCACACCCCAGCGCCAGGAAACAAAGCAACAGGGTGGTTCGGGTATTGGCATCGATCTGAGCCATAAAGCTGGATTCGGGAATCACCAATACGCTGAGCCAATCTAACCCATGCTGATCCTGTAACGGGGTCACCTGCAGGAAATATCGCTGCCCCTCAATCGAAAATTGGATTTGGCGTCTAGCATTAATTTGCTGAAGCCCTCCCGCTTGCTTTGCTAAATAAGTCGCAGTAGCTTGGACAATCCCATCTTCACTATGGGCTGCCATCAGCCGGCCGGGCTTATGATTGCGCCAGACAAACGGCAGCTCATTGGAGGAAGTCGCAACAATATCACCGGAGCGTTCCAGAATAAATGTCCGACCTGAGTCACACAGACTCAACTCTTTGAGGAAATCGCTAATTTGGGCCAGAGAGAGATCCGTCGCTAAAATGCCCTGGAATTTTCCCTGAGCATCATAATAGGGCTGACCCAGGGTGATAGCTAAGGTGGGCGGGCTGACCCAGGGATAGATCTCTGTCCAGGCCGGTTTGTCAGCCTGTTGAGGCACAATGTACCAGGGACGCTGACGAGCATCAAAGTTAGGAGAGGTTTTAAGATACTGTTTGCGATCGCCTTTTGTATCAATACTGTAGGTCTGCAGTGCTCCCGTTTCTTCTGTCACCTGATAGGTGAGCGTCCCATCATCGTTGACCGCTAAGCCTACAAACTCCCCTTGCGAATTGCCAAATTGAATGTAGCTAATCAACTCAAACACTTGGCTCTGACGCCAAAAATGGCGTTCCATACTCTGGAGATCATTGAGTTGGAGCTGCCCCATATCTAAGGCATCTTTATTGAGTTGATTGACTTGATGAGGGGTCAATAGATAAATATTGAGTCGCTCTGAAATCCGATCTCCCGTTTCTGACATCAACTGATTGGCTAAGTCTTCTATCGCCTCTTCGCCATTACGCAAGGACAAGTAGCCCACCAGACCCACAGAAACCAGTAATTGCAGAACGAATAAAACAATCAGAATAAAACGTAACGGTAACGTTCGATGGAGTGGAAAACGAATCTTTTTCCAGCGTTCTAACTGTTCCATGTCATCAATGCAACCCTTTTACTGCATTTGTTAGCCAGAAAATTGCTAATACAGTGATTTTATGGTTATACCACCATTAATTATTCATTAGTCAGAGAGGTTAAGTATTAACTGAATAAATTTATCAAGCTCAATCGATGGAGATGCTCTGAGGGCGAGGTTACATGGGCTGAATAAGACTGCCTTGATGGGAAACATCTTACCGATAAAAGTATTCAAGATTGGACAATAGCGATTAAATCACCGACTTGCAAAACCCTCAAATCCCTCGTTAATTGAATAAATCAATAACTGAAGCTTAAAAAAACAATATTTTCTCATTAGTTTGAATTGAAATATTGAAGAAGCGGTCGCGAGGGAACAGACTGATTTTATCGATTGAATTTGAGGGGGTTGAAGAACACACAACGCTAAATAGGGCCAAACTGCTTGATGGTTCACAATCAAGCTCTAGATTGAAGTCGACAAAAGTTCACACTGCTGTCGAGATCAATGACCGAGACGGGAGTTAAAACTCGATTATCGGAGTCAGAAACCCCGCCAAGACGGTGCAAATCGTTACAGACAAAGATCCTGCTACTGAGCAAGATTGATTTTCTGAACAAGATCTCATACAGTTCTGAGGAAACTTTTGGCATCAACTAGGGGCCATTCGACAAAGGTGAGGAAAGATAATGACGGAATTGATGACAGACACGATAGATTCGACCACTACTACTCCCTGTCCAGTCAATTCCTATAATGAATGGGATCCATTAGAAGAGGTGATTGTCGGTCACTTAGAAGGAGCGATTATCCCTCCCTATCATGTGACTGTCACCTACAATATCCCCCCAGTACCGCCCGGTTATACCGAATTTTTGCAGGGCAAAAGTATCCTGGGTTCTTGCTCAAAAAAGCTCAGCGGGAACTAGATGAATTTATTCACATCCTAGAATCTGAAGGGGTGGTTGTTCGACGTCCTGAAGTAATTAAAGGCACCAAACGATATAAAGCCTTGGATTGGTCTTCTAAGGGGTTTTGTACTGCCTGTCCTCGCGATGGTTTTATGGTGCTGGGCGACGAAATTATTGAAACCCCAATGGCATGGCGGTGCCGCTATTTTGAAACCCATGCCTACCGTCCGCTCTTTAAGGAATATTTTGCCCAAGGGGCTCGTTGGACCTCTGCCCCTAAGCCAGAGCTAACGGACGATCTATTCGATTATTCCTTTAAGCCCCCCGCCAAGGGAGAACCCATTCGTTATGTGATCAATGAGTTTGAACCCGTCTTTGATGCCGCTGATTTTGTTCGCTGTGGCCGCGATTTATTTGTGACTCAAAGTAATGTCACCAATCAGGCTGGGATTACTTGGCTCCGGCGTCACTTGGGTGATCGCTATCAAATTCACGAGATTGATAGCTCCTGTCCCACCCCCATGCATATTGACTCTACCTTTATTCCCTTGGCACCGGGGAAAGCCTTGATTAATCCTGAGTATATTGATGTGGATAAACTCCCTAAAGCCCTTAAATCGTGGGATATGCTAGTTCCCCCTGAACCAGATCCGATCAAGGGCGTTCCCTCCATGTGTAGTAAGTGGATTAGTCTCAACGTTCTCATGCTGGATGAGAAACGGGTGATCGTGGAGGAGGATCAAACCTCATTGATCGCAGCTTTTAAAGATTGGGGATTTGAACCGATTAAATGTCCCTTTATCAACTTTGCGCCCTTTGGGGGGTCTTTCCACTGCGCTACTCTGGATATCCGTCGGCGTGGTACTTTGCAGTCCTACTGTTAGGCCCATGCAGTCTTCAGCGCAGAAGTATCGATTGGACTGGAAACTCCAGATTCTGAATGCGTTATTAAACCGTTCTCAGCCGATTGAGCTGTTAAGCCCTGAAGCACTGCGCCAGCGGAATGAAACATCGCGCCCGGCTGTCATTGATTGGCTCAAGCATGGGCGCAAACGCAAATTACCCAAAGTTCGCAATCAGTGGGTGACGGGTCGCCATGGCAATATCCCCATTCGACTTTATTACCCCAGCTTGAACTCCCCTCTTCCCTGCGTTGTTTTCTTTCATGGTGGAGGTTGGGTAACGGGGAACCTGGACACCCATGATGCCTTCTGTCGGCAGATTGCCTATCAAAGTGGGGCTTTGATCCTGTCGGTGGCCTATCGACTAGCTCCTGAATTTCCCTATCCCACCCCTCTAGAAGATTGCTATGATGCAACCCAGTGGGCAGCTCAAAATGCTGAGCATTTAGGGGTTGATCCTCAAAAACTCATGGTTATGGGAGATAGTGCGGGAGGCAACCTGGCTGCAGCCGTCTGTCTAATGGCTCGCGATTTAGAGGGTCCCCACCTCCAAAAACAGATTTTGCTCTATCCTGCGTTGGATGGCACTCTCAACCATCCTTCCATGGATCAGTATGCGGATGCCCCCGTTCTCAAGAAAACTGCCATGGAGATCTTCATCAATCAATATGCCAATTCGCCTGCAGATATTCAGTCCCCCTATTTTTCGCCATTGTTAGCTAAGTCCTTGAATCACTTACCGCCTGCCCTGGTAATTACGGCGGCCTATGATCCCTTACGCGATGAAGGCCAAGCCTATGCTCAGCGCTTACAGCAGGCTGGTATTCCCACCCAATTGACGGACTATCCAGGCATGGTCCATGGTTTTCTGAGTTTTCCTCGATTCTGTAGTGGTGCAAAGCTAGCCTGGGCTGAAATTTCTCAATATCTTCAGGCTGCCGCTTCTCCCAATTGTTCCCCTACCGAGAGCCTTAATCCATTGGCAAAGTCTCCCCCCGACTGACGACGTTTACCGGCCAGTTGCAAGGATCGCAATAGCAATAACCCTTCACCCGTTTGTATGACTGGACCTTGCTGAGGTGCAATATAAACGATGCGACCGGGAGATGCATCTGAAGGGGGGATGACCGGAGTGAGAGCGGCTAACTCCTCGGGTAGATCAGCTGCATAGGTTTCCCCTAGAGGGGCTGTGGCCATGATTTTAAGGCCAGATTCTCGAAATTGAGTAACACAGTTAGGTGAAAATCCTCGAATCTGATTGTGTAGTGCGATCGCAGATCGAGACCAATCTAATACAAAATCAGATTTCTGAATCAAGGGCGCATAGGTGGCCTGGTCAGAACTTTGAGGGGTAGGCGTTAGGGTTTGTTGATCTAGCTGGTTCAGGGTGTCTATCAACAGATCACCAGACAAATCAGCCAAGCGAATCGCCACATCCAGGGTATTTTCCAGTAGACCAATCTCAATACTTGTGGTCAGCAGCATATCGCCAGTATCCATGCCTTCATCCATCAGCATGGTGGTGATACCTGCTCGGGTTTCACCATGATAGAGCCCCCACTGAATAGGGGCCGCCCCCCGATATTTGGGAAGTAAGGAGCCATGGCTATTAATGCAGCCTAAGCGGGGCATAGCCAGGATCTCTGGGGATAGAAGTTGACCATAGGCGACCACAACAAAAGCGTCCGCCCCTTGCGATCTCAACTCTGCCAAAATCTCTTGATCTTTTTTAATATTATGAGATTGCCAAATCGGCAATCCTGCGTCCATGGCAACCGTTTTCACGGGAGATGGAGACACTTTGCTTCCTCTACCTCGCCGTTTATCCGGCTGAGTCACCACCCCTAACACCTCTATCTCAGGTGCTTGGAGCAGACGTCTTAAACTAGGAACGGCGAACTGCGGGGTTCCCCAATAAATAAGCTTAATCACACCGCCAATCTTGGCCCTTGCTTACAACTTTGGCATCATACCCCAGCGCAGCAAAGATCAAGACCCATAGTATTAAAAGCGGGGGAATCTAAACGGTTTTCTCTGCTGTCTCTTCAGAGCCTTTTAACATTTGGCGGAGAGCAACTAATCCTTTCTTGACTTGACGAGAGACCGTCACCGCACTGATACCCAAAACTTCAGCTGTTTCCTTTTGAGTTAAGTCATGGAAAAAGACAAACTCTAGGACATCCGAAGTTCGCTTTTCTAACTTAGATAAGGCTTGGCGTAATCGAATTTGATCTTCTTGAGCGAGCTGAAAACTGTGATAGTGGCGATCGGGCAGCAGCTCACCCAAAGACATGGATTCTTGCTCAGAATTATGAACTGGAGCATCAAGGCTCAAAACTGAGCGATTGCAAGATGCCAGCTTTACTTCTTGCCATTCCTTTTGGCAAATATCTAAGGCTGCAGCCACCTCAACGTCTGTAGGTTGCCGTTGTAATTCATCCCTCATTTCCCGGGTCACGTTAATGGCCTGCCGTTGAAGTTCGTGCCATTTGCGAGGGATCCGAACTTGAGGACTTTTATCTCGCAGATAATGTTGAATCTCTCCTCGGATATAGGGAACTGCAAAGGAACTAAAGGCATGGCCCTTAAAGGGATCGAACCGTTCGATGGCTCGAATTAACCCGAGGGAACCTACCTGCATTAAATCATCAAAACTTTCAGTGGAATGGCCTACCCATCGATGAGCCTCCCTTCTAACTAATCCCAAATTCATCTGAACGAGGCGATTTCGCAACTCAGTGCATGAGGACTGTTGATACTGCTGCAATAACTCCAAGCTTTCACTTTTAAGATTATTAGTAAGAGTTGCGGTCATGTCAAAAAAATATGAATTTGTTTTTTAGTCCGTTCTAATTCGGAATTCTGAGGAGAAGAAAACGATTTCGAACCTTCCATTAACTTAAGAAGTCAGAGGATAAACGGACATCAGCAAATCCACGGAACTTTGTTGATCACTCCTTAACATTCCTTATCTATCTATCTTTTCCCCGTAATTTTAGAAGTATGAAGAGCTCGACAAGCTAGTGACAGGAGGGAATTTGAAGTGTGTCGGATCAAAGCCTGGCATCCCTGCAACTCAACAAGAATTTCCTTAGTATAGATGGGGTCAGTAAGAATACGCAGTTTCCCTATTCAATTAATTGAGACATAAAAAGCAGGTGTGTTTGATTAAAACACACCTGCTTTTCGAATGTATATTTTAGGTTACAGAATAACCTTCAATGTTCAAGTTAAGAGAATCTCTTAGTTGACACGACCATAGAAAATTCCACGGACTTTCACTTCTAAGGGGTCAATAGCACCTAAGTCACTATCTGAAAACTGTTCGCTTTCGAAGGTGCCACCAAATTCTCCAGTTTCGCTATCAACAGAAGCAACATCCATGGAGATACTACCTTTGGTGAGGTCAAAGCGCTTGGCATTGGCTCGGTTTAGCTTGTCAGCGTCTGCAGAAGCAGGTAGTGCGACAGCATTGTCATAACCTGTGGCAACACCCCGACCTTTGGGATCCAAGAAACCTGAAGTTCGATAAGAAGGAACAGCATACTCTCCAGAGAAGCTAGTTCCATCAGCGATGGTGCTACCAGAAGCAGAAGCTAGAAGCTCCTTGACGGTGAACAGCATGGGTACCCGTTCACGGCCAGAAATTTGTACGGTAATAGCTTGGAAATCCATACCGTCTTTTTCTTTGAAGGTTAAACCGCCGCCATCAGCAGATAAAGGACCTTCAATCTGCTCAAGGGTTGTTGTTTTCCGAGTCATAACGCTCGCAGGCACGAATTCGGCCTCTTGGCGAGGGTTCTTAGGCTCTTCTTTCACGAAGAAAGAAGTGGGTTGGAAACACAAATCTGTAATGTAGGCAGAGCCTCCGACTGATATGGTGTCACCGGTGCCTGTAGGAAGGGTTGGGCAGCTATCAGCCAGACCAGTGCCTTTTACCTGGTCGTAGGTCATAGAGCTGGGTACAACTGCCAAAGCTTTGGCGTTGACTGAGAAAACCCCCAGACAGACCGCTAAAAAAGTAACGATTAAAGTGCGAAATCTCATTGATCACCCTCTAGTATCAAAAGTTATGTTAATTCTTGCCAGATTGCCATCAAGGCACTGATGACCATGTTTGGTAAGACTTTTAGCTTTAGAGCCAACAATAATTTCTATCGGTAATGTCATAAAACGATGACCTTCACAGAGTCCGCACTTTAGGGATGTAAGTGCTATGCTCTGGGTGCAAGTGCACCGAAGAAATCGTCTAGGAGAAGGGTAGAACCTTTGTAGATTCCACTTGAAAAAAACCACCTATACAATTGATGGGTGGTCTTCTGCGATCGCAGGAAGGATTCCCTCTCTCATAGAGCATTGTACACGGCGTTGACGCTTTTACTATGCTTGGTTTTAGAAATCAGGTGTTTAATTTGCGATAGGGATTGCCTGGAGTCAGATGGGAATTCGCTATTCTGCCAGCATATACATTAGTGAATGATATCTATTTACTAGCGGCAGTTCTCAGTTAACTATTCGTGACACCGAATCCTCCCATCGCTTCAACTCACCTTGCTAAACCTAGTCACTACAAAAAATCACCAGCACCTCTATCAATTGCAGCTTACACGCTAATCAATAGGGGACTGATGATTTTATGGGTCAACGCCAAGTTAGAGAAGCTTCTGACTTCAATCCATTCAGCTTTGAACCGTCACCGAGTCTTTAAGAGAGCAATACTGCCCACCTAGGCAAACGCCACCTCATGGGAGGCAAAATTAGGCTCAGGGGCAGAGGACTGGGAAGTGGTGTGTGACTTGTGGCCTCCGGTCGATAATTGTTTCCAAGCTGTTGCCATCGTTGAAGGTAAAACCCCCACCAGCTTAGCCAAAACTTCATTGGGAATCATTTGGATCTCATCTTGATAAAAATGCTGAGTTAGCATTTCAAGAACGGCAACTGCTCGTTCTATGGGTAGATCTTTTTCACAAATTAGCTGCATCTGTTCGATATCTTCCATTCTCCTTTGAAACGCGTTTTGGCGCTCATCCAATGTCTCAGGAGTACTGAGTTCAGCTTTGCCTAAAGGGTGAATCGTGACGCACTGGAGATCAAACATCCCACCTACGGCTGAACCCGGACCAATATACTCAGCATAATAAGGTTTTTGCAGAATGAGTCCTGCAGGGTAGCTTTCGGATAAGGATAATAGTTGTCCTTCTTTCAGCATCTCAATAGGCTGCTTGTTCTCTGAATTGCCGGAATTATCATGTGAATGGATAACTTTCATATGATTAATAAGGTGAAGTGACGATATGAGCGAGACGATGGGACTTGACTATTTCTGAAAACCTAATATGCTGCAAAACAAATGAACAAGAACAGCTCTTTCTATAAATGCAGTGAGGTGTACAGTTTGTCTAAGAAATACGAATCTACTATTAATATCTTGCTCTACCCTCACAGAAATATCTTCCGTAGGATCACTGGAAAAATACTTCCGTAAATTCACATAAGCCTTTCATAATCAGCTTTACAGAAATCGAATAGTTCGCTCGTTCCGTAATCTTGCGGAGAAAAAAACGAACGCTTTTCATATCTCGGATAACTTCTTATACATAGACAAAAGGTAAATATACAACTCAAACTCGTTGATATACCTCTGACTATTTATATCTTGAAAAAGAAGACGCTACGGGAAATACTGAAATTACGATAAAATTAAAATATTATTAACTTTTAATCCAAGGTCTTTGTGGAAATTTTTCTCCTTCATAACACTCTGCGTTATTGGACAGAAGGTGATTGAGGCAGTATATATACAATGCCAGAAACGACTGTTAGGCATATCGATGCGGTATAAATTCCTAAGGAAACGGTTACCCACACCCCTGGCAAAGGTGCGATTAAGAAAGAGACGGCAATAATCTGCAGAACAGTTTTAACTTTGCCCCACCAATTTGCTCCTGAAATTTGGGTTTGCTGGACGCGCCATCCAGCAATGGCTAACTCCCGAGTCAGAATAATCATCACACTCCAAGCAGGGATCTGGCCTAATTCGACTAGTGCAATTAAGGGACCTAAAATCAGTAACTTATCTACAAGGGGATCGAGGAATTTTCCCAGATCGGTCACTTGATCGAATTTACGGGCCAGATAACCATCTAACCAGTCAGTGCTCGCAGCCACAATAAAGATGGCTAAACAAATCCAGCGAGCAGGGAAGTTATCCGCAATATCGCCCTGTAAACCATAAAGCAGAAAGGGAAGGGCAAATAGTCGGGAAATTGTAATCCAAGTGGCAAGGGTCATAGGGTGTCAAAAACGAATGCGATATTCGAGAATGCCAACAGCTTCTCCATCAGTACTGATAGCACTTCGCACCCGTAGTTGCTCATTAATGTCGTAACTCGCATTAAATAAAGTGGCTTCATCTAGTCCTGTTAAGATTTGCAAGGCCGACACGGAGAATCGATCCGTCACGTCGTAACCCAATTCGGCTCCAAATGCCAACACAGACTGATCTTGGTCATCATTGGGAATTAATACGGGGAACAAGCGGAAGCTGGCCCGTGTTCCCAAGGCATCGGAGAATAATCCTTCAAAGCCGGTTAGAAACGCCGAACTAGCCAAGTTAACTAAGGCAAGTTCGGTATTCCCATCTTCTAAATTATTGGTGACGCTCCCCCCCAACAAGGCTAGGATTTCTCCCTCCGAACGGCTGGGCGTGCTGGTCAACTGCACCACTTGATTAAAGTTATTGACCAGTTCACTGGCCCGTCCTTCCACTGTCGCCCGGACGCGCACCGATTCAATGGCCCCGATTCGGCCTGCAGGGAGGTCCTCAAACTCATTCAGTTCCGTAGCCCGCCCTCCGGCAATATCGGTGGCAGTCGTCACCATGCCAATGCTAAGAAAAGGATCTAACCCCAAACTCGGATCGAACTCGGCAAAATTATCTCGACGCGAATCAATCCGAAAACGGCTAGTAAATAGATTTACAGACCCCTGGCGAAATCGAATCTTACCGGCAGGACGAGGGGCATTTACAGAACCATTGACGGTGACGTTACCCGCCGCAACAAAACTCAGTAAAGGGGGCTGAGTGACCCGAACATTATTATTGAGCTGAACTTGCAGGTTGTTAAATTCCAGAGGAGTGGTTTGTCCAAATTGGCCTGAAGTACTGGATGAGGCCACGTTGACATCCGCTAAAATAACCTGGCCATTGGTTAAGGCCATCACGCCCCCCAATTGAGGGGCTAGCAGGGAGCCAGAGATATTCAGATCGCCATCAATTTGACCTTTATACAGTCCTTTGACATTGAGTTTGAGGGCTTTAAGTGCTAGCTGCAGTGAAGCAGAAGAGGGAGGAGGCTCGGAAACAAATAGGGGGAGACTGCCCGAAGCTTCCAGTTCCCCCTGGCTATAGAGGCCAATCAGACGGTTAATCCGTAATTGATTGCGATCGAATTGAATGGTTCCAGTAACGTTGGTGAGGGGTTCAAACAATAAATTAGATGTTAGTGTGGCCTGGTTTAACTGGATACTCCCCTGCATGGAAGGTTGGGTTAGGGTACCAGTGACATTGAGATCGATTTCTCCCTGGCCCTCTACCCAATTAAGCTGATCCGTAAATAAGTTAATCAGAGACAGGCCATCATCCTTGACTTTAAGGGACACCTCCAGGGCATCACTATCCGGTCCCACCGCAGTCAAGGGTAATTGATAGGGGATATTTCCTGTAAATCTGAAGGGAAGAGCCTCTGAGCCGCCCTCAAAGGTCAATCGCCCCCGGTTATAAGCAAAGGTTGTTCGAGCTTGGTTGAGGGCAAGGGTATTCACCCTAGCCTCATCCCAATTCAGCTCACCCTGGAGACGTGGGTCGGCTAAAGTGCCAGCAAGGGTTGCCGTTCCATTCACCGTACCCGCAACCTCAAAGGGCAAATCGAGAAATTGATTCAGTCCTTGCAACGGTAAATTCTTTAGGGTTAACTGGCCGGACTGCTGCTGAAGACCAATCGTTCCCTGAAACTTGGCTTCCTGTTCTCCCGTTGCCACCAATAAAGGCCGGAGTTTTAAGCTGCCATCTGTATATTGCCCTTGTGCCGTAATACGATCAATGGCATAGTCCCCCCACTTCAATGCCTCACTCTGCAGCGCGAAACGAGTATCTAGACCTGATTGTAGAGACCCTGAAAACTGTAGTCGGCCTGCCAGCTTACCGGATAATTCGTTTAAATCGGGAAATAGAGGGTCTGGAGGAGCGTCGGCTTGTTGTTGTGTCGCCAAGGCATCTAACTCTGACAGGCGGCGAAGCTGCATCATTAAAGACCCTTGGGCAGAGCCAATGGGAAGGGTTTCAACATCTTTGGCTTTACCTCGAGGCTGATCCAGAGACGCCGATGGGTTGAGATTGAGGGATGTTGCCGCGGCGACCAAATCGGCAATTTCGGTTTGGCGAATGTTGAGGGTCCCTGAAAATTTGGGATTAATGCCAGGGATAACGTTGGCTTGGAGCTGGTATAAGTTGTTGCGATCGCGTAATTCACCTTGTTGCAACCGAATGGTATCGCTCGTCAGTTGAAACCGACCTAAAAATTGATCGCCCACTAACTTGCCCAGGGCCGGGCGGGTCACAGCAAGGGTTCCGTGCCCCGCATAAGTGGTGGGATTAAGAGAAAACTTGCCTGAAGAGAGGCCAGAGATCGGTCCAAGGTTATCAACGGGCTGCCAGTTTAAGGCTGCGAGAGGAACATCTTGAAACGCAAGGTTTAGCTTACCCTGCTCTGTTCTACCTTTTGCCCAGGCTTGATCGCGGCGGATATCAAAGGCGGTGGGTAATTGATTGGAATTTAATGCGAGGTTAATGCGATCGCGTTGTCCCGATACGCGTAAATCTAGCTTGGCCTGCTGACCATACAGCATCTTGCCCTTGAGTTGATTTTCAAAGGGAATCCCTCCGACCAAAAGGTTGTTGATTTGCACGGTAGAGTCTAGGTAGGGATCCGCCACAGTCCCTGTGAGTTGTCCCACTAGGTTGGCCCGCCCTGCCATTTTGACTTGTGTGGGGCCAAAGGGCGGAAATAATCCCAAATCGTAGCCCCAAGAACGGACTGCCAGATTCAGGGTCGTCAGCTGAGGACCTTGGGGCGTGTCAAAATCCAAGCCCACTTGGCCTTGAGACCAAAATCCTGGGGCTGTGGCTTGATCCACCAAAATTTGCTGTCCATCCCATCGCAGTTGGGCGGCGATGGGATCATAGACAATGGCAATCCCATCAGAAAAGCGGGCCTGTCCCTGGGCTCTAGCGGTATTGACACTAAACCGATCAAAGGGACCTGTAATTTTGAGTTGCCCGGTCATTTGGCCACGAGCATCAGGGGTATAAGCTTTTAGGGCCACTCCTGACGTCGTCGTTGTGACGTTGATCCGATTATCTTTAATCTGACCTTGGGTGCGCAGTTCTCCCCCCGGAATCTGAGTGACAATCCGTCTGAGTTGAGCAACGCTATCGCGAACAAAAATATTTCCCCTAGTCGGGAATTGTCCTTTCAGAGCTTGAAAATCGACATTGGTGCGGATATCGTCTGGGGGGCCAAATATCTTAATCTGTCCTTGGAGGGGACCCAAGGGAAAACCCGGATCGGCTTGGTAGGACTGGGCAATCCCATTCCCGGGGATATTGCTGGCTTCGAGTTGGGTTAATAACTGTCCCCCTGGCTCAACATTAAAGCGTGCTGTCCCTCGAAACTGTCCTCCAACCGTGGGCTCGGCTTTGATGTCCTCCATTTTTAGCAAGGCATCGGCCAATTGGAACTGAGCTGTGAGTTGCTTAAACGGTACCCGATCCACCTTTGGTTGCTTTGCCAATTGAACTGAACCCGAAAAAATGGGTTGGTCAATGGCACCATCAAATCGGAGATTATCCCCTTTGAACTGTCCCGTCACGGGAAACGGTAAACCCGTGACTTGGAGCGTTTCCAGGGTGGGTTGAGCGGCTACCCACTCTGTCTGCCCCACCAAGCTATAGCCCCGATCTGGGTCAATCCAGCCCGTAGCCTGCATGGGGATCTGCCCATAGTCCCCCTTGAGCCCCTCTAGGCGCACGGCGATTCCCTTAAATCGCAGAAATCCGCGTACACGACTGAAGGGTTGAGGAACGTTGACAATTCCCATTTCAACGCGTTTGAGAAGGGCCGTACCTTGGACATCTGGACGCTGCTTGGGACGGAGTTTTACCCGAATGCTGGCACTGACTTGCCCCGAATCTGCGGTGATGGGGAGTTGAAAGGCTTGGTCAAATAAGGGCGCTGGCAGATTCTGAAGCTGCAAGCGCATATTGGTCTGTTGTTCTAGGAAGGAGGCAGTGCCTCTAGCCTTCAGTCGCCCTGTTTGACCCATCCGTCCCTTGAGATCAAAGCGAAACCGCTGTTTGAGCCCCAGGAAATCAACGGTTCCCTGGAGTTGGGACAAACGGCGAGGCCGCTGACGTCGATTATCTAGGATGAGATCTTCAGGAACATCTGCCCTTGCTCCATCAATATAGGCCTCTCCCTTCAACTCCACCGGACGCTGAGGGAGCACCTCGATGCGAACATCGGTGCGAATGTTGTTGGCTTGGACCCGAATGGCTTGCCTGGGAATCCAAATATCCCCTTGGGATAAGGTGGCATCAGAATGAATGGTTACGGGGTGTTGGGGACGCAGTTTGACCTGAAATTGCCCCTGTAATTGTCCTTTGTTGATTTCGAATGGCAGCTTGGGCAGCAGGCCCATCAAAGGGGCAGCCACAAGATCCTTGGTTTGGGCATTGACTTCTAACTTTTTCTGTTTGGATTGCCATGCCCCTTTAACGGAAAGTTGGCCCCCCGAATCCACCTGACTTTGGGTATTGAAGTATAGGGTTTCTGGGGTCGAGAAATTAAGGGTGCCGTTGAGCTGGCTGAATTGTCGAGCCTCGATGTTGGCCGGTTCAATCTGAGCCGTTCCCTGCTGCACCCGAAGCTGATTTAGTTTGACTTTAATCCAAGCCTTTGATGGTCCAAAGCGAAGTCGCGTCGCAATCCATTCCCCATCCTGAGTCTGGTCGAGGTACAGCTGGGGTTTGATCAGTGTTGCCTCTAGAGGCAGTTTACGGCTCCAAAGAACTGGCAACAGGTTGAACCGGATATCAACGGCTTCCATTTTGGCGGAATCGGCGTCTTCTTTCGCACATCCTTGCTGGGGTGAACAAGCCGGAATCTCTGACGGTCCAAACCGAATATGGGTAAGGGAGTAATTTTGTACGTCCCCCATTTTGACGGGCCGATTTAAAGTTTTGCTCAGCTCCTCTGCCACAAGGGGGGTTAAGTCTTCATCAATAAATCTCAGCACCCACCAGCTCACTCCTGCGATCGCAGCCAGTAACAATCCAACTACAATGAGCAGAACGTGAAGACGAGTAAAGTGTCGATGGGGTGGAGATGGACGAGAAGCTTGCCCGGGAGGGGAAGGTTGGGGCATGACATCCCTCAGAGGGGTACCGTTGACAGATAAGTAGTAGGCCCTTTAACTCAAAATCTGAATCAATGAACTGTAGCCTTACAGAAGGCTTTTTTAAGGGTTAGTTCCTCAACAATCCATAACGCACAACAGAATTTAAAAATGATTTGAATCAGGTGACCCTCTTCAGATATCCTGTCCCCCAAGTAAAGGTGGAGTGTGACTCCCCAAGGGTTAGCCTTGCTATCATTGTCCAGACAAAGATTGATTATAGAGGTAAATGTTATTCTTGTTCAGCACCCTCTAGTGGTCGATCAAAGGTATATATAAGATTTCAACTCAGGATCATGCGTGTATTTGTTTTGTTATTTAATGCTGGAACTGAGAACGAGGGCATTCACTCCTTACAAAAGCAGGTTTCCACCGATGAAGGCAGTTATACACAAGATGTAGTGCTGGCTTTTGAAGAGGAAGACGACGCCACTCGCTTTGCCTTAATGCTGGAAGCTCAAGATTTTCCAGCAGCCACGGTAGAGGGATTTGATCAAGAAGAGATTGAAGCATTTTGCGACAGTGCGGGCTTAGAACTGGAATTAATTCCTGTGGGCTCCCTTGCTGTACCGCCAGAGGCTAATGTCGATAAAACAGACTGGCAGCCGGATCAACCGGAAGCCGATGTTAATGATTTAGATCAAATTCGTCGTCGCTTAGAGAATCTGCTGGATTAACCCGTTACGGTCTGCAAGGGTTTCCATGCTGGGTTACTTTCTAGTTGTTGTCATTATTATTTTGGGCGGTGCGATCGCAACGTTGGGCGATCGGATTGGTTCGAAGGTGGGCAAAGCTCGCTTAAGCCTCTTCAACCTCCGTCCTAAAAATACGGCCATTGTCATTACGATCATGACGGGTGCAGTGATTTCTGCCCTTACCTTAGGGATTGTATTTGCCTTTAGCCAACAGTTTCGAGATGCCCTATTTCGGTTTGATGATATCCAGAAACGGAGTCGGATTGTCCAAAAGGAACTGGCGGACACCCAGGCGGAAAAAGACTCCATTGAGGTGAATCTCACGCGGTCCCGCACTAGCCTCAGCCAGACTCGCCAACGCCTTAAGACGGCCAATCGTTCTTTGGTCAAAGCGATTACCCGAGAAAAGCGGATCGAACGCCAACTCAAGCAAACCCAAAAGCGCTTTCTCCAGTCTAAGCAGCAGATCACGAAATTCGCGGGACAAGCGAGGCAGTTGCGATCGCAAATTCAGTCCCTCCGCACAGAACAAAAAAACCTCCGAGTTCAGCGCAATCAATCTGAAGCCCGGCTCAAACAAGTTAACGCTCAAAAAAGGAAACTCGAAACCGCGATTACTCAAGCTCAGACCCGACTCCGCCAAGTCGAGATTCAAAAGCAGGAGCTAACCACAACGATTACAAAAGGGCGTCTGGAACTTCGAGCAGCCAATCAACAACGTCAACAACTCCAACAAGACGTTCAGGCCCTAGAAGCCAATCGTGAACGCCTAGAGAAAAATGTCGAATTTCTCCTATTGGGGCTACGTCGAGGCACCATTGCCATTCGCACAGGACAAGTCCTGGCCTCAGCGGTAATTCAAGACATCAATTCCAAAGCCGATGCGATCCAAGCCATCAACACGTTGCTCACCCAAGCCCGTCAAAGTGCGATTGCCTTGTCCAATCTGGCAGACCTTCCGAATGAACAACAGGTTGTTCAAATGCGACAGTCTGACGTTGAGCGGCTGGCCCTTCGCATCGGGGATGGGAAATCTTATGTGGTCAAGATTCTAGCGGCTGCCAGTTATTTACAAGGAGAACGAACCATCTTTGTCGTTCCTCAGTTAGCTGCGAACCGAGTCATTTACCAAGCCGATACCCGCATTGCCCGAATTTCTGTCCAGCCCGCTCAAGTGAGTGACGAGCAACTCCTCCTCCAAATTGAGCAATTACTAAGAGTGGTCAATCAGCAAGCGATTGTTGCTGGCTTCTTACCGGATCCCCTGACGGGTACCGTGGGTACCTTTCGTCAAGTAGATCTATTCCGATTTATTTTGGCGTTGAAAGATCGGAACGATCCAGGCCCTGTCGATATTATTGCCATTACTCCGAATACAGTACTGACCGCAGGTCCCCTAGCCATTGAGCTAATTGCGATTAAAGACCAGCAAATCATTCTTCGAAGTAACGCTCCAGAGCCGTCATAAGCTAGGCCTAACCCGTCAAGTTGCTGATGGCATCTTGGGTGACTGCGGCAATCGCTTGATCGGTGGCTTTCGGTAAGTGATAGTAGTTGCCCCCTGCATTTTGGGCCAGCTCTTTGGCAAATCCAGTGGAAATAAACTTGTTCTCGGTATCAATCACCAGCAATTTCAAATTCAAGGCTCGAATGCGCCCCGCAATTTCTAACAGTTCGGCCTTAATGTCAGGTTTCTCCCCATCCACTGGCGGTTCACCCAAGGATGTTGCCAAGGGAATATTACCTCGACCATCCGTAATCGCGACCAATACAACCTGACCAATATCCCCAGATGAGAGGGCATTCATACCTACCCGAACGGCTTGAGTCAGACCGTGGGCTAAGGGAGATCCACCACCACAGGGTAGGGTATCCAAGCGACGGCGGGCAGCTTCGATAGACCGAGTCGGGGGTAGGAGCACATCGGCCCGTTCCCCTCTGAAAGGGATCAAAGAAACCTGATCTCGATTTTGATAGGCTTCCGTTAATAAGCGCATCACGGCCCCTTTCGCCGACTGCATCCGGTTCAGAGCCATCGAACCTGAAGCGTCCACCACAAACACGACCAATGCTCCTGCTTTCCGGGCTAACCGCTTGGTGCGGACATCAGATTGTTCAACAATGACTCGCCGATTGGGGTGACGAAGCCGCCGGGCTTTTTGATACGGGGCAGCAGCTCTCAAGGTGGCATCTACGGCAATTCGCTTAACGCCACCCTTAGGCAGCATGGGCTTGACGTAGCGTCCCCGATCTTCCGAAAAGACAATACTCCGACTGCCTGATTTCCCTTGTCGGCTAGCATTTTGGGCAAAGAACAAAACTTGGGGATCGAGGACAACACCATCGGGATCGAACACAAATTCTTCAGGGATGCTGGGAGGCTCTTCGGGTTCCGGTGGATCTTCTTCGTTTTGATCGTCCTCTTCTTCTTCATCTTGATCCGACTGATCGGAATTATCTTGTTGAGGGGGTGGGGGAGGTGGGGGTTGGGGTTGTTCTGGGGGTGGGGCATCAATGACCGTTGCCCGAGGGACAATAACTAATTCAACAGCACGCCGTAAATCTTCTGCAGTGACTTCTGAACGGCCATTGAGGGCCGCATGGGCTTTGGCTACACGAACGGCAAATAGTTCGGCTCGATGACCCTGCACTCCGCCTCTGAGGGCTTCGTCCACGAGATAGACAATTTGGGAGTGCTGGATCTGGACATCCTTGAGCCATTCCCGCGCCAGCAAAATCTGAGTTTTTAAATCATCTGTTTCATCCTCATACTGTGCTAAAAACGCTTGAGGAGAATTGGCATAGGCAGTAGCCTGTTCAACTGCCTGGACTCGCAGATCAAGGCCTAACACCTGATCTGCTGAGAGGGAAATAGCGATACGGTCTAGAAGATGTTCTCGTAGAGGGCCTTCTTCTGGGTTGTAGGTAGCAATAAAAATAGTAGAGCAAGGATGCTGGAAGCTGAGCCCCTCCCGTTCGATTTGATTTCGACCTTCCGTTAGGCTGGTCAGTAATAAATTGGAGATCTGGTCATCCAGAAGATTAATCTCATCCACATATAAGACTCCCCGATTGGCCTCTGCCAACAGTCCAGGTTGAAATACGGTTTCTCCTAGTTTTACGGATTGGCTAACATCCACAGAACCTAACAGCCGATCTTCTGTCACTCCTAAAGGAACCTGGACAAATGGGGTCGGAATAATTTCGGTTTTGGGTTGGGGCCGTCCATCCACTATCGGAATGTCGCCAGCCTCCAGACTGGCCAATAGATCATCATCCCAAGCAGAAGTATCCTCTGGATCGCCTTGGCAGATGGAGTCTTTGACCACTTCGATGGGAGGGAGAAGGGCATGAACCGCTCGGGCCATAACTGATTTCGCGGTCCCTCGCCGACCGGCAATAACGACCCCACCTAGAGTTGGATCAACGGCTGTGAGTAATAATGCCAATTTAATCGCTTCTTGACCCACCACAGCTGTGAGGGGAAAGGTGGTTATTTTTTGGGGAAGTTCAGCAACTGGCATAGAAGATTTCATTGGTGTTCAGACCTTCAGAATACCAAGATCCATGCTTCAAAGGCGTTGTTTCAGGATTTTGTCTGCCCCATTACCTCATCTCAACGGATGAGAGAGCTTAGAAGCGTAGCGGCAACCACCGAACTATGCCAACCATCACTAAAGTCATTGCAAGCTGAGCAGACGGAGGAGCGAGGGCAAAACTGCATAGGCTACTTAGGAGACCTGCACAGGTTGCAGCGATGGAATGGACTTCTTCAGTTCTTCTCAGTTTGATGGCAAGAGTGATACAAACAAGAGCTATCACCAGAAAGAAACCACTAAACATTCAAACACCCCTTTCAAATGATGTTGTCCTGGATATGTGCAGGCAGCAAGTATTGATTAAAATCAATTTAGTTTGAATCAATCATTTTAATTAGTCTATCATAGATGAACTAAGTATTTTTGCTCATCGATTGTGATTTCTTATCTGTTTTATTCAAATTCTTAAATAGCTCTCACGGCTAACGTTATTCAGGGCAGATGCTGCTTTCCGGTTTTTTTGGTGTGTCTACCAAAGAATTTTAGGTTGCAGAATGGAGACTTCAACTTATCCCAATCTCGGGGGGTATGAGGGCTAAGTGTGGGTGGTCAGTAACCAAGGCTAATTCAAGTTCCAGGAAGGAAAACTGAAGCAAAAATTCTTGTATTCCCAGGCTACTGGTATACTCCGAACGAGTTGAAAGTTTACTTTTTAGATGAGCTTCAAATTCCTTGGTAGAGAGAGTTATAGCTCAATCTGAAATGTTAGGCACTGGTCTGTTAGCAGGATCTAGCTATAATGCTTCCGACGCAACCTAATGTAGATCAATGGAATGCCCATATTGTCTAAGCGAGAAGATCCTAAAGCGCGGCTTTGATAGCCTGCAAGATGGGACATTAGTCCAGCGATATCAGTGTAAGGATTGCAATCGGCGTTTCAACGAACGCACGGGTACCCCAATGGCTCGCTTACGCACCGCTAGTTCAGTAGTGAGCTATGCCATCAAAGCTCGCACCGAAGGGATGGGTATTCGTGCTGCAGGTCGAACTTTCGGTAAATCTCATACCACCATTATGCGTTGGGAAAAACGCCTAGCAGACCAAGCACAGAACTGGTCACCTCCCGCACCAGCAGCCTCTGATGTGACGGTAGAAGGGGATGAAGTTTACACGCGTGTAGGCAAAAATCTTCCCCCCCAGCCAATCCCAGGGCTGGACCATCCATTTCCTTGAACGCGAAAGCCGCTATTGGTTGACAGCACAAGCTGGCCTCAAGGATGCACAACTTTTTGCAAATGGCGTTTACTCAGCTTGGGAGTGGGTCAAAGCCTGTGATGGGATTCGATGGTTTACCGATGGTGAGAGGCGTTATGGACAAGAACTTTGGAAGCTCGCCAATGTCTATCTCAATGGTGAGGAGTGTCATCCTGACTATGGGCATCGCAAGGTTTGGCGAGAGGGGTTAGAAGTCGCGATGAAAGTTAAAGGGTCTCAGGGGAATCGGCGAGTAGAGTGGGTGAAAGCAGAGCATCCCTTTACCGCTATCAGTCTAGGGTCTGAGGTCCATGCCAATCATAATGAGGCTCACAATGCTGCCTTGAGGAGACGATGTAGTGCTTATCGAAGACGGCAGAATCTCTACGCTAAGAAGCGGTCGGGGTTACAGCGAGTGCTAGATGTACAACGCCTGATTCATAACTGGGTTAGACCCCATTGGGGGCTCAGTAAGCAGACCACACCAGCAATGGAGATGGGATTTTGTTCTCGTCCGTTGAGCACACTAGAACTCCTCACCAATAAAGGGTTTAGGTATGTGCCCTGTTAGTAGACCAGTGCCAAATGTTAATCCCTCAGCTGTTGGCAGTATAACATTCTTGTTTCTAGTGCTTTTGAATGACTTCCGGTGAAATTAAATAGTCTTGAAAAGTAACTGGGTTTAACCCAAAAAAATCACTAAGCTTAGTGAAGAACCAGCTCAGTGAAATTTTTGTTTATTGCATAAGTCTCTTGGGATATTCTCTAAAGAAACTTAATTTTTTTGTGAAATCAACCCAAAAACCTATTAAGACTAATTCCATGCAGTTACTTTTTTGGGATCCTGAAACTCAGGAATATTGATTAAAAGTTCCACTTCATTTAGAGGACTTCCAAGTTCATAGATCGAGTTCTTCGTTGTGACATAAACACGACCTTTTTCAGAAAAATACCCTGTGACACTTGAGGTATTGATCTTTACACCCTGGGTATACATCTCATGATTATGAATGCGACCTTTAATGGTGACTCTGCCGTTTTTACATAAGCCTACCCATGACTCAATTACTGGAACCCCCTTGAAGTCATACTTTGTAACCTTTCGGCCTTCAGAGGAATGATCGAGAAAAAAACCAGTGATATCGTCAACGGTAACCATGGGGATCGAGGGGAAAACGAAAGGGGACAACAAATACATGTATGAGTTGTGTATAACTTAATTGTATTGTCCTTGTTTTCTGCTCCCTTCAGTAATATCCCTGATCTTTTAAATGTTTTTCCCAGGATAGCCACGTATTGAATTGATTAAATATGTGGATTTTTATTTTCTGGTCACAGAATGAGCTTAATATTGAATTCAATATGTGATCTCAGCCCAGGATGAATTAGAATTCTGATTCTTGCCTGGGCTGAGACCTATATTTTCTTACTAAAATATCCAAGAAAATGCGCTTAGGTTGAACTGAGCTTATGTAGTTAAAAGTTAATCTAAATAAAAACAGTAGAATCCAGTTTAATAAACTGTGACTGGAGTAAAGCAAACTTTATTACTTTCAGGGCTGGTAATTTGCCCCACTTTTGCGGTGACTGTATAGCAATGTTGTTCTCCAGCCAATCCTTGCATTTCGGTTGAGTTACGACTGTCTGAACCAGTATAAATTTTGGACTTCTGGGACGTTGAAGGAATTTCCTGATTCACTTCAAAAGTGACGCCACTTAGAGCACCGGACCACTGCCAATTTAACTCGATCTGATTGGTGCCGGGTTGTTGAGTAGCAGTTAAAACAGGGATAGGTTGGCTAGGTTGGCTAGTTCCTGCGCGGGACGTAGCAGTACTGCTCAATCGATGAATTTCTACATCAGAGATTTGGCTACGCATAATTAAATCAACTTGACTGCCCTGTACACAGGCTTGAAACCCCCCTTTCCCCATCATTACCCCTGGTGTAGGACAGGTGGGGGGGGTATCGATTTCCTCTGAGATCGCATCCACTAAGGTATCGCTAGCAACAGGGTTACTACAGGGATTGATACTGCCATCACTGGCGGGAACACGACCATACCGGTGAATGGAGTTGGGAGCAAGCCAATCTTGGGTACTGGGGCGGATATCATACACGACTTGATCATAGGTCGCGGGTTGGGGTGGAGGTGAACCTGCATTAGGACCTCCAGCAGGACAAATATTTGGAACCTGGGAGGTGATGGGAATTTCTAAGTAAAGTACGGGGTTACTCCAGTCCGAAGCTTGTAAACCTGCGCTGGTCAGCATACTAGACATGGAAGAGGCATCCGTTGCCTTCATTATTTGGGATTGGTTAATGCGTTTCGCCATCCTAATTTCATTGCTAATGAAATCAAAAGCTCGGCTTAAGTCGTGGCGTCTAGCCGCAATCGCTTCAGTCCGGTTGTTGGCTCGGGTTGCTGCAATCACCCCAAATCCTGCGACGCTGACGACCAGGCTAGTAATGAAAGCCGCAACCAAGAGTTCCACCAGAGTAAAGCCATGGTGAGTGGGTAATGTCTTCTTAGATGACAGTTGATGCAAACCATCTCCCCCTAAATGATGCTTCATTGCTCCTCCCAGTTCGCGGCAGTGCAACGACCCGAGTCCGTAATGGCAGCCGGACTCATATCGCCTTGATAGGTACCAATACGGGTTAACCCTAAAGTATTGGAAATCGCAATACAGTGTTTAGTGGCTTTGGAATCATCAAGACTGTAAAAGATAATCTTGCCGCTAGGATCTGTTGGTGTTTGTTGAGCACTAACAATCGCAAATTCAGGGTTGCCTAAGACACCATATTTGATCGGGATGATGGCCGATGGCCCTGGGATAGAGGGTGAATCGTGTCCACCATCATCATCATCGTCGTCATCATCTTTAGCTTTGCAGGTCCCTAACCCTAATCCTCTTTCGGTATTACCTTTACATTTAGCGATAACCTGAACGACCACTCCCGCTTTAGACGCTTTAGCTTGTTCTTCAGGAACAGGAGCCATAGCAATTTGGGAGATCGTTTCACCATCGCTCAGTCCTAGAGAGGGTTGCACATCTGAACCAATTAGAACGGGCTGCCCTTTATTGGTACGGGCTGTGTTTGAGTTTGGATCTATCAGATTAGTTGCGATCGCAACATCCGTTTCCAAGGTGCGATCACCCGATTTGAGACACGGTCCAGTTATTTTCCCTTCCACAAAATTGAGGGTTAGGGTGCAAATTTTATTGCCTTTAATGGCTTCTCGTTGAGTTTCATTCAAGGCTGTGCGGACTTCTGCCATCGTCTGTTTAACTTTGGCTCGGTTCATGGTCGCCATAATACTCGGAGCTGAGATGGCAGCAGCGATGCCGATAATGGCAGCAATGACCATTTTTTCAGCCAGAGTAAACCCCGCCTCTGAGTGTGAAGGTCTGAGTTGAATCAATGGATACAAGCGGAGCATGGCAATTTACAGCAGAAGAATGAACATAAAAAAAAGAAGGCTTTCAGCTTCAGGGGGGAGAAACTTTCCATCCCCTATGAGACTTGCCCATACTTTGACAAGAAACGGATTAAGGCATTTTGGTCATAACCTCACCCGTTGCCAACTTTTCACATAGCCAAACTTATTCTTGGGTGTAATGCCAATACCACTGACCACATCTGCCAAGCTGGATACATCGTTGGGTACTCTAATGCCGGACGTACTGCCATTGGTCGTGATGATGTCATCATCTTCAGAAGGCACCATGCGGGTATGGGGATTAATATTGATCGAACTGACGACATCCTCTACCCAAGCGACGCCATCAAAATTGGTATTACCACTACTGGGGCAGCCATCTCCAGTCCCTTGTAAGTGGAGATCATTAATCTTGTTGTAAACAAAGGCGGTGTCAATGCAAGATTGATCGTACAGTTCGATAGCAGGTGTTACAGCGCTTGCATTATGAACAATAATCCTCAAATCACCCACTCGTGGAGCTTGCCCATCCGAGCGAATATTTCTCAGTTGAGCATTGCCCCGTAATTCAAAGGAATCAGTGACATAAAGATAGACGGGGCCATCCGTTGTGTCCACAGTGACGACATCAGTACCATCTAATGCCAATGTTTCGATATGGTAGGGACTGTTGGCCGCGGTGAGCGTAGTACTACCTGCAACGGTGCCTAAGCTCGTAACCTCTGCGGGCAAATCGACTGACAAGGTTTGGGTAATCTGACATCCCACAATGTTGCCAGAAATTAAATCTTCACCCGGACCATCCGTTGAAGTGGAGTAAATGGCATTGAGATAAGCAGAACGGTCACTATCAATCGGGGCAGATTTATCTGTCAAACTGCTGTCAGCAGACCAGGCCGGATCGTAGTAAAGATTGGCATGTTGACCAATAAGGGTGCGTCCTCGAATAAAGGCCCCCTGCATCGCCAGCACACCAGGGAAATTCTCTACTTCCGACTGTATAGACAGGGTAGACAGCACATAAGACACTCGTTCTCCATGCTGACCTTCAATGAACAGAGTCCCCGTTTGTTCCGTCGGATTATACCGATAGGCTTTAAGTTGATATTGACCACCAGAACTCATGGCCCCTGAGGTGGTGATACTGGGAGTAATGGTCGTCGAAGTGTCTTCACACGGAGATGAAGTGCTGCCTGTATATCCTGTCCACTCATCAACAGCGGTAGCTTCTTCATCCCCAGAATTGAGAATGCCATCCGGACCGAGATAGGTGGTTCCAGTTTTGAGATTGACTGTATCGTAGTTTCGAGTCAATAAAATTCGATTATTCGGTTGGGTCATTTGGGACAGCATTCGAGCCATACCTCCTTCTGACACAGCCAAACTTGCCCCTGATTCTTTGCGGTTAAAGGCAGAGATGCGATCGCTTTGGGCAATCATCATCGTTGACATCCCCAAAATAACCATGACAAAGCCCAAACCCAAAGCGAGGGGTAAGGCAAAGCCTTGGTTCGCAGAACGTCTGGAAGATTGAGAACGGAGATAGGATAGTAGCCAGCCGCGCAGCAAAGATGCTGAAAATTTGTTGCCCATCATCCCTTCCCCTGCCAACGGGCCGTAAACGGGATGCAATAACAACTGCGATAAGAAAAGTGACACCAACGGTTAAGCATAAGTACATCAGAGGACGTTTAATGCCAATGGGGAACATTGGCAGGACCGTGTTCAGGACAACACTGTTCTTATCCTGACTTTCCCTGCTTGTACTTGACGACAGAGATAATACGGAATTCCCTACTTTTGAGGAGAAGAGTAGTGAGATGCAGGCTGGCCTTGATCGCCTCAACTAAACAGAACTTCAGTCTTATAGCCGCACACGCTGCCAGTTTTGCACTCCCCCAAATCGATAGCGAGCTGGCCACTCCACATATTTCAGTAAATCCATCAGACTGGACACATCTTCTGGCACCGCGATTCCAGCTGTGATTCTTGAATTGACCAAGGGATAATAGGTGTTTTTGGGTTGATCATAGTTGGTGCCATTGAAGCCATTGAGAAAGTTCACATCCCGGTGAACTTCCTGATCCTTGAGGGCCAAGATGGCTTCCATCCATAACACCCCCTCAACATTCGTATTTCGTCCACCTGGACAACCTGGACCGCTGGTCAGCAACCTTAATTCGTCAATCGGGAACCAGAGAAAGGCATTTTGGATGCAGCTACGATCATAGAGGTTCACTTGACTATTTCCCCTAGCCAGAATGCGCAGATCGCCGACCTGAGGGGGTTGAGCGTCTGTCCGAACATTAAGGATTTTGGCATTATCTCGCAGGGTAATGGCTAGCTCTGGATCGGTCCCCCCATACACAACATCAATTTGGACTGGGCCTCCCGTGGTATCAACGGTCAAGACGTCATCATTACCTAAATCAATACTTTCGACGCGATAGAGGGTTGGGGACATGCCTCCTACCCCTCTCAGGGTCGTACTGGAAGTGATACGACCGAAGTTGGTTCCTTGAATCGTCGTCGGTAGCTGAGGGGGTAAGTTACAGGCAAAGATTTTTCCTTCTACCGTATCGATGGGACTGCCATCCGCCTCAAAATCTTCCTCATTGGTCGACCAGATGGCATTCAAATAATCATTCCGACTTAGATCGCCTGGGGCAGCACTGTTGGTTAGGGCATCATTGGCTGAACCGTCAGGGTTGTAGTAGATATTCCCCTTGCTTCCTAGAATCTCTCGACCTCTGAGCGCCAAGGTCCCCGTCTTAAAAGCTCCATTTGTGTTGCGGGAGACGATAATACCGGGAAAATTGTCTAAATCTGGGGTTACATTAATTTTGATCACGATTCCCGTGGTCTGATCATTGGTGGTTGCTTCTACGAATAATGTGCCTTGCTGCCGTTTGGGATCATAACGATAGGCCTTCAGAGCGTAGGTGCCATTCACACCGATGGGACCAGAAAAGTTAAAATTTGGAGCCCCCCAGTTCATCTGCTGGTGGCAGGGTTGATTACTGGGGTCATAGCTGGTCCATTCATCAATGGGCTCTGTCTCTTCATCTCCACTATTGAAAATTCCATCTGGGCCTAAATAGGTTTTACCCGTTTGGGGATTAATTGTGTCGTAATTGCGGTTGAGCAAAATGGCGTTGTTGGGGACCGTGAGCTGGGCTAAAGTCCTTGCCATTCCCCCTTCTGCGGTCGATAAGCTGGCACCCGATTCTTTCCGTTGCCAAGATGTTATGCGATCGCTTTGGGCGGTCATCATCATCGTCAGTCCCAGTACCACCATCACAAAACCCAACCCCAAAGCCAAGGGTAAGGCAAAGCCTGCATCCCTGCGGTTGGTAGAGTGGCGCTGCTGTAACCACCAACGTATCACTGTTGCGGTAAAGGGATTTAGGGGCATCCGTTCGTCCCCCTCTGCAAAGGCAGAGAAATGGCTTGAAACGTCCCCACATCAGGCATTTTGATCACGCCGCTAGCATGATACCGATCACTGCAAAATGCTTCAAACCCAGCCATAGTAAACCTAGAGGAGGTCAGCAGTTCAACTAAACATTACCTAAAAGCCGGAGCTATAAAACGCTCATATCCGTCACTTTAACTTATGGGGGGATGAAAATAGAGTGATTCTTAATTTCGTCTCAACATCAAGAAATTAAACCTATTTTGTAGGTATAGGTGGTCAGGGTTGAGTTAATTTAGGTGCATTCCGAATTTTTAGGTGTATTGAACTCATCTGTGCCAGACCATAACTAGGCGTCAGCATCGCTAGATCGCCGTGCCATAGTGGCACAATCCCAATTGACGAATAATTTTTGGAGTGGAATATGTCGAGAAGCAAATCAATCCTATCTTTAGGAAGTTGCGCCTTTGTTGCGCTCAGCGCAATCTTACCCTTTGGGGCGCATGCCCAAGCAGATCCTTCGCAGTTAGGAATTCCTGAAGAGACAACATTTGCTATCATCACGCGCATGAGTGATACTGTTGCCGCCCGTATCTCAGCCTCCTCCTGCAAAGATACTCGCGATCTGTTGAAAGAGATGCGTAATAGCAAGGGTAGCAAAACCTCAGAGCTATCTTTAGAAGGTCAATTACTAGCCTCTGCCCGTACCCAACCGAAATTACAGCAAGTTGTAGCCAATCGAGTCGGCACAGCCTTGGCCCTCAAACTGATGGAATGCAACATGATGAACCCTGATACGTTAGGGGCCTTGTTTGATAAGAAGTAGTTAGACCACCACTTGGGTTTCGACAACATTTTGTTGAGCCTGGTGGACTCGATTTCGACCTGAAGTCTTAGCACCATAGAGCGCCTGATCGGCTTGTTTGATCAGGTGCTCTTTGGTTTGGGCATCACCAGGGAAGGTGGCAACCCCTAAGCTGGCCGTCATCTCTATTTGCTGCAAGGAGGGTAGAATAATCGCTTCCTCTGCAATGGCTAGGCGAATCCGATCTGCGATCGCAACACTCTCATCACTATTCGTCTTGGGCAGAATGACTGCAAACTCTTCGCCACCGTATCGGCAGACAATATCTCCAGGTCGCACTTCACGCTGTAGAAGTTGAGCCACCTCACACAGGGCCAAATCTCCGGCCTGATGGCCATAGGTGTCATTGAGCTGCTTGAAATGATCAATATCCACCATGATCAGCGAAACTTGATCAGTATTGCGCTGGGATTTCTCCACCTCCACCCTCAACCAGCGATTGAATTCCCGCCGATTGTAGACTTCCGTTAGCCCATCCAAGGTTGCTAAACGGTATAAGTCTTTTTGACTTTGCTCCAGCTTGGCCGCCATCAAGTTAAAGGTTGCGGCTAAATGACTAAATTCATCGTCAGCAGCCAAAGAAATCCGATGGCTCAAATCTCCCTTACCTAATTTCTCAACGCCGTCCTCCAAAGATTTTAATGGCACCGTAATAGACCGAGAGAGCCCATAGGCAAACAGGACTGCTATCGCTAACGCCAAACCAAAAATCATAGCGATCAGCTGTCTAACCTCTTTGCGAACGGCTTCTGCATGGTTGACATTGGCATCATTTTGAAACGCAATCAACCGATAATTCAGTCGCTGGACATCTTGCAAAATCATTTTGAGCTGTTCTTGCAGCTCAACCCTGGCAGAGTGTGACAAGCCCTTTCCCGATTGAGCAACAGAAGGATCCAGGATTTGCTGACACAGCTGGGAAATTCGCTGCCATTTTCGCTGTATTTCCTGTACAGAACTAAATTGGTGTGGATCCTGGTGGGAGAATTCCAAGAGCCTCTCCAAACTCGTTTTGATCGCCTGACTTTTTTGCTGATACTCCTCCCACGTTAGGGAGTGAGATAGCTCAACTGGCGATGCCACCACATTTAAATCTAGAAGTAGCCCTTCCACATGGGCCAATGGGAACAAGGCTTCGCGCCCTACATTCTCACCCTTATCAAACCGACCTAATGCTCCTTCAAAGGAAATGATTGCCCCGGTCGCCAACATCAGCAAAGGGACAAACATGGTCCCTAAGCCCAGTCGAAGACGCTGGTTTAGAGAGGTTTTAGGGGTGAACCAAAAGGGCATAGAAGTACTGTTTATTCCCCAATCGGTAAAGACAAGCTCATGGGACTAGACAGGGTAGCAATGACCTGTTGGGCTGCCTCCGGTTGAAGAGGACGAGCAAACCAATAGCCTTGTCCAAGCTCACACCCTAAGGTGTGGAGATATTGCATTTGTTCTATCGTTTCAATCCCTTCTGCCACAACATTCATCTCTAGGCCATGGGCAAGAGCAATAATGGTTTTGACAATTTGATCTTGTCCTTGGCCAATGCCCCAAACAAACGATCGATCGATTTTGAGGGTATTAATGGGCAAGTTATACAGATAATTCAAGGATGAATATCCGGTGCCAAAATCATCCAAACTGAGGGAAATGCCTAAGTTTTGCAATTGCTCCAGTCGATCGGTGACGTAGTGAGTGGACTCCATTAACACCGTTTCGGTAATTTCCAGTTTGAGATGGTGACCGGCCAGATGGTGCGACTGCATTAAAGATTCAACAGACTGGACGAAGTAAGGTTGCAGAAACTGTTGACTCGACACGTTAATACTCATGGTTAACGGTACGGAAAATTCCTGTTCCCATGCCGCGAGTTGTTGACAAGCAGCTTTTAAAACCCACTCCCCCAGCGGAATAATCAGCCCCGTTTCCTCAGCCACAGGAATGAATTTCTCGGGAGAGATCAGGCCTTGCTGGGGATGATGCCATCGCAATAGCGCTTCAAAACCAATCAGCCGCTGTTGCCGCAAACAGAAAATGGGCTGATACTGCAATCGAAAGGGATTCTGTCCTTGTTCAATCGCTTTGACCGCATATCTAAGACTATTGCCTAACCATAAGCGAGAGCGAACTTGCTTATGCATGGTCTCATCGAAGACTACATACCCCCCGCGACCGTGGGCTTTGGCTCGATACATGGCTGTATCTGCATCTCGCAGCAGTTCTTCAGGGTGTTGATACAGGCTGGTGGAGTGGGTAATCCCAATACTGACTGAAGTAAATACTTCTTGCTGATTGAGCTTTAATGGCTTAGCCAGGGACCGCTGGATACGTTGGACAATCTTATGGGCCTGTTGGTGGTTGACGACTCCATCCAGGAGAATAGCAAACTCATCTCCCCCCAAGCGAGCCAGTAAATCCTGAGGACGCAAACTCTCTTTAAGCTGCCGAGCAATTGCAACAAGAAGCTGATCCCCCACGCTATGCCCCAGGCTGTCATTAACGAGCTTAAAGTGATCGACATCCAGAAACAAAACGGCGAAATGGCAAAGCTCTGCCTGACGAGAATATCCCTCTAGCTGCTGGCGCTGAATCTGTTGCAACTTACGTTGAAGCTGTTCATAGAAGTAGTCGCGGCTCGGTAATCCCGTCAAGGTATCAAATAGCGCCTTTTGTTTGAGTTTCTCGGCCGTCCGGTGTCCCTCCATCGCAATACTCGCTAAATGGGTGGCGGTTTTTATGATGTTGAGATGATGAGCGGTAGGGGAACAGGGAACTTGATGAGATAAGGCAACGGTTCCTAATAGATCCCCAGACTGAGAGAAAAAAGGGGTTGACCAACAGGCACGAATATTATGCTGTTGGGCAAAGTCGCGGAAGTCCACCCAGACGGGGTCGCGTTGCGTATCTTCCACATATACAGCCTGGCCACGAAAGGCTGCAGTCCCACAAGAGCCAGCATTTTCAGCAATTAGCAAATGATCAAAGGCAGCGGCCACTTCCGAGGACAAACTGGGACCTGCTCCCATGCGTAGTTCCGGTTGATGAGCATCCCGTAAAAGGATGGAACAAACCGTCCCTGGAGACTGACTCTCAATCAATAGACACAAACTGTTTAGAATCTCATCTAGCCCTTGCCCCGTTGCCACATTTTCCAAAATTTGGGTTTGGGTTTGCAGCAGCATTTCTGAACGTTTGCGCTGAATAGCCGTTGCTAATACCTGGGCCACATAGTTAACAAAATTGCGATCCTCTTTATTCCAATCCTGAGGGGCAGGGGTCAAAATCTCCAGTAATCCCAGGGGACGATCTGGCCCAGAGATCGGGATACACAGACCGCTTATTCCATGGGGTTGCGTCAGGGGAAGTTGTTCGGATTGCCCGGCAATAACGGCTGTTTGTCCCGTTTGCATCAAGGTCTGTAACCACGGATAGTCTCGGCTATCGATATCGGTGGAGCCCCCTAGGAGAGACGCTTTTTGTTTCGCTACTAACCGCAGAGTGTTGCTATCAGAGAGGACTTGCCACAAACTACAGTCTGAGATCGGCAAGTGGTGACTCATTAGTGCGATCGCATCCAGATACAAGTCAGTTAAGCTAAACCCGGACAACGCCTTCTGCCCTAGTTCAGTGAGTTCTGACTGTCTATCTAGAGGATTTGTCGCAAAGTCATTCATAAAAACCAACGATTCAAATATGGAGAACTGTTAAATACGCAATTGGATCACAAGGGTTCATAAAACTAAGTTTGGACACACACCACCCAATTTGTAGCAGTAGATGATTTCACTGCCCTAAATCCTAGCCAATTCTATTGAAAGAGAAATATGTAAATCTACTGAAATTTCCTTTACAAAGAGATTCATTTTTTAAACTGAACGCTTCATAAAACCCTCTATTAGTTGATATCGTTCAATATTTATGACTCACAAAGCGACTCAAATCATAAAGAGAAGTCTGGAGAGGTTATTTAGTTATATAGGAGAATAAATAGAGAAGTTTTTAAAGTGTAGACATCATTATGGGTAACAATAATGTTGTAGTTTGCCATGCCTCTGTGGCTCTATTTTGTCTACATTGGTAGGCTTCCTAGGATTTTAGTATTCTTTGAGACAAAGCTAGTGCCCTAGAAAAAGAAATAGTTTTCTGCCACAAAAAGCTCCATTTTGACAGAGCCAAAGAGGTTTTTAAATATGACTTGAAAGGTTACTGTTTTGTCTGTGATAGAACCAACATAAGTCGTGCATCTTCAATTTGAGCCATGTTCCCATTAGCCGGCATTCCCGACACCATTGCCAGTGCTCTATCCTCCTACCGTCCAGTATTTTGTCGAGAAGCAGGCTTTGCTCACATTAGCCGCTATATCAGTGGGTTGCTCATTAGTCCGAATAAAACCTTGCAAGGCATCTATAACCAGATAGTATGGTCTCCTACAAAGCAAATCAGCCGTCGAGCCATGTTTGAATCTATCTTTGAATCAGGCTGACATTGATGGATGCCCACCGTGCGACACTAGCCCCTGCTTATCGGGGTCAAGGTCGAATCGTGCTGAGCTTGGATAGGACATTGGCTTACCATCCTTATAGTCAGATATTTATGGTGCTAAAGCCGCTCATGATTACGTTACGCATGATCAATTGCATCGTGCAGGGGCGAACTCTTGTTGCCCGCGACCCTGGTGGCACCGATAGCGACCACCTACCCATTCAATGGCCCAAATGCGCTTTTGTTTGACTAAATCAACTCGCGTCTCGGAGGCCAGAACGGAATCACCGGCACAAGGCAGCACTTGCTCTGGGCCATTGCTGACAATCACCGTTACCTTAGAGGGACTATGTTCGATGGTTGAGACGTTTGTCGGTTTACAGCCATCCGTATTGGGATAGCCCAATAATTTCAAAGCGACAGTCGGGGCATTAAACAGCCAGGGTTCGTTAGTTTGCTTAGCAGCTTTGTAGCTCTGATTAAAGGAGGATATCCATGGATCTGTTTTCAAGTTGAATGGGAGATACTGCTGCTTGGGATTCAGTTTTGATGAGGTAAGGCTGATGAAGTCTTTACGAATCCACCCCTCTGCTTGAGATTGGTTAAAGCGAAGATAGTACCAGATGGCCTCTCCTTCTCCTTTCGCTTTTTGAAGCAGGGTGACCGCATCTCCTTTGTAGCCAAAATGTTTGGCTTTGGAGCGAGTGGAGGGTTGCGATCGCACATTAATACGGGAATTCGGATCTTTGCTCACGAGTTGGGCGGGTACAGGCGTAATTTTTTCGGCGATGTAAGTGACCTCTCGGATTTCGCCTTCATCAGGGGAAGATGAAGAACTCTCAGGTTTGCCGATTTTGTCTAATTCTTGACTGAATGGACCAGATTGGCCTGCCCCAGATTGTTGACGGTCAGCTGGAGTCTCAGTGCTGGGTGAATTCGTATCGGCCGAAGTTTGTTGGCAAGCTTGAATGGATAACCCCAAACCAAATAGGCAAAGGAGCAACACAAAGCTAAGTCTTTGATTCCGTTTCATTGCCAACCATCTCAAAGCTGAATTTCATGTTCACAGTATAAAATTAATCCTTGTTTTTGCCGATGACAAAGATCACTACAAAGTGTTAAACCACTATTAGGCCCTATTTTTGTCATTTTCAAACGGTACCGAATCCCCATTCTTTTTGTGTAGGAAAACTACCACAATTCGGGAATTATAAGTGTAGAGAGTTTAAGAATTATTTTTTGGATTGAAGGGTTGCCTTAAGGTCTAGGCAGTCGAGTATATATACTTATTTTTTTGACTGAGCTGGAATTTCCATCTTCTTTAATATGGACAATAAATTACATTTATTGCATTGTTTTTTCTTGCTCACTTAACTTTAATCCCAAACCACTAAATCATCTCTATTCAATGATGAGCAGGTGAGCAATTTATGGAGAGAAACCTCTTTGAAATATCATTGAGCCAATTCTCAGGTTTTTCTATCTATGGAATAGGTGTTTCAGTTCTCGGATATCGACCGTTTCCAAATGGACTGTATCGTGTAACGCTTTGGATAACTATATTTTTTATTCCTATTTTCCCTTTAACATCACGGGTTGTCCGTCCCTTTAAAATTCAAGATAGCTCTGTCAATCGAGTATTCATTGGCGAAAGTTTTGGATTCGATATTATTGGCCAAGAACCCTTACGTTTACCCAACGTAATACGGACTTATATTCTAGGCTGGAGTTTCGCTTTATTAGCTTTAGCACCCGTCGTACTCTGCATTCGACATGGGCAAAACTATTGGCCGAATGGTGGTTCACCTGAGTGGTTTGTTTTTCTAACGGTTACTAGCACTATTTGGCCTATCCTCATCCTAGGATTTCTCAATCATCGAAAAAATCAGATGCATGAAGGGCTAATCAGAAAAGAATAATTCTTTTCTGAATTGTCTCGATCTCTATTGAATAATGCTCAAGGCAGGGTTCGCTTTATTTCGGTTGTAGAATAAAGCCTGGTTGACAGGATTAGAGAAATATATGATTTTGTGAAGACAGTACTGAAATACCAGATGTTGACCGAACGTTCATAAATAGGATAACCAACTCAACACTCATATTCAGTTTTTCAAGACGTCGTAGCTTTCCGTTAGGCGAAAGCGTAGTCATGGGTGACAAGGGCATTGGAGTCGGCATGCTGCATTCACCTTCCAGATCGGTTGTCAGCAAGGTGAGAAGAACCAGCCGATCGAACATGAGTAATAGACCTCTTGCAATATTCATTTCACGATGTGGTATTGCTGTTTGCCATCCCTTAAGCAGCCAAAGATAGCTCATGGTTATAGATGGCTGAAATCAAGTTACACCGCAGGGCGTAGCGACGACGACGATTGCGATAGCGCTCCGACAAAATTCTGAAAATCTTCAGGCTGCGATTAATGTGTTCAATGCCAATTCGTTCCTGACTCAAAGCACGGTTATACTCTCGCTGCAGGGAAGTCAGTTCATTGTGTTGTGGCTTCTTGAGAGGAACATAGCTGTTGGCGTGGTAGGCTGCAATCCCTTGATATCCGCTATCTTGCAGACTCTCGGTATCTGGATGGATATGGATACCTGAAACCTTGAATATCTGAAAATCATGCCGACGACCTTTGTCAAAGCTCAGACAGATAATCTCTAAAGTGTTGCGGTCAGCAATAATCTGGCATTTGAGGGGATGCCTCTTTTTTTTCCTGAATAATACGCTTTTTGTCCTTTTTGAGGACGTTCAATCGGTGTCTCAGTCACATCCATCACGACAACATCAGGTCGCTCAAATCCTTGTATTAGATGTTTCTTGCCGGGTAAGCGGAAGAGTCCTGAGTTCATCAGAGCACTCTCGACCTGGTGGACAATACGGCAGACGGTTGATTCAGGGACTTCCCAATCTCCAGCAATGTGGAAATAGGTCCGATATTCTCGCCAATATTGAAGGGCCACCATCAGTTGATCACAACGACACAACTTTGGAGGTCTTCCTGCATTTGAGCGATTGAGGTGATAGGTATGCCATGCGTGGAGCATGCGTTTAAAGGTTTGTTTGTAGACTCCAGTTCGTCGCTTAAAGTCTTTTGCACTCAGCTTTTGGGCTGCTTCGTAATTCATGGGGTATGGCACTGAATAGGAACAACATCAGATTCAATACCATATCGCAAATCCAATTATGCAAGAGGTCTAGTAGTTGCACTCTAATTGGAATAGCTTGCCTTCAACATTTCCCCAAATTTGATTGGTAGGTTGGTGGTGGAGTTCCTTTTGAACTCCCTTATCTATGACTTAGTACAGAAGGCTATCCTCCCCCTAAAGATGCTGTGCTTTAGGGGGTTCTCTACAATTTGGGCCTGATAGATGTCTACTGGGGTAGCCTTTGCCCCTCCATGAAGCGTTGAATGCGATCGCGTTGCGTAACATCCTTTGACACCACACTGAACTGCACGGTAGTATTGCCTTCCCCCTGAAACGTCTCATAGTTATAGAGCTGGCCTTGATACCAACGATAGGTATCGCCATCGGTATGGGTTTTCGTTAAAGTTGCGGCCTGAAAATCGGCCAGAACGGCCTGTCCCCAGATAGATTGAATCAGCTTAGCTCCTTTGCCCTGCTTGCCTTGCCCAAATTCAATCGGGCTAGAACAGCCTGACTTCCCCTCCCAGTAACAGGCAGGTCGGTAGTCTATATTTTCCATTTTGACCTTCCCCGCTGGATCCAAAAAGACGGTGAGATGAACTGTGCCATCCATCGTCTTAAACGAGACATCGAGGTCGGATTGATCTGGCTCGTACTTTTGGGTGGTCTGCAACGGGGGGACTTTGGCTAGCCCAGCATCAGCTTGAGCTGCATAGTTTTGGGATGACCAACGCGTTACTTCAGCCTTGGTCATCCCGGGGAAGGCTTGTGCTGATGAGATGGTGCTACAGGATGCGATCGCAACCACCAAACCCGTCCAAACTTTATTCATCGTCCTCTACCCCAGTCACTATCTCGGTTTTAATAGCCCTAGAGCGCTATCACAAGGATACCGATCACACAGAGGCCGACAAATAATAGAGACCTCAACAGGACTATCAGGCGTCTTCTAATTGCTTCAGAATATTAACTAGGATGCGTAACAGATCCTCCAAGTCAGCAGGAACACGGTACAGATAGAGATCTTGGGTAATAGTTCTAGATTGGCGATCATACTGCCCAAACTGCCAAATATTTCCAGTGGATATTGCACCATGCAGAATCTTTTGGTCAGACTCAATCCATTGATCGAGGGCAATCAACTCAATAGCCAATTGAACAAACCCTCGTTCAAGATTTTCGTTCTTGGCCTCAATAACCAGAAAAGTTTGGTGATTTTGGAGTAAATAATCGAGAGAACCTTTGAGCTGGTCACTCACTGCAACGGGATATTCGACATTTAGCGTGGCTTGGGTATAGTGCAGAACATCGGTTAAAACAGGTGCAATCAGAAATTCCCGTCTCACCATTTCAGACGTCAAACTTAACCGAGGCAAGCTCTCTTCTATTCGACTTCTTAAATCGTGAAGTCGGTCTAAAGGCCCAGGATAACGAGGCAAGGTTAACGTGCGACGAAGCAAACTTGCCTTGAAGTGCGCCAAAATATCTTGTGGAGCAAAGTTGAGCTTAAAATAATCCGAAAAGGTATAGGACTGATCCGGCTGGATAATGGGAGCTTTTGGCACGGCATAACTCCTAGTTGCTCAGATGAAATAATTCAAATTTAAAGCGGACAAACGCTTTGTCTAGAACTAGCTTCTTCCCCTCTTACTAACACCATTATCAATTAGCGTATCTAATCTCTTGCTGAACCCAATACGCTCAATCATGCCTTGGCAAAATTGGCTGGGTCTTGATCACGGCGGTGACGCACAGGGATGGGGGTCCCCTGACGATTACCCACGAGGGCGGCTGTTGCCTCCAGGGATTCCTTCAAACGCTTAGCTGCATAGATGGACATATCGCGCGGAACACTGATGCGATCGCGCAAGTAACGCAACCCAATATCCGAACCCGGCGGGGGTGAGCAGACCTCCCCCGTAATCAAATGGGTCAGGGCACAGCGCAGAGCTTCATCAAATAACTCATCCTTGGTTGGATTGACCTTAATAATATTCTCGTGATGCTTCACCACCCGATGTAATGCTTCCGCCCGAGAGGTTTCGGGTTCTGGATAGGTCACATCCGGCAACTCTGACCAAGGACCATTATCCACTCGATCCATATTGATGGGCGTCTGCGGATCGCTGTTCTTATAGCAACCGCCCATCTGCGGGGGTAAATCATGGGCATGGGTGTGGAAGTCGCTTTGAGTGCCTCGATAAGTGGGCCGACTTTCCATAGCATCAAACCAATCCGAAAACCGGGGATTCTCTTCTCGCAGAGAGTAGCCCTTGTAGTAATAGAGGCTAGCGTTCATGCGCTCGACATAGGGGGTAAAAATTGCGTCTGCTGTGCCGAACTCTTCCAAAAAATAAGGCCCAGGTGTACTGCTAAGAGCTGCTTCTACCTTTTCCACCACGCTGACAAACTGCTCCCGATTTCGCTGATCTTGCCGAGGACGAGAGGGATAGCACAACCAAGTACACCAGGCCCGAAACAGCAATCGCTCCAGTTGGCGCAAAGGCATAACTGCTGGATCTTGCATACCTTTGCCCAAGGGACCAAACTCTTTTTCTAAGGCAATTAAAATATCATCACTTTCGGTAATTACCCGACCCTTTAGCTCCAGAGCAGGCAACATCCCCGAGGGTACGATCTGCTTATACCACCGTTCTTTTTCCCCGTAACAAAACATCGTCACTTTTTCGATCCGATAGGGGATCTGCTTCTCTTCTAGCCATAGCCAAATTTTTTGGCAGTAGGGACACCAGGCGTGATTGTCACGGAAGAGTGTAACCTTTACATCGTTTTCGGATTGACCAAACAAACGCAGGCAGGATTGGGCATTGGTTGGACCGTTCACAGGATCCAAATGGAAGTCAGTACGGTCAGCTAATTCAGACCAGCTCAAGGGGGTACTCATAGGGATTTTAGGGAAACACAAGGCGATCGGATTATAAAGGGTTCTGAGGTTAACGGAAGTTTAACCTCGAATATTTAGAGGGAAGATTGACAGCTAGAATGTAGTCTTGCTTGTGGCAGGCCGTATAAAACACTCTGGGCACTCATTTCAAATTATGTCCCAAATCGAATTGAACCTCATTGTTTTGTATTCCAGTAACCCCAAAGCACTGGCGATTTGGTACGGAAAACTGTTAGGCCATACGGTCAATGAGGAGAAACATGGCAAAGGGCCTCTCCACTATTCGATCCAACTGGGTGAGTCAGTGGTTGAATTTTACCCTCAAAAATATGAGAGACTTTCCGCCCCCATAACATTTGGCTTAAGGGTGAATGCCGATAAGTTTGAGAATTTTCAGATCACCACGAAACACAGAATGTTGAATGAGAGTAGCTAAATCATTAATGATCCAGACAAGAATCAAATTATTGTTCAGAAAAGTTCCGTTTAGGCAGCAAAACTATACATCACGATGGATTACAGTGTTGGATTGGAGAGCCAGCATCAACATATAATGCCATCACTCATCAGGTGCAACCCAACCATGCTCTCTTAACATTGCTCTAATTGTGGCATTTTTTTCGGGTTTGTTATTAGGCAGCACATCAAAAGCGGTGGTTCCACAATTCATTTTATACAAAGGAGTTGCTCCACCTTTGAGCAGGAGGTCAACCAGTTTGATATTGCCATCAGAAATAGCACAGTGGAGCGGGTTGTCATATGTATCCGAGACAGCATTCGGATCCGCCCCAAGTTCAAGTAATGCGACTGCTGCATCAAATGCCCCGACGAACACAGCACTAATCAATGGTGTTGTTCCATCCTCTTCACATTCATCAATAGACCAGCCCCGCTTCACTAGGAAACGGATACCGTTAGGGTAATTTTCGATAGCCAAGAAGTGAAGGAGCGATTCGCCAAGCAATGTTGCAGATTTCAGCTCAGGATGTTTTTGCAACAGACGATTTGCTAGCTGTGAATCCAGTACAGCGGCATCCACAAATTGTCCAACAATTTCATGTGAAACAGTCATGATTGGAGTAGAGAAGTTTCCAGGCGATCTGCCAATTTTTGAATATCTTGCGAACGCGCAATTCCGTTAATCCAATTAGATGGAATATTTTCTATTCCATAATGAATCCCTGCCAGCCCTCCTGTTACCGCTGCAGTTGTATCTGTATCTTCACCCAGATTGACTGCCTTTAATACTGCCTCTGGGTATGAGGATGTTGTGAGTAAGCACCATAGCGCCGCTTCTAAGGTGTCAATCACATACCCTTCTGAATTGATACTTTCAATCGGTAAATGGTCTATATCCCGGTTAAATATCCGCTCAAAATGGTGCTTTTCTAGAAGGTATGGAAAGGCTTGGTAAACCTCCTCAGCTTGATCCAATCCTTTGACATAAGCATCTCTAGGATTAGCTCCTTGAAGTAAGGCGATGGCAATACAGGTGTAGATTCCACAGGCCATTTGCGATCGAGGATGAGCATGGGTGATACACGAGACCTGATGAACTCTATGGATCAAGGTGGGTAAATCAACCGTTTGGTAGCAATAAGCCATCGGCAAAATCCGCATTAATGAACCATTGCCATTGCTCCGCTCCACCGTATCACCCAGGGCTGTTTTAAGTTAGCAGCGAAAAAATAATATCGACCCGATTAGCAAGCTTAGTCATCGCGGTTTTGAGGGATTGATAGTCGTTTAGCCGCAGGATATTAATCCCAATAGTTCTAAGCACTGACCAATTGAGCAGTGCTTGTTCATCTTCGAGTCGATAATCATCTTCGCCAAAAACAACATCCTTCGGCCAATGCAACCGATTTTCAATGCCCCAATGTTCTCGGACCAGAGATTGCCAATGCTGGGGTGAGGTGGCAGCTGAACTGATGTAATAGGCCGTATTGTGATACTCCTTTCCTTTGCGAGTGCCCCATCGTTGGACACAAAGCACAGAGCGAATTGCCTCCCATTCTTGTAGGGCTATGCCGACAGGCTCATAAACCTGTATACACCGATGTTCATCTCGTCCTCTACTTTGGGCGGAGTGGATGTGCTCAGCCATGGGTTTAAGACACTCAAAGTAAGTCTGGAGGTGGTCGTAAAGTCTTCCCTGATTGGATTTGACCGCCACAAGATAGTCGTTACCCGAGGCCACAATCTTCTCAAGTGTTTTTTGGGCGTGTAAGGCATCCATGGTAATCAGCAAGCCATCGAGTTGAAGGGTTTCCAACAGTGCCTGGACGACTTTGATTTCGCTATTATCCTCCTGAGTGAGGGCTTCGAGCTTGAGGGTGATGCCTGCTTCCACCGCAAATAAACTCACCAACCCTACAAAACGCTGCTTCCCCTTGGCATCTGTCAGCCCCTGACGAATCCGTTTGCCATCAATGGAGGCTGCATAATTATCGGGAGAGTGAGTCTGGGCTTTCGAGAGCATCCATGCTTCAAATTGGTGGCTCAACGCTTGGAAGTCAAGCCCCTTCATCACTCGACGAAAGGTACAGTGAGACGGAACTTCGAGGCTCTCAAGCCCCAATAGCTCACTTAAAGGCTGGCGATAATCGCTCACAAAGGTTTCTAACGGACGGTACCCTTGATATCCAGCAAGCATGCCCATCACCATCAATAGCAACAGCAGCCATAACGGATGAATACGGCCATGGGCACTGCGGAAATCCGGGACTTGCTTCAAAGTATCGATTAGATGGCTCATCGGTCTCTCTACTGTTGGTCAGTAGAACCATCCTATTTTTTCTAGGAGGAACGTAAAACAACCCTGCCGTATCACCCGCTTCAAGCGGTGACACACCGTTACGTAATTTCTCAATCGCCATCTGAGTCGTAATGCCAATATCAAATACTTTTCCCCGTGCCGTCCATTCTTGTTCGTAATACCAGCGACAGAAGGAATTTGTGATAGCTTGAAGTGAGAATCCATCACACAGACTATCCGCTAGACAAAAGGTTAAAGAGCTATCATCGGACCATGTTCCGGGCGGTTCCCGCCATTCATTTCGGCTATCCAGATCGGTCACTGGACTCTCCATCAACTCCTCTCGACTCAGGAATTCAACGGGTACGCCCAGTGCATCTCCAATGCATAAACCCATCAACCCCGAAAGAACTTTGGAGCACGGGTGATGTCTAGGAGTTTTTTCAGGTAGGAGATTAACCATCTTTCCCACTCAAGACCTTTGGAACTGCCAGTACAACTTTAACAACTGGATAGTTGAGGTCTGCGGCTCACCTATTTCTAATTCGCTTTTATACCGCCACAAAGGTTATAGAGATGGGGCAAGATCTATGCCTTTTTCTGGATATTTAAACTTTTGCAACAAGATAAGGTCACTCCCTTGTGGGCTTTTCTAGAATATTAACGAACGTACGTTCAGTTTGTAGGAATGCCCATTTTGGAGATTACTCAACCCAAACGTTCTTATCGTCGCGATGGAAAACAAGCCATCTTAGATGCGGCCCTTGAGTTGTTCACCCGCCAAGGTTACGAAGAAACTTCAGTTGAGGATCTACGCAAAGCTGCAGGATTTAAGTCAAAGGCGAGTCTCTATGCACATTTTGAAAGTAAAGAAGCGGTTGCTGAAGCATTATCTGTACATATTTTTAAGCTGACCGAGCGTCAAATTCTGATTGATTACGAAAAGGCTGGTACAGATCCGCTTGAGATTCTAATCGCAATTACCAAAGGTGTTATTCGATGGGGCCTAGAGCATCCCAAAGAGTATACCTTTCGGTTTATTCGGACTCAACAGAATCGTCTGGTTCAAGGCCAATATGACTATACGACCGGTCAGTTCTCAATTGCTTATGGCAAAATGCTGGATTTACTCCAATATTTGCGCCAGCACTATCCCGTCCGCCCGATTGCAGATGAAGCCCTAATCAGCGTGACACTGGGATTGATCAGTCGATCCGTGATTGATCGGGAAGCCTTTGGCAATATCAGTCTTGAGGAACAGGTCAACCAAGTGTTGGCACTCTGTATGGGAATATTTTTCTCTGAACCCATCTGATGGGTCGAGACCGGCTTTGTAACGTTATCCCCATCCGCATAACCCTGATTTTGTCAGTAAAGAGAATAGATTTTTAGCCTTTTCATAGCTGTTTGTTAATGAAAAAGCTTTTGGTGAGTGTTGTCTTGCTTCACTGAGCAATAGCTTGCTCTGTCAGTGCAAGTTTGATGAGTGCCATTTTATTAATCCTACGGAGAACGATGAGTAATGTCCCAAAATACCCCTAAGCAGTTAGGAGAAACCATAGATCGATTAGTTCAACTTAGAGACTTATGCTCGAACTTAGCTCTATCGGTAGATGCAGGGTTAATTCCAGCTCAAATAGCCGAAATTTGCGATATTGGTGCTGAAGAACTTCAAGATATTGGCCAACAACTCAGTCGGTTGAATACTTCTACCCAAAATTAAGTGACATCTTGCCTGAATAGCCAATAGGGGGCGTTGTTCAACGGCGATATTTTAGAATCATCCTATCGTTGGGCAACGCTATGTTTGCGGCACCCGGAAAATCGGATCAATCGATATGAATTTTACTTAGCATATTCCAGCAAAGGTCCAATGCAAGTTGAACTCATTCAAGCGTTTTAAAGTTATTCATTCGCACTCAAAATGCTGTAGCAGTTAAGCATTGCTTAACTGCTACAGCATTTATATTTGGGATATCTAATTATGGCTGTTTCAACTGCCTTCTTCTAATTAAGACATTAATCCAAGGGTTGCAATACAAGATTGCTCTTCTGTTTTAAAAGTAAATCGTTGAATCATAGCTTCAACAGATGCCAAAGGAAGAGCATCAATAATAGTGGCTTGAAACATGATAGTGGGTCGTTCAGGAACCTCAATCCCACAATGCTCAGAACGGAGAAAAATTCGGTTAATTGGATCTTGATCAATAGAGACCTGAACCCCTAATTCTGGATATTGGATAAAGGCTTGGAACATCTCTAACTGTTTCCAGAATTGGATCGTACTAGACTTAAATTCAATGTGTAAAGTCATAGCATCACTCCTGGTTAAGCTTTTACTAATGGTGCCCCTAACATCATTTCCAGCTTAAATAGTCGGCAAAATCTTTATTATTTAGCACTCCAAGGTAGTGAGTGCTAAATATGATGATCTATAGGCGTTCTTCCCAGAAGCTTTTACTTATGAAAACAAGGCTTGCTGGGATGGTGGCTTCGTTTATAGGAAGGGGCCAATGGTTTTTTAATAATCTATTGGAAAATGATTTTTTTTGGTATCTATTGCTACTGTCAATCGAAACAGGCATCTAACTCTTGACGATTTTTACAGCTGCCTATGGTCTTCGCTTATAGTCAAATGCAGGTAAAAACAGGAAGGTAATTGGAATGAGTTTTAGCGCTAATTAACTAGTAACGGTAACTTGCTGGGCACAGGTTTTAGCTCGTTGTCTGGCTTCTTCTATCGTCTCACCGAGGGCTAGGGCCACCCCCATCCGTCGATTTTTATGGGCAGTGGGTTTGCCAAATAGGCGCACGCGACTGGTTGGCACCGTAAGAGCTGCAGCAACACCTTCAATCTTGGGTTCCTTAGATGCTTCTGAGGCCAAAATGACTGCAGACGCTCCTGGGCTAACCAGCTGGATATCGCCAATGGGGAGTCCCAGTATAGCGCGAGCATGTAGCTCAAACTCTGACATGTTTTGGCTGACCATGGTGACCATGCCTGTATCGTGGGGGCGCGGGCTGACTTCGCTGAAATACACCGTCTGGGCCTGATCGGCAGGGCCGGCAATAAAAAGTTCCACTCCAAACAACCCCCAGCCCCCTAGGGCATCCGTAATTTGGCGGGCCATATCTTGGCACGCTTGCAGCGTATCAAGATGGAGAGGGCAGGGTTGCCAGGACTCTCGATAGTCCCCGCTTTGCTGGACATGACCAATGGGAGGGCAGAAGTGGGTGCCCGACTGGGACCGCACGGTGAGTAAAGTAATTTCTGTTTCGAATTCGACAAAGCCTTCAACGATGACGCGAGGGGCATTGCCACGTCCGGCTTCTAGAGCATAGGTCCAGGCTGGGATAATTTCACTATCTGTTTTGACTAAGCTTTGCCCTTTGCCTGAAGAACTCATGACAGGTTTGACCACGCAGGGAAGACCAACTTGCTGCACGGCCTGCTCATATTCAGCTTGAGTAGAAGCAAACTGAAAGGGGGAGGTTTTTAGACCTAAATCACTAGCTGCTAGACGCCGAATGCCTTCCCGATCCATAGTCAGATTAGTTGCTTTAGCCGTGGGAATTACATTCCATCCTTCCGCTTCTAGGTCGAGCAGCGTTGCAGTGGCAATGGCTTCAATTTCCGGCACGATCAGATCCGGTTTCACAGACTCTACAATCTGACGCAGGGCCGCCCCATCCTGCATATTGATCACAACACTCCGATGGGCAAACTGCATTGCAGGGGCATGATCATAGGCATCCACTGCAATCACTTCAATCCCCAAACGCATAGCCTCTAGGGCCACTTCCCGACCTAGTTCTCCTGACCCCAACAACAGCAACCGTTTGGCTGCATCAGAAAGGGGGGCACCCCAAGGTGCTGCAAGAGAAGTGTTGGCAGGACGGCTGATCATCGTTGTCAGAGAGGATTCATTCTATAGATTTACATGGAAGCAGTATGACCCATAACGGTTTCATACCATAATGCTGATTAGCAGTTTGTGGGATATAGAATGGCGTTCTTGCTGGATCTAGTCCTGCGTTTTACAGATAGATTTAACAATCATGGGCCTAATTGTTCAGAAGTTTGGTGGCACATCCGTTGGTTCAGTCGAGCGAATTAAAGCGGTTGCCCAGCGAGTCAAGCAGACCGTTGCCCAGGGCAACTCGGTGGTGGTGGTGGTATCTGCCATGGGCAAGAGCACCGATACCCTCGTCCAACTGGCCCAAGAAGTGTCTTCCAATCCCTGTCGGCGCGAGATGGATATGCTGCTATCGACGGGAGAGCAGGTCTCGATTTCCTTGCTGAGTATGGCCCTCCAAGAACTGGGACAACCCGCTATTTCCTTGACCGGGGCGCAGGTGGGAATTGTCACTGAACCCGAACATACTCGCGCCCGTATTTTGCACATTGCCACAGAACGATTAGAGCGCCACCTAAGTGAAGGAAAAGTGGTTGTCGTAGCTGGCTTTCAGGGTACTTCTAATACCTCCGATCTAGAGGTCACTACCTTAGGCCGAGGCGGGTCGGATACCTCGGCTGTGGCGTTGGCGGCGGCTCTCCATGCTGAGAAATGCGAGATCTATACGGATGTGGCGGGGGTACTGACGACGGACCCTCGGCTGGTGGAGAAGGCCCAACTGATGACAGAGATTACCTGCGAGGAAATGTTGGAGCTTGCAAGTCTAGGAGCCAACGTACTTCATCCTCGGGCCGTAGAAATTGCTCGCAATTATGGGGTGCAGATGGCCGTTCGCTCCAGCTGGACCGATGAACCGGGCACCCAAATCATTTCAACCGGGACCCAGCCTAAGACCTTAACGGACCTGGAGTTGGGTCGGCCTGTGGATGCGGTGCATTTTGATCTGAACCAGGCCAAGGTGGCATTGCTCCACGTGGCGGATCGCCCCGGTGTTGCAGCTGGGTTGTTTGGCGAGTTAGCCAATCAGGGTCTGGATGTGGACCTGATTATTCAATCCATCCATGATGGTCATTCAAATGATATTGCCTTCACCGTTGCCCAGGACTGTTGTATTCAAGCGGAGGCTGTGGCAAATGCCTTTAATTCTACGGTGCCTTCTGGAAGTACCTCGGAAGTGCTAGTCGAACCGAATGTTGCCAAGGTCAGTATTGTTGGTGCAGGGATTATTGGTCGCCCACAAATTGCCGCCCAAATGTTTCAGACTTTGAGTGATTTAGGCATTAATTTGCAGATGATTTCCACGTCTGAAGTGAATGTCAGCTGCACGATTGCCGCAGCAGATTGTGAACGGGCAACCAAGGCCCTGTGCGATGTGTTTGAAGTGACGAGCTCTTCGATTGATAGTGGAATCGCCTTACCGGATTATCCGATTCCTCCAGTGCGAGGGGTGGCCTTGGATCTGGAGCAAGCCCAATTGGCTATTCGAAATGTCCCGGATCGTCCAGGCATGGCGGCTCATATTTTCCAGGTTCTGGCCAAGCGAAATATCAGTGTCGATATGATTATTCAGTCCCAGCGTTCCCGTCAGGTAGAAGGGCAGATTACCCGAGATATTGCCTTTACCGTAGCTGAAGGGGATTTACAGGTGGCGAAGGAACTCTTGCAGGATCTATCTAGGACGCTTGGTTGTGGTGAAGTGGCATCGGATTCTGCGATCGCAAAAGTCAGCATCGTCGGTATCGGTATGTTGGGGCAACCGGGGGTAGCAGCTCAGATGTTTATGGCCTTAGCCCAGCAGAAAATCAATATTCAAATGATCGCCACCTCGGAAATTCGAGTCAGTTGCGTCGTGGCCCAAGAAGATGGGAGTACTGCTTTACAGGCCATTCATCAAGCATTTGGCCTAGAGGGTTAGCTTTTCGGCTGCAAGGCTCTACCCTCCCTAATACTGAAAAAAGAAAATGACCTCGTGATCAAGCGAGGTCATTCAAGGATTTGTATTTGGATCCAGGTAAGAACTACTACAGCAGTTCTTACCCAGAAACAGTGGTGAACACACAGTGATTACACTTTATCGGCAGTCACAAGTAAGCTCTACCGAATAATTACGGAGTCCAAAGGATTTTCTAGGAGAATTTTCGGAGTAAACAAAATGTCTCTGAAGAGTAAAAAAAAGAAAGTCAAAAAGTTCCGTGTTTATACGGAGGTCTTTTCGTCGTCAATACCATGTCACTAAAAAACCGACAGGCTAAACCCCGTCGGTGCATCGTTTCCAAAAAAAACACCGACAAGCTGAACCAACCTGTCGGACGTATGTGTGTTCCCCAATGACGACTCAGATAGCACTAAGTCTTCTTTAATATCGCTGTAATAAATGGAAGTTAGTGTGATCTAAATCACCTTAACTAAGCAATCTTTATCACTTACAAAAATAGCCAAGAAAAAAGGGGAAATAACTACTCCCGAAGTAATAAAATTCGCATGGGGTCAAGGGCAATGGACCAGGGAAAAGGCAGGTTTTTGAGCTGTTGCCATTTATCTTTGAATACTTCAGCCTGAAGATAGTAATCTTCTGCGTGAGTGGGGGGCGAATGGAGCTTTAAATAGAGGGTCATCCGGTGAGGGGTTTCCCGGGTCATCGCTAGCCAGCCTGGAAAGGTATTACTAGTTGAAGTCACGGGTGCTTCTAAATCTAAAAACCGAATTTGATGGGCTCGAATACCGATTTGGGAATGGTGGGGCTGAATTGGCTCCAGGGTTTGTAGGGGGCACTGCCAGTCCAGGGCAAATACCTCTTCTGGGCCGATCTGCTGGATGCGGGAGAAGTTTTTACAGCCCGTCAGTTGGGCAATACTGAGGGTTTCGGGCTGTTCTAGGATTTGATGCTTGGGGCGTAAGGTAGATGATTTCCCCTGCTCCACCACCATCAACTGATCACAGAGTCGATAGGCTTCTTCCACATTGTGGGTCACCCACAGGGTCATGCCATCAAAGGTAGATAGACGAGATACCATCCCTTTCTCGATCTGGTTGCGAAGGTGGGTATCTAAGGCTGAGAAGGGTTCATCAAACAGCAAGAGTTGGGGCTGACTTGCTAAGGCCCTCGCAAGGGCTACCCGCTGTTGCTGTCCTCCAGATAACTCTTGGGGCAAGCGGTGGCCGTAGTCAGCCAACTGCAGCGGGGCTAAGTGGGATGTCACTTCAGTCGTATTTAACGACCGCCCTGCTGATAAGGCAAAGGCAATATTCTCAGCGGCGGTGAGATGGGGGAACAGGGCATAGTTTTGGAACAGGATGCCAATGTTGCGATCGCAACTCGGTATATTAATACCCTGCGCAGAATCAAACAGCACTCGACCATTCAGAACAATCCTGCCCCGATCAGGAGTCTCAATGCCAGCAATACAGCGAAGGAGCATACTTTTTCCAGCCCCTGACGCTCCCAACACCCCCAAAGTCGTTTCTTGGGTGTGGAAGGAGATATCCAGCTGGAATCCAGCCACTCGCTTTTGCAAATCAACCCATAGCCCCTGTTTAGTAGGAGGAAAGGACACACCTGAAGGTAATTTGGGTCTCAAAGGGCGACGACGACGGAACTTTAGACAGCGAGGTTTTTGATTGAGCCATAGATTCACCCCCACCAGGCATCCTAAACTGACAAAGAGGGTGATGCTGCACCAAATCAACGCTTCCTCAACGGCCCCACCTTCAACGGCAAAATAAATGGCTATTGGAATGGTTTGAGTCTGCCCTGGAATATTCCCCGCCAACATCAGGGTAGCGCCAAATTCCCCCAGGGCTCGGGCAAAGGCCAGACTTGTACCGGCCAATATGCCTGGCCCCGCCAAGGGTAAGATCACTTGTCGAAATACGGTCCATTCGGACGCCCCCAACGTGCGAGCCGCCGCTGGCAGATTGGGATCGAGCTGCTGGAACGCCCCTAAGGCGGTTTTGTATTGCAAAGGGAAAGACACGACCGTTGCCGTAATCACAGCAGCATACCAAGTAAATACAGGGTTCAATCCAAAAGGGGTTAAGAGCCGACCGATGGGACCTTGAGTCCCCAGAAGAAAGAGGAGCATAAACCCCAACACGGTGGGGGGTAAAACCAAAGGGATCAGGAGGATACTCTCCATCACCGCTCTGCCATTGCCCCGATAGCGGTGCATGGCATAGGCCATTGCCACCCCCGAGATAAAAGTGATACCTGTTGCGATCGCAGCAATCCTTAAAGAGGTCCACAGGGGGGCAATGTTCACAGGTCAATCCTTCGGCACTAAACCAAATCCAGCCTGGATGAAGCGATCTTGCGCTTCAGGCGTGGATAAAAAATCGATAAAAGATTGAGCCACCTGGGGCTGGGAACTTGCAGCCACAATTGCAATCGGATACACAATGGGAGAATGGCTTTGGGCCGGAGCAAGGGCCACCTGCTTCACCTGGTCGGACTGGCGCACATCCGTGGCGTAGACAATACCGGCATCCACATTGGCACTGGCCACCGCCGCCAGAACCCCACGCACGTTATTAGTAAAAATCAGCTTAGCCTGAAGCTGTTGAGATAAATCGAGTGTCGTAAACACTTCTTGGGCATATTGTCCCGCAGGCACACTCGCTCGTTCCCCCACCATAATTTTTTTGACTTGGGGGGACGTTAACTGCTGAAACCCAGTCAGAGACATCTGAGACTGCTCAGGCACAATTAGAGCAAGTTGGTTCGTAACCACAGACCGATGGGAGTCTTGGGTAATAAGCTGCTGTTCCAGCAGACGATTGATGGGTTGAGGCGCAGCGGAAAAGAACACATCCACAGGTGCCCCTTGCTCTATTTGGCGCTGTAAGACCCCCGAGGCCGCAAAATTAAAGGTGAGATCCACCTGGGGATATGCCTTCTCAAATTCGGGTTCTAGGGTTTGTAAAACGGTTCGCAGACTGGAAGCTGCAGATACCCTGAGCTGGCGGGTTTGAGGGAGAAGCTGACATCCCCCCAGTATCAACCCCCCTAGGCTGACTATCAGTTGTGGGACGGGAAGTTTCACCATGCTGAAGCTGTAAAGGAGGATGCCTTTATCCTAGAGGCAAAAAGACCTGTGTAAATTCCAGGAGAAAACAGTGATTTTTCTCTGAGTAAATTCATTATAAATACCGAAGCATAAGGCTTATAGATGGGGCAAATTTGTGTATACGAACACGTTTTCCCTTGGATCACACCCATGTATAATCCCTCTTTGACAGAAGAAAACCGTAATCAGGTTAGCCCCGTAATTGCACCTCGCAAAAATACGTCTCTATATGACTGGTTAGAAGAGAATGGTCGCTTCCGCCAAAACGACGACTCCGATTTCGACTGGTCTACGGACGATGAAGAGCTGCTTTCGGAATATTCCAGCAGCAACGAAGAAGCAAGCTATGTCCCCAAGGCTGCATAAAACGATTGTTTGTCTTGGAAGGATATGGGTACCCCCAATCTGGACCGGTGAGATCAAATCAACTGATCTTGCCAGATGTGCTTCCCATAGAATTGATGCGATCCAACAGGCTCAATAGCAGTTGATCCATCACCTGGGAAGCCTTGAGTTGCAAGGTAGCTTCACGATGAGAGTACCATTGCCACTCTTGATACTCCTTCGGATCAAGGCAAAGGAGTGGCCTCTCTGAATCAGTCAAAGCGACTAAATAGGTGAGATTGAGGCTGTGTAAGCCCCGATCTTGGGGGGCTTGCTGCCGATGGGCAAAACAGGTGGAATAGACGCCCACAAACTGGAATCGATCGGTTGCGATCGCAAGTCCTGCTTCTTCCTTCGCTTTCCGCTGGGCAGCTTGCAAGGGGGACTCTCCAGCGATCATACGTCCGCCAATCACCCACCAAGATTTTTGCGGATAGGTGCAGCGCTTCGCTAATAACACCTGGCATTGATGGGTAAAGACTAAATCAACACAGGTAATGACCAAATGATCCAGAGCTTGGCTAAAGACCTCTGTTGGTAATCTGGCATCAAGATCAGCTTGATAAGTGCGTTCTGGCTCATGATAATGGGGCACCTGACCAGGAGAGTTAGGTTGCTCTGATAAGGGCATTGCAGGAGTCCCCGCTAGCTGATAGGAGATGATTTTAAGGCTGCGATCGCAATGCATCCCCACCCGACTAAAAAGGCAACACCTCCTAATGGGGTAATAGGACCAAACCACTTGATCTCAGATAGGCTCAATCCATAGAGGCTGCCAGAAAATAGAACGATACCGGCAATAAAGGCATAGCCTGCCAGGGTCAGTAACCCTTCTCCTCCTTCTGCCCGACTCAACAGCAGTGATACCAGGATCAGAGCGAGAGCATGATACATCTGATACTTAGTGCCAGTCTCAAAAATCTGTTGTGATTTTTCACTAAGTTGGGCTTTGAGAGCATGGGAGGCAAAAGCCCCAGCCGCCACTGAAAGGCCACCGAAAGCGGCACCAGCCAATAGGAATATTTTCGCCATGAATTCCTGATTCTCTTGATGAAAGTAACATTATGGATCATGGCATTGTTTTAATTCATCTTTATGGTCCACTCAGGTATGAAGAAAGGCGCGCTCCCCCCAAAGCCATCCTTGTTCGTTCTTCACTGGCGACCTACCTAAATATTCAATCGACCCGTGCTAAATAGCTGATAGCCTCCCACAAAACATCCAAAAGAGACACAGAACTGCCATAAGCTTGTGGGATTTAGAACAGCGTGACTGCCAAAGAAAATCAGTAGCACACCAATTCCCATCAGAATCCATCCGAACATTTTTTCTCGTCTAGGTAGAAAAAAGAGAGAAACGATTCCCCCTGTCAGAAAGAGAACGGAAGCATCTGCTGCAATTCCCCTCCACCAGTAGGGATGCACATTGGTTGTGAAGTAAATGTTTTGCCCCAAAAAGTAAAAGCCAAGGATCAACAATCCTAAGCCTATTAGTCTGCCCATTCACAACTCCCTTCACTCTTTAGAAATGGCTTCTTTATTTAAAATGCCCAGTTTATGAAATTTGAGAATCTACAATATAGGATTTGCTAGGCTTGGTGGCTCAACCTTTTCGCTGTTTCATTTTCACAGAACTCAAATCAAGAACTCCTACTGTTCAAGATGAGTGGGGTGGAACTTGGGGCAAAATAAGCTGCATGATTGCAACATCTTGCCAGCGATCGGCAACATGACCAACCTCTTTTTGCACGCCGACCATTTCAAACCCAAAGCGTTTGTGGAAGGCAATGCTGTCATCATTAGTTGCGACAATTTTTACGACTACGTGGTGATAGCCTAGCTCAACCACCTTTTGCAGGAGAGCCGTTTGCATCATTTTTCCTAACCCCTGGCCCTTTTCCGCAAAGGTCAGATAAATCGATGTTTCGCAACAGACCCGATATCCTGGGCGATCGCTATATTGTTTGACAATGCCCCAGCCTAGAACCTGCTGCTGACGCTCAATGACCAACAGACATTCGCGATCGCAAAATTTATTCACCCAGGCTTGAATATCTGACGCTTCGAATTGACGAGTATCGAAGGTGATACTGCCTGTTGCGATCGCTTCATTGTATATAGATGCGATCGCAGCATAATCTGCTGGCATACTTACTCGAATCTGAATCTGCTCTGAGTCTGACATTGAAGGCACTATCCCTGGCAACCCAAGCCAGTTCTATCATGGCATCAGCGTTAAAAAATAGGTTCGTCTAGGAATTCTAGGTATAACCTGGGCATCTTAAGCTCCCTTCTCCATTGATTTTGAATGGGTTAAAGTCCTGGAGGAATTGGAGCCAGGTGGGAATGGTTGTGTTTTGGGAGTTGTAGTAATGACTGCTGAGGAATTGTTGGAGCGTTATGCTGCTGGGGAGCGAGATTTCAGTGGTATCAACCTTGAGGGCGCTGATTTGAGTGGACATGAACTGCAAGGGATTATTCTAAGAGGAGCCAACTTGAGGAAAGTAGATTTGAGAGACAGTGATCTTAGCGGGTACTTGAACACTCCTAACCCTATGCTTCCCACTGATTTGTGAGAGGTCGATGGCAGTGAAGCCAACTTCAGCGGTGCGACTCTTGAAATCGTGGATTTTAGTAACGCAAAATTGACTGGCTCCAACTTTAGTGGTGCGGTTCTTGATCGCGTGTGGTTCATAGGTGCCGATTTGGTTGATGTGAATTGGTTTGAGTGTCGAGCGTGGCTAGTCACCATTGAAGGAGCTATGTTGGGTGCTGGTTTAAATGGCGTTATATGGACCGACTGGGTAATGAATCAAAGGTGAGCAATGCCCACACTTCCCAGGAACAGTCATGATCTAGGAGAGTTTGGAAGCCATTCCCTATCAAACGACAAAAAGCCTTCCTCCTGCATGGGGCTGATATAATCCCAGCATGTTTGATTCTACCTGTAAGTTCCTTGCAGAAAGCTTTTCCAGTGATTTCGCCTCCTGGCTACTCGGTGAACCCATCTCCCTGACAGAACTTAGTCCAACGGAATTATCCCTAGAGCCGATTCGGGCCGACTCGCTTATTTTGCTGCAATCAGATGACATCGTCTTACAGATTGAGTTTCAGACCGAGCCAGATCCAAACATGGCCTTTCGACTCGCAGATTACCGCCTGCGGGTCTACCGCCGCTTTCCCCAGAAAGACATGAAGCAAGTGGTGGTGTATTTAACCCCCTCTAACTCCGAATATGTTTACCAGACAGCCTTTGATATTCCGGGAACTCGTCATGAATTTGAGGCGATCCGCCTCTGGGAACAGCCCACTCAACCTTTTTTGGAATCAATCGGTTTACTGCCACTGGCTGTCCTCACCAACACTTCAGACCAAGCCCAAACCCTGCGACAGGTCGCTGGATATATTGATGCTGTCCCAGATGCGCGAGTTCAAAGCAATGTGGCTGCGTCAGCAGGGATTCTGGCTGGGTTAACATTGGAGAAAGACTTCATTAATCAGGTTCTGCGGAAAGAGATCATGCAGCAATCAGTTATCTATCAAGAGTGGAAGGAAGAACTTCTCCAGGAAGGTTGGGAAGCCGGTTGCCAGGAAGGTCGCCAGGAAGGTCGCCAGGAAGGTCGCCAGGAAGGTCGCCAGGAAGGTCGCCAGGAAGGTGAACAATCCCTGATCCTCCGTCAACTCGCTCGCCGCATCGGTGAGGTGCCCCCAGCGGCGAGATTGTCCATCCAAGCTCTATCCCTCGACCAACTCGAAGCCCTTGGTGAGGCGCTGCTCGACTTTACTGAACCCGCAGACCTTGTGAACTGGTTACAGAAAAATCAAGCGGTTTGAGCAACCGATTCATCCAACATTGATGAGATACCATTTACCATTTTCCATAGTCATCCATCCCCACATCACTCCAGTCAGGTAGGGGAGCACATCCATGCTTTCGTAAAGCGTACTCTCCCTCCTCCCAATCCATCCCCTAAAGCGTTAAATGGATGTTCAGTATCGCCCTACTTGAGGGCAGGGCAAATGACTTAAGCGAGACATTCCCATATTTAGCCACTGCGAAGCCTGATCACATATGTAGTGTTACCCATCAGACTATTGATACAGAATAAAGTTCCAAATATTCCTAAAAATAGGAAATAAGTACTATATTTTTAAGCATAAGACTCAATAATGCCTATAAAGTTCCATTTAGTTGAATTGGAACCAAAATAATCAAACAATCATCGTTTATCACTGAAAATCATTTTTGGTGACCTACATGATGACACCCTCACACCAATGGAAATCTTCAACGGCTGCGCTTTTGAGTTTGGGTCTCTCTACCGCTCTGGTTAGTCCCTTCCTAGTTCAATCCACTGTCCTTGCCCAAACTCGCTTTTCAGATACGCAAGGGCATTGGGCTCAAAGCTGTATTCAGTCCCTGGCCCAGCGCAACATTATCAATGGCTATCCCAATGGAGAGTTTCGCCCCAATGCTCCGGTGACTCGAGCCGAGTACGCAACAATGGTTGTCAATGCGTTTCCCAATGCAGATCGAAGCCGCAGTGCTCGTTCCTTTACAGATGTTCGGTCTAACTTTTGGGCAGCCAATGCGATTCGGACCGCCTCCCAAACAGGATTTCTGACGGGATATCCCAGTGGTGAGTTTCGGCCTGCTCAGCAAATTCCTCGAACTCAGGTGTTGGTTTCTCTCAATAACGGCTTAGGGTACTCCCCCACAGGATCCATTAATGCCACCCTCGGCAACACCTATGCCGATGCCAGTGCGATACCAAATTATGCACGAGGTGCGATCGCATCCGCAACCCAACGCCAGCTTGTTGTCAACTATCCTGATATCCGCTATCTGAATCCCAACAGCCGAGCCACTCGCGCTGAAGTGGCTGCCTTCCTTTGCCAAGCCCTGAAAAACCCTCAACAAGCCTCTCTTATTTCTGGGAACTACATTGCTGGTTCCCCAGCAGAAGGCCTACAAGCCAGAACCGATATTCCAGTTGTCTACGATGTCGCCAAGAAAGTGATTGTCTCTCCCCAAGAGACAGCTCCTTTAACCGTCAAAGCCACCGAAGATATCAAAGATAATCGGGGAAATACAGTTATTCCTAAAGGCAGCTCTATTCTGGGAGAACTTCAGCCTCAAGGGGGTGGCACTCAATTTGTAGCCCGTGAGGTCGTGATTGATGGCAACTCCTACCCATTAGAAGCTTCGTCTGAAATTATTACCCGCACCGTGAGTGCCCGCGATCCGAATTTATTAGCCCTAGCCCGCAATGCTGTATTAGGGGCTGGCGCGGCAGCTGGACTGTCCACTGTCATTGGTGATGGCACCATCACGGCGGAAAAAGTACTGACTGGAGCCGCTGTGGGAACGGCGATTGAAACCAATCGGAATCGTCCATGGCAATCGGTGGCGAGAGACTCTGCCCTAGGAGCCGCAGCAGCGGCTGGCTTATCCGCCGTTATTGGTGATCGCACCATTACAGCCGAAAAAATTCTGGCCGGGGCCGCTTCTGGGGCCACTATTGGTGGTGTGATTGATCCAGCCCTACAGGAAGTGATTGTGATTGATTCACAAACTGACCTCAACCTACAGCTAGAGCGCCCCTTTAGCTTGAGCTAGCGATTGCGCTTGATCCATTGACGGGCCAGTCAGTCTTTATGCCAGTAGAGAGACTGATTGGCTCTCCCTTTTTAAAGGCGATTTTTTCCAAGCAAGTAAATACAGATTCAGCTTTTCTGGCTATTTAGGATAAAAATCATCCATTTACTGTCTGTTATAGCTTTTGACCCATAGTATTTAAAATATATCCCCGAGCAAAATATACTAATCGCCTTGAGTTGAGTAAAACAAACAATTATTACTTAAAAAAATCATATATACACAACTCTTATGGGAGAGAAATTTTTATTTATTAAAAAAATATAAATATTATTTCACGGAACTCTATGATAAGCATTTTTTATCAAATATCAATAGCTTGTTCATGTATTTTTCATCACTTCACGAAATCAATAATGTCTGTAATAATCATTAACACTAGTGTGAGTTTCTGCATTATTCTGCAAGCATTTTAGTTGCAGAATAATATTTTTTCAGAGGAAAAATTGGATTCAAGTACTTCACCTATATAAGGGGATCAAGATGAAAAAAGTCCTGGCCTACATTAATCAAAAGAAGAAAGAATTTGCTCAGTTACCGTTGTTTGAGTTCCTTCAAGATCAAACCATTGATCCGAGACAAAGATTGGCCTTTGCACCTTGCATTGCGCCGTTTGCCATGAGTTTTGGAGAACTCAATCGCAACGTCTTTCGGGTTGAGCCAACGACAGATGAAATCCAGAAGATTATCAATGTCCATACCTATGAAGATGATCATCATTGGCCATGGCTACTGAGTGATATGGAAAAGCTAAGGTTTAATCCCACCTTGAGCTTTAATCAATCCTTAGAGTTTCTCTGGAATCAGCAAACGGTTAATGCCCGGGCAGCCGCATACTATCTGTACAATGCGACCTATAAAGCCAGTCCCGTGCGGAAGTTCACGATTATTGAGGCGACAGAATCCACTGGGAATATTTTGTTAGCCAATTCTGCAGTGCCCGCTCGCGAACTGTCTAAAGAGACCAATAATGACTATGAGTATTTTGGGGCGGGTCATTTAGAAGTGGATACGGGGCATACCTTTTGCTCTACGGAGTCTCGTCAAGTCATTGAAGCGGTCGAGCTTTCGGAAGAGGAACGTGACGCTGCGATTGTTGCAGTCGATCAGACCTTTGACGTCTTTACGAACTTAATGAATGAGCTATTGGCGTTTGCCCAGCAAGCCAACATTCAGCCTGAAGCCTCGCTAGAGCATGAATATCTTGACTATCTCAAAGGGGTCAACCATAACAATCTCTATACTGACCGCCAACCCACCTCAGCGCCGTCGAGACCGGTCAATACCAATCTCAAACCTCTAGGTTGTTATCTATTGGAAGCGAACTTAGTGACTCATGCTCAGCTTGAGGAAGTCTTACAAGAGCAACAATCAGACCATAAGCCAATTGGTAATCTATTAGCTGAAAAAGGCTGGATTCACCAGAATACAGTCGAGTACATGATGAAAAATATTATTCAGCCTCACCGAAAGTATCAACAGCAAGCATCTATTATCAATGTCGGCTAAGGCTCGCATAAATTAGATATCGAGATATGGCTTAGATCTTGTTATCGGCAGGACAAAATTTACTAGTCATCCAAAAAATTTCGTTTAATTCGATCTAGATCTCTTTTTCTTAAATGGGATTAGAGCGATGAGATCTAATGATTCAATTCATTAGCCATATCTTGATGTCAATCTAATTAGAATTCTGTATTTACTAATAAAAAATCTTTCTATCTTGCAATAATTCTATCAGAAATCTTTTTCTACTTCAATCTATATTTTAAATTTTTTGATTATTTTTCAGTAAACTTTTGCATATCACAACCTCTTTTTAGGAGCGACAAGATGGTTAGCCAGAAAATATTTTCGTTGGCTCATCAAGTTAGTGAAATGGGCATCCCATTCGATCGGGATGCCGCAGTATTGGCGGCCGCAAGTACGGATTTTGGTCACCTTATTCAGGGGCAGTCGCAGTTAGTCGTTCAACCTCGACAGGGAGAAGATGTTGTGGCCTTGATGCAAAAGGCCAATCGATATCAGTTGCCGATCACTCTAAGGGGCAAAGGGTGTAGCCAAAATGGGCAGTCCATCAGTCCCAGGGGTATGACTTTAGATACGTCGCGACTAGATGATATTCGCTACTCTAAAGCGTTGCCGCAGCAGGTGACCTGTGGTGCAGGTGCGACCTGGCGACAACTGGTTGCGATGCTGAAGCCCCATCAATGTCTACCTTGTATGATGCCGCTCAATCTCAATCTGACCGTAGGGGGTACGCTATCGGCGGGAGGATTTGGAGCTAATAGCCATCGGTATGGTCCTGCGATCGCAAATGTAATCGCCCTAGAAGTGGTGACGGGTGCAGGAGAACGACTTTGGTGTTCTCCTGATAAACACCCAGATCTTTATGCTGCAGTCCTGGGGGGGCAGGGACGATGTGCAGTCATCCTATCGGCCACCCTAGCCACGCGACCGATTAAGCCGCAGATACGCACCTATTTTTTGGTCTACGAAGATCTGGAAACCTGGATCAGGGACCAGCATCAGTTGTGCGATCGCATCGATTACCTAGAAGGATTTTGCTCTGCAAATATGCAGGGCTTACAGAAAACGCCGACAGGTCGACGTCCTCTAGTGCAGTGGTTGTGGGGGCTACATGTCAGCGTAGAGTTTGATCCGGCAACGCCACCCCAGCAAGAACAGGTATTAGCAGGCTTGCATTACCACAAGCTCCTCTATATCGAAGATGACGATACGGCTGATTATGCCGCTCGCTATGATCTGCGGTTTCAATCCATGCAGGCCAGCGGGGCCTGGCAACAGCTGCATCCCTGGTTTGACTGTCTATTGCCCGTAAGTACGGCAACAGAGATCATCCCTCAAATTCTAGAGATTTTGCCCCCCTGCTTTGGCGATGGTCATCGCGTGCTGTGGGTTGCTGAACGACCAACCCCTCGTTTTCTAATGAAACCTGAACAAGCCTTTCTATTTGCCGTATTGCCGACAGGCATTCCCCTTTCGTTAAAGACTCAAGCATTGACGGCACTAGAACAAGCCCATCAGTTAGTGATAGAAGCAGGCGGCAAACGCTATTTATCCGGATGGTTGGGAGAGACTAACCCTGACTTTTGGTCTCAACACTTTGGACCTCATTGGCGAGCGTGGCAGCAGGCTAAAGCCGCCTTCGACCCCAATCATGTCCTTTGCTCTAAGCTATTTCCCTAGCCATAGCTTTTTCATAACACCACCCGCCAAAGAACCTCAGATAATCTGGCGGGCAAATGATATGAATGGAACAGACCCTTCCTCTTTTCCTAGCTCCATGTCAACGTCTCCTCCTTATGTGCTGCGTCCCGCCCAAGCCCAAGATAAATGGGCCATCCAACAAATGCTTTGGCAATTCACCTGGGATGAAGGCATTGAGCTAGATGTGCGACTCTTTAGCTTTGCCTTTTTCCGTTTAGGGTTGGTGGGGCTGGCATTGTGGTTACAAATCTACTGGCGTCAATCGACAACGATGGTCGATGTGCAGTTTATTTTGGCCATCGCGAATGTGGCGACAGCGGGGCTGGGCTTGTACCTCGCCAGTCTAGTGATGGGTCAGTTGATAATGCGATTTTTCGGGGTTGTCTTTAACTGGTCTCGATTTCAGGTGATTGAGCAAGAGGGAACCTTAGCCGGCTGTGCACTACTCAATGCCTATAACAGCCATAGTGAGTTGGCTTATGTCTTTGTCCAATCTCAATTCCGTCATCAGGGGTGGGGATCTCAAATCGTCCAAACCCTGATCCAGGAATCTGATAAAGATGTGTATCTTGCCTGTAAACCTCAGGTGGTGCCTTTTTATGAACGGCAAGGATTTACTGTGCAGTCCTGGCGCGATCTCCCTCCTGGTGTCAAACGCTGTTTCCGCATCTTCCGTCCCCATCCTCGGTTATGGGGATTTAAGTTGAACTTTATGCAATGGGACATTGCACCGACAGCCATAGCACCTGAATCAGTTGCTGTGGAAACCTCTCACCTATCAGAATCTACCCCCCACTCATAAAGCGCTGCGAACAGGGTACGGTGATTACATACGCCTGAGCAAAGCAGAAAAGGGGACCAATCGGGTGCAGTTACAGCAAGTCATCATCGTCTATAAAGCTGGGGATACCCATAGCCAACGATGGGCAGAGAAATGTGCCCGTCAGCTAGAAGCCCAGGGCTGCCATATCTTGATGGGTCCCAGTGGTCCGAAAGATAATCCCTATCCAGTTTTTCTGGCTTCTGCCACCCAGCCCATTGACCTCGCCATTGTGCTGGGCGGAGATGGAACTGCCCTGGCGGCTGCTCGACATTTGGCTCCCGATGGCATTCCCATGCTGGCCGTCAATATTGGGGGGCATTTAGGATTCCTGACTGAACCCGCCGATCTATTTATGGATACAGAACAGGTTTGGCAAAGAATTTTTGAAGATCGCTACGCTGTTCAACAGCGGATGATGTTGCGGGCCCGAGTTGCCGACCGTGATGTTGATCCAACGGATACCCCGGAGGAAGAACCGTTTTACACCGCCCTCAATGAAATGTGCATCAAGCCTGCTTCTGCTGATCGCATGATTACTTCCATTCTGGAGCTGGAAATTGATGGCGAAGTGGTGGATCAGTATCAAGGCGATGGATTATTAGTCGCTACACCCACAGGGTCTACCTGCTATACCGTTGCAGCTAGCGGACCGATTTTGCATCCGGGCATGGAAGCTATGGCGATCACGCCAATTTGCCCGTTGAGTTTATCCAGTCGGCCTATTGTGTTGCCGCCTGGCTCTCGGGTGAGTGTCTGGCCCCTTGCCGATCGGGAACTGGCGACCAAGCTATGGATGGATGGGGTCCTGTGTACTTCAATTTGGCCGGGACAGCGAGTGGATATCTGGATGGCTAAATACCGGGCCAGGTTTGTATTACTGCGGGAAAATTATTCGTACTATCGCACCCTACGGGAGAAATTAGACTGGGCAGGTGCACGAATACAGTACAATAACAATCATCGCATTACAAATTGATATATATCTCATAAGAAATTAATATGGATTTATTTAGACCGTTACTTTTAGTCATAATTCTTTTCTTCTTAACAGTGGTTATGTGCGCATTAGGCAGTCTAATCGCCGTTGCTAACCCTTTACTTTTCATTTTGGGAATCATGGGCGGTATGCTCGGAGCCCTGATGGTGATGGACTTTATTGATACCCACTGGCTTCATAAGTGGTAAGTGCGAGTTCCTAAGATTGAGAATTGGCCCCAAACGGCTCAAGACGCTATTCAACTTCAAAAACAACTTTGTTCCCAGGTCATCCCCACTGACGACTTTAATGAGGTGCGCTTTGTCGCGGGAGTGGATGTCGGGTTTGAAGACCAAGGTAAAACGACTCGCGCTGCGATCGCAGTTCTGACTTGGCCAGAGCTAAAACTCCACGAAACGACGATTGCTCGCCAACCCACTTCGTTCCCCTACATTCCAGGCTTGCTATCGTTTCGAGAAATTCCAACGGTTTTAGCAGCCTTAGCCCAAATTCAAACCACCCCGGATTTGCTGCTTTGTGATGGTCAGGGGCTTGCCCACCCCCGACGTTTTGGGATTGCCTGCCATTTAGGTGTGCTGGTGGATCTACCTGCGATTGGTGTAGCCAAATCACGTTTAGTGGGAAAGCACGAGCCTGTAGATCAAACCCGAGGGAATTGGCAGCCCTTAATCGACAAGGATGAACGGATTGGGGCAGTCCTCCGCACCCGCCCCAAAACAAAGCCCCTGTATATTTCTTTGGGGCATCGGATAAGTTTGGACTGTGCCATTGAATATGTGATGAGCTGTACCACCCGCTATCGGCTACCGGAGACTACCCGTTGGGCCGATAAGTTAGCGTCTTCAAAAATCCCTCCCAACCCTGAACAGAGGAGTTAAAAGCTCCTGGTTGAGCGAAGTCGTAGTCTTTTACTCCAGGTGTCTTCCAGATTTAGGCAACGTTTTTCAGAAGAATCCTACAATTCTTTTACAGAAAATTTACCTTGACTATAAGATTTATACGTAAAGAGTGCGAATAAAGAGAAGTATTCACTACTCATGTCCCATATATCTATCCAATTAAGTCATATTATTCGACATATATACTGCCAACGGCTGAGGGATTAACATTTCAGATTGAGCTATAACTCTCTCTACCAAGGAATTTGAAGCTCATCTAAAAAGTAAACTTTCAACTCGTTCGGAGTATAGCATCTAGTTTCTTTTGGAAGGGTATTTTTGACACTCGACGTATAACCATAGTTATCCAACTCAACAATCGGAAATGGAACCACATCGCGAATATCACTACGTCGGCCCGCCCGAAATTCGCGATACTGCCCGCACTCAGCCGTCTGGTAAGCCAATACACAGTGTAGATGACCTATCTACGTGGCTCAGTGCTGATCCAACCGAACGCACCCTGGACGGAAGTTCGATCGCAACATTCACCGTTGGAGTAGATCAAACGCTAAGAGTTGCACCTCGCCGGTCCGAACACGTTGCATGCGCGGCTGGTGGACCTGTTCTTGCGGCAGGTGAAATCACGATTGATCGTAACTGCGAGGTCGTCGAAATCTCAAACCAATCCACTGGATTTTGTCCTGAACCTGAATCATGGATGCTTGTTGAATCCGTACTCAACTGCATCGGCATCAAACATCCCGGCCGATTCACGAGTACTGTTATCTTTCGGCGGTGTCCTAAATGCAACGAACGTAATATCGTGAAAGACTCGTGGTACTATTGCCAATTTTGCGATGCTAAACTACCCGATACTTGGAACTTCTCGCCAGCGGAAAATGCGGTGTGACAACGGGTTGAACAGGAGTTCTCAAAAATGCGTGGTCTGAAGTCAATGTCTTCTGTTCCGGCCTGGTTAATCCAGATGATAGGCAACTAACTATGATTAACGCCACTGATAGCCCGATCAACTGGGCTCTTTTGCTCTACGAACTGGATGATGCGAAGGAACATATTGAGTCGCTGATGAGCCAGATGGCAGAGCAGGGTCAAATTGATGAGATTGACTTCAAAATCCAGATAGCCCACGTCTACGCTCACCTAAACCGAAGCTGGAACACTCGAAATCTTGCTGATGATACCGCTGAAGAAAGATCTTCGGCGTTTCCGAACGACTTGGAGCCTATCTAACGAAACTGAGGTGTCGGCTAGCAACACCCAGGTCCTATGCAATGGGCATTTGGGATATTAACGACGAAGTCAGTATCTACCAAAGAAATTGTTTGGACTGTGAATTGCGATCTTAATAAACGAATTACGGTGGCTTAGATCGACACTGTCCACGAAATATCAATTAATCGATAGTGTGGAATGGCGCAGAGATAGAAATGTTGGAACAGGTATAGAACATGACTTGGAAGGTCATTGATAGAAAGATTGGGCGAGCCGGTGGGGTAAAAAGGAGAGAGGCCCGACAACGCGATTGGGATAAAAAATATGGTGAGGGGAATTGGGCGATTGGGTATGTGATAGATGGTGAGTTTGTCGATCAAGATACAGCTCTAGATACAATTTACTACCAGAGTTATGTTGAACATTTTGAAAATAATCAACATGATTTACGAGAATTAGTAACGTTAGCTAAAGTACTACGCAATCCTCATGCTGAAGCAACGACAGGGGTTGATCTGCAAGTACCAGCAATCATGGAATATCTGAAGCGACATGAGATCACGTTAGAAGGAGAAGATGTGGTCGATATAGGTACATGGCAGGGACAATGTTCGCATCCAATTAGTGTCAGACTAAGCCCGCTAACGATTAGGTGTTGTATAAAATCGAAGATGACATTGGAGAACTTCTGGCAAAGCAAAAAATGCTTAGCAATTTGGGAATGAAGCAAATAGGCTCAAAATTGACCATGCATAACCATGTGCAGTAATAAAAGTTTGGTGGGCCTGCGACACTCATTCGGGAAAACGAACCAGATAATTCTAGTTGCCCTTCAGAGCTTTCCTGATCTAAGTATCGTTTCTTCACTCGTCCCAAATGATCAATTTATTGATGTTGTTGATAAAACTATTTTTTATGAGATGGTTACTTCAGGTTTGTGAATAGCGAGAAGTGTTAACTGCCAATATGCCGCAAACCTATACAGATAAGGCATATTATCTGATACATGGTATTAAATCTTTCCGAAGATGATGTTAATCACCAATTGAAATTCAATACCAAACTTAATTAGCAAACACCTGAAATGATCATACCTATCATATTGTCAGGCGTAAATTTTGACTCCTTGATACTGAACGCCCCAAAGTCGTATGAGAAAAGACTCCGATCTATTAGTGTTTACGATGCATTCGAAAATGGGCTTTATCAATGGCAGTCGTTACACAGACAACGATCTTCAAAAAATACCAAAGAATACAGTATTTCTCAGACTTGAGAACTCCTTCATATCTGATGCCGGTGTGGTTGCTATGCCTCAATTAGATCAAATTCGATGCATTGACTTTGATGGTTGCAACATCACTAACAAATCCCTTTACAGGGTAGCGACTTTCCATTCTTTGGAAGAACTTTGGCTTGAGGACACTCAAGTAAATGACTCCGGAATCATGCTTCTGGGGAAGTTAAAATCCCTAAAATACCTATCCGTTTTAAATACCCAAGTATCTTCAAAAGTTGCACAGCATCTGAAAAAAAGCAATCCAGATCTACTGGTAGATTATGAAATTGAGTAGGTTAAATGGGTGGCGCGATCGATCATCGCAAAAATTGCTGCCTAATGAGTAGTTAAATTCAGAGCATATGGCTGATATTTACGAATTTGTTGGAAGGGAGTTTGATTGGTTTGCTATCGATTCCAGTAGGTGTATAGCACTGTTCTCAACGGCAGGTATAGGTTATATCCCTCACGCAGTCATGAAATTTTTCTCTGAGCATGATGAAATATCTCAGTCGATTGATTCTCCCAATTGGGGGAGTTCTTCTGTTTGGGATGACTATGCAAAACTGGGACTATACGTTTACGACTGGAACTTGAATGAAGGCCCCTATGTCCGTGTTTGTATTCCAGAAATTCAAGCTGAAGCAAAATTGATACAAATGGTTGATAGCTTAGTAGCTCTGCCAAAATTTACAGGGAAATTTGATGATGTTCAAGAATTTGAAGATTTAGGTAGTTGGCATGATATTGACTCGCAAGTCTAATCCCTTCTGAATAATGGCTTATATTTTACTCTGACACTTTCGAATATATGCATACACTCGACCAGGGTTGTTTTACGTTCCTCCTAGAAAAAATAGGATGGTTCTACTGACCAACAGTAGAGAGACCGATGAGCCATCTAATCGATACTTTGAAGCAAGTCCCGGATTTCCGCAGTGCCCATGGCCGTATTCATCCGTTATGGCTGCTGTTGCTATTGATGGTGATGGGCATGCTTGCTGGATATCAAGGGTACCGTCCGTTAGAAACCTTTGTGAGCGATTATCGCCAGCCTTTAAGTGAGCTATTGGGGCTTGAGAGCCTCGAAGTTCCGTCTCACTGTACCTTTCGTCGAGTGATGAAGGGGCTTGACTTCCAAGCGTTGAGCCACCAATTTGAAGCATGGATGCTCTCGAAAGCCCAGACTCACTCTCCCGATAATTATGCAGCCTCCATTGATGGCAAACGGATTCGTCAGGGGCTGACAGATGCCAAGGGGAAGCAGCGTTTTGTAGGGTTGGTGAGTTTATTTGCGGTGGAAGCAGGCATCACCCTCAAGCTCGAAGCCCTCACTCAGGAGGATAATAGCGAAATCAAAGTCGTCCAGGCTTTGTTGGAAACCCTTCAACTCGATGGCTTGCTGATTACCATGGATGCCTTACACGCCCAAAAAAACACTTGAGAAGATTGTGGCCTCGGGTAACGACTATCTTGTGGCGGTCAAATCCAATCAGGGAAGACTTTACGACCACCTCCAGACTTACTTTGAGTGTCTTAAACCCATGGCTGAGCACATCCACTCCGCCCAAAGTAGAGGACGAGATGAACATCGGTGTATACAGGTTTATGAGCCTGTCGGCATAGCCCTACAAGAATGGGAGGCAATTCGCTCTGTGCTTTGTGTCCAACGATGGGGCACTCGCAAAGGAAAGGAGTATCACAATACGGCCTATTACATCAGTTCAGCTGCCACCTCACCCCAGCATTGGCAATCTCTGGTCCGAGAACATTGGGGCATTGAAAATCGGTTGCATTGGCCGAAGGATGTTGTTTTTGGCGAAGATGATTATCGACTCGAAGATGAACAAGCACTGCTCAATTGGTCAGTGCTTAGAACTATTGGGATTAATATCCTGCGGCTAAACGACTATCAATCCCTCAAAACCGCGATGACTAAGCTTGCTAATCGGGTCGATATTATTTTTTCGCTGCTAACTTAAAACAGCCCTGTACACTCGACCACTCAGTCATCACTAATCTGGTTTGTACTTGTGGGTATTGCTTACGCTGATGAGACATTTCTTTAACCGATACTGATTCTAGAAAACGAATCAGATAATTCTATTGACCCCGCTCAAAACCAGGGAGATTTTTGAAATAGTTTCTAGATTGGATAAAAGCTGAGATATCCAAAAAGCAAGACGGACAAAGGGATACACTTTTTTGTATGTGGAAGCTAATATCGTAAGCAACCCCTAGCTCCCAACCGTTTTTAACGTGTAACAACTATAGGACGAGTCTTTACGGCTAATCCTAAATCAGCAAGCCAAACTTCACCAGGCTTAGGGTTCATCGAGTAAATCTAAGACTTCTTGATCTATGGTGCGGGAGCGGAGGATGTCTAAGGCATCTTGATCTGCAAGATCAATAATTTCTGTGATTCTCTGCCTTACTTGGTCAACGATATCAGGCTGCCACTCTCGAAGCTTTGTATCTAAATGTTTCGCTAGCGTATCCATGAGCGCACCTACCATTTGGTGTGGCTTCAGCTTAACATCGGAGCAGCCATCCCATTGGGTATTGAGCTAAGCATGCATATTTTCTCCACAGTAAAACCCCAACCTCATTTAGCAGACCCTTCAGATGACCGAGACTTAGAAGCGTTAGGGGTAGAGATTATGACTGATTCTAATGGGGCCATTTTAGTCTTGCTGATTAGATACTACAGCCTAGATCCAGTCAACGTCGAAGGTGATAATCTGTTCTACAGTCTGAAAGAACTAATTGATGAGACTGAGAACTACTATGGGATTCCTCGGGATAAGTGGAGGCTGTCTTCGGAAACAGAAAGTGGCGAGTTGGGTGTAAAAGTAATGGAGGCAGCGAGAAAAATATATCCTTGCGACAGTGAGTCCATAAGATTTTTCCCGACTGACGACGAATACTTTGCCAATAGTGAGAAGTGATTGTCTTAACTGCGTTATTTTTTCGTGCTAAGTTCGAATTCCTGACCGCGCCACCCCGACCCTCGCAAACCAAATACAACATTAAAGCTGAACAACGAATCCGATAAGTCTGGAATGTACATTAGGGATTTGAAGTTGGTACTGTATTTTGAGGTACGTCCCCAAGTTAGATATTGCCGTTGATTTGGCTGATCCGAGGGACTCTATACCCGTTAAGCTATTGAATATTAAGCCCGTTTCCTCCTTGATGTGATTTGACAGTCGGGGAGGATAAATCGTTAGAGCGATACCCATGTCTCCCAAGCACCCCTCCAAGCCCAATTTGGGTCGTCTAGAGAAAGTCGATGTCACCCAATATTGGCAGTCCGCCACTGAGGATTTTGCGCCCTGGCTATGCCATGAGGAGAATATGCAGCTTTTGGGGGAAGCCATTGGCTTGTCTTTGGAAGTGGTTTTAGATGCGCAGCAAATGTGCGATCGCCAAGGGGATTTGCTCTGTCGGCAGGCGGGCACCAAAAACTGGATCTTGATTGGCAGTCAGCTTTGCCCCACCGATGAGCAGCATTTCGGGCAGCTACTGACGGAAGGGGCCGACATTAGTGCAGCAGGCATTATTTGGATTGCCAGTCAGTTTTCGGCAGAACATCTCAAACTGCTCAACTGGCTCAATCAACATGCCCAACCCTCCCTGCAATTTTGGGGCGTAGAAATCGAGCTATGGCAAATTGGCAAAACCGCAATGGCTGCCCAGTTTAATCTGGTCTCACCAGCGGAAGAATCGACTGAAGATGCCCCAGATGACCCCACCGAGTTGGATCTAGAGAGTCAGCTCGAACAACAAGCCGAAGCATTGCCTGATCCTGAGCCAGAGCAGGAGGAGCCAGAACCGGAGCCATTAACAGCAGAACAAGAACAGCATGTCGCGTTTTGGTCGGAACTCTGCGATCAGCTAGAACAACGGGGCAGTGTGGTCAAAGCCGTTGCTCCACCTCCGGATGATCATATTGATTTTGCCATTGGAAGAGCGGGATTTTTGCTCTCTGCCCATTTGAATCGAGAGCATACATCTCTAGCCATTGAGCTGCGGTTATTTGATGAAGATGCCCAAGCCCATTACGAGTTACTCGCTGCGCAACAGGAACAGATTGAATCCGAACTGGGATTTGCCCTGAACTGGGAAAATCTGGTCTCCGAATGTGTCATCTATTGCCCTCTTCCCGAAACAGATATCAATGCCACAGACCAATGGCCAGACTATATTGATTGGCTTTGTGGCGGATTGGAATGTTTTCATCTCACCTTTGCAGATCTGGTGCAGTCTCTGAATGCCGATGACTATCATCGAGGACACCACCATTCAGTTGCTGATGTGTTGAGTTTACCGAGTTAAAGACCTAGACGAAGAATCCTATGCATCGATTTGGGATGAATCCTCTATGATTTGAAAGTTACATGCCAAGAGCGGTTCCTTGTAATGTCCTCTAAGGTTGTTGGTTGGTTGGTTAAAGCTCTACTCCTCGCATTGGGAGTGGTATTTGGTCTAGATCTGCTGGCTCATTTTATTGCTGAGTTTGCCTGGTTCAAAAATCTAGGCTATCTATCCGTCTTTCAAACCCAACTCGCAGTCAGAATGGGGTTATGGGTCTTAGCGTTAGCCAGTACCGGAGGATATCTGGTTGGCAACTTAGTCCTGGCCCGCCGCTGGCGCTACCGTCAACCTGTTGATATCGACAAAACTGAACCCGGTGCTCTTAAGCTGACACAATTACTGCTGGTATTAGTGGGACTAAGCCTGTTGTTGGCGAGTCTGCTGACCCATATTGGTCAGGTAATCATCCAGTTTTGGTATCCCCCCACCGAAATTGCTACGTCCAGTTCTCAGAATCTGCAGCAGTTTACTTTTTCTGCTACGACCGATCTGCTCAAACATTGGTTGCAGATGCCCTGGCAACTGCTGCTAGTCGCTGGTTTCACGGCTTTTTTACTCTGGCATCCTGGATTTGTACTGGGTGCGATCGCACTTTGTCTCAGCCTGGGACTCGGGCTAGTCGCCTCCAACCACTGGACCACCGTTTTAGCCTTTCTGCACGCTACGCCTTTCAAAAACATCGATCCGCTGTTTGGCCATGACATTGGCTTTTATGTCTTTGTTTTACCCCTTTGGGAACTGCTGCGATTTTGGCTGATGGGGGTGACTCTCACCGGATTTATCAGCGTCGCTTTCACCTACCTTTTAGCTGGCGATAGTCTCAGTCAAGGCCGTTTCCCAGGATTCAGTCTGCCTCAGAAAAAGCACCTCTATGGCCTAGGAGGTGCCCTCGCCTTATCCTTGGCTTGGGGCTTTTGGCTAGACCGCTATTCCCTGCTCTATTCCACCCAAGGTATTCTCTATGGGGCCGGGTATACCGACGTTACAGTAGATTTACCCACCAAAACAATTCTCTGTTTTGGCGCAGCCACCATTGCGGTCGTCTTTTTTGGGCGAGCGGTGTTTTCTCGTCCGGCTCGGCGTCCGGTTAAACTCTCCTGGATTCTCAGTTTTTATATCGGCATTGCCGTTGTGGCAGGTTTGATTTTGCCCCGAGGGGTCCAGGCCCTGGTGGTTCAACCCAACGAGCTGGCCCGAGAAGAATCCTATATCGAAAAAAGTATTCAACTGACCAGAGCGGCCTTTGACCTCGACAATATTGAGACCAAAACTTTCCAGCCCAAAGCCGACTTAACCCCCGCCAAGCTCAAGGCCAATGATTCTACATTGCGCAATATTCGCCTATGGGATACCCGACCGCTACTAGAGGCCAATCGACAGCTCCAGCGCATTCGCCTCTACTATGAGTTTCCCAGCGCCGATGTGGATCGCTACACCCTTAAAACATCCCGGCCTGCCAACCCAGACGAAGAAAGCACTGCGCCCCCATCGAGCACCGAAAAACGCCAGGTGCTGGTGGCAGCTCGTGAGCTGGATTATGGCAATGTCCCTCCCGAAGCCCAGACTTGGATTAACCAGCGTCTGATCTATACCCACGGTTACGGCTTTACCCTCAGTCCTGTGAATACGGCTGAGACCAGTGGTTTACCCACTTACTTTGTTAAAGATATTGGTGCGGGAAATAACGAAGGGACCTTACAAACGGCAACCTCAGACATCGCTGCCAGCATTCCTATCAATGTGCCCCGAATCTATTTTGGGGAACTGACTAATACCTACGTGATGACCCGCACCAAGGTACAGGAACTGGACTATCCCAGCGGCAATGATAATCGCTACAACACCTATGACGGCACCGGAGGTGTGGCGATTGGATCTTGGTGGCGGCGAGGGCTATTTTCTCTCTACTTGAGGGATTGGCAGATGCTGTTTACCCAGAATTTCACCCCTCAAACTGAAGTCCTATTTCGCCGCCAAATTAAAGAACGCGTAGAAGAGCTGGCTCCCTTTTTGCGGTTTGATAGCAATCCCTATTTGGTGACAGCCAATGTGGAGGTGGAAGCCTTCAACCGTACCAATAAACCCGCAGTTCCTGGCACTTTATTCTGGGTGATTGATGCCTATACCGTTAGCAATCATTACCCCTATTCCGATCCAGGCAAAGAAAGTTTTAACTACATCCGCAATTCCGTCAAAGTGGTGGTGGATGCCTACAATGGCTCAGTAACCTTCTACAGTGTCGATCTCAACGATCCTATCCTCAAAACCTGGCGGGAAATTTTCCCCCAAATGTTTCAGCCTTTAGCGGCTATGCCCCCCAGTCTGCGCAGCCATACCCGCTACCCCACGGATCTATTTCGAGCCCAATCCCAAAGCCTGCTCACCTACCATATGACCGACCCCCAGGTGTTTTATAACCGGGAGGATCAATGGCGGGTCCCCAATGAAATTTATGGTGAGAAAAGTCAGCTGGTTAAGCCCTATTACCTAACGATGAAGTTGCCAGAGGCAGATAAAGAAGAATTTATTTTGCTCTATCCCTTTACCCCAGTTCGCAGGAACAACTTGATTGCCTGGTTAGCAGCCCGGTCTGATGGTGAAAACTATGGCAAACGGCTGCTCTACCAATTCCCTAAACGAGAACTCATTTTTGGCCCAGAACAAATTGAAGCGCTGATCAATCAGGATCCTGTTATTTCTCAACGAATTTCTCTCTGGAATCGACAGGGGTCACGGGTGATTCAGGGAAATTTACTGATTATTCCCATTGAAGACTCGCTGCTTTATGTGGAGCCGTTATATCTAGAAGCAGAAGAAAATAGCGTACCGATTCTGGCCAGGGTGATCGTCGTTTATGAAAACAAAATTGTGATGGCCAAAACCCTAGACCAAGGACTGGCTGGTATTTTTCAGACTGATGGACAGGAGACGGAAGCTATTGTCCGCCCCGTTGATACTGAAGAATTAGCCCCTCCAGCATCTTAAGAATGGCAAGGGTGACTTCAAAGGTGAACTATCGTTTGGTTCCCATAACCACAGACAGGAAAATTGAAAATCTATGAGATGGTTTGAGTTTTTCTTACAGGTGTAACGCCTGCCTGCTCCAGTATTTGGGGAATTAAGTCTTCTCGACGGACCGCCATCATATGGACCCCCTGGCAGAGTTGACGGGCCTGTTGGACTTGCTCAGCTGCGATCGCAATTCCTTCTTGCAGTGGATCGGTGGCTTTGTCCAAACGGTTGATGATAGCGTCAGGGATATTAACCCCAGGAACACACCTATTAATAAATTGGGCATTCTTTGCGGATTTAAGTAGAAAAATACCGGCCAATATTGGTTTTTTGGCAGGCGCAGCAATTTCTGTCATAAATTTTTCCAGGCGATCAAAGTCAACGATCAATTGACTTTGGAAAAATTCAGCTCCCGCCATTACTTTCTTCTCAAATCTGCTTTGTAGCCCTGACCAGCTTGCCAATTGCGGATCAACAGCGGCACCCACTAAGAGCTGGGTTGGGCCATCAGGGAGGGGCTTTTCATTCCCATCCAGGCCATTATTGAGCTGGCGAATGATATTCAGCAAGCGGACGGACTCTAGATCGAATACCCCTTTTGCTTTAGGGAAATCTCCTGCCTTGATGGGATCTCCCGTCAGGGCCAGGATGTTGTGAATCCCCAAGGCATGGGCTCCCATCAGATCCGCTTGGAGGGCAATCCGGTTGCGATCGCGGCAGGCCATCTGACAAATCGGTTCAATTCCGTGCTGTCGCAAGATAGCAGCAACGGCTAAAGAGCTCATTCTGAGAACTGCTCGACTACCGTCAGTAATATTAACTGCATGAACCCAATCTTTGAGGTGGAGGGCCTGGTCCAGCATATGCTGGATAGAACCACCTTTAGGAGGCATCACCTCTGCGGTCACTAAAAACTCTCCAGCATGAATTGCAGCCTGGAATCGATGTGCAATCGGGGAGGATAGCTGTTCAGATAGATCATGAACAGGAGCAATAGGAGAGGTCATAAAAGATTCACAGGTTAGCAATAAAGGGTGACTTTATACCTATAAAAAACAGGTATGAAAAATAAATAGGTATGAAAAAAATTTAAATCAGTTTCAATACTTGTATCATCCTGACGAGCATGCTTGCCAACCGTCAAGTTACAATCACCAGATTTTGGGGCTATTCTGCAAAATTTTACGATTCAGGGGAAACAGGCTGAATCGGGATGAGATCGCCTGTCTGAATCCCAAGCTCAGCTGCTCTTCCCCCCCGAAGCTCAATCACTTGATCAATGATTTCGCCTTGAGGTCCATAGGTGGGACAAGGAATGGATTGACAGGGTGGAGCACTATGTTGAATGGCAATGACCTTCCCCTGGCGCAAAAAAATCATATCCAAATCAATTAGGACATTTTTCATCCAAAAGCTGACAGTTTGAGGGGGGCTGAATGGAAATAACATGCCACGATTATCGGCCAAACTGTCTCGGCTCATTAATCCCGTCGCTTGCTGCTGGCGAGTTTGGGCAACTTCCAATTCCACCACGTAGTCTTTGATTTGGGCTTGGGCCGTTATGGGTAACCGTTGCCCAGGGGTAGCAGCTACCGCTACGGAGGGTTTGGGTTGGGGAGTTGTTGCCTCTGTCGCTTGGTTCAGGGGTTGACACCCCAGCATCAGGACCCCAGCAATTAGGCCAAACAGGTGTAATATTCGATGTTGATTAGGCTTCTCGGAGGACATATCCAACTCCACGAACAGTATGAATAAGACGTTTTTCAGGGGCGACCTGCACCTTGAGCCGCAAATAGCGGATGTAGACTTCAATCACATTCGACTCCCCCCGAAAATCGAATCCCCAAACATGTTCTAAAATTTGCTCACGGGTTAATGTTTCCCGAGGATGCTCCATTAGATATCTCAACAGCTCAAATTCTTTCATGGTCAGTTCTATGGTTCTGCTTCTCCGTTGAGCACGACGGGTAGCTAAATCGAGCTGTAGATCTTGAAAGCTGAGGACTGTCGTTGGTAAACCAGACTCTGATTGAAGATACAGATTCACCCGCTGCAACAGCATGTCTCCCGTATAGGGGCTCAGGACATAATCATCCGCCCCAGCCTCTAAGCAGGCGATTCGGTCTTCCAGGGTATCTTTATCCATCAAGAGTATCAGGGGAATTCTAACCCCCTCAGCTCTCAACTGACGACAGAGCTGTACCCCCGATTGTTCCGAAATCTGCTGATCAATCATGGCTAATGTGGGTGCTTGGGTTTTGCATTGTGCGATCGCATCCCCTGCATCCCCAACCACCATGACATTAAAACCCTGGGCTAGAAACGTATCACGCAAGCGCTGAGACACCTCGGGTTGATCGATCACCAGCAAAACATGGGGCAGATTTCCTGGCATCACCCGTGACAGGTCAGACATTTAGTCTTCTCGAAACGAATCATCAAACTCATCCCAGTTGTCATCCGCTTCCGGTCGTTGGGGTGGTTTGATCACGCGATATTCCGCATCAAAGACGGATTCTCGCTGACTGCTCTGCTGGGCAAATTCAGGATCGCGATAGCTATAGGAATAGGCCGAGTCCCGTTTTTCCCAAGGAGGGGTTGGATCGTCATAGTCATCCTCTTCGGGATAGTCAACCGGATCGTCATAGTAGTCCGGCTCATCGTCAAAGAAGGAATCAGCGGGTTGAGTATTCCACTCCGTCGCAACGGGTTCATCCCAATCTGAATACCCAGAAGAGTAGCTCTCCCGTTCTGTTTTTGGTTTAGCCGGACGCTTAAAGGGAGACCGTTGGGCTGAGGAACGACGTCTCGCCTTGCGAGAGGGGGCAGAGGTCGCAGAGAGAATGGCAAATAAACCAAGGCTGAGGAGAGCACCGATCACAACGGCTGCAGCAATCCAAAGTCCCAAAGGTAGGGGTTGCGATCTCATTCCCAAAAACACCAGCGCCAAAGTTGGACTTTGATTTTGGATCAGGACCGCAACCACACCCAGTAGGATACCGATCATCGTCACTATTCGAGCCAAGACCATCACAAGGACTTCCTTCCCATTGCACTTTCATTCTATTCTCTCGCTAGCGCATGTGAATCAGCCCTATTAATCCTCTGGGTTAAGGCTATTGAAGAGATTCACTGATACTTTATTTCTTCCACTAACCTTTTGAGTAATTCTTCAGGGGAGATCTTGCTGAGCTGATCCGAAAAACCGTTGATGTTAACCCGTATCGCTCGCTCTAAAACAGGGATGATCAGAACTAGGCCGGGACCTTCTGCACGGTGCGGTTTCTTTCCTCGAAAAATCACTACTCGTTCCGTATATTTGCAAATGACCACGGACTTTATCATGAAAACTACTGGCACGACCAAAACCAGAATGAATGTTATTTCCATAGTGATGAAACCCGATTTACGTGTGATAACGGTTTTATCTTGGCCTTCTTTCTATCCACCAATTATTCCAAATCATGGATGAGCACTTTTTGCCTATGCAGATTTTTTGGCGTTACTAAATACCAAGCCTATTGTTCGTTTGGATATTGAAATTTACTGCGAAGCGGAATTGAGAGATTCTCTCAGATCACCACGATCACCAATGGTAAGAATTAAGTTGATGGGCAGACTTGGGCAGCACAAGCCATCACTATCACCATAGCCAAAACCAGATAGAACCAGAGCCTGATTTTCATGCCTCAAGGTTGTAAATAGACGATCACCTTTGCCTCCGACTCTCTTAAAGGAAATGAGGCGATATTTATTGGGGGCTTTGCCCAGCCTCAGGTCTTCATTGATGCCATAGACAGCAACATATTGGGTATTGGTATTGCCACCCGCCCAACCTCCCATACTCATCAAAACAGCAACCCCTGACTTGAACCCTAAAGATGGATAGCCAGGGATTTCAACCACTTGAGAGTGCTCAGGGTAGAATTTGGCATATCCATCACTCAGCATCTTGCTCAAAGCAACGGACTCTTGGGCGAGATCTGCTGGCAACGCCATCAGCTGAGTTGGGTATGAAACACTAAACATCGTCAGCAGAATCGCCATACCAAGTCTTCTTTTCCTTCCTTTTCCCATCTCACAGAAAATTATCCTTAACTACTGCAACTGAATCTCTCAGACCTCAGCAATATCAGCATGGGCCGTTCATTTCCCCCACCGTGTCTTTTTCCTAAATATCATCTCCTATCAACGCATCCCTTCCCCCCACCTGTCGGTGACCCACACCACCCTCCCTAGCCTAAGATGGGGTCTTACCTCCCACAGCACCATAGGAGGACCCATTTCCCCCGATCACGGCAAGAAAAACCAACCCAGTATCAGTTTCGTTACACTCTGAGTAATCCTCTGTGAGTGAAATACCCATGACCAAAATTGTTGGCATTGGCGGTAGCCTCAGAACCGCTTCTTACAGCATGATGGCCTTAGAACTAGCAGCCGAGCGAGTTCAAGCCCTGGGGGCTGATATTCAAATCTTGGATCTGAGAACCATGACTCTGCCCTTTTGTGATGGGGGCAAAGACTATTCAGAGTTTCCAGACGTTCATGTCCTGCAAGAGGTCGTCACTGCAGCCGACGGTTTAATCTTGGCCACCCCGGAATATCATGGCAGTGTCAGTGGGGTGATTAAGAATGCCCTGGACTTAATGGGGTTTACAGAACTGGGCGGCAAAGTCACTGGATTAATCAGTGTTTTGGGGGGACAGCCCAATAGCAATGCCCTTAACGAAATGCGACTAATTATGCGGTGGGTTCACGCATGGGTCATTCCAGAACAAATTGCCATTGGTCAAGCTTGGCGGGCTTTTGATGAAGACGGCAAATTAATGGATGACAAACTAGCCGAACGGTTAGATTCATTTGCCCAAAGTTTGGTTACCAATACCCAAAAACTGAGTCAAAAATAGTATCAAAACTAACCTTAGAATCTGTATAAGAGTGGAAAAGTGGGGCAAGCCAGGGCACTATTGTTAGTGACCCATCTCGGTGATGGGAAAAACCATTTTTAGGGCTGTGGAAGCTTGCAGACTATCTTCCACCATGGCCCACCCTTCAAACGGAACTAGCGACTCAACTTCACTTTTATGTCTAACGCGCATTCATCTAAGGTTTCAATCTATGCAGCCATGGCTGCCAATATTGCCATTGGCATCGCTAAGTTTATCGGTGCCGGAATTAGCGGCAGCTCAGCCATGCTATCGGAAGGGATTCATTCTGTGGTGGATTCCACCAATGAAGTGCTATTGCTTTACGGTCTTCATAAGAGTGAAACGGGGCCAGATGAACAGCATCCCTTGGGTTATGGACAAGAGCTTTATTTCTGGTCTTTGATCGTTGCTGTTTTAATCTTTGCCTTAGGCGGAGGCCTTTCCATTTTTGAAGGCATTACGAGCATGCAAGTGCAGGCCCCGGCCCACGATCCTAGGCTCAGCTATATCGTCTTGGCCGCCTCCGCTGTATTTGAGGGAATCGCTTTATTCGTCTCGATTCGTGAGTTTAATAAATCCACCCCGAAAACCTCCAATAGTTTCTGGAAAACCTTAAGCAACAGCAAAGATCCAAGCTCGTTTATTGTTATTTTTGAAGACTGTGCTGCGTTGATTGGTCTAGGGGTGGCCTTTATCGGCGTATTTATGACCGAACTGAAGGGCAATTCTATCTACGACAGTATTGCCTCCATTATCATCGGGCTATTGCTAACCGTGGTTGCCGTTGTGCTGGTTATTGAAACCAAAGGCTTACTCATTGGTGAAAGTGCTTCACCAGAAACCCGCGAAAGCATCAAACAAATTGTTAAATCGGATGATGCCGTCACTCGCATGGAGTCCCCCATCACCCTCCACTTTGGTCCCCAAGATATAATGTTGGCCATGAACATCGAATTTAGGGATGACCTCTCTTCCGATGAAATCGAAGCGGCTACCCGCCGTATTGAGCGCAAAATCCGAGAATCCCACACAGAAGTAAAGCGAATTTTTCTAGAAGCAGCTTCTGTAGTCTGACAAGCACTATCTAGGGAGCTAGGTGATGAGTCCCCAGCCTTTCCAACCGCCAGACGAATTTGAGTCTTTACTGTCAACTCAACACCGAACGAACACTGATCTGGAACGAGATTTAGCTGAATTATCAGAAGATAGTCGTCGGGCGGTAGCAGATAACCAACGAACGATGCAGAAATTTTTTGGAATTCTGTTGGTGGTTGGGTTAGCGCTGGGAGCGGTCACCGCCGTTGGGGTCGTGCATTTTATCCAGTGGTTGCGCTCAACGACAAACTCCGAACCTCAACCGCCTAACCAGAGCTGGGTGGATACTTCTGAGCGTTTTAGAATCTAAGACCGATTCGCTGCAAATAATTGAGAGAGTTTCTCTACCTCTGTTTCGATGTTGTGATCCGCAAGTACCCGTTCAGCCCCAACTTGCCCCATTTCCTGGAGTTGGGCCGTACTGGTGGCTAAACTAACTTGAATCGCATCCTTTAAAGCTGTAACTGAGCCCGCTGGAATCAACCAGCCATGACTAGGTTCTACTAATTCAGGGATGCCTGCAATATAGGTAGAAATTACAGGACGTCTCAGAGCTAAAGCTTCCATTAAAACCACGGGTAAACCTTCTGCAAAGCTCGGTAAAACTTTAACTTTGGCCCCTAGTAAATAGTTCCGAATATGGATACTACTCACCCATCCTGTGATGGTAACTACCTTTTCTAAATGTGCTGCGGCAATGGCGGATTCTATGGCAGCGCGGGATTCACCATCTCCGACCAAAGTCAGCTTGATTTCGACCCCCTCTTGGATTAACTGGGAAACAGCCTCAACCAGCAAAAGTTGCCCTTTTGCAGGACAAAGACGACCAATGCAAACGATATGAGGCGTTTCTGGCAGCGCGGTTGGAGGTTGGTGCAAAAATAATCGATCTAAACCACAGCGAACGATGTGAATTTTGGACCAATGTTGAGGGTTACTCCAACGGTAGAGTTGGCTTTGGCCAAAGGAGCTAACTGCCACCACAAAATCAGCATGGGCAACCTTGGTCGCTAAGTGGAGAATCTGGGGTTTATCAAATTCGTCGGGACCATGCACCGTAAAGCTATAGGAAGGTCCACCCAAGGCATGACACAACATGGCAACGGCAGCAGGGTTCGTGCCGAAGTGGGCATGGACATGGTCAACCCCTGCAACGCCTAGCCAAAATAGGAAAACACTTGCTTCTGCTAAATAGATAAAGTGCCGCCACAAGCCACGATCAGAATGCCAACCAATCTTAAGGGTTAACCCCAGAGCTTTAACAAAGGCAAGGGGGCGGCTAAACATGACCCAAATCAATGCTAAAACAAGCCCCAAGACGCCAACGGACAGCAGGACTTGAGTCTTATCTAGCTCTGCCACATCATCGGGATCGATGAGCTGATCAGGACAGGGACGAATGGAATAACGGCGAATATTCAACCCCTGGGCTTCTAAGGCCAAAATTTCACGGCGAATAAAGCTATGACTGACCTTGGGGTATTGATTAATCAGATAAGCAACCGTAGTCATAATTGGGCCAGCAATGGTAGTCCTAGACTACCCTGGGGAGCAATTTTTCTTGCGCTGTGTATGGGGATGAACGATCTGAAGTAACATCAGCTCCAGCACCTTTCATTCACATACTACTGTGGTAGAGAAATATCACGTAGTGATTTGGATCTGTACCTTCTTCTTTGAAGTGGCTAATAGATATCTACTCTTTGGACAAGATAGGATCCGTGTTAGTGCACGATAGGAATTCCCCATGGCAAAGTCCCGTATTCTTCTGCTTGGTGCACAAGGACAATTAGGCCAAGAATTACAAAAAACGTTGCCAACGATGGGTGAACTGATTGCTGTGGGAAAAGAGGCGGCCGATCTGGCTGTCCCTGAACAATTACACAAAGCGATCCTACCCGTTCAACCAGACATTATCGTTAATGCCGCAGCTTATACGGCGGTTGACCAGGCTGAGTCAGAGGTTGAATTAGCTCATACAGTAAATCAAAAAGCCCCCACAGTCTTAGCCGACATCGCTAAGACTGTGGGGGCTTTACTCGTCCATATTTCGACCGACTATGTGTTTGATGGGACTCAAAGCCATCCTTATACTGAATCCGATTCTCCTAATCCTCAAAGTGTCTATGGTCATTCAAAATGGCAAGGGGAAGAGGGCATTCGCCATATCTGGAATCAGCATATTATTTTAAGGACGGCCTGGGTTTACGGTACCCAAGGCAAAGGTAATTTTGTGAAAACGATGTTGCGACTCGGCAGGGAGCGATCAGAAGTGCGGGTTGTGGATGATCAAGTTGGTGCGCCCACATGGGCCAAGGAGATTGGAGATGCGATCGCAACCCTGATTCACCACTGGTCCACCTCAGATCCGGCCACCCAAGCAGACCTGTATGGCACCTACCATTTCACCAACCGTGGGGTCGCCAGCTGGTATGATTTCGCCGTTGCTATCTTTGCTGAAGCCCAAGCCCTGGGTGTTCCCCTTCAAATCGAACGGGTTATCCCCATTACCACGCCGGAATATCCGCTACCTGCCCCAAGACCTGCCTACTCCGTTTTGAGCAACAGCAAAATCACCCCTATTCTGGGCAAACCGGCCCCTCACTGGCGACAGTCCTTACGCCAGATGTTGCAGGAATTAGTTCAAGACGCCTCCATATAATGGAGCCACTTCCGGGTAGCCGTTATAAATTAACGTGGGCTGTCGTTTCCACACCGCTGGATGCACCCCGGTGCCAATCAAACGCTCTTCGGCTTGGGACCAACGAGGATGGGGAATATTCGGGTTAACATTCGCTTCAAACCCATATTCATCTGGCGCTAGGGTATTCCAAAAGGTGGGAGGCTGAAAGTTCATAAACTCAATTTTGACAATGGATTTTGCCCCCTTGAATCCATATTTCCAGGGAGTGACCATTCGGATCGGTGCGCCATGCTGTTTGGGGAGCAGATGGCCATAAATCCCCACCGCAAAAAAGGCTAAGTCATGGGCCATTTCATCAATCCGCAAGCTTTCGGTGTAAGGCCAGGGCAATCCACTGGAATCCGTAAAGCCACCGGGACCAGGGGTAATCTGCGGATCGTAGTAAGAGGTAAAGCGCACAAACTTGGCATTGGACTTGGGATCGACGTCTTGTATTAGCGATCGCATCGGGAATCCCAGCCACGGCACCACCATGGCCCAAGCTTCTACACATCTAAATCGGTAGATCCGTTCCTCTAGGGGGAATTTCTGGGTCAAATCATCCAAATCATAGGTCTGAGGCCGATTCACCAGCCCCGTCACCTCCAACTTCCAAGGATCCGTCGGCAGTGCTTGAGCCGCTTGCCAAATATCTTTTGTCCCGCCAAATTCATAGAAATTGTTATAGCGACTCGTTTTCGCCTCAGGCGTCACCGTCAATCCCTGTCCAGAATAGATGGGAGACCGTTTGACATTAGGAAGCTGGCCTTGAGGTAACGTTGCCTGGAGGTCCGGCTCAATCTCGCTATCTGACCGAGAGCAGCTAATGCTGGGAAAGACGGTTGCACCAATGCCAAAGCCAATCATATTTTTTAGAAATCGTCGCCGATGCCAATAAGCCGTTTCTGAAGTGATCGGCTGCGATTCGTTCTGCCAAGGCTTAGGAATGCGAATAAGAACCATGAAGTGGACCTGATAGCGGGATATTTGTATCTTTCCCGCTCGCTGCAATACATCAACTACAAACGGGCATCGACCCCGGACCTCTAGCTTAGCGAAGTCAGAGAGCCTAGCGAATCCCCACCATAATCGTTATGCTCTTGCCAGCACGAATCAGGCAGTTTTTAATTGAAAAGATGCCCTAAACATTCGTTTCATCCAATGATTCCGAAGATCATCGATATCTTCAAAAGTCCAGCCCCTCTAATCTTTGAGCAACATGACTGATTCAACCCCCGAACCTCAAATCGTCAATATCAGAGATCGACAGCAGCAGCTCATTCGCCAGCGCAAACAAAATTTTCGGCGCGGTGCTTGGCGGACATTGATCATCTTAGGCATGACGGTAGGATTGGGATGGGCAGTCTGCCAACCTGAATGGCAAATTCAACAATCGAATCAAGTCACCCTAACGGGGAATGAAGCCATCGACAGCCAGACCCTGGAACACCTGATGGTGCTACAATTTCCGACTTCTCTAATTCGCTTTCAGCCTCAAACCTTGATTGCTCAGTTGAAAAACAACGCCCATGTTAGCCATGTGATTGTGACGCGGAAGCTGTTTCCTCCTAGGGTCAATGTGGTCGTGCGAGAATTACCCCCGGTGGCCATGACGGAATGTAAAGGATGCACCCTCGTCCTAAAGCCTGGTCAAGCTGATTCCACCACCTTGGGGCCGGCCAATGTTTGGTTATTAGATCAGCGGGGCGTCGTTCTACCCGCTGATAGTTATCCCAAACTGGAAAAACCCCATCAACTTCCCAAACTCACCTTAAAAGGCTATTTACAACCTGAAGCCAATGAGGACACTTCAGACAATTCCCCTGTCGATTCAGCGACGCAACTTGTTTCCATTGACCGTCAAAAACAACAACAATGGCTGCAGATGTACGCCTCAATGGAGACGAGTCCCGTTCAGATTAAACATCTCAATTGGGAAAACCCCAATAAACTGATGTTGCAAACCAAATTGGGCCAGATTCATATTGGTCCATTTAGTGACAATTTTGATCGGCAACTTCAGGCCTTAGATGAAATGCGAACCTTGCCTAAATCTGTCGATCCGAAGCAGATTGTTTACATTGACATCCAGAATCCTGAAAGTCCCGTTCTAGAATTACGGAAGCAACCCCAACCCAGTCCTTAACCTTAAGAAAAACTTCTGTTTTTCTAAAACCTAGTGAAACGGGTTTTTACCCGTCAGAATCAAGAGGTTTACAGCCAATATCGCTCAATTGGTTTTTGGAGGAACTTGTCCTATAGTTGAGTAACGAAGATTGCCCATCCTTTTTTTGCTGTTCATAACTAGTCAAAATGGCGCCTGCAGATCAAACCTTTACAGATTCCCTATTCATGAATGAAAATGACGACCGCCTGAATGGTGGGCCTGTGGATCAATTAGGGGGAACGGGGGAAAGTTCTGACGCAGCGTCTCAGGATAGTTTAGAGAATATTTTTGACTTTGAAGATAGCGCTCCCCCATCTGCACCCCGTAAGGATGTGAGTATGGAAGACGACAATATTGTTCGACATGGTGCAGCCACCATTAAAGTGATTGGGGTTGGCGGCGGTGGCGGGAATGCCGTTAATCGCATGATCGCCAGTAACGTCTCAGGGGTGGAATTCTGGTCGATTAATACCGACGCCCAATCCTTAACTCAATCCTCTGCAGCAAAGCGTCTTCAGGTGGGCCAAAAGCTCACCCGTGGTCTCGGGGCAGGCGGCAACCCTGCCATTGGCCAAAAAGCAGCAGAAGAATCTCGCGATGATATTGCTGCAGCCCTAGCCGGTTCTGATCTAGTCTTTATTACTTGCGGCATGGGAGGGGGTACTGGAACCGGTGCGGCCCCCATTATTGCTGAAATTGCCAAAGAGATGGGAGCACTCACTGTAGGGGTAGTTACTCGTCCCTTTACGTTTGAGGGACGGCGTCGCAGCCATCAAGCTGAGGAAGGCATCGCTGCCTTGCAAACTCGGGTTGACACACTCATTATGATCCCCAACGATAAGATTCTGTCGGTCATTGCTGAACAAACCCCTGTGCAGGAAGCCTTTCAGACTGCAGATGATGTTCTTCGGCAAGGTGTTCAGGGTATTTCCGATATTATTAACGTCCCCGGCTTGGTGAATGTGGACTTTGCAGACGTCAAAGCGATCATGGCAGATGCAGGCTCAGCCATGATGGGCATTGGTGTGGGATCGGGTAAATCTCGGGCAAAGGAAGCTGCGATCGCAGCCATTGATTCTCCCCTATTAGATGCCTCAATTCGAGGAGCGAAAGGAGTGGTCTTTAATATTACCGGTGGCCATGATTTATCCCTTCATGAGGTGAATACCGCAGCCGAAACCATCTACGAAGTCGTCGATGCCAGTGCCAATATTATCTTCGGTGCCGTCATTGATGAGTCCCTTCAAGGTGAGATCAAAATGACCGTGATTGCCACGGGTTTTTCCAGCGATGCCGGGACTCCACCTCGTAAATCAGAAGCAAAACCCAAAGCAAAAGCCGCCGCGCCCACCCAACAGCAAAAAGCAGCCCCCAAAACCGTCACTCAGCGACCTCCCACACGAGGGGGAAATCTCGATATCCCCGATTTCCTACAAAAGCGCCGTCCAGGTCGTTCCTAAGCTTTTTTACCTAGTACTTGAGGGATATTAGGATCCCTCGGAGGAATTTAATTAAAACTCACAATTTTCAACCGTACTAAGGGCAATTTGGGATGCTAAGATTGCCTAGAATGTGTTTTGGGGACTCGTAGTGATCCGTCCTGCAACTCTAACTCTGCAACCTCCTCTGCCTCTGGTTGCTGAGAATAATCGGCTGAAAATCTTCTCCGGTTCTGCCAATGTTTCCCTGGCCCAAGAAGTGGCCCGCTACCTAGGCGTTGATCTGGGCCCCATGGTTCGCAAGCGCTTTGCTGATGGCGAACTGTATGTCCAAATTCAAGAATCAATTCGGGGTTGTGATGTCTATTTGATCCAACCCACCTGCCACCCCGTCAATGACAATTTGATGGAGTTGCTGATTATTATTGATGCCTGTCGACGGGCTTCTGCCAGGCAAATTACGGCAGTGCTGCCTTACTACGGATATTCAAGGGCCGATCGGAAGACAGCCGGTCGAGAATCCATTACGGCCAAGTTGGTCGCCAACTTAATTACCCAAGCAGGAGCCAGTCGCGTTCTAGCGATGGATTTACACTCCGCTCAGATTCAAGGCTATTTTGATATTCCGGTGGATCATGTTTATGGGTCTCCCGTGCTCTTGGATTACTTAGCCCGGAAAGAATTGCCTGACCTAGTGGTTGTTTCCCCTGATGTGGGGGGTGTCGCTAGAGCCCGTGCCTTCGCTAAGAAACTAGATGATGCCCCATTAGCCATTATTGATAAACGCCGCCAAGCCCATAATGTGGCCGAAGTGATGAATGTGGTCGGTGATGTCAAAGGGAAAACGGCCGTTTTAGTGGATGACATGATTGACACGGCAGGCACCATCTCCGCTGGAGCCAAACTACTGCGAGAAGAAGGGGCTCGCCAGGTTTATGCTTGTGCAACCCATGCCATTTTCTCCCCCCCTGCGGTGGAGCGTTTATCCGTAACGGGGCTGTTCGAAGAGGTGCTGGTCACCAATACCACCCCGATCCCCCCAGAGCGTCATTTCCCCCAACTGCGAGTCTTATCCGTGGCTAGTCTACTAGGTGAGACCATCTGGCGGGTGCATGAAGATAGTTCTGTGAGTAGCATGTTCCGCTAGCTGCTAGACTCGTTTGCGCTTTTTTTAAGGCTCTTGGTAGAACCGATCCCGATGTTCTGGCAGGGGCCAATCTTCGTTTTCACCCCCGATCAATAGCTGCTTAATTTCGATAAACTCTGTGTTGAATTGCTGCAAGGCATTGAGTAGGACATCTAGTGCGATCGCATCGCTAGTACCCAAATCAAACCAGCACCGTGCCCAGCAGCCTTCATACTCAATCTCCCCCATATTGTGCATTAGAGCCATCAAATTGCCATCTTTAGCTTCTAGTTCATACTGGAGATAGCTCAATTCATAGCCAGCATCTTGCACCTGTAAATTCTCGGCATTAAACCCCCCCAATTTCCCCAGAAAAAACCAGGAATCAAAGACTTCTTCTAAGTATTGTTTCTCCTGTTCCGACAAGACGGTTTCAAATTCTAGCCAAAGCCATAAATCAAACGAATTAAATTCACGAAACTGAATGTTCATAGACTAAAAACAACACGACGAGCCAGAAGATTAACAAGAGCCGCTTCTTTGTCCCCTAGGGTCAGCAAGTAACATCTTCTCGATTGGGCATGCTGATATAAAGGGGAATGGTACAACCCTCAAACCTGCTCCTGATTGTAGTTGATTGCATTACGCTAAAAGAATGCTTCGATTAAAACAACTCCTTTATCATCCAGCGGCAACTTCAACTGCAATTCTCAAGGCAGTCACTTTGGAACTCCCGCCTCAACAGCTGGGGCTAGTGATTGGTCCGAGCGGTTCCGGGAAAAGTACCCTGTTAGAAATAGTGGCGGGCTTAGCGGCACCGACCTCCGGTGACCTCTATTGGCGTCAGCAAGAACTCAAACCCAATAATCTACAGCAGCTGGCCGGTCTAGTCTTTCAATTCCCAGAGCGGCATTTTTGCGGGGGCACCATTCTGGAGGAATTACGCATTGGTCACCCCGAACTAGGATCAGAACAGGTCCATCAAGCCCTATCGGAAGTAGGGTTAGGGGACCTATCTCTTTTTACGTCTCCTCAATCCTTGAGTGGTGGTCAACAGAGGCGTTTGGCTTTGGCAGTCCAGTTAATTCGTCAGCCTCATCTTCTACTTCTAGATGAGCCCACCGCAGGCCTCGATTGGTCTATGCGACAGCAGCTGGTGGCCCTGCTAGGGAAACTCAAACAGCATTGGAGCTTATTGATTGTCACCCATGATCCGGCAGAACTCGTCAGTATTGCCGATCGATGTTGGACTTTAAACCAGGGGCAACTGGCCACGGTCGATCCGGCTTCTTTACAAGCGAAGACCTCGGTGGCATCCCTATAGAATTTTTATGGGGCAGAGCTTAATCTGTTCACAACCCCGAATTTACCTGTGCTTTAGCAGTGTCTCTTAGTCTGTAGTCAGATCACTACACCTCATTCATTGCTAATAGATGCTGCAAACTCAGGTATCCGTGTCGCCAGCTCCAACCGATTGGCGTCAAGTTTTTGAAGAAGCTTATCAGGGACGACATACATATGACTTCAAAAGTGGAAGCACTATACCCATGGGACCGCAGGACCTATGGATTGTTTGTCGAGGAATTGTGCAATTAGGGACCTTGTTCGCATCTGGTGATGAAGCTGTTTTAGGTTTTGTCTACCCAGCAATGCCCTTTGGTTTGCCCTTAACACAGCTGAATCCCTACGAAGCGTTCGCCCTGACTGATGTTGTTCTAATGCGTCTCAATCAGGTGGAGCTAGAAAGTTCCCCATTATTAGCCCAGGGTGTTCTCCAGCAATTGAGTCGGCGATTGCAGCAAACCGAGGCCATCTTAGCGATGATCAGCCAACGACGGGTATACGATCGCTTAGTGCAGCTGTTATTGATGCTGAAACAGGAAGTAGGACATGTAACGCCGGATGGTGTGCGTTTAGAGGTGCGCTTGACCCATCAACAGCTCGCTAACCTGCTAGGCACAACACGAGTGACGATTACCCGATTGTTAGGACTGTTGCGTCAAGAGGGATGGCTAACCATTGATCGAACTCGGCACTTTGTCATTGCTGATGCCCCCTCTGAAAGCCTGTAGGTAGCCGCCCATCCCAATCTTTGCTGGATGGCTTCTGATCCAAACGCGTTGATTGTTCCAAAGCCCCTTTCTCTTTGGCTCGTTGGTCATAGGGGTGGAGCTGTTCAAGTATCCATCCTGTCAATAAGCACAAATTATCGAGGGTCACTCCCCACATCAGCATATCGATGCACCAGGTTTGTTGGGCCTGTTCCAGACAAGGGGGGTGACCTACTAAGGTGGACATCTCTTCCGTCCCATCTCATTGTGTGAAAGGCGATAGGAGCTTATATTCGAGAGAGAATATCAGTGCCTGCTTGAATATGGAAGCTTGTAATGAGAACTCATCAATACGTTCATAAGAAACGAGCCGCCCAGTCTTCCTATAACCCTGTTCCTCGATCTTCTAAAGTTCAGTCTTCAGTGCAGCCTCCGGCAATTCAAGCCAAGTCGAATGAAGAGGGTTTAGCTGAACATGCTGAGCGGTTGAGGAAGTTCCAGCGGCTGGGTACTTCAATGATACAAATGGGTCCACCTAGACTTGAGAATGATGAGTCCAGTCCATTACACCCAAAACCCTGGCTTCAACGGAAATTGACGCTTGGGCAGCCAGGAGATAAGTATGAACGAGAGGCAGATCGGATTGCATCTCAAGTAGTGCAAACCATAAATCCCCCTAATTCAAAAGAAAACAATATAAGGCAGTCGATTCAGCGCGAGAACGGCTTAGAAGGGGTAATGTCCGCGAAAGGCTTTCAAGCTGCTATCCAGAGAAAGCAAACAATAGCAGGTGAAGAGGCATCATCGGATTTAGAGTCTGCTATCAATCAAGCGAGAGGGAGTGGACAACCATTGAATGCAGGGTTGCAACAGTCAATGGGTCAGGCGATGCGTGCAGATTTTAGTGGGGTGAGAGTACATACAGATACTCAGTCAGACCAGTTAAATCAATCGATTCAGGCTCGGGCATTTACGACGGGGCAAGATGTCTTTTTTCGACAAGGGGCATATCAGCCTGAAAATCGAGCAGGGCAGGAGTTGATTGCCCATGAGTTGACCCATGTCATTCAGCAGAATGCTGGAGCGGTGAGAAGGCAAAGTCAGTTTAGAAAAAATGATGAACTGCTGCATGGTCAATTTGAGGCAAACGCTAAACCAATGCAGCTTCAACCCAATGGTCCATCTACCGATCTCCAAAAGGTTACGCCTGAGCAGAGGAAAGGTCGCCAGGAAGACTTAGACAACATCGATCTATCAGATGTACAAGTCCTACAGCAAAGGCAAGGGCGAATAAACCCCATCATGCAGACCTATTACCCTGCTGCAGAGGGAGAGGCCAAATTTATAGAGGCAAAAACGGACCTTATTCAAGGATTCCCCCCTTCTGATCGGCCCTTCTTAAAAACTAGCCCGGATACGGTGCAGATGGACCGTAAAGAAAAAGGCGATCTTCTCGACCTGACAGTCGGAGAATTCGAAACCCATCGGAAGGCTGAGCAGATGGACTGGGCCAATGTGGAGGGATTTGCAAAAGAAGAACGCAACACCATCTGGCAAATTATCGACTGGCGGCTGAACGGCTTAGACCTATTCAAACTCAAGGATGTCGTTGACAAAGGTAAAAATAGTAAAGAAGACCTTCGTAATATGAAGGCCTATTGTGAAGGACTCAATGGCGAACTTAATGGGGAGAAAACCGTTCGACTGGCACCACAGACTACATTGGAAAAAGCTATCTACTACGGAGACTGGCTTCAGAAAATTCATGGTCTCCTTGGGCAACGAACCGAGCTTGTTGTACCAACTAATGTATTCACTCAGTTAGTTGACACTGATTCTGGCAAAGTTGCTGAGGAGTTCATCAAGTACTTCAATGAGATGAAGCCCAACCTACAAACCTCTAAGGGCAAAGAAATTACATGTTTCATCAAACTTGTGCATGAAGAGGGAGCCAAGATCGAGGACTACAAGAACGTTCTAAAAGACATTCGAAACTTTCATAAGTTTCCCAAGACCTCGCTCGATAAGCTAAAGGCTGATCTGTCCGTAAAGGACAAACCACTAACTCTTATTTTGCATTCTCTTTACGATCATAATGGTGCTTTTATTCGCCATGAGCATGTTAACAAGGTCATCCAAAACGACAAAATTAAGGTTTATCTCATTGAGGGTCATGCTATAGAGAAGGTAAAATCTCTCATCCGTGGTGGCTTCCAAGAACTAGCGAAGAAGTATGGCCTTGACGGCAAAATCACTCAGGTTATGGCCGTTGGCCACGGTGAATCTACCGAGATTGAATTCGCTGGTGGCGGTACAGAAGTTACTGAAGACGGGGGCAAGAAGTCGATCGATCAGAAAGATGTAGTTCCGATAGAATTAGAAGGAACAAACGCGCGTGTCTTTGCCCTGTTCTTTGAACAAATTTTCGCCAACATGGAAGAGAAGAAGGGGCTGAAGCCCAAGGTGTTGTTGCGTGCTTGTCTAACTGCATCGAATAGGGTTGACGAGAAAAAACTTAAGAAGTTGATGAAAAAAGAGAACATCCTTGATCTTGATACGGTAGTTGATACAAAAACTACCGAAAATCAGGAAAAGATTCGAGAAGGCATTAGGAAATACATTGAGAAGCATGGAAGTCTTGCCTCAAAATTGGACGACCAAGCCCAAGGGAGAGCGGAGGTTCTTGGAGCCCAGTCCTCAATTACATCAGCTGATATAGGTGCAATCAAAGAAGATACTGGCGAGTTGGATTTTATTACACTAGCTGATCCTCATGTTGCTGGCCCAAAACTCACTTATGTTCGTCATGGTAAAGAGCCTTCTGGTGCTCTCAAAGCAGTTATTGAGAGCTGGGCAAACGATCCAGTTACTTGCTTCGCAGAAATGCAGGACCGCATTAAAGAGGTAGCTAGCACTAATGCAGAATTCGTTATTAAACTTCTCTACCGTACATTGCTAAACCAGTATAAGAATGACATCCTTACGGCAAACAAGTTCACTAAAACAGCCCATGTGCTTATGGGTGTTTTAAATAGTGGTGATGACTGCCGCTCTGCCAGACTGGCTGCGGATGATATGAGTAAAAAGCACCGTGACGCTTTTTATCCGTTGCTTATTTTAGAGGCTAAGTATCAGTCGTCGAAACTTGTGATCTACCAAGACTGGATGCTTCATGATGACTCTAAGCGCTTAAAATTTATGGAAAACCTGGGGGTTCCCGGCTGGAGGCGAACCGTAGCCGACAAATACCTTGATTTCGCACTCATCAAGGACTCAGTTGAAACTCTCGTAAAAATGGAGACAGCTCCCATGAAGGCTCGGGTTTTGCTGGCACTATGTGGCTTGATTCGTCAGAACCCAATCGAGTCCTGTAAAACCTTCCTTTTGACTCAAGTTAGTGGGGACAACTCCTTAAAGAAAAGCATTACTGATGAGTTAGATGGTTATTCAGTATCTAAGCTTCGTGACAAACTCGACTTACCTGAAGAAGAAATCGCGCAACCTGACTCAACCGCTGGTCATCCCAAAAATATTGGTGGTGAAGGCGAATTTCACGTTAAGCCGATTAAAACAAAAGTTAAAAAAATGACAAAAAGCACCATTAAAGACTGGGCTAAAGTACGCAGTGAGCCTCGTCAGGATGCCAAGCGCCTGTCAAGGCAATACCGAAAGAAGAACTACCATATTGTTGGCGAAGTCGTGAACACTGATGGCACTGAAACGGGGTGGTATATGCTCAGGTTGAGTGCCGGGAAAATTGCCTATATCGAGCAGAAGTATTTTAGCAATTAGCAGCGGTGATTTTAGGCCAATTTTGATAATTAATTTGGAAATATTACCAATTTAATCCTCCATCTTATGATTATGTCAGTGAAATTCTTTGAGGTTTAGTCTAGTGTCCATCTAGAGGCTTATAAATGGAAATTACACTCGACCAAAAAACGACATGGCACCTAGGTGGAGAGGCTCATGTACTTCATCTCTTGAGGCTAGTTGCCCAAATCAATGATGAAAATTGGTCTGCTGTCAGCGTTGTGCTTGAATGTGCCCCTGTTATCGCTGCGAGAGGTGAAGAACTGAGCTGGTTTCACAACCGCCCGGAGAGTCGCCTCGATTGGCAAAATCGGCCATTCCTCGAAGATCTGCCTGTTCGGATGGAGATTGCATTGAGACCCGAGTACTATCCTCACTTGCCTTGCCCAAGTTCTGATGCAGTGCAACACCTCACTGACCTATTTGTAATTGAGCCACCCCCTTCTCCTGAACTATTCGATGATACGGTCTGGAATGCGATACAGCTCTGGCAAGAGTACCCTATCGATCCATCGATTGGTGGTGGTACGATGCGGGTTGGCTATCGAACAGCGTTTTCTGTGTTCACTGACGAGGTTGATCGACTTCGTCGCCGTGGCCCAGTATCTCGTATTATCGTCGATGCGTTGATTGAGTCTGGTATTCCGATCTCTTGGATTGAGGAGGATTCGGTTTTTGCTGTTACGCTTTATGCCGAAGACCGTGGCTATCTCTGTCGAATTCGTCCCAACGAGTCTTCTTCTGGGATAACTGTCAATGTGGAATGGATAGAGCAGCTCTCTGATGCTGGGGTCTCAAAACTTTCATCACATATTGCTGTAGCTGATACTGACCTCGTTTTCGGTTCCTTGACTCTAGTCGATGGGCGAATTCGCCTTGATAACCTAACCCTATTAGGGCCGTCTATTACGGAGGAAACGATTATCGATACTTTGCGTGCTGCAGTGTCAGCTCTCAATAGCAAGGTCAATGAGTGGTCAAAATTAGATCTCACGGCGGGTTAACCCAAAGAATCTGTCAAGACCGGTTAGCGGCTGTTTGAAGCGGCTGCAGGACGGGCCACTGAGATCCGGGACCGGGCCATTCTCTATTAGGGTTCATGCCGGGATAGAGAAATTTTTTCTCACAGAATAGCTGTGAACTATATTTAGGGTTTGCTGAAAAAGTAAATTGAGCTAATTCCTGGCATCAAATCGTACAATCAACCCAGTTGTGACGGCCAGGGCCATATTCCTTCACTGGCCCTAGAAAAGCCCCAAGGCAGCCCTGGCAGCTCCATAACGCTTTCCAACACCAGCAATCCCACCCAAAAATGAATGATAAAAGGTGGCGGAGCCACCGCTCTAGATTCATCACCAAGAACGTGATAGCAATCGCACTAGCAGCCGTATCCGCTAACTTCGCCATCACTCGATTCAAGCCAAATCTTCGCTTGGCCTGCCCAAACTTGCCCTCAATTTGGACTCTCACCTTTCGTCCTCCCGTGCTTGTTGCTTGAGTTGGCCCTGCACCTGGGGTCTTGTTGAGGTCTTCCTAACGGTGGTCCACTCAATCGGATACCTCGAGCTTTACACCATCGTCGATTAGCTCGGGTTCGATAGATTTGGTCGGCATGGACTGAGAGAGGATAATGGCCAAAGCGACGATGAAAAGCTTCCACTTGATATTGAAGATGCTGGGATTCATTGAACGCATCCCAGCTTAAACGTTCCAGAAACACACATCCGTTGACACAACTGAGGGATAGCTTGGCCCCAAACTCAACAGGTACTCCAGCTTTGCCTCGGACCATCGGTCGGACATGAGGCTGAGTGAGGCTGACAATACGGTCATCTACTCGACGCACGTGCTGTTGATACATCCACTCTTGCTGTCGAAAGACTTCATGAATCACCAGCAACAGACGGTACTGTCGCCGGGACAGTCGGGACAGAGACGCTCCTAAAGCTATCAATCCATCAATGTGGGCTAGATTCCGACGCACATAGCCCAACTGCTGACGAATCCCTTTACGAATCAGCTTGCGACTCGGTTGACGTTTCTTGGCAATGGCCAGATAAGCTTTGCGGGCCTTTTGGCGGTAGGTGCGAGGTTTGCCCTTGAGAGACAGCATGACTTGAGCATATAAAGCATCAAGGATGGCTTCACTCGCTTTGCGGGCATCATTGAGCAGATCTAAGTCTGTCGGATAGCGAATATCGGCTGGCGCACAGGTCGCGTCTATCAACAATTGGCCCTGGTTGGGAGGGGCAGGAGGCTCATCTTCGTCATCTTCAGGAGAAGGAGATGACTCAGGGGACATCACAACAGGAGAACCCTCAGATGCGAGCACTGATTCCACGACTGCGTCGTTGACTTGAGTCAGTAGCTCTAGATTCAACCGTTGGCGAAAGTGAACCAGCATGGAGGCATCAAACGGAGCACTCTCTCGATATTCACTAAAACCCAGAAAGTACTGCAAGTAGGGGTTCTCTCGAATCTGTTCTACGGTCTCTGCATCGGATACACCCAGTTTCTCTTTGATGATTAAGGTCCCTAAGGCCACACGAAAGGGTTTGGCAGGTGCCCCCATGGTCTGACTGAATTGCTCTGCATACTCTGACTCAAAGCTCTCCCAAGGAATCAGCTCGGCGAGTTTGACCCAGCGATTCTCTTCTGATAGTTTGCCTCCGAAGGGCAAGTAGAAGTTCTTAAAGGACAGTTGACCGGGGGATGGACGACGATACATTGGGGTGCATGTGCAAAGGTTTTGAGTATTTTGAACGATTTTCCTTGCACTTCTCAAGGGCGCTCAACACTTGGATACACTGCAAATATTCAACCTTAGACTTTCGAAGCAAGCCCTATTTAGCAGTACTTTTCAGACTTCGAATTTACAAGTAATTGATAGTCCATTCTTTTGGGGGAATGAATACCCATAAGGGTTTCCCGGCCAAATAAAATTACAGCATTTGAATATGGGAAAGTCAGTGTCACTCGTATTGGCATGATGGCCATTTGCAAGTGTGAAATTTAGTTTTTAACTAGGTTCTAGCGATTTGATCATAGATAGCCCCCCGGCCATTATGAGCCCTAAGCTGAGCAAGATAACGAGAAGAGGGGGGCATCAGAGACTATTCTTGAATTATGCAAACCAGGAGTGCAGGCGACCATTAGAATCGCTGAAAACAGTGGAACTCAATGGTCAATGGCAACAGTTCTGATTTCTGCAAACCGCTGCGGAGTATGAAAACCCAGAACAATTTACAGATGGGATATTATTGACTCTTAACTGTTTTGCATTGCAATGCGACCAGTAAATCAGAGCCCATTTTTTCTGCAATACTACGCCCTGGGCACTCACGCCGCTTCGCTTCACCTACTGAGTTAAAGCTGAGGGCTGCCAATAGGTTGTCTCGATGAGGATTGAAGTCTAAGGGGTTCTCAAAGACCGTACTGTCTAGATTAGCCAACCCGATGTTTGCGGAGAACAGCGTACCCTTGGGAAACTTACGTTTTCGGCCATTGATGGTCACCTCTGTTTCTGTCTGGGCAATGGTATTGATGTTATTCACTGGCGAGTGTCGACGAGCTGTTTCTAAAACTACTCGCAACACTTCATGACGATTATCTACATCGATCTCCAGATCGCGTGGAACCTTGGCTATTAAGGACCGGAGTAAACTCTCACTCCCTAGACATCCTGCAATTGCGATCGCTTCCAGTAGCAAAGTACTCAGTTCTGTTCGACTTAAATCATTTTCAGTGGTTGGAACATACCTACTCATAACAGGAGAGTTCTCAATCAGGTTAAGGGCGACCTCTTCTAATCGTTTGACCTCTTGCAACTTGTTGGCAGATGGGGCTAAGGGTTTCACCCTTGAGATCAACAATGATTCCCTTGGTTTTGCAGAGAAGAATAGCGTTTTCAGAGATGATATTTGCTGTGGAGAAAGTTTGATTTCTAATAGCACTAACATGATGTACTGGATGACAGTGCGTTGAATATCATCGCTAATGTCATCTAAGGCCGGAGGATTTCCATGTTGATTAGCAATGGTGGCTAACTGATTCAAGAGATCTTTAGCTTCTTGGGACTCAGTATTATCAAAGCAGGGGCAGCGCAAGAAAAATAAAGCTGTAATATGCTATGGAACTCCATTCTGTTAAAAGGGTTTCCCCATGGCTACAGGATTCAGCAAGCCTCCTTCCTCACCAGCTTCCACTGACTCATCCTCGTCACTACTGCCAACCACGGATTGCGATCAGGCTTATCAACAACTGACCGAGTGTTTTGAGGAGTTGACTGATCCACGGGGAGGCCAAGGTGTCCAGCATCCGTTTGTCAGCATCGTCGTGATTGGACTATTGGCAAGTTTAGGTGGCGCACAGGGGTGGGAAGATATTGAAACCTATGGTCTGAGCCATCAGGATTGGTTGTCGAGTTTTCTGAGCCTACCGTCCGGAATACCGACAGCAGACACCTATCGACGGGTGTTTGAGCGTATTTGCCCCACCGCCTTTGAGCAGAGTTTCAATCACTGGTTGGATCAGGTCGTGACGACCCTCGGTGCTCAAGTGATCCCGATTGATGGCAAACAACTCAGGGGCTCCTATGACCGCAATCAAGACCAATCCGCCTTGCATCTGGTCAGTGCTTGGGCCAGTGAATATCGGTTATTTCTGGGACAAGTCAAAGTCGAGGACAAGAGCAATGAAATTACGGCGATCCCAGCCCTCTTAGAGCTGTTAGACATTGCCGGGTGCATTATCACCATTGATGCGATGGGGACTCAGCACGAGATTGCCTGTCGCATTCAGGCCAAAGGCGCAGACTATGTACTGGCCCTCAAAGAGAATCATCCCACGCTGTTTGAGCAGGTTGAGCAATGGTTTGAAACGGCGGAAGCGAATGAGTTTAAGGGCATTGAGTACAGCTATGATGTGCGGGTGGAAGCCGGACACCATCGTCGCGAGAAACGACAAGTTTGGGCGGTGTCCCTTCAACAAATGGGTCCTCTGTACAAGCAGGCGCAGTGGAAGGGCTTGCAAAGCATCGTCAAGGTCGCTCGGACCCGCCACTTGTGGAACAAAACCACCTATGAGGTGATGTTTTACATCAGTTCTCTACCGCCCATTGCTCAGCAGTTGGGCAAAGCCATCCGCCAGCATTGGTCGATTGAGAACCAACTCCACTGGGTCTTAGATGTGACCTTTGGCGAAGATGCCAGCCGTATCCGCACAGGACATGCGCCGGAAAACATGGCCATCCTGAAGCGCTGGAGCATCAACCTCCTGAATCAAGAAACGTCCTTTAAGAAAAGTACCCGTCAAAAACTAAAACGGGCGAGCATGGATGAAGCGTATATGCTCAAAGTTCTAGGCGCTTCTATTCCTTTACAGTCTAGCCTTTCAGAGACATAATTTTCTTGCGCTTACCCTGATTATCAAAGGCTGGTTTAAAAACGACCTCTAAAACGGCTGATCTTGCTTTTTTATGAGTAGTATCACCCTTTACTTCTTTGTCAGACAAAAAAAGCAAAAAATTCTTAGAGAATCGATCAGGGATACAGCGAAAACGGCCAATATAAGGCTCTCTTTGTTGTGGTTCTGCAATGATTTTGGCAGCAAGATTATATTCACCCACAATAATTCTGCCTAAAGCCGCAAAGTTCTGGCCAAAAATCTTTTGTCGTTTACCTAAAAATTCTTGAGGAGTAACAATACTATAACTAATAACATCCACTACATAGAAAAACCTCATAAGCATTGTAGTCAGGATGTTAGGGTGTCGCAACAGACAAATTTGGATACGGTTTGAGAAACGAATTAATAAACTCATAGCTGCCCCATTAATTTATCAACAGAATTGCAAAATATGGTAGTCCCAGAGAAGTAATGACAGGAGAGTAACATCCTTAATGGCTAGAACTACTAGAATTCAAACTCTTCAAAAGAGCTGAGCGAAAGGAACAAGTTTTGGATAAGCCCTTTTGGGAAATGGCCTGATTGGTCAGCGTTACCCTTTTTTGGCCAGATCTGAACAAAGCCCTTGATTGGAGAAAGTTGAGCTCAGATGTTAATACTCTGAGGGATTTTATTGGGATGTAAGAAATCATAAAATGTCGGGCGAACACTGTTCCGTTCATCAATGATGATGCCAATGGCATCTAACCGTTGCTGAAATGCTTTGAGTAGAGGTTGCACCCTAGCATCCGTAAAGTGCTCATCTCCATATTCCCCTAATTGGGTGTAGTAGAGAGAACCCAACAAATAGGTCATATCCATCTGGGTCTCTGCCTGTTTCAGGGAAGGAAGAAGGTTGAAATAGTCTTGAGTGGTTGCCTTTGCTGACTTTGGCGCTGGTCGATATCCCGCTAAAGGCAAGTTGGGGATATAGGTCATATAAGTCGATTGGGAGAAGTTCACGGCTGCATGTTGGGCACTCCCTGTAAAAATAATGAGCGTCACCATATCTGCCAAGTAAGCTTTAGTGCGTAAGCTAGGTTGCTCCTGATCCGATGAGGTTTCTCCAATTTCTGTCATCCGCCCTCCGTCTTGAGCGACCATTTCTGCTAACCAAGCTTGGAGTTCGGTGTCCTCTACCACGTCCTGATCGCTGAGGTAATACAAGTCTAGGTAGCTCTCGACCCAATCATGTATCGCATTCCAAACGAGTAGTGAATCATCTCGATAGGGATAGTCAGGAAGCTGATCCACATTATCGACCCCCCGTCTGGAGAGTGTGGCAGGTAGCATCGAATCATTAAAACCGTAGGGAAACCCTTGTACGGCTTTAACACTGAGCTCTTTAGAGGATTCAATAGTGCCTGACATCACTGAATCCACGGTACCTCCATCGTTAACAAGGCCAGAAATGGCTGCATTATTAATAAACAATGTTCCTTCAAAATGAGGACGCAATAAGGCACTCAGGGGATGATTAGGGGCCAGTTGACGATAGGTAGCCACTACAATGGGCTCGATTAATAAGTGGGTCCGACCGAGATGAGAAATGAGCTCATGGTAATTGCCATCAGCGATTTGAACGATGGTTTTTGCCATCAGCCAAGCCCATTGCTCGGACTGGGAGCTACCCTCAGGGGGTGGAGTGAAAATAGGATTATCAGAGCCTGGCTGCTGCTGGCACTGAATGGCTACAGCTGTGAGGGAGCCGCTTCCTTCCGCAGGTATTGCAAACAGGGCGAGGGGAGCATAGACATATTTTTGAGCATCCGGAAAGGTGCCCGGTTCTAATAGGTTCAACACTGCATAATCAGTGATATAAAGTCGCCCCTCTGCTCCAGCCTTTTGGAGAGAATCAGCAGTTCCCATCACAGCCTGATATTGATCGTTAGTGACTGGGAAGTGGTCTGGCAATATCTTGCATTGCTCTAGTACTAAGGGGTTCGCTCCTGCAACTCGCTGGGCGACAAAGGCCCGATCTGTCCAAAACTGCTGGCTAATACAAGGCAAATAAATGCTCTGAAACAGATCGTTATAGGCTTGAAAGAGTTGGCTGTAGTCTGACCAACTATCTTGGGTCTGCTTAACCTGCATGGCTAAAGCCTGATGGTTGAGCTTCTGCTGCTCTTGAGCATGGTCTCGGGGAGCTTTGACCTCAGAGATTAATGTTTCCAGTAATGGCTGGTGGATATCGGTCATTTTGGCCGAGGGGGTTGGAGAACTGTTTTGCTCAATGGAGGGTGGTTCGCCATCTTGTAAGCGCTGAAACAACCGAATAATTGGCAGAATTTTGGCTAACAAAAACTTCAAAAAGCCAGCACGTTCAGGGTTATTTAAGAAACGGGTGATACGGGTGAGCCTGGCAAATCGGCGGAGTTTTCGAACGGAACCTGTTTCATTAACGTCTTGTAAAGCTTGGTTAGCATCTATTCTCAGAAGTAGAGATAAGGCATCTTGAAGCCAAGGAAATTTGCCAAGGGATTGATCTTGCGGGGGCACTTTCTCGGCCATTGCCCCGCCATTAGGGAGGTAAGTGTAGTTATAGCGATAGTCTCGGCGAGCAGCCACTAAATCCGTTTGCCGTTGAGCGGGATTGGGATCATTTTGAGGTAGAGAGATATTCATAAGACCAAATGTGACTAACAACAACGTGAGGGGAAAAGGTTTAGGTGAAAACGATGGAAGCTACTTCAAAAAGATAAAAACTAAAAAAAATGGCGAAAAGTAATTAGTTTCTTCTGATTTTGTTCATTAATGGGGCGTATCCAGCCTTTATAGGAGATGAATGAGCAGTAGGAGAGTGAAATCAGGTAATTGTGATCCTCTACAGCAGGAATGTAACTAGGCAGATAAAGGGACCGTCTACTACAGAACTAATCGTACTTTTACTGCACTAAAAATGGCGTGATCTATATCAAGAAATCTCTAAAGATTTTTCTGAATTATTGATTTTATAGTCATGGAATTACATGACTAAGGAAAATATCAGGAGTGGCTAGAAAAGTCAATTAAAATTGTCATGTTAACCGCTAATTTTGCATTTCCTATTATTAGAAAATCTGTAATATTTATTCGATTTCACTAACACCGCTGATGAGCTTTTTTCTTCTGTCAGATAAAGTCACGAATTCTGCCATATGACTGGGAGGTGTCAAAACGTGAATCACCTCATTCACGGCTTTGCAGAAAAGGCACTATCGGGGGTTAGTACTCCACTGGAATATTCTCTAGTGGAGCACTAACCCGTAATTTTGCCTCTTGGCTACTGATAGACACTGACAAAGAGGGTGGCGCCGGGCTGATCATACAAAGGCACTACTTTGTCCCTTAGATCTTGGTTATGCATTCTAATGCAGCCTAGGGTAGAGAAAAGAGATTGCTTTGGTGCCCAAGCTCCTGGCCATCCGCAACCGCTGCCGCCGCCGTGAAGCATAATGCCTGCCCGACCCAGATTTGCTTCTTGGTTTTCTAGTTCAACGAGGTCAATACTATACCAGCCATAAGACATGCGATCGCGGGTATAGGCAGAACTTGCACCTGCTTGCTCATAGTCACGATAAATTTGCCCACATTTGTAAAGACCTGCGGGGGTATCCCCATGACGGCCAAAGTAATTGTCCTCAAACTGGCCGCGACAGAGACAGGGCAATTCCCACATTAGCGTGCCGCTATAGTCGTAACACTTGATCTTGCCAACGGCATCATTGGCCACCAAATGGTAGTCTCCGGGCTTAAAGCCATGGGCATCTGGATGGGACTTGGGACCTTTCATCCCTGCAATAATATTGGGCTGGCGAGGACCAGCCGATTGGGTGGGTTGCGAGACGGTTATTGTTGGTTCAAAACCTGCCACCATCGGTGGGTTCGTTTTGAGCCGCTGTTCAATGGGTTCGCAATCTTGGGCCGTTTGAATTTCCTGGGCAGCGGCGGCACAAGCGGTGGTCGGCGTTTCGCCACACCAGACTTTGGCCTCGGCATATCGACGGCGACCTAGCCCCACTTCCACATTTTCACCGGGGTTGCGATACATCATCAGGGTGCCGGGAACCGCCTGCCAATCTTTGTCTTTTAAGTTGCGGGTGATGGTTCTATGGTTCGGTGATCCATAAAAATCAGCACCATTGTTATAGGCAAAGCTGGTCAGTGCGGCTCGTTGCAAATCGGTCATATCATCCCAGTGGGGAATGGTCGATTGCAGCTTGACCCAAAAATCTTTGTGGCAAATATAGTCGTACAGGTCATCTGCTTCAGCTTGGGTGATGATATCTCCCATTTGGATGGCAGACCCATTTTTATAGTAGGTACTGCCCCAACCGATGGTGACGGGTAGGCCCCCACTGCCAGCCCTCGGATCAGGGTAAGCTTGAATCCGTCCATCCGATAATTTCCGTTGACAGCCTTCATAAAAGTGGTTGAGTTGGGCTACTTCCGGCGGTAATAACGGAGCAGAGGGAGTCTCCGGTTGAGAGGGGGTAGACACTGGAACCAGGGCAGAAACGGGCTGCTGTTCCCATGCATCTTCTGGAATATCCCATGAGATGGGATTGATATATCGTTTGACACCCGTTTCAATGGTTGGGTAATGGTCATGCCAGGTATAAGGCCCCGCCAAGATAATCTCAGCCAACTGTGAATTGACAGTAGACACTTTGATAACGCCTAAGATTCCCCCCTCATACACTTTTGCGAGTTGATTTAATTTTTGAAGGTGGGGTTGGTGTGGCAGGGGTGCCAGGAGTGTATTCTTTTTCGCTGTGATAAATGGCATTACCAGCCCTCCTGTAAAACGGCGGTTAATTCTTTCTCAGGGGTTTGGACCTTGATCACTTTGGATGTAGTTGAGACCACCTCGGTGGATGGCACCGTTACAGTTGGCGATGCTGCTATTGTTGTTGGAGCCACTGAATTCGATACAGGCTTCTCGTCACGCTCGGAGAATTTTTGCAAGCCCTTCATACCTGCACCGCCAATGGTTAAGGCCCCGGTGAGGATGTAAAGGTTTTCGGAAAAAGTCTTCCCTCGCCATTCGCCAGCGGCCAAAGTAATGGCGAGACCCAATCCCACCAATACTGATGCAGTGGTCTGCAGTCTGCCTGAGGATCGCTTACCTTTAGCATCTTGTAATATCCCGGTCATACATAATCTCCTTGAATAGCGATAGATGGTGTTGTGTTTTGCTGCAATCCTTTGATTTGTGCAGATATCCCTAAGACTCAAGACAAGTATCGTTAGCCGATCTGGTGAAAGCTATTCGATACTTCAAATCAGTCTTCAAATTCTTGTGGCATTAGTCTATTTCCAAGAGAAATAGTGAATTAATCCTAAGGATTGATTTGAGCTGATTTCTATCTGAATTAGAGCACCCGTTTTAGGGGTATTCAGTGATATATGATGATTTTCAAGGTGATTGTGAACACATTTTGTGTGTTCACTGTGTTTGAGACTATAACCGTCTAGAGCAGACCTATTAACTAAAATTGCTATGATGTACGGCTGCACACTGAAAAATGGTATAGCCGATAGTTGAAGCAAGGCTCCGTGGGCGCTGTCTTGATCGCGATCAAGAGCTTCTTTTCCGGGTTGATAAAGGCAGGGTATATCGAGGGTAACCCCAGCAACCATCAGTATTCCGGTATTCCGGTTACGCCAAAAACGGAATGGAAGAACCTGGCATTGTTTCAGGTGGAGGCATTATTTGAATCGTTTTCAGGCTAGGCCACTGAGATCCTGGACCGGGCCATTATCTGTTTGATGATCTATGCAGGGGTAAGGGATGAGGAAATCTCTCTTTTAGGCAATCTGCGGCAGGAGGGGTGGCTGTCCATCGACCGAACACGGCACTTTGTCATTGCTGATGCCCCCTCAGAGAGTCTGTAGGTAGCCGCCCAGTTCAATCTTTGCTGGATGGCTTCTGATCTAGACGCGTTGCTTGTTCTAAAGCCGCTTTTTCTTTGGCTCGTTGGTCATAGGGGTGGAGCTGTTCTAACGTCCACCCCGTCAATAAGCTCAAATTATCAAGGGTCACTCCCCGCATCAGCATATCGATGCACCAGGTTTGTTGGGCCTGTTCCAGATGGGGAGGGTGACCTGCTAAGGTGGTCATCCCTTCCGTCCAGCTTTTCCATCGATCGGCCAGTGTTGTCGGCGTCAGGGGCTGTTGCTGATCATCCACAAACATTGTAGGTTCATCATCTTTGCGAGATTTTAGCCATTTGGTCAGGGGATTGGAAGTATAGGAGCCAACACGTTTCCCCATGACCCACTGATTGACGGCTACCTGGCGGCTGGCCTGAATTTGTAGCAGATGCTGTTGATTATTGCTGATCTGTTGCGATCGCAATAACCCGATCACTTCGGGTGATGATAAACCTGCCCCAAATAAAACATAGGCCAGAGCATGATCTTGGGTACTCTGTTTCTTGGCTTGTCGGAGAATAAGATGAACGGTTTCCGCAGGCAAATCAGCCACGGTTGTGGGCTGTGGGGGAGAATCCCTGAAAGTGTCACTTGCAATACTGCCAAACAGGATCATCTGCACCGCATGCTCTAAAAAGTCGTCTTGGTGATGCCATAGCTGATGGTATTCACTGGTGAATTCAATAACGGCATACCCGAGGAGCAAGCATTCCAATAAGCTTGCCAGTTTTTCCGTTGAGAACTGGGGGGTTAACTGCCGCTCAGCCATAAAGGATTCTAGATACTGAGCCATATATTGGGTGATTTCTGTCATCCGCTTTCCCAAGGCCAGTCGATTGTCGGCGGGGTATTGGTTGGCTTCTCCTACTAGAGATCGAATTAAATCTGGCACTTGCTCTAATGCATGCAAGCAATAACTTGCATATTCTTGAAAGGCTTGCTCCGTTGATGCAGCGGACTGATTTTGACGGTTCAGGGCCTGTCCCAGGCTCTGAAAAGCCGTTGACTCTTCTAAGACCCCCAATAAAAGGCCATGTTTACTGCCGAAATGCCGAAACAGCGTCACTTCGTTCACTTCGGCGGCTTCAGCAATTTGGCGGGTGGTCGTTCCACTAATTCCTTGAGTAATAAAGAGCTGAAGAGCCGACTGAATCAAGCGTTGGCGAGTTGATGACTGAGAAGACATAGATAATATGCAAGTATTACTTGCAAGACTTAGGGATGGGTGTTAGCATGACAGCATGCAAGTGATGCTTGCACTATTACTTTACCCAGTATTCAAACAAAAAGCGAGGCCCACCTCTGCAGATATGGGCTAGTATTGTTCATCTTTTTTCATAGGACTGTTATGACTACAAATCCTGTCGTCACTGCCCCCGCGGGCAGCCCCGCCTTGAGCTGGACCAATGTTGGCTTTTTTGGTGCATTTCACCTACTAGCTATCAGCTTAGCCCCCCATTATTTCTCATGGTCAGCCCTAGGGGTCGCCCTATTCTTACATTGGCTGCTCGGAGGGATTGGCATCTGCTTGGGGTATCACCGTCTCCTCAGTCACCGGAGTTTCCGCGTGCCCAAGGTATTGGAATATGCGATCGCAACCCTAGGTTCCCTCGCTATACAGGGTGGTCCTATCTTCTGGGTAAGTGGTCACCGTCAACACCATGCTCATACTGAACATGTCAACGATGACCCCTACTCTGCCCAGCGAGGCTTCTGGTGGAGTCATATTCTCTGGATTTTTTATCCTCGTCCTGAATATTTTGATGCCAAACATTACCGTAAAAACGCCCCCGACTTGGCCCGTCAGCCCTTTTATCGCTGGTTAGATCGCAATTTCCTGATGCTCCAAATCCCCTTGGCTGCTGTGCTATATGCTTTGGGGGGATGGTCCTTCGTGGTCTACGGTATTTTTGTCCGGGCCGTCATTCTTTGGCATTCCACCTGGTTAGTGAATTCTGCCTCTCATATGTGGGGATATCGCACCTTTGAATCCAATGATGGTGCCCAAAACCTGTGGTGGGTTTCTCTATTAACCTATGGTGAAGGCTGGCATAACAACCATCACTCCTACCCCCATGTGGCCAAGTCTGGCTATCGTTGGTGGGAGATCGATTTTACCTGGTGGGCCATTTGTGTCCTCAAGCAAATGGGATTGGCTAAGAAAATTGTGACCTATCCTAAATCTCTTCAGTATGTGAGTAAGTAGCAGTTTCAGAATTGATGAGGAACGCCCAAAGCATACTGGGCGTTCCTCATCGATCTGGGTTCTAACTCGCAGCAGGTTGAGAGAGTAAGTCATCTAGCTGGCCCATCGTATCCATCTGATACAGGTCATCACAACCGCCTATATGCTGATTATTGATAAAGATTTGAGGAACGGATCTGCGGTTATTGGCCCGTTCAGCCATTTTGGCCCGTGCAGCCTCATCTCCATCAATCTTGTACTCGGTGTATTTCACCCCTTTCCAAGACAACAATAATTTGGCTCGAATACAAAACGGACAAGTTTGCCAGGTATAGATTTCAGTATTGGCCTTGACTCGCTCAGGATGGCGTCCCAAAAGGTTGTTTAAGAAATTTGGCATGGGAAATTCCTAATTGGCAACAGGTAAGAACTTACTCTTTTATTGTGACGTAACCGATTGATCTGCGAGGGTAATCGAAGCACAATCTCGATTGGCATCTAGTTCAAGATGGTCAGGTAATTTAGTCCGGCACAGTTTGCACTCTTCTAACTGATCGACCTCTAGGAAAATAGCCCCCCGTAGATCAGCCCCGCTCAGATCAGCCTCTCGAAATTGAGTACGTTGGAAAGAAACCTCCCGGAGATTGGCATCGGTAAAATCGGCTCCCTCCAGATTGGCATCACTCAAATCTGCCCCTGTAAAATTGGCTTCACTTAAATCCGTATCCGTCAGTTTCGCCCCGATAAGCTTCGCCGTCCGAAGATTAGCACCCACCAATTTTGCTTGACTCAGATTAGCATCACTCAGATAAACACCAATTAAATCTGCACTATTTAGATTGGCCCCCAGTAGATTTGCACTGCCTAGATATGCCCCCCGCAAATTGGCCCCCGTCAAATCGGCATTTTGGAAGTTGGCACTATTCAGATTGGTCCCTAACAAATTGGCACTGCTGAGATTGGCCTGGGTCAAATCCGCCTCACTCAAATTGGCACTTAAGAGATCCGCATTACGAAGATTAGCTTCCCGTAGGTTTGCTTCCCGGAGATTGGTCCCAATCAAGTATGTTCCTTGGAAGTTAGCGCCCTGAAAATTCCCTTGAATCAAGTTGGCTTGGATCAAATAGGCATCTTGAAAATCCAAGAAACTCGTTTCGAATTGACCATGACATCGGGCAATTACAGTTAGGGCAGCTTGAATATCCGTAGGCACTCGCAAGGTATTGACTTCATTTGACCCTAGTTGTCGGGTATCCCCCGCTCTGGTGCTATGTTCCCGGATGTAAGCCGTTAGAACTTCCAACACAATCGCTTGTTGTCCAGAAGAATCACTGGCGATTTGTTCCAGAAGATATATCCCGCCTAATCGCACTTCTATCTTGTCTTTGGCTGCCAACAATTCCACTGCTTTGCGGAAATCATGAATATTGTGCCTTCGATTTTGTCTGTGGTAATTTTGCCAAGAGAAATGCGTTCCTATCCCGCCCAACAATCCCAGCATCGCTAGAAGCAAGGTATTCCGCTGTTTTCCTTCCATTTGTGCCCGTTGAAAGGTCTCCTCTTGTTCCAGTTGTAGTTGATCCGTAACAGACAGCTGCCGTAAACGATTTTGATCTAAGGCGGGAAGTTGGTTAACCTGCCACTGGGGCACTAGCCATAGGAGCAGGATTAAACAAACGCCTGCTGAAGCCAGAATGAACAGCCTTCTCTGAGTTAGATAATTTTTGGGAGAGGTATACCGAGTCACCTTACGTCTCACCGTCTTAACAGTAGGCTACTTGCTTAGAAATAAGCTGAAGACATTATTTTAGTTACGCTTCAGGTGTTAACCATTCCTACAGGGCTGATCTGCCTCTTGGGATCTAGTGTAGCGGTAGACGTCTGTGTTCTATCGATGACTGCCTCACAGATTCTGGTGCAGTCCCAGACAGAGGTACGTTACACTGCCGATGAGTGCACCTCTCTACAGCACTGTTTCCCTAAGCTGGTTAGGACAAGATTGATGCAAACGATAGCCGCTCAACCCTCCACTCGCAAATTACCCGAAGGTCCCTCTTCTTCTGGATTGTGGCAAATGTTGCAATGGATTGGACGGCCCCTTGGGTTTATGGAAGCTTGTCAGCAACAGTATGGGGATTTATTTACCTTGCAGTTGGGGCAATTGGGCCAAATTGTTTTTTGTAGCAATCCTGAAGGCATTGAAGAGATTCTGACGGCAGATCCTAAAAAGATGGATGCGGGTTGTAATAACTCTGTATTGTTGCCTTTGCTTGGTAATGCATCCGTCATCCTCTTAGATGGCGACTCCCATCAACGACAGCGACAGCTTTTGATGCCCCCATTTCACGGAGAACGGATGCGGGCCTATGGCTCATCTATCACTCAGATTACGGAAGATATTGCTTCATCTTGGCAAGTCAACCACCCTTTTGATGTGCGAGAGGCCATGCAGGCGATTTCTCTCAATGTCATCCTCAAAACGGTGTTTGGCGTGTCGAACCCTGAACGATACCAAGCTTTGCAGGCACTATTGCCTAACTTTCTGGACTTAACCGGATCACCGGCTGGTGCGAGTTTGCTGTTTCTACAAGGATTACAGAAGGATTGTGGAGCTTGGAGTCCTTGGGGGCGGTTTTTGCGGGTGCGATCGCAACTCGATCACCTCCTCTATCAGCAGATGGACGAACATCGAAGTCAATCCGAAATGGGATCAGACATCCTCTCCCTCATGCTGGCGGCCACAGATGAAGCGGGCAATCCCATGACCGATATAGAGCTGCGAGATGAGTTAGTTACCCTGCTGCTAGCAGGGCACGAGACCACCGCTTCAGCGTTGACCTGGGCATTGTATTGGATTCATTTCCTCCCGGATGTCAAAGAAAAACTGATCGCGGAGTTAGCCACTGCTGACCTCAATGATGCCAAAGGTATCCAACGTTTACCCTACCTGAATGCAGTGTGCTCTGAAACCCTGAGAATTTATCCGATCGCCCCAATCACCTCTCCTCGAACAACGAGAATGCCCCTATCCCTAATGGAATATAACCTTCCCGTCGGAACCACCGTAGCCCCCTGTATCTATCTCACCCATCGACACCCTGACCTCTATCCCAATCCTCAAGCCTTTCAGCCAGAGCGCTTCCTGGAACGTCAATTTTCCCCCTACGAATATCTGCCATTTGGGGGTAGCAACCGCCGTTGTTTGGGGATGACCTTCGCCCTATTCGAGATGAAATTGGTCCTCTCGACACTCCTGACTGGTTATCAATTCCAGCTAGAGCAGCCTCAACCCTTAAAACCTGTGCGTAGAGGTGTAACTCTAGCACCGCCCTCTCACTTCAAAATGATCTTGACCCAGCGACGTTAAGGGAACATAAAGTCCTGCTGTTGCCATTCTCAACCTCTTTGAGCTTCAGTACAATGACCTCATGTCCGGTCATAATCACTACCAAACCCTAGAAGTCGATCCAGCTGCAACACCAGCTGAGATCAAATCTGCCTATCGGCGTCTGGCTAAGTTATTTCACCCTGATAGCCATCATCAGATGGCGAATCATGAGCGCATTGCTCAGGTGAATGAAGCTTACGAAATTTTAAAAGATCCCCATCGACGGTTGGCCTATGACCAACATCGCCGTACTGCTCCCACCACTGGTTCATGGGGAAATGCACAGGCTGGAGCTGCCCGCAGTCAAGCCTACCGAAAACCAACCCAAACCGCTCGCAAAACAGAGATTCATCTCCAACAATGGCTAAAGCAGGTGTACACACCTGTCAATCGACACCTGGCTAATATTCTTAACCCCCTAGCCGATGAAATCCAATGTTTATCTGCCGATCCCTATGACGATGATTTAATGGCAGATTTTCAGGATTACTTAGCCGATTGCCGGACTCGCCTAGAAAAGGCTCAAACGATCTTCCAATCTTTCCCGAATCCCGGCAATATTGCCAGTGTTGCTGCCCATTTATACTACTGTCTCAACCATATTGAGGACGGTATCGAAGATCTGGAACGGTTTACCTACTGCTACGACGATAGTTACCTCACTACAGGACGAGAATTGTTCCGCATCTCCAAAAAATTACGAAATGAAGCTCAAGATGCAATCAAAGCTGTGCTTTAGGTTGAATGAATCTGCAATTCTGCCTGACTTGGTCCTGTTCCAAGAAAAATCGACGCCATTTTGTATGGAGGGGAATCAATTCAGTGGCTTTGAGGCATTTCAATGGCTACAAGCTGTTCGTAGATGAGGCGAGGGGATTGATTGGGCTCAATTTTTATCTTGGGTGGTTGAAGTGAGGAAATTTAATGAGTGTAGTTTGACTGTGATCATTTCATAATCAAGGTTCGACTAAATCTCGGATAAGCCCAGACTCTACAAAGCTTACAGAGATTTATCAACTCAATCAGCATTTATATTTCGCTAAGCTTGCACATGAAAGTCAATTGGTTTCATGAGTATTATGTAACTTTTATGTCATCTTCCGACAGATCCCTCTCGCCTCAAAATTTCTCATGTAACCTGATAAATATAAAGAGAATCTTAAAGGCCGGATTCATGTCTCCTGAAGCAATCCGTAAATTTTGGTCATTAGTTGAAGAGACACAAACCAATATTTTATTGACCCTAGACAATGATGCTTTGGTGATCTGGTTGTCTCGGCAGCTACGTCGAGAAGAATTCCTCAAACGGGTCGATATTCGCGATTTGAACGCCTATATCAGTGAAAGACTCCCTTTAATTCGGGATTTAGCCCAGGAAAGACTTGCGTATCAGTCCCATTCCTCTGGTTAGCTCTGTTTAGTTCTGCATCTGTAAAAGCTATAGAACCCACCCCAATACCTGAGCAATTTGACTCGCTAGGGTTAGGGAATTAAAAGGCTTGGTAATCACCCCAGCAACCCCTAAGCTTTGAAATTGCTGTTGTTCTGCAGCTTGTGCTTTAGCCGTGAGTAAGATAACCGGAATGCTACGGGTTAAAGGGCCTTGCTGTAGCTGTTTGAAGGTTTCTATCCCGTCCAGCATCGGCATCATCACATCTAGCAAAATAGCGTCAGGTTGCTCCAGACCAGCAATGGCGATTCCTTCAGCCCCTGAATTCGCGGTGATGACTTGCCAGTCAGCTTCCATCTTTAAACTGAGGCTAGCTACAGCTTGAATCGCTTGCTCATCATCAATAATCAGGATGCGTTTTTCTGCCATAGATTAGGTCAAGGTAGGGGGATGGAAACCAACGATTAACTGACCTCAGCTTTTTCCACTAACCAACAAGACATGGGTAAGGCCACAAAAAAACAGCTGCCTTGGCCCAAAACACTTTCGGCCCAGATTTTGCCACCATGTTGTTCTACAATTTTGCGACAGATGGCTAAGCCTAGCCCGGTACCACCTTTTTCCCGAGCATCTGAAGCATCGACTTGTTGAAAGCGCTCAAAAACGCTTTCCAGTTTATCAGCCGGAATGCCTTGGCCCTGGTCAATCACTTGAAACCACAGTTCAGTGTGTTTAATCGTGATGGGAAAGGGGGTGTCATGACTTTCAGAGGGAGAGGAGCGGCCTTTTGCTCGCCGCTCTTCAATCCGAAGTTCAGCCGCTAACTCAACTGTTCCACCAGGTTGGGAAAATTTAATGGCATTGCTGAGTAAATTCGTTAAGGTTTGTACCATGTAATCTGGATTGGCCCAAACCATGGTTAAGAGGGGCGTGCTTTTTAAGGTGACATTATGGTGGTAAGCCATACTGCGCATTGCATCAGTTGCATGGGTCATGAGATCTGCTGCATCGCAAAGCTGCTTATAAATTTTGGCTTGCCCTGATTCGATTCGCTGTAGATCTAAAACATCACTGACTAAGCGAACGAGGCGATCGGTATTTTGGTCTGCAATATCGAGCATTTGCTGTCCATCATCTGATAAATCTCCCAATTGTCCGGTGGCTAGCAGTTTGATTGATCCGTGGATAGATGTCAGAGGAGTGCGTAATTCATGACTGACGACAGAGATAAATTCGTCTTTAATACGCTCTAACGCTTTGCGATCGCTAATATCGCGCTGCACCACCAAAATAGACATTTGTCCCAGGGGATCTTTAACCACCTTAAAGGAGCAGTCCACCGTCAGAATGGTTCCGTTTTTGCCCATGAACTCCAGTTCTTGGCGGTGGCTCCCCAGGGCCAGTAAATCTGAAAACTGTTGTTGGCAAAGAACCTGAGATTTGGGGGCAAACAAATTGATAAAGGGGTGACCTTCTAGTTCAGATTTACGGTAACCTGAGCGCTCAATCACCACAGGGTTGACATGCTGAATCACCCCTTGCGTATCCAGCACATAGATAAAATCTGGGGCTGCCTCAAACAAGGAACGGAACCGTTGCTCACTTTCTTGCAAGGCTGCAGTTCGTTGCTCAACTCGCATTTCCAACTCTCGATTGAGTTGTTGTAATGCCGCTTCTGCCTGTTGGCGAGCACTCACATCTTGGGCCATGGACAGGATAGACACCAAGTTGCCCTCTCCATCAAAAAGGGCCGAGCTATACCACTCACAATCGATTAGCTCGCCAGTTTTTGTATAATTTCGGGTCAGTCGCTCCATGTCTGGATTGGAGTAGTTCGGGAAGGGATGCCCAGTGAGGTTTAAAACATGCTCTCGAAAAAGATGGAGATCGTCCGTATGAATAAACCAGTGATCCGGACCTCGACCCGTAACCTCCGCTGCTGACCAACCAAAAATGCGTTCTGCCTGGGCTGACCAGCGCTGAATCCGACAGGCATGATCCCACTCAATCACGGCGAGGGGAGAATTTTCCACATGAAATCTGAGTTGCTGATGTGCTTGATTCAGATCGGCCAACAATTTAGCTTGCGCTAGTGCGATGCCCGCTTGATCCGCAAGCTGCTTCAGCAGGTCTACTTCAAAGTCTTGCCAGTTTCGAGGCGCTGAGCATTGATGGGCAATTAGCAGTCCCCAAAGCTGCCCTTGGCTAATGATTGGGATAACAAGATTAGCTTTAACTTCAAATTGCCGCAATAGATCAGCATGGCAAGGGGTAATGGGGGCTTCTTCTATATTGTTAATAACGGAAACGCGACCATTTCGATAAGACTCAACAAAGCTCGTGCCAAAACAGGTATCTACAATATTTTGATTAATCGATTTTGACCAACCCGGTAATACTGCTTCTTGCACCACGGTTCCCGCCCCATCGGGATGGATTTGAAACATAACCACCCGATCTGCATCCAGCAGTTGTCGCACTTCAGTGACAGTGGTTTGCAGAATTTCATGGAGATCCAGGGATTGCCTGATCTTGTAGGTCACATCCGCTAACAACTGCATCCGTTGGTTATGCTTCTCTAAGTTCATTGCGGATAACGGCAGACTCATGGACAAAAGGGAGGGATCTCTTTGCTGATGACAACGGTCAATTCTTTAGTCTAGGAATAAGAATCTGCCCCCATCATAAATGTCAAACGTAGGGTCTGGGCATCTATGAGCAAACTGCAACAGATTCGTTAAAAGTCTACACCGCGTTTGAGATCAACTCCTTTTTCTGCATAGTGTTTATGACAGACCATCTCAGAATGGGTACTCGCCAATTCGAAATAGGCAGGGGGATTCTGGCAACGCCCTGTGATAATGATTTCCGTATCGCGAGGTTTACGTAAAAAGGCCTGCATGATTGGTTCTTCTGGCAGGAGTTCCAAATCAACTGTGGGATTGAGTTCATCTAGGATGATGGTTTTGTAAAGACCGGATGCGATCGCAGCTCGGGCAATCTCCCACCCCCGCTCTGCTTCTACATAATCTATTTCTTGCTGCTGGCCCCGCCACACAATGGCATCGCGACCACAACGTTGATGATCCACAAGATTGGGATAGCTCTGCTGCATGGCTGAAATTGCAGCATCTTCGGTATAGCCGAGACCCCCTTTGAGCCACTGCATAATTAGAACTCGATGGGATTGGTCTTGGCTAATGCCGCGACCAATGGCCTGAAGTGCTTTACCTAAAGCACTGGTGGATTTACCTTTACCGGATCCCGTATAAATTTCAATTCCTTCAATCCCTTGGCGAGTCCCTTCATGGGAGTGAGGCTTCATCTCGGAATGGAGATCGGCAACATTCAGCAGGCCTTGAGGTGTCCCTCTCCCTGTGGAGATCACTTCTAAATGGTCGGGTTTTTTGCGGAGGGACTGAACTACGTCATTGATGTCGAGGAGGCCTAAATCCAGAACCGGGTTCAGCTCATCTAGAACGACGACCGAGTAGAGACCGGATGCGATCGCACCTTTGGCAATATCCCATCCCCGTTGAGCTTCTTGGCGGTCAAACTTAGTGATATCGTCCGCCCCAAAGAACTCAGCCCTACCCGTTCGCACCTGATCGATCAAATGAGGGAAGGCACGCTGTAGGGCTTCAATGGCAGCATCTTCAGCATAGGGGCGGCCAGGCCCCTTTAAAAACCGTAGTAGCAGAACACGGGTCGGAAATGCAGACGCAATGCCTAAACCAATTGAACGTAATACCACCCCCAAGGCCGCTTGTGATTTGCCCTTGCCGGCTCCATCATAAACGTGAATTTGGCCAACAATCCGTTCTGAGCGATCTTGGGCTGTATTGATACCAATCCCATTTCTGGCCATAATTACTCTATCTGTATCCTTTTAATCATTAAACGGGTAGATTGTAATTTAGGTATCCCCTATGGTGAGGGTCAAAATCTATCTTAAAGACTAAGTTCTCCCCTATGAGTCTCTGGAAGGATGTAGTTAATCGATTATGCCCCAAAGTACTCTACCTGGTTCTTAGGCTCTCTTCATCTTAAAGGGATTGCTATCAATCTCCCAGAGAACCTGAATAAAATCTGAGCGGCCTCAAAACGAAATCGGAAAATCAGCATTCTACAGCGCCCACCTTTCTTCAGCTCGTTAATTTCTCTGTTTTTGGGTAGAGATAGTTATGGCATTAGGGCTACACTTTGAAGCCTATCTATCCTTGATTTGGGAAAAAGGATTGAAAGAATGAATATCAAAGGTTAGTCGTTACAAATGGTTATACTAATCTGGGTGTCCGCAAGAGATAGATGATATTAGAATATACTGGCCCAGTATGTGATTTATATGGCATGAATACCAGCTAATTCACATAAGTAAATAGGCTGTCTAATATTAAAAATATCAATACCTTTAAGCAAGGTATCAGTTATTGAAAACCCCCTTCGAACTTCTTTGTCTAAACCTCACTCCATCGTCCTCCCTGCTTGACTTCTATACTCTTCCTATTGCAGATGCGTTATGCTAGAGCGTGGGGCAACCTAACGATGGTTAAAATCTCAACCTTTTTGGCTAGACACTGAATCTCAACTTCGGAGAGATATTGTAACTTTTTGAGTTTGAATACTTTCTCTCAATAAGAGAGCCGTGACTTGAAATGAGTTTTGAAGAGATACTAGAACAAACAATTGAGATTTTGCATCGTCGAGGTCAAGTTTCTTATAGGGCGATTAAGCGGCAATTTGGTATTGATGATCAATATTTAGCAGACTTAAAATATGAGATTATTGATGTCCTCAAAATTGCTGTTGATCGCAATCAAGAAATACTGGTTGCTCAGACTTTAGAAGCACATCAAATCTCCTTACAAAAAAACTACTCCCACAAGCTGAAGACAAACATAAACACGCCATCGGAGGATGGGTGGAGTCGGGAAACCGAACGGCGGCAATTAACCGTGATGTTTTGTGATTTGGTAGAGTCTTCACCGCTAGCAGAAAGACTTGATCCTGAAGATCTGCGGGATGTGTTTCTGGCCTATCAAGAACTCTGTGCTGAGGCCATTGCAAATGCTGAAGGATATATCGCTCGGTACTTAGGGGATGGGGTTCTGATCTATTTTGGCTACCCTAGGGCCCATGAAGATGATGCTCGGAGAGCCGTTAGCAGCGGTCTACGGATATTAGAGTCCCTGCAAAAACTCAATCCCAAAATCATGAAAAAGTGGGGAGAGCGTCTATCGGTTCGCATTGGCATTCACACTGGACTGGTGGTGATTGGCGAAATGGGGGTGAAAGATGCACCCGATCCCATGGCTATTGTGGGTGCAACTCCCAATATTGCGGCTCGCTTACAGTCCCTGGCTCAGCCCAATACCGTTGTCATTAGCGCCGCTACTCAACGCCTCGTGCAGGGGTTTTTTGAATGCCAGAAATTGGAACAACAAAAATTAAAAGGGATTTCAGATCCCATTGATATTTTTCAAGTTCTCAAGGCGAGTAAAGCCAAAAGCAGGTTCGCTGTTGCTGAAAAGTCGGGGTTAACCCCTTTTGTTAACCGCAGTGCTGAAACAGCACTGCTATCTGAACGATGGCAGGAAGTTATTACTGGCCATACCCATGCGGTCCTGTTGCAAGGGGAAGCAGGGATGGGGAAATCTAGGCTGGTTTGGGAGGTTAAAAAAAATGTTGCTCAAGCCCAAGACGTATGGCTCACTGAGATTCAAGGCTCACCCTACTATCGCAACAGTGCCTTCTATCCCATTACTGAATTTTTAAAGCAAACGACCTTTAACTTTTCTCAGGACGATACATCTGCTGAGAAATTGGTAAAAATTGAACAGTTCATCGGCCAATGTTCGTTATCCCAAGGAGAATATGCCCCATTATTTGCAAGTTTGTTGGCAGTTCCCTTTGAAGAACAGTATCCACCTTTAAACCTGACCCCTGAGCGGCAAAAACAAAAAACCATTGAGGCCATGACGGCAGTTTGTTTGGCGATAGCGAAGCAACAGCCTGTCCTACTGGTGATTGAAGATCTACATTGGATGGATGCTTCGACCCTAGATGCCATTACTTATTTCTTAGAGCATATTCGCGATCATCGCCTCCTGATTTTATTAACCTGCCGCCCCGAATTTACGTCGCCTTGGCATACCTACCCCCACCTTCACGCTTTAAAGCTCAATAGCTTAGGGCAGAAAGAAATTCAGGTGATGGTTGAGGAAACGGCTCAGGAGAAATCCCTCCCCCAGGCCCTTGTCCAACAAATTGTTCAGAAAACAGATGGCATCCCCCTATTTGTGGAGGAATTGACGAAAACGGTTTTAGAAGCTGATGTTGATGAAAGCCCTGCGTTACACCGATTCAGCGATGACAATATCTCTTTGGCAATTCCAACGACGTTACATGACTCTTTGATTGAGCGTCTGGATCGTCTGTCTGTCGTCAAGGAAGTAGCCCAACTCGGCTCAACCTTAGGACGCGAATTTGACTATGAATTATTAGAAGAGGTGTCTCAGTGGAATCAAGCCACCCTCCGCAATGGTTTGAATCAACTGGTTGAATCAGGACTCCTTTACCAAGAAGGGTCTCCACCTTTTGCAAAATATCAATTCAAACATGCGCTGATTCAGGATGCGGCGTATCAATCATTAGTGAAAATACGTCGGCAGGGTTATCATCAGCGCATTGCCTACACCCTTGAGCGACGCAGAGATGACCAAGAATCCATTCGTCCAGAGCTGTTGGCCTATCACTTTACTGAAGCGGGGCTTCTGCATGCTGCTATCCAGTATTGGTTGCAGGCGGGGCAACGAGACTTAGGACAAGCCGCCAATTCGGAAGCGATCGCACATCTAGGTCAAGGCATTGAGTTACTGGACGGTATTTCTGAAGGCATAGAGCGAGATCGGCTGGAATTGCAGATGCAGCTTGGTCTTGCTCCCGCTTATATGGCGATTAAAGGGTGGGCAGCTAAAGAAGTCGAGTATTCCTGTATCCGAGCGAAAGATCTAAGTGAAAAACTAGGAGATCCCCAAAGTCTTTCTGGGGCTTTATGGGGACTATGGACTAATTATTTTTTGAGAGGACAGCTCGATCCAGCGAAAGAAACCGCCTTAATGGTTTTCAAGCTGGCAACCAAGGCGGATCAACCCTTGCTGCATATTATTGCTTGCCATGCTGTGGGGTATACCTGTCACTTTCGAGGAGAATTTCTGCAAGCTAAATCCTATGCTGAACAGGCACTAGAACGATATGACTTAGCGATAGAACAAACGATTGTTCTTACATTTCAGTTCTCTTCAACCGTTGCGATTCGGATGTTCATGGCTGGAAGTTTGTGGATGCTTGGTTATCTTGAACAAGCGCCTACTCATGCAGAAAAGGCACTACGCTTAGCTCAAGAATTCAAACATACTCCTAGCATTGCCTATGCACTGGCTGCAGGGTGTTATTATCATCACTATTTAAAAAATATTGAATGGATTCAGGAAAAATCGTCTCAATTGATAGAGCTTTCGTTGAATGAAGGATTTTTGCTTTGGCATCCTGTAGCACTCATTTTCAATGGGTGGTCCATTGTCATGCTTGGTGATGTACAAGAAGGACTGGCCAAAATGAGGGAAGGGATTCAGCTCTTTCAAAAGACTGATTCAGCTATTATTTATCCCCACATCATGGTCATGCTCGCCGAAGCGTTGATGGAAGCTGACTCTCTGAATGATGCCCTTGCCGCTTTAGAGCAAGGCCTTATCCATGCCAGAGATAGGAATGAACATCATATGGAGCCTGAACTTTACCGCCTTAAAGCTGAGGTATTGTTACGAAAAACTTTGGATTCTTCTCAGGAACAGCATCAGGAGATGATTCGACAGGCGGAACATTCATACCAAGATGCGATCGCAACTGCTCAACACCAAAATGCTTTAATGCTTGAACTAAGAGCCGTCATGGGGCTATGCCAGCTCAAAAAGCAACAAGAAAAATTACAAGAAGCCCATTCTCTTCTGTCAGATATTTGTAGTAAATTTTCAGAAGGTTGGTGTTCTCCAGAACTCGAAAATGCACAATCATTATTGAGTGAAATCAGCAGATAACGCCTGAGGTCAGCTCTTTTGCAATTCTCCAATGATGGCTTGACAATTTGGTTTGAGACAGAAGATGCTCCAGGTCCAACCTCGGCCAGTCCCTTAGATCCCTCCCCTAGATTGATTGTTGGGGTTACTCCCGCAAACCCTAACCACAGCGTAACCATTCGTTATCGGGTAGATGGCGGCTTGATCAGAACGTTATCTGCGGTTTTGATTCGGTCAAATCCTGCTCAAAATACCCAATACTTTCGTGCCTGTTGGCCTCAAGGATTAAAAGGGAAATTGGTCGAGTATATTGTGATTTTGAGATGTTCAGGACGCCAAGTACCAGATGCCGCTACTGCCAGCTCATTTCCCGCTATGTTTCAGCTTGATGAGTCAAGCGCCAAAACATCTTCAGGCTCAACAGAGTTCAAGAGCCAAGCTGCTACCTCCAACAGTGCTCCACCTGAGTCCTCCTTCCCTGTGAATATGATGTTTCTGGGGAGAGTCAAGGCACAGTTAAGCCACTCCCCAGAGATCATTGGTGAAACACCAGAAGGATTGCGAGTCAATTGGTTTTTGCAGGGGGGAGAGGTCTATGGTCCGAAGCTTAATGCCAAAATCCGCCCTCATGGAGGGGATTGGATGACGATTCGTTCTGATGGAATTGGTGTGTTGGGAATACGAGCCACATTAGAGACCCCAGAAAAAGCCCTAATTTATACCACTTATTCTGGCGTTTTTGATTTAGGCGACGAAGGCTATCAGAATTTTCTCAACAAACAATGGCCCCATGCTCCACCTTTACGATCAACCCCTCGATTCTTAACTGAGCATCCAAAGTATAAATGGCTAAATCGCCTCCAATGTATTGGAATTGGAGAAGTACAAATGTCAGATTTGCTCGTGATTTATGATTTGTATGCCCTCTAGTTTGTTGTAAACTTTTGGCATTTCCATTTTGTTTTTTTGATCTGAATTTTCTGCACTGGGTTTTCTACTAATAACTGTGTTGTGCAAGCAGTTAGCTTATCTTTCGATATTTAGGATATTCAGCCTCTATGAACTCTCAAATTGATTGGACGTCTGAGCAGTGGGATCAGATACAACAGGTTGTTGCTGATGAGGTCAGTAAGGCTAGCGTTGCGGGATCCTTCCTATCTTGTTGTGGTCCACTAGAGGGAAGCGCAACAGTGGTGCGCACTCAACGATTATCGGATCAGCCAGCGCCCATTACTGTAGATGATGTTTCAACGCTTCAACTATGGACTCTAGCGGTACAGGTTGAATTAAGGCAACGACAGTTGGCTGAAGAACACCTTTCTGGGGCTGTTTCTGCTTTTCGTCGAGCTGCGAATTTATTGGCTCGGGCAGAAGATGCCATTGTTTTTAATAACGTACGGCCATCACAACCATCTTCTCCACCTGTACTCAATATTCCACAAGGAGTGCCTCCACAATGCAGTGTGTCAGGAGGAGATAATGTTAATGGACTAGTTGCAGAGGGAAGTCGAAGTTTACCAACTCTTACAGGTGGTCTTGTCAGTGATGTTGCTGGTGCGATCGCAACCCTAGAGCAAAACGGACACTTAGGTCCCTTTGCCTGCATTCTGGGACAAGTTGCCTTTGTAGAAGCCAATACACCGATTCCTGGCTCTTTAGTCTTACCCAAAGACCGGATTGAACCCATGCTTGGTACCCAGCTATTGCGATCCAGCACCTTAGATAGCAAGCAGGTGGTGGTCGTTTCCTTGGCGGGTGATCCCATCGATTTAGTCGTGGCCACCTCCCCTACCGTTCAATTTCTAAATGTCAGTAACGAAGCGAGATACCTGTTTCGCGTCTATGAGAAATTTGTCCTGAGAGTGAAGGAAGAGGGTGCCGTGAGTGCCTTTTCTTTGCCCTAAACCCAAATTTTAATCCCCATCCCCCCTCATAGCAGACAGGAAACATCATGCAAAAAAAGGTTGTGATCCTTGGTGGAGGCGTGGCTGGACTGAGTGCCGCCCATGAGCTGATTGAACGAGGGTTTGCCGTAGACGTATACGAAGCCAAGAAAATTCCTGGAGGAAAGGCCCGCAGTATTCCCGTGCCCAATACCGGAGGCATGGGCCCCAATGGTCCTCGCAAGCCCCTGCCCGGAGAACATGGCTTCCGTTTTTTCCCTCGCTTCTACAAGCATATTGTCGATACCATGGCACGCATCCCTTATGGGAAAGACAAATCTGTTGCCGATAATCTCGTCGATACCACGCGAGTCGAAATGGCCCGCTATGGCCAGCGCCCCATTGTATTTCCATCCCGTTCTCCCCGTACCTTTGCAGATGTCCAGGAAATCCTCAATGAGTTTCCCACCATCTTTGGTCCCGACTTTGGCGTCTCTCCTGAAGAAATTGCGTTCTTCGGCACCAAGGTCTGGCAAATCGTCACCTCTTGCGAAGAACGACGCTTAGCGGAGTATGAAAAAGAAGACTGGTGGGAGTTTGTCGGAGCGGACCAGCGTTCCCCGGCCTATCAGAAAATTTTTGGTCATGGCATTACTCGCTCTCTAGTGGCGGCAAAGGCACATCTGGCGAGTACCAAAACCATTGGCGATATTTTTGTTCAGCTCCTGTTTGATTTAGTGGAGCCGGGACCGAGTAGCGATCGCGTTCTCAATGCGCCCACCAACGATGCCTGGATCAACCCTTGGCTGGCCTACTTAATTCAACAAGGGGTGCAATATCATCTAGAGGCCAAGGTCTTAGCCATTGACTGTGTGAATGGTCTGATTCAGGGAGCTACGATTGAGCAAGAGGGCCAGACCTTTCAGGCTCAAGGGGACTATTATATCGCTGCAGTCCCGATTGAGCGGATGGCAGAGCTGGTGACCGACAGTCTTAAAACGGCGGATCCAGAATTAGGGAAGCTCCAGCAGCTCAGTGAAGGGGGGGTGTCCTGGATGAACGGCATTCAACTTTATCTGACGGAGGATGTGCCCCTATCTCACGGCCATGCGATTTATGTGGATTCTCCCTGGGCGCTCACGTCTATTTCCCAACGACAGTTTTGGCCAGGAGTTGATTTTAATCAATATGCCGACGGTCGGATTAAAGGCATCATCTCCGTTGATATTTCCGAGTGGGATGAAAAGGGCCTCAATGGCAAAACTGCCAAGGAATGCACCCGAGAAGAAGTCAAAAATGAAGTGTGGGCGCAACTCAAAAAGAGCATCAATATTCACGGCCAAGAAATCCTCAAGGATGAATATTTAGACCATTGGTTTTTGGATCCGGCGATTTACCTGGTCGAGGGGGAAGGTGATACCAATGAAGAACCGCTGCTGGTCAATTTAATTAATACTTGGGTGAAACGCCCAGACGCGGTGACGGATATTCCCAATCTATTTCTGGCGTCCGATTATGTTCGCACCTATACGGATCTGGCGACGATGGAAGGGGCCAATGAAGCGGCTCGTCGGGCTGTCAACGGCATTATTGAGTCGGCCAAAGTGGATGTCCCTCCATGCAAGATCTGGAAGCTGCATGAGCAGGAAATTTTTGAACCCTGGCGAGTAATCGATCGCATTCGGTTTCACCAGGGCTTACCCTGGGATGACAGTTTGGTGCGATGGGGGTTATCGGCCCTCAAGTTGGCCCACCAAGGTGGCCGAATTCTGGAGCAGTTGCTCGGAGTCACCATAGATCAACCCCTGGAAAAATTAGGGAACCCCCTCTATGCGGTCGGCACCCAAGGCTTTGACAATGTTGAATTGCGGCAAGAGCTGATGGAGGTGGTGCAAAAGTCAGTGCTAGATATTGTGGTGCGGATGGCGGAGTCCCAAACGATGCCTGAAACCATCCCTAGCTTGGCTACACTCCAAACATTATCCGAACAGCCACCCCCCTCTTCTGTTCAGTCCTCTACACAGCCCCCTCAGCGTTCCGGAAAAGTCCGCATTATTCCTGAGTGATGACGAGTCTCCTCCCCTACTCGCTAGCTAGAGGTGTCTGGTGTCCCTAGCTACCCTTACCCCTCCGGATCTAGAGACCCTCCAGGTCCATCTCGGTCATTACCGAGAGGTGACGTTGGCCGCGTTGTTGGCTGTGATTCCCACGGGTGAACCCCAACGGTATCTGTATGAGCCGATCAAAAGACACCTCTCCCATATGGGGAAGGGATTGCGACCCGCCTTATGTATGGCGACCTGTCAGGCCTTTGGGGGGACTGAAGAACAGTCCCTCAAATCAGCCGTTGCCTTAGAAATGATTCACAATGCGTTCCTAGTCCATGATGACGTGGAAGATAACAGTGAATGCCGCCATCGCATGCCCACCCTGCAGGCAGAGCAAGGGGTGCCCATCGCGGTGAATATTGGCGATGCTATGAATGCCTTAAGCCTGAGATTGGTCCGGGAAAATGTTCCTATCCTGGGTCATCAACTGACCCAACGGATCTATGAAGAGTTTGAACATTTGATGTTGAAATCCCTGGAGGGACAAGCTTCAGAACTGGGGTGGGTACGGGACAACCGCTGTGATATCACCGAAGCAGACTACTTGCAGATGATTTTGAATAAGACCTGTTGGTATAGCTTTATGCATCCCTGTCGGATTGGCGGTCTGATTGCTTCTAAAGACACTCTGGATCTGGATCGCTTTAATAAGTTTGGATACTTTATGGGGGCAGCCTTTCAAATTCAGGATGATGTGCTGAATTTGGTGGGGGATTCCCACCGGTATGGCAAAGAAATTGGCGGTGATATTTGGGAGGGGAAGCGAACGTTGATGTTAGTGCACCTATTTAAACAGGGCACCCCATCAGAGCGGGATGTACTGGAAACCTTTATGGCAAAGCCTCGGGGAGAACGGTCTGAAGAGGAGGTGAGCTGGGTGATTCAGCGCATGCAAGATTACGGCAGTATTGACTATGCGATCGCAGTCGCCCATCAGTTTGCCGAAGCAGCCTTAGAGGAATTCTCCGTGGCCTATAGGGATACGCCTGACTCAGCGGAGAAAGCGTTTATCCCCAAATTGATTCACTATATGATTAGCCGCAATCTGTAGGGCTACTGGTTTTGAGTCGCAAGTAGAGGACAGTCAAGATGAAACACTATCGACGTAAACCCCTCCAGCTCATCGATCAAGGGTTACCCGAATCGGTCACTGGCCTTCTGGAACAGATTGAAACGCTTCCTAATACGGTGTCTGAAGCGGGAGGGCTAGCTGCTGAGCCCAAAGCGCTCACAGAACCGGTTGCCCAGGTTATCCAGCCCATGGCCGGTGAAACAATACCCACCCCTGAAGCTCTTGTACAGCAAGCGGCCACTATTCTTGATAGCGATCTATCCGCGCCCCTCGAATCCGCCCAAACCGTGGCCACTCCTCTAGATCTAGGAACGACGACTCCCTCTAGACCCAATAGCTCTTCCGTTCCAGGCTTAGTGGACGAAATGCATGGGTTTGTCAATGAGTTGGCTAATCTGCTCTCCCTCAAATCAAATCTGCCGGGTAGCGTATCAGAATCAGCACCATCGAGCGAGGCAGGTGTCCCTCTACTGCAGCCTGCTCACCCCAGCCACGCAGGAGAAACAGTTCAGATCTCATTTAAGGTTCACAATGATCGATCAGAATCCACTCAAACCAAAGTTTTTTGTACGGATTTGTACAGTTGCCAAGGCGATCTGATTGCTCAGGATGCCATATCTATTGCCCCCAATCTGCTCAGTCTTGCGCCCGATGCAACAGAGTCCATTAACATTTTCATTCAACTTCCTCAGCATCTTCCTAAAGGCGAGTATTCAGGGATTTTGATGGCAACGGAGTTGTCTTACTTAAAAGCGATGATTTCGGTAGTAGTAACTTAACCAACATCGCCTCTTTAAGGGAATGTGAGGGTCGGCGTTTAAGTTCTTCCGATTAGAATTCATCACATTTTGGCTGTAATCACTGAATTGACTTGCATGGGGACGAATTCCCCCTCTATCAATTACAGATCCATATCCAGGATAGTGTTCACCTTCCCGCACTGAAGACATTTCCCTGCAAAGACGGCATGGCAAAAATAGTCTTGGATCGGTAAATCAGGCTCATCTTCTAAAAGATCGTCACAGGCGTCCCAATAATCTAATTGCAACGAAACATGAAACCAATCATGGTCGCATTCACTGCATAAATAGACATTTGGCAGTCCTGAACCACGAAATTTAGCGGATGCATTCATCTCACCGTGATAGCCATGTATTTGACTATCGAAAACACAAATTTCGGGACCATTGGACCATTTAAGATAAAGCGGACTGATAAAGCTAGAGTCATCTCCGCAATTGGGATTGTAGGCTACCAGTGGATGGCCCAAAACCTGTACCTCTAAAGCGCTATCTAGCGGTGATGTCAATGTAAATGCCGTAGCGATGGCATCGTTGGGGCTGAATGGGGGAATTGAAATGGTTTTAGGGACTTGCCAAGAAATAAAGTACCTGCGAATCTAAGAAACAAGTCAATACATGATTGACCGATTGTTTTGAGGATATCTGATGCTAGATGCCCCTATAAAAGAGACGTTTCGAGATGCCGCCAAGAAACTGACAGGCCCACACAAGCGAGCATTCATGGCAAAAGTGGCTGAAGACTACCTGGACGGCTCTGCCCGCAAAGCTGAGCGTCATTTAGGTTGGAGACGTACCAGTGTTCAACTGGGCCTTGATGAACGACGGACTGGCATTAGATGCGTTGACAACTATCAAGCCCGAGGTCGTCAGCTTAGCGAAACGAAACTACCCCATTTAGCAACTGACATTCGGGATTTAGTTGATGGTGAAGCCCAAGCTGATCCGAAGTTCAAATCAACGTTGTACTACACCCGTATCAGTGCCAGGGCCGTGCGTGAGGCATTGATTGAGGAGAAAGGCTACAGCGATGAGGCATTACCAACCCGTCAAACCATCGGCAATCTATTGAATCGAATGGGTTATCGCTTAAAAACCCAAAAGTTAAACCCCTGAAAAACTGCCGCAAACCGATGCGATTTTCGCAAATGTCGCTCAAGCCAATTATGCTGCCGATGCGGCCCCAACCTATTGCGCATCTCGATTGATAGCAAAGCCAAAGTTAAAATTGGCAACCTCTCTCGTGGCGGCAAAGCTCGTACCCTAGACGCGACAAAAGCCAATGACCATGATGACCATTGGGACGCTATTTTGGTACCCTTCGGGATTCTCGATGTGCTCGCAGGGCAACTGTCAATTTACTTTGGTCAGTCTGCTGAAACTACTGATTTTATTGTTGATTGTTTAGAGGCTTGGTGGCGCGAACATCACGATAACTATCCTCAGATAGAGGGATTAGAAATTAACCTTGATGGCGGCTCTGCAGTGCGCAGTAACCGCACACAATTTATCAAGCGTATGGTTGAGTTTGTCCAAATGACACGATTATCGGTTCATCTGATTTACTATCCGCCCTATCACAGCAAATACAATCCGATTGAGCGATGTTGGGCAGCCTTGGAACAATATTGGAATGGCACTATCCTCAACTCCATTGATACGGCTGTCCAGTGGGCATCGAATATGACCTGGAATGGATTGAAGCCTTTGGTTCATTTGATTGAGGGCACCTATGAAAAGAACATTACTGTGCCCTCAGATGAGCTAGAAGCCTACAAACAACAATGGCTATGTTCTGAAGCGTTACCCAAATGGGATATCAAGATTGTGCCCAATTGATGGGTACCTTATTTATTTGTAGATCCCTTAACCTGGTCAAGACAGCGTGGCAACTCTGTTTTGAGAAGAGATTCAAGGTCAACCATGCTCAATGCCTACTAAAAGTTAGTAGAAATAGCTTGTACGGGGCAAGTAGGAACACATTGTTCACAAACAATACAGCGAGATCGCGTAAAGTTCAGCAAAAAAGATTTGGGGCTAAGGGTGAGGGCCTGGGTGGGGCATATTCCCGTACATAAACCACAGTGAACGCAACTATCTTCATCGATCAGAATTTCGCGATTCGAGGAAGACACATCAATATTTTGCGACAGCATCCAATCAATTGCCGCATCAAGCTGATCAATATCTCCTGCCAGTTCCACCACCAACTTACCAATTTGGTTTGGGGCAACCTGGGCACGAATAATGTTTGCTGCCACATTGAAATCTTTTGCCAATCGATAGGTGACTGGAACCGGAACGGCTCGCCGAGGGAACGTAAGAGTAACGCGCTTTTTCACGGGCCAGACAACGGTAGGGGCACTTTTAATTGTAAAGCAGGTCAAAAGGATATAAATTCACCCCTCGCCTCGTAAAAGTTTAGGCTAATCTGTTAGAGATGAGCTGTTCATAGGAAAAGCACGTTAACCATGCCCAACGCCCACCGCAACCGATTTCTACGTAAAACCCTACAGCGGTTAATTGCCTTCGCGGTTATTCCCCTCTTGCTAGTCATCGGTTCGATTCGTCCGGGTACGGCGGCCACCGCTAAACACTATACAGACTTAGAATTTCCACCCCTCCCTGAAGTAACCATCCCAGAATATAGTCGATTCCAACTGGATAACGGTTTGACCGTGTATTTGATGGAAAATCATGAGCTGCCTTTGGTCAACGGTATTGCTCGTATGCGGACAGGGTCACGGCTTGAGCCTGCCGAAAAAGTAGGTTTAGCGGATATTGTTGGCACCGTGATGCGGACGGGCGGCACCAAAACGCATCCTTCTGATCAGCTTAACCAAATGCTAGAGCAACGGGCCGCATCCGTAGAGACAGGGATTAGTACCGCTTCAGGCAGTGCATCCTTCGCCGCCTTGAGTGAAGACTTAGATACCGTCTTTGGTTTGTTTTCGGAAGTCATTCGCGAACCGGCGTTCGAAGAGGACAAGCTCGTTTTAGCCAAGACTCAGCGTCGAGGAAACATTGCTCGTCGTAACGATGACCCTGACGACATTACAGGCCGAGAATTTAAAAAACTGATTTATGGGGGAGACAGCCCCTATGCCCGCACCCAGGAATATCAAACTCTCGACAATATCACCCAAGCCGATGTCGAATCCTTTTACCAACAGAACTTCCATCCCAACTGCATGATTTTAGGCATTGTGGGAGACTTCGATCCTGCCGCTATGACTCAGCGGATCAAACAGGAATTTGGCGATTGGCCCGCCATACCCGAGCGGGATGAAATGCCACCAGCACCGGGAGCAGAGCAACTCAAAGCTGGGGAGACATTTATCGTCGATCAACCTCAACTCTCCCAAAGCAATGTCCAAATCGGTCATTTGGGAGGGAAGTTTGATAGTCCTGATATTTTCTCCTTACTAGTGATGAATGAAGCCCTCAACAGCTTTGGGGGACGGTTATTTAACGAAGTCCGATCTCGCCAGGGATTGGCCTATTCCGTTTATGCAGTATGGAGCGCTCGTTACGATTATCCAGGGTTATTTATTTCTGGGGGGCAGACGCGTTCAGAAGCCACCGTGCCATTTATTAATGCGGTGTTGGGTGAACTGAAAAAGGTCCGTGAAGCCCCCTTATCGGCGGATGAACTTCAACAAGCCAAGGATTCAATTCTCAACTCTTTTGTTTTTAACTTTCAGGATCCAGGCCAAACCTTGTCTCGTTTAATGCGATATGAGTACTTTGGTTATCCCGATGATTTTATCTTCCAATATCAGCGGGCAGTCAAAACCATGACGGCTGAAAAAGTTCAGGCTGCAGCGAAGAAATATCTGCAGCCTGATCAGATTGTCACTTTAGTCGTGGGGAACCGCTCAGCGATTCAACCCCCATTAGAAGACTTAGGAAAAACGGTGACACCGATTGATATCACGATTCCTCAACCCGTGTCTTCTTAATCTGCCAAGAATCTAGCCTCAGCATAATTTCTCTCAGAATTTATGTTGAGGCTAATCGTTAATTTTCAGGCGCGGGATCTGCTTCGCTAGCTTCGGCTGAGTCCGTTTCGGCTGCATCGGCTGCCTCAGCTACGGCTTCTTCACCTTCTGGGGTGGTTTCTGCAACTGCTTCTTCAGGGGCGGGCTCAGGCTCTTCCACCTTGGCGGATGGCTTGGGACCCCGCATCAATGCTAGGGGAACAGCAGGCTTTTTCCTATCTCTATCTTTGTTGTTTCGACCTTTACCTCGTCCACCCTTGCGGCCCTTCTGGTTACGGTTTTTGTCATCGCCTGTTTGGCCTTCAGCCTGGGCACGCTTTTCTAATTCAGACTTTTTAATCGGTCGCTCAGCCATTGTTCAACTAGCATAGATGTAACTTGCAGATCCTACCTCGAAAGCTGCCGTTCCTGCTAAAGGATATGTCCGAGCCCCGCAAGACAGCCCTATGCTAATGCCAAAGCAGCCATGTTAGATTCAAAATAGGTTCTTAGAGCAATGGCATGGCGACACCACGACTTTCAAATCAGATAGCCAGCCAGACGGTCTCCACGCAGCAGCCCATCGTGTTTTTTGATGGGGAATGTGTGATGTGTAATGGCTTTGTGGACATCCTGCTAAAAGTCGATCCACAGGGAACTATCCTAATTGCTCCTTTACAAGGTCAAACAGCCAGACAGTATTTGCCCCCATTACCCCTAGATCGGGAGGCTTGGTCGATTTACTATCGGGACGAGCATCATCTATACGATCAGTCTGATGCGTTTATTCAAGTCTGTAACCGTTTGGGTGGCGTTTGGTCCGTCTTTACTGCCATTGGTGTCATGCCGAGACCTATTCGCGATCGCATCTATCGTTTCATTGCCCGCAATCGCTATCGACTCTTTGGACGACGAGCTACCTGCCGAATGCCCAGTGAAGTTGAGCAAAAGCGGTTTCTCCCCTAACGCTTTACTAGTGCCCAAACACTTCAAATTAAGATGCCAACCCTTGCGTAGGGTGATGCTGTTGCAAGACAGTTAAAATGAGCAGTTTCCTCACTGAACAAGACGACTGTTCACTGGTTTGGTCTCTGCACAATTCCTAACTCAATTCTCGGTGGTCCCTTAGTCAGGTAGGAATGAACAGGAAAGCCCTTCATCCGCCTGGGCGAGATGCTTTAGGCTTTGCCTTTAATTCAGCAGGATGACTGGGAGGAATGCCCTCAACGCTAATCAAAGTTTCCAACACTGACTTCACAACCGGAGCGGCAACCGTAGAGCCATAAGCATTGCCCCCTTGCGGTTCATCCACTACGGCTAATACCACATATTTAGGGGACTCTAAAGGGAAGGATGCCACAAAGCTAGTAATGCGGGCATTGCTATAGGTACCACTATCTGCTTTTTGGGCTGTTCCTGTTTTACCCCCTAAGCGGTAGCCAGGAATTTTGGCGGGTTTACCCGTTCCGTTTTGAACGACGCTGCCCATCATGGTCCGAACTTTGGCGGCTGTATTTTCCGAAAAGATGCGTCGGGGTTGAATGAGATTTAAACCCTTGGTTTTCTTGCCAGCAGGGTTATACAGACCATCGACCACATGGGGAGTTACTAGCTCGCCCCCATTGGCAATGGCGGCATGGAGCTGCGCCATTTGCAGAGGCGTCACCGAAAATCCTTGGCCGAAAGCTGCGGTTGCCGCTTCAATGGGATAGTCCAAAAACTGCTGCTTATCCTTAAACTGACCAGGGGTTTCAAAGGGAAGATCAGTACCCGTAATTTGGCCAATCCCAATTTTCTTGAGGTAGTTGTAGTAAGCCGATCGATCCATCCGCTGCATGACATGAACCATGCCCACGTTGCTGGAATATTCCAAGATGCCAGTAATGGAAAGGTTGCCGTGACCTGAGTTGTCGGCATTATTAATTGGCCAGCCCCCTACGGTAATTTGACCGCCATCATGGAAAACACTGTCGGCTTTGATGGCATTGGATTCTAATGCGATCGCAATATTGATCGGCTTAAAGGTCGACCCTGGCTCATAGAGATCCGAAATAGCCCAGTTTTTAAACAGCTCGGTATTCGCTTCAAAATAACGCTGGGGATTAAAGGAGGGTTCCGAAGCCAAAGCTTTGAGAGAGCCATCCTCAACATCCATCACAATGACGGAGCCTCGTTTTGCCCGGAACTTTGCCATTGTTTGATGAAGGGCTTGTCGTGCCGACCGCTGCAGTCGAGTATCTAGGGTCAATTTCAGGGTCAGATCATTGGCATTCAGGGGTTCTAAGGGAAATCGATCCGGTAAGAGCTTGCCCTGGCCATCCCTTGCGACGAGCAAAGGAATCGGATCTCCCTTCAAGAGAGGCTGCTGGCTATATTCAATGCCAGATTGTCCCTGATTTTCGGTGTTGACATATCCAACCAGCCCCGACGTTAGTCCTGATTGGGGATAGACCCGTTGCCATTCCCGAGTAATTTCTAAACCATCTAAATAGAGATTATTGATTTTTTCCGCTTCGGTTTCCGACAGGCGATACCCAATGGGAATCCCACTCTCTCCAGTTTTAAATAGCTCAATTAGAGAATCGGAGGAGCGGTCAAGGACCGGGGCTAGGGCCTTCGCGATTTCATCTGGCTGTTTTTGGAATAAAAAGGGATGAGCAAATAGACGAAAGACAGGTTCATCCTTGGCGAGTAGATTCCCCTGGCTATCGACGATTGGATAGCGAAAGGTTCGTTCAGGTAGATTGCCCAACTGCTGATCTTGAGCTTTTGTTCGGAGAAACGGGGCCGCACTGACTTGCAAATAGACTAAACGGGCCAACAGGCCCACAATACCTCCGAATACCACCAACCAAACTAGAAATAAGCGTAAACGCTGATTTGGAACTCGATGGGGCTGCTTCGTTCGGATTCGGGCTTTAATTGCGGCCCGACGATCTTGGACGGGGTAAGAGGGAGTGGGCATAGACTTGCAAAGAAGTTGGACTTAATAACCAATCGGAGCAACATCAATATGGGTGATGCCATTTCCCTGAGAAGGGGCAGGCTGAACCGGACGTGCCGGGGCTGGCTTAAAAAACACGGTCGTCTTAGAACTTTTGGGGACAAAGCCCGCTGGATTGTTTTCTAAATTTTCAGAAATTTGGAATTTGCGCTCTTCATTGCGGGTGATCCAATGGCGCTGATCACGCTGTAGTTTCTCTAGTTTGGTATATTGATCTCCCCAAGATTGTTGCGTATTGACTCGCCAAGCATAGAGGGGCAAAATTCCCAGGACTGTCACCATCAAAATTGGGGTTGATAGCTTTCGAAACACCATCAATAGTATGAGCCAATTGGGAAATTGGGGTGAACGGGAATCAAGGAGATCTAAGGGCTGTTCTTGCCGAGACGGAGTCCTCGTTTTTCGGCGTCCCTGAGGAGGATGGGAGCGAGCTGACAGGGCAGCCTTTTTCGATCGAACAGGAACAACTTTAGATCGGCTAGCGACGGCCATACTCAACTCCTCAAGCCCAGGAAATCACCTGGTAATGGGTTCGGAAACTTTGTTTTGTGGCAATTTTCAGTGGTTGCCTCATGCATTATAAATGCATAAATTCATAATTGTTTCCAGAATACTTATCTTTTGTTCATAGATTTGTATGGATGCACTGTTTCCTATAAATAGGGCGCTTAGTTTATCCTTGGCAAAAACTAAAAATACTGGTTGCAAAACCAGGCGTTATTGCATCAGTTACGGTTCAGCTTCATCTGCCCAAGGAACCCGTTCGGCAAACCGTAGCTTAGCGGAGCGAGAGCGACTGTTTCCTTTTTTCTCTTGTTCGGAAGCAACAATCGGTTTTTTGGTGACTACCTGTAGTAGGGGATTCTGGCGGAAGTGGATTTTGACAATTCGATCTTCCAAGCTATGGAAACTAATAATGCCAATTCTGCCTCCTGGTTTGAGCCAGGTAGGCGCAATCTCAATAAATTTTTCAAGAACCTGCAATTCTTGATTAACAGCAATTCGCAGGGCTTGAAAGACTCGGGTTGCTGGGTGAAGTCGACGGCGACGCCCTTTGGCAGAAGGTAGGGAAGACGCCACCACCTGGGCTAAATCAGAGGTTGTACGCAGGGGACGTTTGGAGACAATTTTGCGGGCAATGCGTCGAGAAAACCGTTCTTCACCATAGTGATAGAAGATGTCGGCTAAATCCCGCTCTGAATAGGTGTTGATGACATCGGCAGCGGTTAATGCCTGACTCTGATCCATGCGCATATCTAGATCTGCGTCATGACGGAAACTAAAACCCCGCTCGGGCCGATCCAACTGGGCAGAACTGACCCCTAAGTCCGCAATAATGCCATCAAATCGAAGTTCACCGGGGTGATAGGTAGAAAAATTCCCTTGCCAAAACTGGATGCGATCGCAATGCTCATGCAATTTATCCCGAGCGGCGTCCAGGGCCTGAATATCTTGATCAAGGGCGATCACCTGAGCCTGGGAACATTGAGACAAGATTATGGCGCTATGGCCGCCACCACCTACGGTGGCATCCAAGTACACGCCATGCTCACGCAGCATCAGTCCTTCTATCAGTTCATGGCTTAAGACTGAAATATGGTTAAAGGCCCCAGGGTCTGGTGTCATAGGCTCCCTTGAAGTGAACAAGGTATAGTTTTTTGATTTGACTTAAACCTACAGATTGTACCTGGCTCCTGGTCTAGGGAAGCGACACAATATAGAACCACTATCTACCGAATTTGCTGGATCAACCCACTTTAAGACTGAAAATAAAAAATTCTGATGATAGAATATTGCTGTTTTAAGTAAAACTGTTTAGGATCGTCCCCTGCATAAAGGAGATATTAATAAAAATGACAAGTAGAAATGGTAGAGCAAAAGCCGGAGGATTCCTCAAGGACTTTGGCGACTTCCTTATGCAAGGAAATGTCGTAGACCTAGCGGTTGCCGTAGTGATTGGCGGGGCCTTTGGCAAAATTATCGGCTCATTGGTTGAGGATATTATTACCCCAGCCCTATTAAATCCTGCCATGAAAAAAGCGGGGGTGGATGAATTGTCCAAGCTGTCGATAAACGGCATTAAATACGGTTCATTTTTGGCGACAGTGCTAAACTTCGTTGTGATTGCTTTTGTAATTTTCCTGTTAATCCGGTCCTTTGAACAAGCTCGGAAGAAAATGCAGCGCAAGCAAGAAATGGCGGAAGAAATTACCCCCGATCCTGCTCTGGAGGCAAATGAGCGCTTGATCGCTTCCATCGATCAGCTTAATCAAACCTTGCGAGAACGCAGTTAATCCTGGGGTTGCAGTGCAGTGGGGTCTCCCAACTCGGTAGGCCATGGAGACTGCCGATTTCTACGAGAGCGGGTCAGATGACTAAAGATCATCTGACCAATGGCTTGAATCAAGTTACCTTCTACTTCTTTGAACAATTCCATATTGAGCTTAAAAGCTAGGTTAGCTTCATCAACGATGCGGGTGATGGTGGCTTCATCTAGATGCAAGCTATCCAGAGACTGTCGATAGGTGACTTTGAAGGCTTTGGGGGTCTGGATATCGTCAAATTCATAAAAAGCGATGCCTTGGCCTTGAGGTAGACTCATACCTCTTTGGGCAAGCTTCTTAAGCAGTTGTCCTCCGGAAAGGTCTCCAAGATACCGTGTATAGCTATGGGCAACTAGCAGGATTGGATCTGCGATCGCAATATCATTAATTCTGTCAACATAACGCTGGGTAGCATCGGAAGGGGTAATTGCCGTTTGCCACTGAGGTCCCCAATAATAACTGAGATCTGTCGCCAAACTCTGCTGGCGATATAGCTCTGGAAAATAAAGTTGACTTAAAAGTGGATGATTTTGATGCTGAGTCAGCTGATCTTCTAGGGCAGTATAGACAAAGTAAAAATTTCCCAATAGTTGGCGATAAGACGTTTTCTCAACCACTCCTTTGAGAAAACATTGGATGAAATCCGCATTTTCTGCCAAAGAATGAGATTGTTTCGTCCCTTCTCGTAGCCGGGTCGCCAACTTACCACTCATCAATTTGCAGCCTCTACACGAATCATCATTGGAGTTGGATAAGCAGTGTGAGGCGAAAAGAAATCGCCTTTCCGGTTAAGCTTACACAAAATTATGAACTTATTTTGCCCCACAGATGACATTAACTAGACAATTCCATCGTCGGATTCCGGATGCTCATCACCCATTGATTTTTTCTAAAACCCTTTCTAAACCTCAGATTTATAGAGCTAGACCATACTTCTATAACCCTTAGTGGGACAAGTTTACCAAGCCTACCCTTTAAGTGTATTTACTTAGCCATCTGACCGGCATCTTTAAGTTTCTAGGAACTTTATAAAAATAAATATTGAAGTTGGATCAATCTTTAAAGATTGTGTTACACTCTTATCCCAATACGACTGGAAATACTTACTGAAATTTCAACTACTGATTGGTAGTTTGCAGTAATTCTTTTCCTAGGGTCCGGGGGAAGCCTAATTGTCGATTGAAAGTTTTTTTGTGTTGCGTTTGATCGGCTTTTCGCAATTTTTTCTGCAATGTTTAGCTAGTGCAGCGCAAGTTATCTGGTTTGCTCTTAGAACCTCATATCATCCATTCCAATAGCTTCTTTTTTTAGAGGCTTTTGCGGCGGCATCGCATAGGCAAAGCTCTTTTTGGTTGTAATTCAATCAATGTCAGTTGATATTAGTTACACCACGATTTGGTTAAGAGTCCTAGAAGGTTCTTGGTAGTGAAATAGGTCAAAAACTATCTCTACTCTCACCTAGTTGGTTTAAGTCCGTAGGATTCTTTATTAATACGCTTTAATACTCTCCTCTCATAGGTAAAACTCGGTTTCTTAGTTAGTAACAATGGCAGTATCTCGGTTTACAAAAGATTTTTCTGGTTTGAAATCAGCATCGCAAAAGCGATTGCTGACTTTTCTGCAGGAAGAGCTAGCATTGCCGAGCGACTCTATTGGTCTCGCCCTTCGCCACCTTGAGCAAGATCCAGGACCGTTGCCGATTGTGCTCTGGCAATATGGTTTGATTACTTTGGATCAACTCAATCAAATTTATGATTGGCTGGAAACAACATAATTTGCAAATTTAAGGGATTTGAAACATAGGGTTAGGCAAATCCTAACTCCTTTTGAAGACGCGGTGAGCAGCCTCCACACCTGCCCCAACCTGAAATGGATAGTCTAAATCTTTTAAGGCTGCTTCTATAGCGGCAATGGTAGTAACGATACTGCGATCGCAAACATAACCCAAGTGGCCGATGCGGACAAGCTTACCTCGCATATGGTCTTGCCCTGCAGCAATCACCACTCCATATTGCTGCTGTAATTTGAATCGAAGTGTTTCTGGCGCCACCTGATCAGGGGCAATGGCAGTAACAGCAGGGCTAGCCACATAAGGATCTGGAATAAATAGAGGCAGGTCCAGGGCGCGGAGGGCGGCTCGGGTTGCCTGCATCAATCGCTGCTGATGAGCAAACATAGTCGAAAGCCCTTCTGCCTTCATCATGGTTAAACTCACCTGCAAAGCAAAGAACAAATTTACAGGTGGGGTAAACGGGGTCGTATTCGCTGCTGCATCCGTGCGGCATTTCCCGAGGTCTAAATAAAACCGGGGGAACCGAGCCGTTTCATACGCCTGCCACGCTTTAGGGCTAACACAAACAAACCCTAAACCTGGCGGCATTCGATATCCTTTTTGGGATGCAGAGACTACCACATCCAAGCCCCATTTATCGACAGGAACTGGACAAATCCCCAAACTGGTGACCGCATCAATAATGCTGAGGGCTTGTCCATGGGCTGTGATATGACGGCTAATGGTTTCAAGATCGTTCAGAACTCCGGTTGAGGTTTCGCTGTGGGTCAAAATCACAGCTTTAATTTGCTTGTCTTGATCTGTCTCTAAATGCTGGCGAAACAGTTCTGGATTCAACACCTGTCCCCAAGGGACCGTAATCCGCTCAGTAATTAGGCCAAATTGTTCACAAACCAGCGCCCAGCGATCGCCAAACTTGCCATTACATCCCACCAATACTCGATCACCTGGGCTGAGAAAATTAATGATGCCAGCTTCCATGGCCCCGGTGCCACTGCTGGCTAATATCAACACCTCATTTTGGGTTTGGTGAAGCCATTTCAAATGAGCCGTAATATCAGCCATCAAATCCCGAAAATCCTGGCTACGATGGCTGATGGGCTGTTTAGCCGAAGCAAACAAGACGGGTTCGGGCACTGGAGTGGGACCCGGAATCATCAGCAGCAAGGGATTTTCCATAGGGCATTAAGCATTTTCAGAGGGAAACAAGCGCTGCCATTTCAGAGTTTGGGTCTGAGGATGATGACGCCAACGCAGCAAACAGCAAGCTGGTTGTCCTGGACCCAGACCGGTTAACCCTAAAGCCTGTCGCGGTGCTTCTGTCCCTAAGGCAATGGCACGCTCCACAGAACAAAGGTTCCAGCGGACTAGATTCTGCACTCCAGCCAATAGGGACAAGGTGGTTCCAGACAAAGTGCCATCAGGGAGCCGGGCCGTCCCTGCCACTACTTCAATCTGGCGAGAGTCCCAAGGGTAAACGCCATCCGGTAACCCGAGGGGGGCAAGGGCATCACTCACGAGAAATAGGCCCTGCTCAGGGCTAGCCTGAAGCATTAGCTTGAGCATCAATGGGTCAACATGTTGACCATCGGCAATAAAACCACACCAAACTTGGGGATGCATCAATGCTGCTGCTAATAATCCGGGTTGGCGATGGTGCAAGCTCGGCATGGCATTAAAGGCATGGGTCACCATGGTGGCGCCCTGTTCAAAGGCTGCCTCCGCTTCTGCTGCCGTGGCCTGGGAATGGCCGAGACTAACGATAATATTGTGGGAACGTAACCAGGCGACTGCTTCCCCAGATGGCTCTAACTCTGGCGCTAGGGTGATGACCCGAACCCTATCTATGTAGGGCCCCATGACCGCTTGTAGGGTTTCAATACTCAAAGGCTGCAGATATTCCTGGGGATGGGCACCCCGTTTGGTGGCATTCAAACAGGGACCTTCCAAATGGGCGCCTAAAATTTGTGCTTGGCCTTTACCATTTTGTGAACGCTGAGTAGACAGGGTAGCCAAGGCTTGCTGGAACTTCTCTACGGACGTCGTCACCAACGTTGGCAAGAAACCGTCAACACCGTGCTGCCACAAAAACTGGCAAATCTCCTGTAGTTTTGCTTGATCGGCATGGGTCAAATCGGGAAAAGCTTGGCCCAAAGCACCATTGATCTGCAAATCAATGCCACCGAGAGACAGCCAATCGCCCGCTAAATCAATTGCTTGCGGGGCGGGCGTTAGGGGCGAAGCATCCATGGGTTGAATCGTCTGAATCACCCCATTTTGGATACTGACTTCCTGCAATTTTGAGTAGCCGATGATCCGAGCATTCTCTAGCCGGATGGGTAAAGTGCTCATGGCCTTGACGCTAGCTTGCTGAAACCTCTTCTTTGGGCTCTACGGGCGTCAGCTCAATGTGATTCAGTAGGGTCGTCACAAAGGCAAACAGCAGAAAAGGTAATGACAAAACCAAAATCAATCCCCCAGTTAAAAAGGCATACATGGGGTTCTGGTATAGGGCAACGGAGGAGGCTAAAGCAATGAAAATCACAATCAACCAAATAATCACCTGGGCATAGATGTCGCCAAAGGTGAGGGTGCAGGAAAAACGGTACCCTTGTAACGGATTCATCGAAGCGTCCTCAAAAAGAATTAGAATTTCTCAATGTTGCAGGTTGTCTGGAAGGCTGATGATCATGAAACATGCCGTTTGCCAGAAGTGATCAAATTTTAGACAAATCCAGATCAAACGGGATGTTTTTAATTAAAAAACAAGACTTGCTGCTCCTGTGAATGGTCCTATTTTAACGTTGTCCCTGTTTTAACAAAGGAAAGAAGCGCCCTTGAGTCATCCTGAAGTTGCCATCATTATGGGCAGTGATTCGGACTTACCGACGATGCAAGCTGCGATCACAGTCTGCGAAGACTTCAAAGTCACGCCCCATGTGGAAATCATTTCCGCCCATCGCACCCCTCAACGGATGGTGGAATTTGCCCAACAGGCTCACCAACAGGGCATAAAAGTGATCATTGCCGGAGCTGGGGGGGCAGCACATCTACCAGGGATGGTGGCAGCTCTATCTCCCTTACCCGTGATTGGTGTCCCCGTGGCCAGCCGCCACTTAAAAGGATTGGATTCCCTCTACTCCATTGTCCAAATGCCAGGGGGTATTCCCGTGGCCACCGTTGCCATTGGCAATGCCAAAAATGCGGGTCTCTTGGCCATTCAAATGTTGGCTGCTCAGCGCCCAGAGCTCCTAGAGCAGGTCATTGCCTATCGTCGCTCCCTCTCAGAAATGGTTCAAGACAAACAGGAACAATTAGCAACGGTCGGTTATCAACAATACCTCAAGGACTATCAAGCTGCCTCCTCTGCAGGCTAAGATTCGAACAGTGTGCCGGATTCAGGAATGGTAAAGCATGCATCCCCTGGGACATTGGCTTGTGAACGCGCTTGGGTCAATATCGATCTTAAAGCGCTTGAAAACAATGTTCGCCAAATCAAGCAACAATTGTTGCCCCAAACCGCACTTATGGCCGTGGTCAAAGCCGATGGCTATGGCCATGGTGCCGTTACGGTTGCCCAAACCGCCTTGGAGAATGGAGCGACTTGGCTGGGGGTTGCCACCATCCTGGAAGGGATTGAACTCCGCCAAGCCGATATCAATGCGCCCATCTTAATCCTCGGGGCCACCCATACTGTTCAAGAAATTGAAGCGATTGTTCGCTGGCAACTGCAGCCGACCCTCTGTAGTCCAGAACAAGCCCTCATCTTTTCCCGGCACTTACAACATCCATTACCCATTCACCTCAAAGTGGATACAGGCATGTCTCGATTGGGTCCCATTTGGCAGCAGGGAGCCACCTTTATTGAATTTGTCTCCCGCCTACCGAACCTTAAAATTGCCAGTATCTATTCCCATCTGGCCACGGCCGATGATGCAGACTCTAGCTTTATGCTGCAGCAGCAAAGTCGGTTGCAGGATGTTTTAAGCCGCATCCAAGCTCAAGATATCCCTTTACCTAAACTGCACCTAGCCAACTCGGCCGGAACCTTAGTCGGCCCTCAATTTCATTACGACTTAGTTCGAGTGGGACTAGCACTTTACGGGCTTTATCCGGCTCCCCACTTCCAGCAAGCAATTGCCCTGCAGCCAGTAATGCAAGTGAAGGCTCGAATCACCCAAATCAAAACCTTACCTGCAGGATCGGGGGTGAGCTATAACCATACCTTCACGACCGAGCAGCCCCTCACTGTCGCAGTCGTTGGCATCGGCTATGCAGATGGGGTCCCCCGGTCCTTATCTAATCAGATGAATGTGATTATCCGAGGGCGGTTGGCCCCTCAAATCGGTGCTATTACTATGGACCAACTGATGGTGGATGTCAGCGATGTTCCCAATTTGCAGGTGGGAGAAGTGGTCACCATCTTAGGCCAGGATGGTAAGGCTTCAATCTCAGCAGAAAACTGGGCAGACGTTCTGGGTACTATTTCTTACGAGATTGTCTGCGGGTTCAAGCATCGGCTTCCTCGCATCTTAGTCAATAGCGATGTTCCTCAGCGACTTTGAACGCTAGCTGATAGTCAACCTGGAATACTCTGGGTTTCTAATCTAAGGTGCAAATTGATCCATCGTCACATGTTTAGGATGTTGGGAAACACGCCGTAACCATTTGCGAACATTCGTATAAGGTTTAAGGGAGAACCCTCCTTCTGAAGCCACATGGGTATAGGCATATAAGGAGATATCGGCAATAGAATATTGAGTGTTCACAAAAAAATCTTGTTTCTCTAAATGACTCTCCATAACGTCCAACGCGGCATATCCCCAGACTCTCCGAGCCTCCAAATCAGCCTGCCGATCCGGGGGAGACCCTAAATAGCGAATGATGTAACGAGATGTCGCAATATAAGGTTCGTGGCTATATTGCTCAAAAAACTGCCACTGCAACACTTGGGCCTGGGCAAAGGGCTCTGCTGGCAAAAAAGATGAGTCTTTAGCTAAGTAATGGAGAATCGCATTCGATTCAAACAGCCATCGCCCGTCTGGAAGCCCCAATACAGGCACACGACCATTGGGATTCCGTTCTAAAAATTCATTGGTCCGGCTTTCGCCTTTCAGGATATCAACATGAATCCAGTCATGCTCTATCTCTAGTAAAGACAAAAGTAGCTTGACCTTATAGCAGTTACCAGAATAGATATCGCCGTATACTTTGAATTTGCTCATCACTATATCCGGACGTATGGAACCGTATGACAGCGTAAAGGGCTTATCATTTGGTCTCGGATTGCAATTCTAGCGTTTTATTCGCTTATCTCCCTAAGATCATGTTTATGGGTAAGATAGCATTTGTCTCAAGCAGTGTCGGCCTAGTCTAGGTACAAAGGGATCAAACAGCTAAAAACTCTTGAATCACTTGATTACTCAGCTCATCAGTTGACCCAGATGCAACAATCCCCCCCTTTTGCATAGCGTAATACCAATCCGCCTGGCGTACAAAATGAAGATGTTGTTCAACCAAAAGCACAGAGACGCCTGTGGTTTCAACAATTCGGCGCACAGCAGCTTCAATTTCAAGGATAATCGACGGCTGAATGCCTTCCGTCGGTTCATCTAAAACCAATAGACGTGGCTCACCAACTAATGCTCTAGCAATGGCTAATTGTTGCTGCTGACCGCCACTCAGGTCTCCTCCCATTCGTCCCAGCATACTGGCTAAGACTGGAAAGAGTTGAAACACTTGATCAGGAATGGCTGAGCTGTTTTTGCGACCTTGAGGTCGGGCTTCTAACCCCAAAATTAGATTTTCTTGCACCGTCAGACTGGGAATGATTTCTCGGCCTTGGGGAACGTACCCAATCCCTAATCGTGCCCGCTGATCGGGTGTTTTATTGAGTAACGGGAGACCGTCCAACGCAATGTTGCCTGTTCGGGGAGACAGTAAGCCTAAAACCGTTTTGAGCAGGGTCGTTTTACCAACGCCGTTGCGACCAATCAGGCAGACCATTTTGCCCGGGCCTACACTCATATCCACATTGCGAAGAATATGGCTTTCGCCGTAGTAGACATTGAGGTTGGAAATATCGAGGAGAGGCTGGGGGGTTTGATTTGGGGACGAGTCCATGTGATTAACCATCGTCTTCCTCCGGCTGTCCCAAATAAACTTCTATCACTTGGGGATTATTCTGCACTTCATCCATGGTGCCTTCACATAAGACAGAACCTTGATGCAATACCGTGACTTGTCGGGCAATCTGGCGGACAAATTCCATGTCATGCTCGATCACAATGATCGAATGACTTTCAGCCAGGGTGATCAACAAGCTGCCCACATTTTCTGTTTCCTCATCCGTTAAACCGGCAACAGGTTCATCTACTAACAGTAAATCCGGTGATTGGGCCACAAGCATGCCAATTTCTAGACGTTGTTTTTCACCATGGGACAGGAGCGCCGCCGGAATATCCGCTTTGGTGGTCAGTCCGATGGTTTCAAGTAACCCGGCAACGGTGCGATGTTCTGTTCCAGAAGGGCGTCCCATCAAAGTCGCCAAGACATTTTTATGGCGATTGCAAGATAAATCTAAGTTTTCGCGGGGGGTGAGTTGGAGATAGACCCGCGGCGTTTGGAACTTGCGACCAATCCCCAGCCGAGAGATGTTGTGCTCGGATCTGGAACGGAGATTTTTACCTTTGAATAAGGCCCTCCCGGTTGTGGGTTGAACCTTACCTGTAATCACGTCCAGAAAGGTGGTTTTGCCAGCGCCATTGGGACCAATAATGACCCGCAGCTCTCCGGTGTCCATGCTGAAGTTGAGCTGGTTCAGGGCTTTAAACCCCTCAAAGCTGACGGTTAAATTTTCAATTTCTAAGATTTTGTCGCTCATAGTCTACTTCCGGATCTTCAGCCAAACTAGGGTAGGTCATGATTCGCCGCGGTCGACCCAGCAAGGAGCGGAGCAGTTCCTGTCCTTCGTTGCGTAGCCAACCGACAAATCCACCGGGGAGGACGGTAACAACCACCAAGAACAAAGCCCCCTGGAAAAACAGCCAAATTTCGGGGAATTGCTCACTCAAAAGACTTTTGGCGAAATTAACGGCCAATGCCCCAAAAATGGCACCGACTAAACTGGCTCTTCCCCCAACAGCAACCCAAATGACCATCTCAATGGAAAAGGCGATATCCATAGTTTTAGGTGAGATAATCCCTGATTGGACGGTATAGAGTGCGCCAGCAATTCCGGCAAGTCCTGCTGATACGGCAAAGACCAGAACCTTGAAACCCGTCGGATCGTAACCTGAAAATCTCACCCGACTTTCATCATCCCGAATCGCAATTAATAATCGGCCCAACCGGCCACTGGTCAACCATCGACAGAGTAAGTAGGCCAAGACTAAGAAAATAACCGTGAGGGTGTAGAAAACAGCCTGGGCTTGGTCTGATCCTGCATAAACCCCAAATATCTTCGTAGTATCAGTTTTTAGGCCGTTTGTGCCGTTAATCAGCTTCTGTTGGCTATTGAAAAAGTTAAAGAACACAATCAGAGACGCTTGGGTCAGGATTGAGAAGTACACTCCTCGAATGCGATTGCGAAACACTAAGTAGCCGAGTAGGGCAGCAATTGAAGCCGGAATCAACACAATGGCTGCCAGGGTAAAGGGTAGGGAGTGAAAGGGTTGCCAAAACCCGGGGAGCTTGTCTACCCCAAATAAGGTAAAAAACTCTGGGAGCTGACCTTCCGGGAGTTGGAGCTGCAGAAACATGCCTAGGGCATATCCCCCTAATGAGAAGAAGATACCGTGGCCTAAGCTGAGCATGCCAGTGTAGCCCCAGATCAGATCAATCCCCAAAGCCACAATCGCTAAGGACATAAAGCGGCCCAGCATATTGATGCGGAATTCCTGACCGATGGCAGTGAGCAGTAGGGGCGCACCAAATTGGATAAAGAGTGCGATCACAACCACGATCACCCCTTCGATCAATAATGAGCGTCGGCGCATGGCAGATGAGGACTTGACGGGAGAAGAATCTGTAATCATATGCTGCTTTTAAGCATCTACCATGCGTCCTTTTTGAGGGAATATGCCAGCAGGTCGGAATTGCAAGAACGTAACGATGAGCGCAAAGACCAGCACTTTCGCCATACTAGCGTTGGCGAAGAACTCTAAAACACTAGCCAGCTGAGGAAACCAGGCTACTAGCGGACTAAGGGCATTAGCGCCAATCATATAATTGGCGATGCCAATCGCCATTGCCGCAACAATGCTGCCGACCAGCTTGCCTACTCCCCCGACAACAACCACCATAAAGGTGTCCACGATATAATTCTGGCCTGTATTGGGACCAACGGAACCTAATAAACTCACGGCACAACCCGCAACCCCTGCCAGACCTGACCCCAAGGCAAAAGTAAGGGCGTCCACTCGCTTGGTGGGAATGCCTAAACAAGCGCTCATACTCCGATTTTGGGTTACTGCTCGAATCCGCAGTCCCCAAGCCGAGCGTTGTAAAAACATATACATGCCAATGATGCAAACAATCGTCAATACCAGGATAAATAGACGAACATAAGGCAATTGATAGGTGCCTAGCTTGATCCCCTTCCGTAGCCAACCTGGCGCAGTGACATCGACATTTTGGGCACCAAACCAAGGTTTAGTCGCTGCTAGCTGATAGGTTTGCCCCAACATGCTACCGGCTGACCAGGCGATCCCGGCAGAAAGAGGGATTAAAACAGTACGCGCCCAGCCTCGGATTTTTTCGACATTTGGCATCCGGGAAATAATGATCATTGCCCCAAAGTAAAGGATGCAAAACACGCCTATCCCTAGCACCATCACCCAGCTTACACTCCGCACAAACTGTCGCAGAATTAAGCTGACCCCCCAGGTTGCCAGGAGTGTCTCTAAAGGTCTGCCATAAAGGTGGCGAATGACTCCTCTTTCTAGAATGAGCCCCAATAAAGCGGTGACTAAAAAAGCACAGATCAATGCCACAAAAATATAGGCACCGAACCAGGGTTCCCCGAACGATTTAAAAGCATTCTGGACCACGAAGGTTGTATAGGCACCGATCATCATCAACTCCCCATGGGCCATGTTAATCACACCCATTAGGCCAAAAACAATGGCAAGGCCCAATGCTGCTAACAGCAACACTGAGCCTATGCTGATGCCATCAAACAAACCGTCCAATAACGAAGTGAGCAAAGCATCTCCTTATGGTGACAGGGTTGTTGATAACGTTAGGCGAGGTTTAGATCTTATATTTCTCGCCTTTATTGGGATCAGACCAATCACAGGCATATCCCTTGGTATCCTTCACAAATTGGTTCCAGGCAATGGGTTCTACAGGACCATCGGTGGAATTCACAATTTCAAAGAGACCATCCTCTCCAATCTTGCCAATTCTCACGGTCTTGGAAATATGGTGGTTGCCTGCAACCTTAACAGGACCATTGGGTGCTGCAAATTCTTGGCCAATCGCAGCAGCTCTTACTTTTTCTAGATCATCTGCAGTGCCTGCCTGTTCAACAGCTTGCTTCCACAAATAAACCATGATGTAAGACGCTTCCATGGGATCGTTCACAACCCGATCCTCGCCATATTCTTTTTTGAAGGCTTCGACGAACTTCTTACTTTCAGGAGAATCAACCGTTTGGAAGTAGTTCCAAGCTGCATAGTGATCTTTAAGATACTCAACCCCGATGGCCTTTACTTCTTCTTCCGCAATACTGACTGACATGGAGGGGTATTTATCGGGGCCTAGTCCTTTACCTTGGAGTTGCTTAAAGAAGGCAACGTTGGTATCACCATTTAGGCTGTTGTAAATAACACCCCCATCCGGCAAGGCCGCTTGGATTTTGGCAATCACAGGGGTGACATCAGTACTACCCAACTGGATATATTCTTCACCCACATGCTTACCGCCCTTCGCTTCTAGCTGAGCCTTAATGATGGTGTTTGCAGTGCGGGGGAAAACGTAGTCTGACCCAACCAAAAAGAAAGGCTTGTCCTTATATTCTTCCAGCAACCAATCAACGGAAGGCTCAATTTGCTGGTTTGGAGCCGCACCTGTATAGAAAATATTCTTAGAGCACTCTTGGCCTTCGTACTGAACGGGATACCAAAGCATATGGTCTTTGGATTCAAATACAGGTTTGACAGCTTTTCTACTAGCAGAGGTCCAACATCCGAAGACGGTCACAACCTTGTCTTGCTCAATCAGCTTTTTAGCCTTTTCAGAGAACTTATCCCAGTCAGACTGACCATCTTCAACAATGGCCTCGATCTGTTTCCCAAGGACGCCACCAGCTTCATTAATTTCCTTAATAGCTAGTTTTTCAGCGTCAACCACACTTTTTTCACTAATCGCCATGGTTCCACTTAAAGAGTGGAGAATCCCTACTTTGATGGTGTCACCAGAAGCACTACCACTATCAGTGCTACTACCTTCTTGACTACCTGGTGTACAGGCTTTGAGCAGCACGCTCCCTGAAGCGACGGAACCCATGATTAGGAATTCGCGCCGACCAAATCCTCTGGCCATAAACCGATTCACTCCTCAACACAAAGTAACTTTAAAACTACAGACATGTTTTACAAATAACAGATTGCTTACATAACATGTCATAGGTAGACAATTTTTTCTCAATCTCCGAAGAAACAGTTCCGATCTTCCCCCTAATTCAGTTGCTTTGTCCTTTGACTAGCACGATACTAATAACCGTTGATTTTCAACAACATTACCTTTAACAGGGAAATACTAGGGATTTACGTTACAAGAAAAATGTTGCCTCTGATACAGAAAATCTGCTTTTCCTCCTATTCGCAGAAGCGGATAAAACCCAAAGCTCTTGCCCTGTAAAGACTATAGGAATTTGTTGACTTTATTAACAAAAGCTTAAATTCCAATACTTTCCCTGATGCTAGAACACTATGGGCATGACGTTTGAACATGATTATTAAACTCAAGTTCTAGTAATAGTGGCTAAAAACCTAATTTGGTTATTTTTAAAGAAAATTGCTCATTTAGACCCGTACTTACATATATCTTTTGTTACCTGAGTTCGGCTAAGCCTTATCTTCTTAGACTTGGATGCTGCTAGCCCATACATGAGAAATTATAAATTTTCTCTATTCTTAGGCTAATAATTGAGAAATCACTCAATGAGTCAAAAAAATCTGTTTTTGGCTTTGACGATTCAGCTGAGAAATCACTCAATGAGTAGTTCTTTAACAGTGGTTTGTCAAGGCCAATAGCTCATTTTTCAAATTCGAAATCCTATCATCATATCACTCAAATATTTCAATATCTATTGCCAAAGTTAACATATTGAAGAGTTCTAGAGTCCATTAAGAATAAGTCAGTTTCGATTGCAAGAAGTCACAAGTTTAATTATTTCTGAATTTGTATTGCATTTTACAAAATAATTACCTGCCATAACGTAGTTGTAATTGGGGGACTTAGATTAAGGATCTTCTAAGACTCCCTTAATCTAGGAGTTAGGAAATTATCATCTAAGCAATGTGACCAGAGTGTTAAAAGCGGATCCTTTGTCTTCCTGGCTACTGTTTTATAGTCAATTGATGCGTTTTTATGGATTTAGTTTGTCTGATTCAACACTCAAAAGCTCCCACAACATCTAAATCATTCGCATTTAGTGTCTGTGGTTAAGCAGTCTGTTCATTGTTTTTGATGGCTTATTAGTATTTGAGAACAGATTCAAAATATGAATCTCTGTTCTAGGTGTGTGTGAGGATTTTTAAATGACCAATATTCGGGATAAATCCCTCGTTTTTTCATCTCTTGCATTATGGGCCTGCTTGCTCCCTACAGCAGTAGGAGCAGTAGAACCAGCCGCTTTAGAAGAAGTACAAGTCGATACCACTGCGATCCCCTCCTTGGAGTTAGCGCTCAATTCCGAAGTTAACAATAGTGAGGACGTTCAGGTATCCTTGGCCCCTTCAGAATTACTGACAGAAGTGGATGTCAAGTCTGATGAGGCTTCTAACAGCTCAGTAGCGGAAGTGGAGTCTTTATATCTCGCAGATCAATCGACTGCAACCTCCCCGTCTGTCGCAGAGTTGATGGAGGAAACCCAAACTGATTCTGTGGGTCAAGTGACCTCCGTATCCCAATTATCTGATGTTCAGCCAGATGATTGGGCGTTTCAGGCGATTCAATCTTTAGTTGAACGCTATGGCTGTGTCGCCGGTTACCCCAACGGTACGTTTCGTCCGAGCCGAGCCATGTCTCGTCGGGAAGCAGCGGCTTTGGTGAACGCCTGTCTGGATAACCTTAGTAATCGCTTTGCAACCAAGGAAGATCTGGATGCTCTAAAAGCTCTGCAAGATGAGTTTGCAGCTGAGCTTGCCACCCTTAGAGGACGGGTTGATGGTCTAGAAGCTCGGGTCGCAACCGTTGAAGCACAGCAGTTCTCCACAACGACTAAATTGAGTGTTGATGCTGTTTTTACGGCCCAATTTGGTGACTCAGACAACCAAGCTTTCGATAACTCTTCCGATGGTTTAACGCCTGGCGTTAACCAATTGGCAGACTCACGGGCAAGTGCAATTGGCTCTGTTTACATGAGCTTCAATACCAGCTTCTCTGGAGATGACCTTTTGCAAACCACGTTGTTCTTTGGTAACAACGGTCAAGATTTATTCTCCAATGCCCAGGTTGGAAGCACTGCAACACTGCCCTTTGCCCAAAGTGCACCTTTATTCAACCCTGGTCAGTACTACTTTGCAGGTTTGCCGAATAATGCAACGCTTTATCGCTTAGCTTATACCTTCAAACCGGTTGAAGACTTGGCTGTCACCATTGCTCCGTTGTACTATCCCACGGATATTATTGATGGCAATAGCTACACCAGTCCGTTTACAGGTTTTAGTACCTGGTTCTTGATCAATAACCCCTTGATAACCCCTTATGTCACCAACTTTTTAGGGGGTGCGGGTGCTGGTTTTGATTGGAATTTCAATGGCGGTCCAGTGTCCCTACGGGGTGCTTATGTGGCTGTGAATGGTTTTTCCGCAGTCAACACGGGTCCTCCCAGTGATGGTGGTTTAGTGGGTGATCCCTATCAAGCTACGGCTGAGTTGGAGTATGCGGGTGAGTTAGGTGATGATTCTAACTTTGCCATTAAGTTGCAATTTACAAACTCTGAGACCTTTGGCGTCCAACAAAATGTTGTGGGTGTGAATGCCGAAGCGAAGTTTGGCCAGTTTGGCGTATTCGGTCGCTATGGTTATTCCTTTGCTGATGGCCAAGGTGTGGCTAACCCCATTCCCTTTGCTGCAGGCACTGTAGGCCGCTTTGATGCCCAAACTTGGCAGGCAGGTGCTGGTATTCACGATTTATTAGTACCCGGCTCTTTGTTTGCAGTATCTGCAGGGATGCCTTTCCTCAACAATCTGCCATCACCAGGGGTAGGCATAAACGATGAAGACCAAATTAACTTGGAAGCCTTCTATCGTTTCCCTGTGAATGACAACATCACGATTAGCCCTATCTTCTCGGCTATTTTGAACCCCAACAGTAGCAGTATTGAGCCTAATCTCTATCAGGGCTTACTACGGGTTGTGTTCTCGTTCTAGCTTTTTAACTCCTGGAGTGAACTTCATGGTTTGACTCCTTACTCACTTCTCTGCGCGGTAATTGGCTTTGCTGATTACCGCTTTTTATTGGGGACTGGCTGAATATGTTGGACGATAAATTCCATGACGGTGGGGAGACCCACCTGCTGCTTAAGATTCGTCATCACAAAGGGTTTAGGGCCACGCATTTTCTTCGTATCTTCTTCCATGACTTGGAGGCTGGCCCCTACATAAGGCGCAAGATCCGTTTTATTGATAACCAATAAGTCTGATTTGGTGATCCCAGGTCCACCTTTGCGGGGAATTTTGTCACCACCCGCTACGTCAATGACATAAATGGTGAGATCGACTAGCTCAGGACTAAAGGTGGCCGCTAAGTTATCTCCCCCGCTTTCGACAAACACGATATCGGGAGAAAACTGTTGCTCTAAGTCTTCAATCGCCGCTAGGTTGATGGAGGCATCTTCGCGGATGGCGGTGTGGGGACAGCCTCCAGTCTCGACCCCCAGAATTCTGTCTTGGCTTAAGGCCTGACTACGAACTAAGAATTGGGCATCTTCTTGGGTGTAAATATCGTTGGTGACAACGGCAAGATTGTACTGATCCCGCATGGCTTTACAGAGGGCATCGACGAGTGCCGTTTTGCCTGATCCAACGGGGCCGGCAACCCCCACGCGAAGGGAATTCATTTGAGGTCAGTCCTAGGGTTTTAGAAGGTTGATCAATAAAAAGGCTGCCAGTATCTTACAAGCCTTAGTGGGCCTATGGTTCTAATGTTTTAACTGCGAAACAAACGACTGTATTGCGTTTCATGGGCCATACTGGCCAGAGCCAGTCCCCAGCCACAGCTACAGAGATCCTCATCTTCTAATAAAAGGATGGATTGGGTGGCTGCTTCGATATGGGGCTGTAGCTGAAAGAGCAGTTGTTGGCCTGTCGTTTGTCCCAACGGGATCAGCTTAATTCCGGCACTAATCAGATTGGTGGCCCAACTATGGAGATATCCAATGGTGGCTGATTCTAAGGGGATTTGCCAGAGGTTGGCAGTGAGTCCAAATGCGATCGCAAAATTGCATCCGGCCTGTAATTGCTCCCAAACCTCCATCAATTCAGGGCTAGTGTGTTCTGGATCTTGCAAGGCTTTAGATAATCGCAACAGCGATCGCCCCATCTGTAAGCTTTGTAATCTCAACTCTTCCGTTTCCCTGGCAGCAGATAACCAAGCATTCCAGTACTGCAATATTTGCACATCGGTGTTTGCTCGATACCCACGGACCATGACCGCAGTTTCCATACGAATGGAGCCATAGGCTAACTCTTGCAGCAGCCAGGTCTGCAAATGGGACTCGTTATTGATCGTTCCCTGGTCAACTAACCATTCCAGACTTTCGGAATAGCTATAGGCCCCGACGGGTAAAGCAGGGCTAGTAAGTTGAAGTAAGCGCTGAGTAATATCCAAGTTGATAGGAGAGAAAGACAATCGAAGTTACTGTTACAAGAGCAAAAGCCATTAAGTAGGTTATTGTCGTTCGCATCGGTACCCAGACATTTATTCTACTTAGGGTTTGCTGAAAAAGTAAATTGAGCTAATTCCTGGCATCAAATCGTACAATCAACCCAGTTGTGACGGCCAGGGCCATATTCCTTCACTGGCCCTAGAAAAGCCCCAAGGCAGCCCTGGCAGCTCCATAACGCTTTCCAACACCAGCAATCCCACCCAAAAATGAATGATAAAAGGTGGCGGAGCCACCGCTCTAGATTCATCACCAAGAACGTGATAGCAATCGCACTAGCAGCCGTATCCGCTAACTTCGCCATCACTCGATTCAAGCCAAATCTTCGCTTGGCCTGCCCAAACTTGCCCTCAATTTGGACTCTCACCTTTTCGTCCTCCCGTGCTTGTTGCTTGAGTTGGCCCTGCACCTGGGGGTCTTGTTGAGGTCTTCCTAACGGTGGTCCACTCAATCGGATACCTCGAGCTTTACACCATCGTCGATTAGCTCGGGTTCGATAGATTTGGTCGGCATGGACTGAGAGAGGATAATGGCCAAAGCGACGATGAAAAGCTTCCACTTGATATTGAAGATGCTGGGATTCATTGAACGCATCCCAGCTTAAACGTTCCAGAAACACACATCCGTTGACACAACTGAGGGATAGCTTGGCCCCAAACTCAACAGGTACTCCAGCTTTGCCTCGGACCATCGGTCGGACATGAGGCTGAGTGAGGCTGACAATACGGTCATCTACTCGACGCACGTGCTGTTGATACATCCACTCTTGCTGTCGAAAGACTTCATGAATCACCAGCAACAGACGGTACTGTCGCCGGGACAGTCGGGACAGAGACGCTCCTAAAGCTATCAATCCATCAATGTGGGCTAGATTCCGACGCACATAGCCCAACTGCTGACGAATCCCTTTACGAATCAGCTTGCGACTCGGTTGACGTTTCTTGGCAATGGCCAGATAAGCTTTGCGGGCCTTTTGGCGGTAGGTGCGAGGTTTGCCCTTGAGAGACAGCATGACTTGAGCATATAAAGCATCAAGGATGGCTTCACTCGCTTTGCGGGCATCATTGAGCAGATCTAAGTCTGTCGGATAGCGAATATCGGCTGGCGCACAGGTCGCGTCTATCAACAATTGGCCCTGGTTGGGAGGGGCAGGAGGCTCATCTTCGTCATCTTCAGGAGAAGGAGATGACTCAGGGGACATCACAACAGGAGAACCCTCAGATGCGAGCACTGATTCCACGACTGCGTCGTTGACTTGAGTCAGTAGCTCTAGATTCAACCGTTGGCGAAAGTGAACCAGCATGGAGGCATCAAACGGAGCACTCTCTCGATATTCACTAAAACCCAGAAAGTACTGCAAGTAGGGGTTCTCTCGAATCTGTTCTACGGTCTCTGCATCGGATACACCCAGTTTCTCTTGATGATTAAGGTCCCTAAGGCCACACGAAAGGGTTTGGCAGGTGCCCCCATGGTCTGACTGAATTGGTCTGCATATTCTGATTCAAAGCTTCCCAGGGAATCAGCTCGGCGAGTTTGACCCAGCGATTCTCTTCTGATAGTTTGCCTCCGAAGGGCAAGTAGAAGTTCTTAAAGGACAGTTGACCGGGGGATGGGCGACGATACATTGGGGTGCATGTGCAAAGGTTTTGAGTATTTTGAACGATTTTCCTTGCACTTCTCAAGGGCGCTCAACACTTGGATACACTGCAAATATTCAACCTTAGACTTTCGAAGCAAGCCCTACTTAGAGATGGAAATACTATAAGAACCCCATAACCAACCCAGAAACTCAATGTTGCAACCCATCCGGCGTTGGCGCTTAAGATTACGACCAAGACTGGGGTAAGGCCAATTAATGACCATGTGGTCAAAACATAACATCTTTCAGAGTAAAGTCCTGATAGGACTGATAAATAAAGCAATCCAGCCGAAGCACCTAAAGCAAGTGCCGCTCCTCCAAAAATATCTAGAACAATTGCCACATAGATTGAATTTAAAATCTCGTCCAGCATTGAGTATTCCTCACCTGTAGAAATATTCTATCGGAGATGATTTTCAGCAATTACTCATATTGCCATTATCTAAATCCTTTAGCCTAGGAACCAGGTTAGGAAACCATTTGAGAGACTGAATGAGAAAATTTATCCTGCTCTTGAGTTTGACCGTAATGCTGATAGTGGGGTGCAAGCTCTTCCCAGCTGATAGTCAAGCGCCAGCTACCGCTCAAATTGAACCTGGAGCTAAGCAGAGAGGGATGTCTTGGACGGCTGAACGGACACCCATTTCTGCCCAGAATTTTGAAACCCTAACTAATGCCCATGTGAATTGGATTGTTCAAACCCCTTTTGGATGGCAGCAGGATATTGACTCCCCTGATTTAGCGTTAACCACCAAAGGGGTTTGGTGGGGCGAGACCGATGAGGGGCTGATCACCACCACCCAACTGGCCCAAAAGCAGGGTATTCAAACCCTGTTAAAACCGCATATCTGGCTGACTCGCCCCCGTGATGGCAAGTGGCGGACGGATATCAAAATGAAGTCTGAGGCGGATTGGCAGACCTGGTTTACCAACTATCGCCAATTTATTTTGCATTATGCCCAGTTAGCCAAACAGCAGAATATTCCCATCCTCTGTATTGGCACTGAACTGCAGACGACAGCCGTAGAACGAGAACAAGATTGGCGACAATTAATTGCTGAAATTCGGCAGGTGTATCCCGGTCAGCTTACCTATGCTGCCAACTGGTATGAAGCCTATGAACAAATCCAGTTTTGGGATGCCTTGGACTTTATTGGTATTCAAGCGTATTTTCCCCTGGCCTCTAAAACTGAGCCGAGGGTAGCGGAGTTGAAGCAGGCTTGGCAGAAGTATAGGGATGCGATCGCATCCCTCCACAATAAATATCAAAAACCCGTTATCTTCACAGAATTGGGCTATCGCAGTACGTCCGATGCCGCTATCGAACCGTGGAAATGGCCTGATACCTCTGAGATTAATCCCTCTAAATTAGCAACCCCAGACGGTTTACAGACTCAAGCCAATTGTTATGAAGCCTTTTTCCAAACCATCTGGCAGGAAGATTGGTTGGCTGGGGTGTACTGGTGGAAGTGGTTCCCCTCAATTGAGGCCAATCCTAAACAACAAGGGGCTGGTTTCTCGCCCCAAAACAAACCGGCAGAACAAGTAATCCGCAAATACTATAGCCAGAGTCTATCTTCAGCTCAGTCATCCTGATAATGACAATCGGTTCCTAAACAAAGATTCGCGAGAGAGGACAAACAAAGTTAGGCAAAAGGGGGGAAGTGAGCGTCTCTGCATCATCGAGTAGCGCTGTAACCAACTTCAACATCGCCTGTTGGCGACGGTAGATCTCCACCTGTTGCAATTGCCAATTGATAATCCAGTATTCTTGCACCCCCCGTACGCTGTAGAGCTTGAGTTTGGCTTGGCGATCTCTGCGCTCATTTTCTGTACCCGCTGACAAAACTTCAATCACTAACTCAGGTGCGGCCACGAGATGTCCTGATTCATCCAAGGCAACGGCTAGACGTTCTTTACCAATCCACACCACATCAGGAATAACATTATCTGCATCGCTAAAAATAAGACCGGGAGCCATAACTGCTTGCCCCAGCCCTGTTTCTAAAGACCAAGCCCGCAATTCAGCATAAACGTTACCACTGACATTTTGATGTTGCCAATGAGGGGCACGAGTCACAAACAGATCTCCATCAATAATTTCATAGCGGTTGCTACTTTCAGGAAGTAATTCTAGGTCCGAAGTGGTCCAGCGAACACGCTCTTCTATTGCAGCAGGATTCATGGGATCTTCTAACGAGCAATGAGACTATTTTAGCCTCTAAGATCTATGGACAGGATTGATGGCTAGTTAATGGGAATGGCTATGGTGGTGTCCCTGCTGACCATAAGCGCCCGCTTCAGGCTGAAAGGGATGCATCTCTTCCGTCACATCCATTCCCAGCTGTTCCAGCATATTTTGCAAAACCGAATCAGGTGCAAGACGCAAGCAGGTCGATGTAATTTCTAAGGGAACGTGGCGATTGCCTAAATGGTAGGCCCCTCGCAATAAATCTAGGGGAGTGGGAGCCTGGACCGTTAAAACAGGTTCGGGTTTGGCAACGATACGCAATACGGTATCGCTATCAGATTGCAGCAAGTCATTGTCATAAAGAACCGTGCCTCGATCTAGCTGTAGGAAGACGGTTTGGCCTTCTGGGGTTTGGAATTTATGGCGCGATCGCGTTCGTTCTTCCGCTGTTAACGCTAATGTCAAATCCGCTTCACGTTTTTCTGCTTTAGACAGCTTACGAATAAATACCAGTGACACGATCAGCTCTATCCCTTATGTCAACTTTAATCCCCAGCATAAAGCGATGGAAGAAGCTTTGGGAACTCCCCAGAACGAGAGGAATGGTTGAGTCAGACTGCACTAATACTATGGGGGCTGGCATAGACAGGAACAACCCTAGAACCCCCAATATCTATAAAGACTGCGTTTGCCTAGGATGAACGGTACAAATCATCAATCGCGGATAGAAAAAGCATGGTACTAATAGATTTGAACCTGCGTTGGTATTGTGATGTCCTTAATTGATGCCTCCCCTTCTGAACAGAGCAGGGAACCCGATGGCCTCCGCACTTCAACTGGTTCCCCAGCAATGGAACCTTCGAGCCAAACAATGGATTTAGAACAGATCAACCAACAGTTTGATCAAGCGTCTGCTGAGGATATTGTTGGTTGGGCTGCCAAGTCTTTTGGGGACGGCTTAGTGATGAGTACTAGCTTTGGCATCCAAGCTGCGGTAATGCTGCATTTAGTCACGCAGGTTGTCCCTGATATTCCCGTTATTTGGATTGATACGGGATATCTGCCTGCACAAACCTATTTGTTTGCTGAACAACTAACTGAACGACTGGGGCTTAACCTCAAGGTGTATCAGTCTGCTATTAGCCCTGCCCGCATGGAAGCGCTCTACGGCAAGCTGTGGGAATTCAATGATGTCAAAGCGTTCAATCAGTACGATCAGATGCGGAAAGTTGAACCCATGCAGCGAGCTTTGCAGGAACTGCAGGCGACCGCATGGCTGGCTGGACTACGGAGTAAGCAAACTAATTTTCGGCAGTCTTTACGCCGAGTTGAGACTCAAGGCGATCTGTATAAAATTCTCCCCATCCTGAACTGGCACTCTAAAGATATTTACCAATATCTACAAGCCCATGATTTGCCCTATCACCCCTTCTTTGACTTAGGCTATACCACTGTCGGAGATTGGCATTCTAGCCGTCCAGTCGGTGCCGATGACGACAATGATCGCGCCACCCGGTTCCAAGGACTCAAGGAAGAATGTGGTTTGCACTTACCACAAACCCCTGAAGAGTCACAAAGTCTAGATTCCAGTTCTTTGTAGGCGTTTGCGATTCCAAAAAGCTGAGTTAGCAACGGCACGCTCCTGGGATGAACCATGGCCAGAATCCACAGTAAAAAATATCGGGCAGCCGCCAGAGCCAAGGCTAAAGTTGCCGCTGAACGCCAGTATCTTGAGGAAATCCATCAACTACCATGTCCTAGTTGTGATGCTCAAAATACGTCTTTGATCTTGTATGGATTACCCAGTTTTGACGATCAATTGAAGCAAGATTTGGACAAGGGATTGATTTCTTTAGGTAGGTGTGATCTTATGGAGACTAACCCAAAATTGCGGTGCAACCAATGTGGATATGAGTGGGGTTAGTCGTAGGTTCAGATATTGTTTGCTTCCAATAAGCTTTGAGTACGGTTGAGTATTCAGCAATATGAGCCCATCCAACTATTACGACAACATCGCTTCAATCTATGACCAAACGCGCTGGATGTCGGAGTCAGTGGCAGAAGAGGTCGCAGATTACATTTTGGAGTTGGTTAATGCCAATCCAGACACCTCTTTTTTAGAGCCTGGTGTGGGGACTGGCTTGAATGTCCTTCCCTTGGTTAAGCGGGGCTATTCTGTGACTGGCATAGATATTTCCCAGGAAATGCTCGATCAATTTCGCCATAAGCTGAAGGGCAATCCTGAAAATCTGACTCTGATCCAGGCAGATGCATCCCAACTTCCCTTGCCAGATAACAGTTTCGATGTTGTCCTTACGGTTCATATGGTGCATACCGTCTCTCACTGGCAGAAATTCTTAGGTGAGGTGGAACGAGTTCTCAAACCGGGAGGATTCTATTTGAATGCCCAATGGATCACACCACCTGCCCGCATGGAGTTTGAGCATTACTTCAAAGCGTTTTTGGCGAAGGGTACCCACACACCATCTTCCACCCCCAGCCAAGAGATTAACGTAGAAGACTATTTCGGCAAAAAAGGATATCGAGCCAACTATGCAGTTGCTAAGAAATGGCTGGTGAGCAATACGGTGGAAGAGCTGCTGGGGTTTCTGCATGCTCGCGCCTACGGTTTATGTTGGCGGTCGTCTGATGAAGACTTTGAACAGGCACTAAATGAATTTGAGACGTTTTGCCTTGGGCACTATGGCTCATTAAAAACTGAAATATCGTCAGAAGCCCAGTTTGAGATATGGGCGTATCAACTCAGCTAGCATTCTGGTTTGGAAGCAATGTTCAACCGCTACTGTTACAGCTCTCCTGAAACCAGAATTCCAATTGCTAGAATATTGACGTACCGGATTTAAGTACGTCAATGCTGCCAAAAACCCTTAGTTATAGTCAGGCTCGTGCTAATTTTGCAGAGACCCTGAATGATGTTGAAGACAATCGCTCTATGTCATTGTTCAACGTCCGAATCGACCCGGTGTGGCTTTAATTGCGGCAGATGAGCTGAGCAGCATGATGGAAACGGTTCACCTACTGAGATCGCCCGCCAATGCCACCCGTCTCTTTGATGCGATCGCACGAGCTGAAGCAGGAGAAGGACAGCACACGACTCTAAATGAACTCACCCAGGAGCTGGGTTTTGGGGAAGAAGAAGGCTAAGTTTATCCCTTCTGAGGTCAAGTGGGAAATCATCCTTGATCCAAATTTTAGAGAAGATTTGCAGTATTGGATTCAACAGGATCGGAAGCTGGCGCTAAGGTTAATGGTTGTGGTTGAATCCATTGCCACAGATCCATTTACGGGCATTGGCAAGCCCGAAGCGCTTAAGCATCTGGGTTCTAATTTGTGGTCCCGACGCCTGAATCAAGAACACCGCATTGTTAATCTTGTTCGGGATGGGAAAGTATATTTGCTAGCAGAAAAATATCACTATTAGGCCATGCTCCCGTCAGTTGCTTCGCATCTGCGGGCAAGCCAGGGCCTTGGGTTGAGCAATCTGGCATTCACCTACTAGACAGGGCTGATTGTAAACCGCTTCTTCCTCGATAGGGGGTGCAGAATGACCAAACACCATCTCGCAACTCATATCCTCAAAGTTCGGGGTGAGGGTGAGGGGAAAGCCAAACTCCTTGGCAAAAAAGTCTTGGGTGGGTAACTTACACATATTCACACACATACCCACGCAGCCACTTTCTTCTAGATAGCGACATTTTTGAATATGAAGACCGCTTCGTTGCGTGCGGAGCTGTCCATTCTCACCGACGACCTCTACCTCCGTCAGATCACAGGGACCTACCAGCCAAGTAAACATCCGGCTGGCAAACCAGGCATTCCATTCCAGGATGCGTTGAGTGGGATTGAATAGGGTGCGAATTCCGAGTAAGACAAAGCTGGGGATGAGCGATCGCAACACCGTAGCTAAAGCTTCCTGCTGCTGCTTGGCATTTCGACCTCGCATAATTTGCACAGACAGATCGACCAGCCCTTCGTAACCCGCTAGCTCACTTTTTTGACCCGCGACCTGGGCCATCTTTTCTGAGAACAACCAAATAAAAGCCCGATCAAACCAATTGTCTTTGTAGACTGTCTTCACCCAAATCTCCTACGCCTAGCAGGGCTACACCATTTCCTCAATATAACGGTAATCCAAAACCGAGTTACGAGGTCATTCTGTAGCCCAGGCGAGAGGAGAGAGCGGTCATTAACCTAGGAGCGACCACCGGCCCAAGTAACCCACCGATGGGATTCACCACTATGCCGCGCCGTTTGGCTTAATTCTGCTTGGGTAATGTTGGCACCGTTTAACTCAGCCCCACTCAATTCAGCGCCATCCAAACAAGCCCCAATGAAATCGGCATGACTCAGATTGGCACACCGCAAGTCAGCACCTTTGAGATTAGCCCGCCCCAACTTTGCCCCACTGAGATCAGCACCAATCAAATTGACCTGACTCAAGTTTGCACTCCGCAGATCGGCCTGACTCAAATCAGCATCTGTCAAATTAGCGCAACTCAGATTGGCACCATTTAAGTTTGTACTGGCTAAGTCCGCTTGACTCAGATCAGCCCCACTCAAATTGATCTGACTTAAGGCTGCACCCCGCAGATCAATCTGATGACAATAGGCATTCTGGAAACTACGTTGTCCAGAACCATAGTCTCGTAACAATTGAGTTGAATTCATAAGCTTTCCCTCTGCATACTTACCATCGAGAGAGTGAATCTCCTCTCCAGATAGATTCACTCTCTCCGTCCTGCATCACCCCTCTAAAACAGTGATGCGATGGAAAAAAACAGAAATAACAAAATAAGCAAACCTGAAAATACAATGCCGTAAGGGTCACGATGCCAGAGATCATTCTGACGACGGGTCGTATTCATGAGCAATCCTCCCAATACCAACCAAAGCTGGAAGGGGACTTGACCCTTCCCTTATTTCGATATATCCAAATTAGGCAAAGAGTTTGAGGAAGTTGTGAGGATTAAGAGGCTTTGGTCGCAGCCCCAATAATGTGGGGCTTGACGACCGCAATTGGGACAGGTGCTTCAAAGGTTTGATAGTCAACCTTGGCAAATCCAGCAGATTCAATCACCTTACCGGTCTCTCGATCTAGGCGACAGCCATCTCCGATGACTTGCCAGAGGGGACAAAGTCCCGTTTGGACGCGGCGCAGAAAACTACCCGCAGGAGCCATGACATGCTCTATAAATAAAAACTGTCCCCCAGGCTTCAGCACCCGCAGAATATTTTGTACCGTGGATTCTAAATCTGGGACCGAACAGAGGACGAGGGTACATAAGACGACATCCTTGCTGTTATCGGGAATAGCAATGTCAGCGAGGGTCGTTGTCTGTACTTCAATATTTAGCCCTAACGCATCCGCTTGCTGCTGGAGGTAAGGGTGCATATAGGGATTGGGCTCTAGACCTAACCAATGGATTTCAGGTTTGAAGTACGGGAGGTTTGGCCCTGCACCAGGTCCCAGTTCTAAGATTTCTCCGTGTAGGTGTGCAAACAGCTGGCGTTTGCGATCAGCCATTTTGGTTTCATACCCCTGAGCAGCCGTAGCCATCGCCCAGGCAAAAAAACGTTGATACCACTGTGGGCTGTGCCAGGCAGTACTAGTTTGGGATGGAATCTTAGGCATGGTCAGGATCTTCAATACAACCTATGACTTAATTCTAAGAGTCTTTTGGACAAGGACTTTGGTAGAAATAAGCCTGTAACTGATTCAAGCACGCTAACCTTTGGAGGCAAAATAATGATGTCTTTAAGGAATTGCTAAACTGGCACCCATAAGTTGTTTACGGTTATTAGGAGTGCAGACATCTTGGTTCAATCTTGGGGTGTAAGAATTGGGTTATTTGGACTATCGATGACGATACTGGGCACGCCAATGGGTATCCCCTTTGAGGTAAAAGCGGAAGACCAGACCACATCGATTCAGGAAGAGAATGCAACAACCGAGCCAGCTGCCCCAGCAACGGAGACACCACAAGATTCTTCATCCCCCAAACTAGATAAGCAACCCCCAGTTGATTCTGAAGAGAAAGCGGAAGATCCTAAAACGGTCACACCGACTGTAGATACCCACAAAAGTGGTGCAAAGGACACACCCAAGGAAACAGCCCTACCTGAAGAAACTGCACCCCCTCCTTCTCCTAAGAAATTAGCTTTGATTCAGCGGCTGTTGCTGATTACGGAGCAGAAAAAAAATGCTGAACAGCGCCTAGAGGTCATGTTGGCCAATATGGAGGAAACCTTGCCGAAGGTGTTGGCCAATATGATCCGCGATCGCACTCAGTTACAAGGGGATGAACTGGTAAAACGCGTCACAACCACAGCCCAACGAATGGTAAAACGGTATCGCGAGTTATTGCCCAGCCGGGTCAATATTGGTGAAATAACGGAGGAAATTAGCACCAATCTGTATGCCAAGTACTACACCGAGAAGGAGCTAAAAGACTTAATCAAGTTCTACCAAACGCCAACAGGACGAAAAGCGATCGCAACTTTGCCTCAACTAACAAAAGAAGCGTTGGCTCAATCGAACGATATTTTGCTACCCGAAATCACTCAGCTTTTACAAGAAATCATGCAAGAAGAATTTGGGCCTGAATCGCCCCAATCAAGCCCAGAAGATGAAAAGGTCGCACCCAAACCGTGATGCCATTGAAAGTTCTATGGCTTTCACAAATGCTTGTGATAGTGGTGTTTTTAGCTGGTTGTAGTGTCCCAACCTTCAACCCAAAACAGGAATTTTCAGTACCATCCAAGGTAAGCACAGCGCAGTTTGATGGCAACTATGATCTCGTCCCTGAGAAAAGTTCAAGCATCGCAAAGATACAAACTAAGCTTGATGCCACAACTCATCCCCAAAAGCGCGAGAACTTAGAAACCCTCTTAAATCTGATAATTGAAGAGAATAAGGTGCTGCGAATACAAAGTGGCATTATTAGGCTAGGAACTACTTTACAGCAGGAATTCTCGCTTCAAAATGGAAAGACTACTGCTTCCGTATTTCAGGGGAAGGCAGTTTGGCATGAAGATATTGGTGATCCTGGAGACTCCTCAGTAGTCACAGTTAGACTTCGCCTCCAAAATGAGCGACTTGAATTCAGTTTCTATGATGAGACTAACGAGCCTTTTGAACCTTTAGTATTTCGTAAATCTTCATAACATTCTTGAGAGAAAGGATGCGAGCAAATCCTGAATAATAGTGAGCAAAGAGCATTAGGAATATTGAAGAATAGGGATTATGAACTCATACTTCATCAGATCTACACTTTAGGTTGCATTCTTCGTCTACTTGATTCGCAGAGCACATGAATCATGCTATCGAAGGCTTACTTTAAACTTGACTCTTGCCCGTTTTCTACTACCGTCACCCCTGATGGTCGTTACTTTATTTGTGGTGGTCTCGACCGGACAATTCAACTGTGGAACATCGCTCAGGGAACTCTAGAGGCGTCTTGGGCAATCGCCAACTTACATCACTTTCCTGATTGCAATCGAATTCAAGCATTGACCGTAACTGAAGATTGTCGTTGCTTAATCGTTGGAGGGGCTTTGTTACAGGCGTGGAATCTGGAAAGTCGCACGAAAATCCGCTCTTACAATGTGGGCAGCCATTGGCCATTGGCAATGGGGAGTAATGTGTTGAGTAACACTCTATTGACTGGTTCTGGAGAAACTATTACTGCCTGGAATTTATCTAATAAACAGAGAAGATTTCGGTTTAAATCCTGCCATGGCACCCTAAATTTTGCCTTTACAACTGATGGGCAGAAATTTATTGCTTCAGATTATGAGTGTGATAAGGATGTTGATGTCCTTGGTATTTATGCAACAGAGACTGGACAACAGATAAATGCATCAGAAGTGAAGCAAACATTTCGCCCCTATCACTTAGATTTTAATGACATGGATACTTTGATTGGAATAGGTGGTAAAGGGGGAATCCAAGTTTGGGACCTTAACTCGTTGGATACAGTAGTTTGTATTAACAGCTCTAGTCATCCTAGATTGCGCCAACATTTAGAAGTAATTCGAGATGTTAAATTCTTGCCTGGTGGCGCAATCTTGATGACAGTAGGAAATGATGGCAGTATTTCTTTCTGGGATGTCAGTGATGGGAGTTATCTAAACGGATTGAACTGTAAGGATCCTATCTACAAAATCTACCCTATTCAAAAGTTCACCCAAGTGGCACTTTATAGCTACCAACGAGCATCCGTAGAACTATATCAACTGGGAGCAGAGTTTACTCAAGGCTGAGAGGAAGCGAAGTAAATTATTATGGTGCGGCACTATTTGGGAATCAAATCTGAGTGATGTTGCAAAATATTTACCCAGTAATAAACCCAAAATTTATAGACTCAATCCCTAGAAAGATTAAATACAAAAAACTCAAAGTTATTAGCCAATCAATCTACAACTGAGGGATCAGCAAATATTTTTTGCCAATCATAAATAATTGTTTTTATCTTGATTTAGCGCCCAAGATCTGCGGCTAGCTTGGGCATACTGAGTCAAGTAATCAGACGTGTAATACAGCCTGTGAATACCACACACTCACCTTTTACGTTTCGAAATTGGGTCAGAGAACAGAACGCCCCCTACAGCATTTTCACAGCCAAAGTGGAAATGGACGAGCTAATCCCTGAGCTACAAAGAGTGTTTCGTATTCAGGGCCATCAAGCAAGATTGCCGCTGACTGGCAAGCTTTCGGATTTACAAGGTGTGCCAGTGGTTAAGTTTAAAGACAACCCTTGGTGTGTCGTGTATTGGGAGATTGGGCGAGCCCCCTTATTAAGAGAAGACTGTCGCACTTTATCAGGAAAGCTCAAGACCAAAGTAATGCACCTAACCGAACAAGACACGTCAAAATGGGTGGAATGGTTTTGTTATGAAAATCAAAACGACGTAGAGTTCGCAGAATGGATGATTTATGACGACAGCGTTTACTTTGAGTCATCCCTGCGTAGACAGCCTCATCTGAAAAAAATCAGTCCTACTGAAATTCGAAGCGCTCTAGACCAGTCCATTGATGAACTGCTAGCGGAACAAGCTATCTATCTTCCAGGATTAGATCTCAACTTGGCAGATCCACAAGTGGAGCGAGTGGACTTACTAACATTGCCTGAATTCCCATTGGGAATGAAAGAATTTAGAGACTGGATGGATTTAGGTCATCCAGAATATGCCATCTTTGCTATCAAAGCTCCCATTGAACTGGTTGGCCCCATTCTCATGGACCAATTTGAAGTCAAAGAGTGGCAAAAGCAGAGTCAAAGTCCTAAGCGAATTTATGAGGCTCTGCCCTATGACGACAAAGCCTATTGGATTCCAATGCTTCAGCCAACCAGTAACCCTTGGACTGTTGTGTATTGGATTGTTGACGAGTGGGAAAATCTAGAGAAAATTTGCGAACATTGTTCTGCTACGTTACAAACCTCAGCAATTGCCCTTGAAGAAGAAGATACTTCTGGCGCATTTGGTTATCAAATTTATGATCAAGGGAAAAAGATTGAGGATGCGGGATATTGTGATGAATTTAGGTTTGAATCAGATATTCGCGAGGAGCCTGAATTCGATAACTTTGACGATTCAGAGTGGGAAGTGATTCGTCAATTTATCCATGAAACCTTTGTCCAAGAAGGAATCTATGTCCCCCCTTTAAGTATGATGGCTAACGATCCTTGTTTTGAGCGAGTTGATTTTCTTAGACGTTACTAAGGAGGTTATTCGGTCACTCCAGCTTGGCGAAGGATATTTGCGATCTCAGTTTTTCCATCCGCAATTGCTATCGCCAGGACCATTTTCCCATCCTCATTTCGCACCGAAGCATCTGCGCCAGCATCTAGTAAAACCTGCAACACTTCAGTGGCGTTCCAAACCAGGGTTTTCATAACGGGTGTCCAGCCGTCTGAATCTGCCGAGTTAAGATTAGCGCCTGCTGAAATTAGCAGTTTGACAATCTCGGTGCGGCCCCAGTAAGCAGCTTCGGATAAAGCCGTTTTCCCAGAAGGAAGGTCTCGATTGACCTCAGCTCCTGCAGCAAGTAGCAATTGCACAACTGTGATGTGCCCTTGGGCCGCCCCAGACATCAGGGCCGTCCAACCGCTATCCTTGTCCGTTGCATTAATATCCACTCCTTGGTGGATCAAATCCCTTACTAGGTCTGCATTACCGTCGAATGCAGCTGAACTAAGCATTTCCACCCGAGCCTCTGCACTCATCTCGCTGCTTCGCTGATGGTCGGCAGTCGTAATCAATTTGGTGATTTGTGAATTGCTGTAGCTCGCTTGCTCAAACGGAGTACCATCCCAGCTTTGTTTATGGGGATCGGCCCCATAGGTGAGTAAGACTTCTACCGCCGCTGCTGCTTTAGCCTCCACCGCATAAAACAGAGCCGTTTGGCCTCGCTTATCTTGAGCATCTATCACTGCTCCTGCTTCCAGAAAATACTTGAGAATATCAGCCTGATCACTTTGAGCTGCATACATCAGGGGAGTTTTGCCAAATTTCTTGCCAGGGCGATCGCTCAAGTCCACCTCAGCACCAGCTTCTAGCAGCCGTTTGACGACATCTAAATGCCCCCTTTCTGCAGCAAACATCAGGGCTGTCTTTTCCCGTCGTTGACGCCCGGCTGAAACTTGGCTTGCGTTCGGATCAGCCCCTGCAGCTAATGCAGATGAGAGTAACTCTAGATGTCCCTTTTTAGCGGCACCCAGCAAAGTATCCGAAGGATGCTCCATAACCTCAGGGGTATCAGGGGCACCTGTCTTCTTGAGAAGCGTAACAATGTCTTGATGCCCCTCCTTAATGGCAATCTTTAGAGCGGTTCGTCCTTTTTCATCTATACATCCTGGATCTGCACCCGCATCAAGTAAGGTTTGAACCATTTCAAATCGGCCAAAAGCAGCCGCCAAATTCAGGGGCATCGTTTTATCAAAACGTTCACGATAATGATCCTGCAGTTCGGGGTTCTGTAACATCCATGAATCGATGGACTGACAGGACAAGTTTGGATCTGCCCCTTTTGCCAACAGCAACTTAACGGCCTCTAAATATCCATGCTGAATAGCTGTTGCCAATGCCGTTGTACCCGTATTGCTAACCACATTTAGATCGGCACCTGCATCGATTAGAGCTTGCAGAGCAAGGGGAATTTTGGGTGTAGGGTCAGGTTTCTCGCCTAATAAACCTGATAGTTGTCTGGCATATCCTTTAGCATAAAAAATTGAAAACAGCTCATCCCCAGAAGCACTAAGCTGAGCGCCAGCAGCAAGCAAAGTTTTAATGGTTTCAACGTTGCAGTTTAGGCAAGCGATCTGTAGTGCTGATTGGCTATTATAGTTCTTGTCGTTAATGCTGCAACCAGCTTCGATTAACAGATTGATGATCTCTGGATTATCGTTTTGAGCCGCTTCCACCAGAGGTTTTGCCTTTGTCTCAAACACCACACTGGCATTATGTTTCAAGAGCAAGCGTACCAGTTCAGTATTGTTTTTCTGGATCGCTTTAGTGATTGGAGCAAGCCCTGGACTGGTATTGATCCAGTTGGGGTCAGCACCAGCCTCTAGAAGCGTTTGGGTAATGGCAATATTTTCTTCGCCAACAGCCAGATCCAAGGCATTAAATTCAAAGAACTTTTTGACCTTGGCATTAACATCAGCTCCTGCGGCCATCAATGCTTTCACAACTTCATGCTGATGAGCCAAGACGGCTGCCATCAGTAAAGTAGGTTCATTAGAAGGTGGTTGCGTTTTTTCAGCTTTCACTAATTCCAAAAACAAGTCATTCTGGCCTGAACGGGCGGCATCAGTCAGTTGTCTGTAGAGGACTTCTGCGTCTTGGTCACCATCAGGATTAGAAGATGAAGTGTCTGGTAAAAGCTGGGCGATGCGGCTTAGCAAGTCTGAAAGTTTTGAATCTTCTGATTTAGCTCCCTCTTCCTGATCAAAGAGATTTCCAATTGCCTGAGACAAATCCATCTTTTAGAAGCCTAATTCATTACCTTCACTGATCTAGATTGCCCAAATCTAGCGAATAGAATGACGAATTATTTATAAAAGAATAGAAATAATTCTTGCACTCATACCAAAAACGCGAATGTTTTTTCTTTGGTAGTTTGATGGCGTTTAAAAAAGACTATAAATTGATAAATTCTCGTTCATCTATCAGAACATAAAATTCAGTTTGACCGCACAGTCTTTGCCATCCCTAATTAGATCCACCTGGCGAATAAATTCTCGAAAATAAAAGCGTCGTTCAGATTCTGATAAATCCATCCAAAACTGATCAATGGACACCGTTTGAGCGATCTCCTTTAAGTTAACCGGAGGGAGTTGAGCCAACCGACTTTTTAACTCTGCAATTTCCGTTTGCAAATTATAGGCCCGCAAATCAGCCGTCGATTGGTCGAGTACATTGGTTTCCACCAGTTCAGGCAATTGAGACAAAATTTTTTGCTTGGCTGCAATTTCTGCATCTACCCCTTGCTTAAACTGACTCAGAATCGGTTGGTTCACCCCGGCTACGGCTTGAGGGAGTTGATCACAAATAGATTGAATCGTTTTCTGCAAAATCTTGTCGTAGGAAATCGCTTGGCATCTGGGTTTATCAGGGCATTTGGTGGGGCGAAGATAGAGATATTCCTTACCCTTCCCTCGGGGCATCACTCGCGAAATCGTCATGGGCGATTGGCAAGTAGCACAAAATACAATGCCAGACAGAGACCGAGGTGCACTCGCAGCCCTAGGCGTCATACTTCGATTTCGGCGCAAGAGCCGATCCACCTGGGCTCCTTCTTCTCGGGAAAGTAGTGGTGTATGGGTATCCATGACCACCTGCTGGTTTTGGTAGGTTAAATCGCCTCGATATACAGGGTTAGTTAGCCATCGTCGCCCCGTTGAAACCGATATTTTCTTGCCGTGCTTCTTGGCAATATGTCGCACTGATCCACGCAACGATCCGTACAGCAAAAAATGTTCAAAGAAGTCCTTAACGACTGGAGAAACAGTGCGATCGATCACGTATCGGTCCTTGCCCCGCTTATAGCCATAGGGGGCTTTCCCCGGCGGGGGACGTCGTTTGATCCGATTCTGGGCATGACCGTGGCGAATGCGCCGACTGCGCTGCTCCGCTTGAATGGCATCCAGTAAGACTAATAGCTGGGATGAATCTGTGCTTTCTGCACCATTCTGCTCAATTTTGGCCTGGCCTAGTTTGAAATTCGGAGATTGGTAATCCTGTTCAATTGCAATCAGGCAAATCCCCAGTCCTTCCAACTGCACTAGATTCTCCGTAACCTGGCTCAGAGATTCCCCCAAATCTTCCAGCCGCATCACCAACAAATAATCAGGTGTCTCGGCCTGAAAATCCGCCAACATCGCCGCCAGTTGAGATCGTCGCCAATCCAAATCCTGATAGACCCGATCGACTTCCCAGCCCCAAATGGTGGAATCCAATTGCGTTTCCCACGTTAAGTCCTGGTAGAGATAGGCAACAATGCGCATGGGTTCAACAGGAACTTAGAAACAGCCAGACTATCGGGGCTGGTCAATAAACTTAAAGACGGCCTCTAATTGGCTTCCCCAATAGGGATAATCATGGCCAGCACCAGCCACTGGATGATACTCCACAACTGCCGACGGCTGCTGTTTTAAGGCTTCAAAAAACAAGCGACTCTGCGACTCTGGCACAATGTCATCTGCCGTGCCGTGGGATAGATAAAGCGGCATGGTCCATTCTGATGCTCTAGCTTGAGGGTTATCTCGCCCCAGCCAACGGGATTGGAATTGCGCAAAAGGACCATACAAGGCGGTCATTAGCCGATCCTCAGGCGTATTCTCTTGGCTAAAGTCTCCTGACAAGCTAGCTCCCGCAACAAATAAGCTTGGATTTTCGAGGGCTACCAAAGCCACTCCTCTGCCTCCAGTAGACAGACCCAGCAGGGTGTTGTGCTGGCCCGGCAGGAGTAGCTGATGACGTTTCTGGACGGCGGGGATAAACGCTTCCTTGATGAATGCTCCCCCTGGGATGCTGTTCCACTTGAGGGTGGTTTCAGGATAGTAGGCGCTGGCATAGAGGGTTTTGTCCATCTCTGGCAGCAACAAGACATAGCCGTAGCGATCGGCAAAGCTGACTAAGTTGGTGTTTTCGACCCAGCTGGTTCGGGGAAAGTCCCAGCCCGGTAAAACCACTAAACAGGGACGCTGAGGATTGGGGTTTTCTTGTAATTGTGGCGGTAGATACAAATCGTAATAAACGTCTTTGACCTGCAAATTCCGATTCCAACCTGCGATCGCATTCATCACTACACCAACCCTAGAAGCCTTTGATTGAGAGGACTGCACCGACCTTAAGCCCTCTTCAGTAGAGACAGGGATGATCTGTTGTAGTGGCTTGTCAATCTGTTCAGAGGTCTGGATCGGCAATGGCGAGGGTTGTGGCTGGGAAGACGAAATACCAGGTTTTTCAGCCACCGAACATCCCCCTACGCATAGAAATAAAAATGACCAGAATATCTTTGGGTTAAATTTTAGATTCTCGAGGTTATTCATTAAGTAATGTTACCCAGTCGTGATATCATTGGCCTTGGCCTGCAGTAACGCATCCAAACCAAATTTCTAACCTGTGGAATTGACAGATCCTCCCCTTCAGACCGGCCCCATCTCCAGCGAGAGTGAGCTAGCTGAAGTAGAGACTTCTCAAGCAGGAGATTCGATGGATGACTTTTATCAACTCAAAAATGGCTTGATAATTTCATCTTCAGTTATAGCAGGGTTATTTTTTGGCCCTGTGTGGTGGATGTACTCTCTAAAGGTTGCCAGCAGCTATTTGCTTGGGGCATCCGTTGGAGTGTTATATCTCAGGATTTTGGCGAAGAATGTTGAGCAATTAGGAAGCGGGAATACCCAGGTCGGTAAAGGCCAGCTCGGTGTTTTCGTCTTACTGATTGTTGTGGCAACTCAGTGGAATCAGTTAGACGTCCTACCTGTTTTTTTAGGATTTCTCACCTACAAAGTTGGCATCCTCGTTTTCGCCTTGTGGTCTGCAGTTCTGTCCCCCTCAACTAACCCTTGAGACAGCGACAGAATGCCCCTATTTTTTTTGCCTGAAGTTCCAACGAGGTTGGGCGTATTATGCATCACAGCAGCCTTCTGCTAGATTCTTTTAATGGGTTCACCGCCTTGCCTTTAGCAAGTTTAGAGGTGGGTCAGCACTTATACTGGCAGATCGGTGGCTTAAAGGTTCATGGTCAGGTTCTGATTACATCCTGGATCGTCATCGGCATCTTAGTCATTGTGTCTGTGCTGTCAACCCGCAAGGTTGAGCGCATTCCTAGTGGTCTCCAAAATTTCATGGAGTACGCGCTAGAGTTTGTCCGTGATTTGACCAAAAATCAAATTGGCGAGAAAGAATACCGTCCATGGGTGCCATTCATCGGGACGCTCTTTCTGTTCATTTTTGTCTCCAATTGGTCCGGTGCTTTATTCCCCTGGAAGCTGATTAGCCTTCCTGAGGGAGAACTCGCAGCACCCACAAACGACATCAACACCACTGTCGCATTGGCATTGTGTACCTCGTTTGTTTACTTTTACGCAGGATTTCGGAAAAAAGGACTCGGTTACTTTCGCAAGTACATCGAACCCACTCCGGTACTGCTCCCAATTGCGATTCTTGAAGATTTCACCAAGCCGCTTTCCCTTAGTTTCCGTCTGTTTGGTAACATCCTTGCTGACGAACTAGTGGTTGCTGTTTTGGTGTTACTGGTTCCCTTAATTGTGCCTTTGCCTGTGATGTTGCTGGGACTCTTTACCAGCGGTATTCAAGCATTGGTATTTGCGACCTTGGCTGGTGCCTATATTCACGAGTCATTAGAAGGTCATGGGGAAGAAGAAGAGGCCCACTAACCTCAAAGTCAGGTTACTGAAACAGTAATCGATTGGCTCCAAAATTAGTGGCTGGTGCAGGCATCTTAAGTCTGACAACCTGTGTAAGGTCTACCTTGTTGTTCTATTTCAAAATAAGGAAAAAAGCATTATGGATCCGTTAGTTGCTGCTGCTTCTGTATTAGCTGCTGCCCTGGGAATTGGCATCTCTACAATTGGCCCTGCTCTTGCTCAAGGTAATGCTGCTGGAAAAGCGGTAGAAGGGATCGCCCGTCAGCCCGAAGCAGAAGGAAAAATCCGAGGCACTTTGTTGTTGTGTTTGGCGTTTATGGAATCCCTAACCATTTATGGTTTGGTGATCGCCCTTGTTCTACTGTTCGCCAACCCCTTCGCCTAAACAGGTTAGTGAGGGACGTTCCCGTAGCGTCCCTTCTCCGTTTCTAGTTGTATTGCATCCAGATGGCGCTTCTTTAAGTTCTCATCACCATCCACTACAACTCCGACTTTTTCTGATCTGACCCTTTTTTAGACTGAGCAAAACAATGTTTGATTTTAATGGCACGTTGCCATTGATGATGTTCCAGTTCTTTTTGTTGGTCGCTGTGCTGAACGCAGTGTTCTTCAAACCCCTCACTCAAGCGATTGATGAGCGAGATGGGTTTATTCGCACCAACAATACTGAAGCCCGTGAGCGTTTGGCTAAAGCCAAGAGCTTAACTGAGCAATATGAACAGGAGTTGGCAGGCACGCGAAAGCAATCACAACAAGTGTTGGCAGATGCTCAAGCCGAAGCCCAAAAAATTGCTCAAACACAAATCACTGAAGCCCAGAAACAAGTTCAAGCTGAAGTGATGAAAGCTCAAGCCGAACTCGAGTCACAGAAACAGTCCGCCTTTAGCGAATTAGAGAAGCAGGTTGATACCCTCAGCCAGCAAATTCTCAATAAGCTCTTAGGCTCCACCCTGGCATAAGCCATCACCGCACCGCAGTTAGGACTATAAACATGGGGATGTTTAATTGGCTGGCAAGCGCTGGCATGACTGGGTTTCCACAACTAGCTGAGGCTGGTGGTTACAGCCTTAACTTTGATATTTTGGAAGCCAATCTCGTCAACTTGGTAATCGTTATCGGATTACTCATTTATTTTGGTCGAGGCTTTTTAGGGGAGTCCCTAGTAAAGCGACGAGAAGCCATTGAAACCGCAATCTCCGAAGCTGAAGCCAATCAAAAGAAGGCTGCTGCAACTTTGGCAGAGGAGCAAGAGAAGCTTGCTCAAGCCCAAGCAGAAGCGAAAAAGATTTTGGCAAATGCTCAGACCAATGCGAGTAAAGCGAAGGAGCAAATCCTGGCTGAAGCAAAAACTGAGATTCAACGCATCAAAGATGCTGGATCTCAAGACACTTCTGCAAGTCAGGAACGTGCGATCGCAGAAATTCGACAGCGCGTTACCGCTATGGCCCTAGAGAAAGTGGAAGCTGATTTGAAAAATCAGTTAGGGAATAATGAATCCGCCCAGCGGAAATTAGTCGATCAAAGCATTGCCTTGCTAGGAGGCAACTCATGACACAAAGCACGGTTAGCTCCACAATTGTTGAACCCTATGCCGAGGCGTTAATGTCTGTGGCCCAAAGCAATAATCTCACCAACCAAATTGGTGAAGATGTCAGCTTTGTCCTCAGTCTGTTGCAAACCTCTGATGACCTGAAAGATTTCTTGGTCAATCCACTTACCCCCGCCGATGCCCAGAAGGCCGTTCTCCGGCAGTTGGCTGAATCGCGGGTCCAGAAGCAGTTCTTCAATTTTCTACTGCTCTTGATTGATCGACGACGCATCATCTTCTTGGAAGGTATTTGCAAGTACTATCAGGCATTACTACGCAAACTCAATAACACGGTTTTGGCAGAAGTGACCTCAACGGTAGAACTTACCGATGAGCAACGTCATGCCATCACTGACAAAGTGAAACATATGAGTCAAGCGGCCCAGGTTGATCTTGAAACAAACATCGATCCTGACCTCATTGGCGGAGTGATTATTAAAATTGGCTCTCAAGTTTTAGACGCCAGCATTCGTGGCCAGTTGCGCCGGATGAATTCTTCTATAACAAGCCTGTCTTAAGGTAATGGCAATTTTCTTAATTGCCGCTTAAGTTGTTTGACCTTTACCCACATCACAAATCAGAGCAAGTCCCATGGTAAGCATCAGACCCGACGAAATTAGCAATATTATTCGCCAACAGATTGAACAATACGACCAGCAAGTCAAAGTTGACAATGTTGGCACCGTCCTCCAGGTGGGTGACGGTATCGCCCGTGTTTATGGCCTAGAACAAGCCATGGCAGGGGAACTTCTAGACTTTGAAGACGGTACTGTCGGTATCGCCCTAAACCTGGAAGAAGACAACGTGGGTGCGGTGCTCATGGGAGACGGTCGTGACCTGCAAGAAGGCAGCACGGTGCGCTCCACGGGCAAAATCGCCCAGATTCCCGTGGGTGATGCTTTGATTGGTCGCGTTCTAGATGCTCTAGCTCGCCCCATCGATGGTAAAGGCGACATCAACACCTCTGAAACTCGCCTAATTGAGTCTCCTGCCCCTGGCATTATTGAGCGAAAGTCCGTGTATGAGCCCATGCAAACGGGGATTACCGCGATTGACTCCATGGTGCCCATTGGCCGAGGTCAGCGTGAGTTGATTATTGGTGACCGTCAAACGGGTAAGACCGCCGTTGCCATTGACACTATCCTCAACCAAAAGTCTGAAGATGTGATTTGTGTCTACGTCGCCATCGGTCAAAAAGCCTCTACCGTGGCTCAGGTGGTTGAAGTCTTAAGAGAGCGGGGTGCTCTTGACTACACCGTCGTGGTTGCTGCCAACGCCAACGACCCAGCCACCCTCCAATATTTGGCGCCTTATACCGGTGCAGCTATTGCTGAGTACTTTATGTACAACGGCAAGCACACCTTGGTGATCTACGATGACCTTTCCAAGCAAGCTCAGGCTTATCGTCAGATGTCTCTGCTTCTCCGTCGTCCACCCGGACGTGAGGCTTATCCTGGTGACGTGTTCTATCTCCACTCTCGCTTGTTGGAGCGCGCTGCCAAGCTCAGTCCTGAATTGGGTGAAGGCAGTATGACCGCTCTACCGATTGTGGAAACTCAAGCGGGTGACGTGTCGGCCTACATTCCTACTAACGTTATTTCCATTACCGACGGTCAGATCTTCTTGTCTTCTGACTTGTTCAACGCTGGTCTGCGGCCTGCGATTAACGCCGGTATTTCCGTGTCCCGAGTGGGATCTGCAGCCCAGATTAAAGCCATGAAACAGGTGGCCGGTAAGCTCAAGCTAGAGCTAGCTCAGTTTGCTGAACTAGAAGCGTTTGCTCAGTTTGCCTCTGACCTAGACCAAGCCACCCAGAATCAGTTGGCTCGGGGTGCTCGTCTACGGGAAATTCTGAAGCAGCCTCAATATTCTCCATTACCAGTAGAAGAGATGGTTGCAGTCATTTATGCCGGTACCAATGGCTATCTGGATGATGTCCCCACGGATAAAGTGACGGAGTTTGTTCAAGGCATGCGGGATGACCTGAAAGCCAACCATGGCAAGTATGGCGAGTTAGTCCGTAGCGAGAAGAAAATGGGTGACGAAGCCGAAGGAATTCTCAAAACAGCCATTGCTGACTTTAAGAAATCTTTTATGGCTGCGGTCTAGGAGGGAATTATGCCAAACCTCAAATCGATTCGCGATCGTATTTCAACGGTCAAGAATACTAAAAAAATTACTGAGGCGATGCGGCTAGTGGCCGCCGCCAAGGTCCGGCGTGCCCAAGAGCAGGTGACGGCAACTCGTCCTTTCGCGGATCGGCTTGCTCAAGTGCTCTATGGCTTGCAGGCTAGACTTAAGTTCGAAGAAGTAGAGTTACCCTTACTGCAAGAACGGGCTTTGCGTAAAGTCTGTCTCTTAGTGGTCACAGGCGATCGCGGTCTCTGTGGTGCTTATAACAGTAGTGTGATTAAGCGCGCAGAAGAACGATCCAATGAGCTAAAAGCCAAAGGGATTGACTATACGTTTGTCCTTGTGGGTCGGAAAGCGATTCAGTATTTCCAACGCCGCGATCAGCCTATCGAAGCTACTTACGGTGGTCTGGAGCAAATCCCAACTGCTCAAGAGGCTTCTGAGATTGCTGATGAGCTTTTGTCTCTCTATCTATCAGAAGAAGTAGATCACGTTGAGTTGATTTACACCCGGTTTATCTCCCTGGTGAATTCTCGACCTGTGGTCCAGACCCTACTACCTCTCGATCCAGATGCGTTGGTCGTTGCTGAAGAAGATGAAGTCTTCCGATTAACCACCCGGGGTGGACAGTTTCAGGTGGAACGTGAGCGCATGGAGCGGGGAACTCCCCAGGAAATGCCTTCTGACATGATCTTCGAGCAAAATCCCATTCAAATTCTGGATGCTTTGTTACCGCTGTATTTAAACAATCAGCTACTGCGGGCATTGCAAGAATCAGCCGCCAGTGAATTGGCTGCTCGAATGACTGCGATGAACAATGCCAGTGATAATGCGTCTGAATTGATTGGAACGCTGACCTTGTCCTATAACAAGGCTCGACAAGCAGCGATTACCCAAGAACTGCTTGAGGTGGTCGGTGGTGCTGAAGCCCTGAACTAAAGGGTTTTACCCCGTAGTCTGACTGCTCTCTTGATCTAAGTGTTTATATTCCCCGTCAGCCCTGGTTCAGTCTCTGAATCAGGGTTTCCCCTATGGACTGACAGCTGAGGCTCTTTGTGCCTGGGGAGTTGAGGTTAAATGGAGTGGAATCCTGGAGGAATTGGAACCCGGTGGGAACCATTGTATTTCTTGAGTTCTAGTGATGACTGCTGAGGAATTGTTGGAGCGATATGCTGCTGGAGAGCGGGATTTCTCCAACGTTAATTGGCCTGGAGCTAGTGCTCGACCACACTGAATTAGATAGGTAAGCTAGAAAGCATCGAACTGTTTTTAGCCTACCCATCATGCCTGACAAATACAGAAATTTTCACATGAGTAGCATACGCTAGAGGTGCTGCTATCGGGGTGATAATCCTCATGAAAGCCTACTCAATGGACCTGCGCCAGAAAGTCTTCGATGCCTGCCAAAAGGGCGAAGGCTCGATTCGTCAGTTGGCAGCGCGCTTCAACGTTAGTGCTAGTTTTGTCAATGACCTAATTCAACGGCAT